>JBBDSY010000012.1:0-60913 GCA_040904705.1 Nitrospirales bacterium | reverse complement strand
TCACAGCCTCAAGCCCTCTAATCATTACCCACAAATTCTTCAGAGGAGCCGGAATTTTAGGGGCAGCAAGAAAACGAGGAAAGATGCTAGCAAGAAGAAACCTGATTCGGCTCGAAGAGCCCGAGTTGCATTTCTTCGGCTTTCGTAAGGCTGATTGGATAGTTATCCGTAAAACATGCGTTGCAATAATGTTGAGAAGTGTCGGGAGCGGTCGCGAGCATTCCTTCGAGGCTTAAATATCCCAGACTATCGGCCGTGACATACCGCCGAATTTGCTCAATGGAAAATTTTGATCCAATGAGCTCCTTTTTGGTTGGTGTATCAATCCCGTAAAAACAGGGAGCAATGACCGGTGGCGAACTAATGCGCATATGAATTTCTTTTGCTCCGGCTTGACGAAGCATTTTGACAATTTTGCGGCTAGTGGTTCCTCTCACAATCGAATCATCCACCACCACAATACGTTTACCTTCCAGCACTTCGGGGACAGGATTCAATTTAAGTTTGACCCCGAAATGACGAATGGCTTGTTGGGGTTCGATAAAAGTCCTGCCAATATAATGGTTTCGTGTGAGACCAATTTCAAAGGGCAGGCCCATGCCTTCGGCATAGCCAAGCGCCGCCGGCACTCCCGAGTCGGGAACAGGAATCACCAAATCGGCATCGGCCGGGCATTCCTTGGCCAATTGTCGTCCAAACGCTTTTCGTATGGGATAAACGGCGTTCGTGCCAAAGATCTTGGAATCAGGTCTGGCGAAATAGACATATTCGAAAACACATTGGGCCGGCGTTCGTTTTAAAAAGGGATGATAGGAGGTGAGTTCCGTTCCTTCGATCACGATGATTTCTCCAGGCTCCACTTCACGCACAAATGTGGCGTCTATCAGATCAAAGGCACAGGTTTCAGAAGCGACGACCCAACTGTCTTTATATTTGCCCAAGCATAAGGGGCGAAAGCCATAGGGATCTCGAGCCGCGATGAGATGGTCATCGGTGAGCAACACCAGGGAGAAGGCACCCCGAACTAGACTTAACGAATCAATGACTCGATTGACGATCGTGTCCCCCTTAGAATGGGCAATGAGATGAATAATGACTTCACTGTCGGAATCTGATTGAAAGATGGCTCCGTAGGCTTCCAACTCTCCGCGCAAGACCCCGGCATTGATGAGGTTGCCATTATGGGCGAGTGCCAAATTGCCAAACGCAAAATTTACCGAAAAAGGTTGCACATTATGGAGATCGCCGCTTCCCGCCGTGGAATAGCGGTTGTGTCCAATAGCTTTAGTCCCAGGTAGTTGGCGAAGTGTTTTTTTAGTATAAATATCGGCAACGAGGCCCAGTCCTTTTTTTTGAAAAAATCGTTCGCCATCAGAGGAGACAATTCCCGACCCTTCTTGCCCCCGATGCTGCAACGCATAGAGTCCGAGATAGGTGAGATTGGACGCTTCTTTATGCCCGGAAATACCAAACACGGCGCATTCTTCATGGAAGGCATCTGAAGATAAGGCAGGCTGAATAATCGGTAAAGATTTCATTTTGTGAAATGAGTAAAGAGAATGAAACTGTTCATGAAGTACAATTCAGTCTTGCGAAGCTATGGAGTGTGTTCAACGCCAAGTTGTTGCGCCAGACAGTTATGCCATCGATCGGCCAAATCCTTTAACTGCCAGGACATCTGAGATACTATGTGGCTCTGTTCGTCTTGAACCATGACTTCCATCTGTTCCGTATCCGTGACGTGTCCTAATAGGGTCATCGGCAGATTCGCATCCATATCTTGAATACATTGCCTGACCTGAGCCAGATGGTCTTCTTTGACGGAAATGACGATGCGTGAGGGACTTTCCCCAAACAGCAGAGCATCAAGGCGTAACCGATTTTGGTGAAGAATAATCCTGCCTCCGAATGGTGTCGAGGGATGTGTGAGGCAACACTCAGCTAGTGTAACGAGGATACCTCCTTCTGAGCAATCATGTGCGGATTGCACCCATCCTTTTTGAATCAAGGTCAAGACGCAGTGTTGAACGGCTTGCTCGCGTTCCAAATCTAACCACGGGGGCATCCCTTGTTCCCGAGAATGCAAAACCTTGAGATATTCCGTTCCGCCGAGATCTTCTTTGGTCTCACCCAGAAGCAAAATGATATCGCCAGATCGCTTGAACCATTGGGTTGTGATGTCTGTTTCGCGCTCAATTAACCCAACCATTCCAAGAGTCGGCGTTGGATAAATCGAGAGACCGTTTGTTTCGTTATACAAACTGACGTTGCCACTCACCACGGGCACCGCCAATGCGCGGCAGGCATCGGCAATCCCTTCCACGGCCATAATCAATTGCCACATAATGTCGGGGCGCTCAGGATTGCCAAAATTTAAACAATCGGTGACGGCAAGCGGTTTCGCTCCTGAGCACACAACATTTCTGGCAGCTTCCGCCACCGCCAGGCTTCCCCCCATATAAGGATTGAGCAAACAATAGCGGCTATTCCCATCGGTGCTCATGGCCAACGCTTTTCCCGTCCCTTTGATGCGAATCACTGCCGCATCAGAACCTGGCACCACCACGGTATTGGTCCCGACCATGTAATCAAATTGCCGGTACACCCAGCGTTTACTCGCAATCGTTGGGGAATCGAGCAATTGCAATAAGGCGTCGGTTCCATCTTTGATGTCAGGCAAAGCATCGAGATTTAAGGCCTGCAAGAGTTCTTGATATTGGGGAGGCGTCGATGGTCGTTCATAACGCGGCGCACCATCGGCAATCGCATCTGCTGGAATTTCTGCCACGACTTGGTTTCCTTCTCGAATACGAAGGAACCCATCGCTGGTCACTTTCCCAACCACAGCGGCATCTATACCCCATTTTCGACATACCGCGAGGACCGCTTCCTCTTTACCCGGTTGTGCCACTAAAAGCATCCGTTCTTGAGATTCCGATAACAGGATTTCGTATGGGGTCATATTAGGCTCCCGCCGAGGGACTTTGGCCACATCAAGCTCAATCCCCGTTCCTGAACGAGACGCCATTTCGCAGGATGAACTCGTGAGTCCTGCCGCTCCCATATCCTGAATGCCTACCAGAAGGTCTTGCTCTAAAAATTCAAGGCATGCTTCAAGTAAGAGTTTTTCCAAAAACGGATCTCCCACTTGAACATTGGGACGTTTTTTCTCGGAAGCATCGTCGAAGCTACCAGAAGCCATCGTGGCTCCATGGATGCCATCTCGACCCGTCTTGGCTCCAATATACAAAACGGGATTGCCCACGCCTCTGGCCAGACCGCGTAAAAGCCTGTCTTTTTTGACAATTCCAAGACAAAATACATTCACCAGAGGGTTTTTGGTATAGATATCGTTGAAGGTAATTTCGCCGCCGATCGTGGGGACTCCCATACAGTTGCCATACCAGGAAATACCGGACACTACCCCCGTTAACAGATGGCGGTTGTGTGCCGAATCTAATTCGCCAAATCGGAGTGAATTTAAGAGGGCAATGGGACGCGCACCCATCGTAAAAATGTCGCGAAGAATGCCACCCACTCCGGTTGCGGCTCCTTGAAAGGGCTCGATAAACGAGGGATGATTATGTGATTCCATTTTGAACACGGCGGCCAGGCCATCGCCAATGTCGACCGCTCCGGCATTTTCCCCAGGCCCTTGAACGACACAAGGTCCTTCTGTCGGAAACCGTTTCAAATGCACACGTGAGCTTTTATAGCTGCAATGTTCACTCCACATCACGGAAAAGACTCCCAACTCAGTCAGATTGGGTTCCCGCCCTAGATGCGTCAAAATTTGTCGATACTCCTCCTCTGACAGACCATGCTGTTGAATGAGTTCCGGAGAAATATTTGAAGGGGGCAAAGCTTGAGTGTCTTTGTTTTTCATGAGAAGTAGCGTGGCGGGTTAGGCCTCTTTCTTAGAAGAAAGAACTTCAGGAAGGTCGAATATCTTTCATTCAATGGATTGAATCAAATGGGAAGATTGGCTTGAAGATAAACTAGCATATTGGAGATCATTCTGTCCCCTGCTCGTGACCCGATGGAGGCATCCGCAAGGGTAAATGATCGGTGACATAAGAAGCATACCGCAACGCGGTGTATATTTGCTCCCGGTTGATCTGAAAGATGTCTTCGACATCCTCAAATGATTTTCCTGTCCCCAACATTCCCACAATCGTGGCCACATCAATGGATGTCCCCGAAGCACAGGGCTTTCCTCCACATACATCGGGATTCATGCTAATGCCAGGAAATACTTCCATGTTTAGAGTGAAAAATTCTCTATCATGAGTTGGGGGAACTCTATTATACCGGAAGGGGTTTAGGCTCAACCATGGAAGCCAGCATCGATTCAAAAATGAAATGACCATCCTCATTACCAAAGATCGCTTCAGCGCTGCGTTCGGGGTGAGGCATGAGTCCTAAGACATTGCCTTTGGCATTTCGAATGCCGGCGATGTTGTCAATCGAACCATTGGGATTGGATGTGGTGGTGGTATTTCCATCTTTGTCGCAATAGCGAAATACGATTTGAGCAGTGGCTTGAAGGGCCGAGAGTGTGACGGGATCGGTGTAGTAATTTCCTTCGGCATGGGCAATTGGCAGCCTGATGATTTGTCCGGCTTTACAAGTATGCGTAAAACGGGTCTCGGCATTTTCGACTCGAATGTAGGCTTCCTCGCAAATAAACGACAAACCTGTATTTCGCAACATGGCCCCGGGTAAGAGACCTGCCTCTAAAAGAATTTGAAAACCGTTGCAGATCCCAAGCACGAGTCCCCCTTCATTCGCAAATTCGATCACCGCCTCCATGATCGGTGACAATCGAGCAATGGACCCTGTCCTCAAATAATCCCCATAGGAAAAACCTCCAGGTAGAATAATGGCATCCATGCCCGGAAGCGCCTGTTCCTGATGCCAGATGAGATGCGCCGATTGCCCCATCACCCTGGAAATCACATGGGCACAATCGCGGTCGCAATTGGACCCAGGGAATACGATAATGCCGAAATTCAAAGTATCCTGCCCTTCGTCAATAATGAAGGATTGCCAAGAGATAGGAAATGCATGCGGTTAGGTCGGAACGATCTCATATCGGAAATCTTCAATAACCATGTTGGCGAGCAATTTTTGGCATATACTTTCGATGGTGGCTTCTGCAGCTTCGTTTTCCATGTCCTTAAGATTAACTTCTAAGAACTTCCCCATTCGAACATCTTGAACCATGTCAAATCCCAAAGTCTGAAGCGATTGCTGAATAGCCCGGCCTTGGGGATCATGAATGCCGTCTTTGAGAGTGATGTATATTTTCGCTTTCATCGGGAATCAGTGGCTTTCAGTGCAAACCCGCTTGAGCACCTCTTGGTAGGTTTCTTCTAGGCGGCCAAGATCTTTTCGAAAGCGGTCTTTGTCCATAGGCTCACCGGTTTGCATATCCCAGAAACGACAGGTATCGGGGGATATTTCATCGGCTAAAAGAATTTGTCCATTATAAAGACCAAACTCTACTTTAAAATCCACGAGCATCATGCCTCGTTTTTGAAAAAACGGTAAGAGCACCTCGTTAATCTTCAAGGCCTGATTCCGTAATTCGGCTACCTGAGACGGTGTGGCTAATTTCAGCAACCGGATATGGTCTTCCGTTATTAACGGGTCACCCAAAGAATCATCTTTATAAAAATACTCGACTAAGGGCGGATCAATAAACATCCCATCTTCTAACCCTAAGCGCTTAACCAGGCTTCCCGTCGCTCTGTTTCGCACGACCACTTCGACCAAAATAATATTGACCCGACGCGTCAACATTTCCCGATCATTGATTTGTTGAATGAAATGACTTGGGATGCCCGCATCGGCTAATTCTTTAAAGAGACGTATCGAAATTTTATTGTTAACGATTCCTTTTTCAAGAATCGTCCCCCGCTTTTCCGCATTAAAGGCCGTCGCATCGTCTTTGAAGTATTGGATCACTTCATCTTTTTTCTCCGTAAGGAAAATCTTTTTGGCTTTCCCTTCGTACAGCATCTGCCCCTTTTCCATCATGTCATCCTTTAGCTGAAGGTGTAGTGGATAGTTTTCTCTGTGAAGACCGCGCCCCAATCGTGGACTTGGATTTTCCAAAGACTCTTGTGAAAATCTGTCGTTGATGGCGCACATAGGCTTTGGGGTTAAAACAGCTGGCTATTTCTTTCATCGAGAGATGCTTCGCAATGAAGGGATCCTGTTCGATAAGAGTTTGAAAACTTCCCTGATTTTTCCATGCGGCCATGGCATGATTTTGTACCTGTTCATAGGCAACTTTTCGGATAGCTCCCTTATGAATCAGGGCTAGCAAGAGTCTTTGAGAGTAGATGAGACCCCTGGTTTGATTCAGCGTCTTCGACATCTGTTCGGGGTAGACCACCAATTTTGAAAGGACGTTGGTCAACCGAACCAACATGTAATCTACCAAAATCGTGCTGTCGGGAATAATGATGCGCTCAACCGACGAATGACTGATATCTCGTTCGTGCCAGAGTGCCACATTTTCCATGGCCGCCAGACTATTGCTGCGAACGACGCGGGCAAGGCCACATAGATTTTCAGAAGCAATCGGGTTTCGTTTATGCGGCATGGCCGAGGAGCCTTTTTGCCCAGGCTCAAAATATTCTTCGGCTTCTAATACCTCTGTGCGCTGCAAGTGGCGTATCTCTGTGGCCACTTTTTCTATACTGGCGGCGATCAATGCCAAAACCGAGAGGAAGGCGGCATGCCGGTCTCTTTGAATGACCTGATTGGAAATGGGTGCCGGGTTTAACCCCAATTGCTGACAGACCGCTTTCTCCACGGATGGAGATAAATGGGCAAACGTTCCCATCGCGCCTGATAATTTGCCAACGGCAATATCAATAACGGCGGCCTTCAGTCGTTGTTGTTGACGTTCAAACTCTTGAAACCAAATGGCGACTTTCCACCCAAAGGTAATCGGTTCGCCATGAATCCCATGTGACCGCCCGACCGTCATCGTCTCTTGATGAGCCAAAGCCAAATTTCGCAAGGAAGTTAACAACGCCTCGAGATCGTCCATAAGTACGCGCGAGGCCTCCACCATCTGCAAGGCTAAAGCTGTATCCAAGATATCTGATGACGTGAGTCCAGCATGAAGAAACCGCGCATCTTGCCCCGCCTGTTCGGCAATGGACTCTAAGAAGGCAATGACATCATGCTTGGTGACCTGTTCAATCGCGGCAATGCGGGCAGAATTGATCGTCACTTTTTTGCGAACGCGCTTGGCGATTCCCCGAGGCACTTGGCCCATTTTCTCCATGGCCTGACAGACGGCCAATTCCACGTCCAGCCAACATTCATATTTGTGTTGTTGGGTCCAAATGGCACCCATCTGAGGTCGCGTGTAACGATCAATCATACGTTGATGTCGTTGTGAGCCGGTAGGCTTTGATTGGGATCTTTTGAGTGAAGCTGAGAACGTTTCTCCGCCAGTCGCTCTTCGTCACGAAGAACATGATCTAAAATTCCATTGATAAATCGTTGCGCTTCATCATCGGCAAAGAGTTTGGCGAGTTCGATGGCTTCATTGATTGTGACCGCTGCTGGAATTTCAGGCTCCCATACGAGCTCGTAAATGGCACTTCGAAGAATATTGCGATCAACCACCGGCATGCGTGTAATCGACCAACCGACGGCAAATTTTTGAATGAGGCGATCAATATCTGGCTGGTGATCTTTAACGCCTTGCAGTAAACGGGTCGCAAAGGTTTTGACCGTATCCGAAGTCGTGGGATGTTCTTTCCAAAAGTTCTCTTGCCATTCGGCATATTTAGCTTGAAATTCTTGTTGAAAGAGTAACTGTAAGGCTAGTTGTCGGGCTAGTCGACGAGAGGATCCACTCTTGGTTGAAGAAGTTGGAGGAAGATCTGTTGGGATCGCCATGGCCATGAAGGTGAAGTTACCGTAAGAACCCAGACTGTCGGGTGTTGCCTTGCTGTAATTGCTTGAGTAAAGAAATCATTTCAATGGCGGTGCGAGCCGCTTCAGCGCCCTTGTTGCGTTCAGAGGCGTCCGAACGTTCCATGGCTTGTTCAACGGTGTTGGTTGTGAGGACCCCAAAAATCACGGGGATTCCAGTCTCCAGGGCCACGTTTCCGATACCACGACTCGCATATTCACTGATGTATTCGAAATGAGCAGTTTCCCCACGAATCACCGCCCCTAAACAAATGATTGCATCAACTTGCTGCGATTGGGCCAGGATTTTGGCGACTAAGGGCAACTCAAACGCACCTGGAACACGAACAAGCTGCATATGTTCAGGGGGAGTCCCTAACTGACGTAACGCCTCTTCTGCTCCCGCCTGCAACCGACTGGTCACGGTTTCATTAAATTTACTGACGACTATACCGATGGAACAATTCTTCCCATCGAGATTTCCTTCAAAAACTTTCATGCTGGGCGTGAATTCGTCGAAGCTCAATTAGGTAGATGTCCAGAGCTAGCAGTGTGTACCACTTGCTTAGGGGAACTGCAAGTCCCTCCTAGACATTATTAAGGAGATGCCCTAATTTTGTTTTTTTGGTCCGTAAATAATGAGCATTCGACTCCTGCGGAGCAATCTCGATAGGGACCCGTTCCACCACCTTTAATCCATAGCCCTCAATCCCCACAATTTTTCGGGGATTATTGGTAATCAAACGAATATTTTTGAGGCCTAAATTCACCAAAATTTGAGCGCCAATACCATAATCGCGCAAATCCGCCTTGAACCCTAATTGGAGATTCGCTTCTACGGTATCACTGCCTTGGTCTTGGAGGCGATAGGCCTTTATCTTATTGGTTAAGCCAATGCCACGGCCTTCTTGATTGAGATAGAGGAGGACCCCTTTCCCTTCTTGTTCAATCAGTTCCATCGCACGATGGAGCTGTTCCCGACAATCACAACGTAATGATCCAAAGACGTCAGCCGTCAGGCAGCCTGAATGTACCCGAACCAGAGTGGGATTTGCATCAATCGCGCCATTTACCAAAGCCACATGGGTGCCAGCGTCCAATTCATTTTCAAAGACGACAGCTTCAAACTGCCCGAATTTCGTTGGGAGTTTGGCTCGGACCATTTCTTTCACAAACGTTTCCCGATGCAACCGATATTGAATGAGATCCTTCACCGTAATGATTTTCAATTGATGCTGCTGAGCAAATTCCAGAAGCTGCGGCACTCGTGCCATCGTCCCATCATCATTCATAATTTCACAGATGACCGCGGCGGGGAACAGTCCTGCCAGGCGAGCCAAATCTACAGACCCTTCGGTTTGCCCGGCTCGCCGGAGAACACCCCCCTTATGGGCTTTAAGCGGAAACACATGCCCGGGACGAGCGAAATCGGTAGGTTTAGCCTGAGGGTTCACGGCCAATTTGATCGTGGTGGCACGGTCGGCCGCCGAAATACCCGTCGTAATATTTTTGGCGGCATCAATGGATACAGTAAATGCTGTTCCAAATGTTGCCGTATTCTCCTGGGTTTGGGGAGGAAGCTTCAGTTCCCCCACTCGCTCGGGTGTCAAGGCTAAACAAATGAGCCCACGCCCGAACTTGGCCATAAAATTGATGGCATCAGGCGTCACTAGTTCGGCGGCGAGTACCAGGTCGCCTTCATTCTCTCGATCCTCATCGTCCACCAAAATCACACATTGGCCCGCCTTGAAATCTTCTAAGACCTCAGCAATGCTGTGAAATTGAGAGTCGGTTGGTGTCTGAGTCTCGTTGGTCATACGCAAAATGTCTCACTCCTTAACATGATTGATTTCTTTTTTCGGTTCCGGAAGTGCTCGTGGGATGAGACAATCGATCTGAACGTTGGACCATCATAACACTAAGTGCAGCTAATCCTGAAACACATCCCAACGCAAGAAACCCGGATGAAAATGTTCCAGTGAGATCCTTCAACCAGCCAAAGCCAGTGGGCAGGAAAAACCCACCCAGGCCGCCAGCCGCTCCAATCAAGCCTGAGGCCGTGCCCATCATGCCCTGAAATCGACAGGATACCACTTGAAACACAACCCCATTGCCAAAGCCCAAACACAGCATGATGCCAAACATCATCACCAGTGCCCCCATGATAGTGGTAAATTGCCCAGAGGCCAAACACAATATCGTCACGATCACCAATAAACCTTGCAGTAAGATGAACCCGCCAAAGCGATCTGCAAGAAACCCTCCAATTGGACGAGACACGCTTCCAGCTAAGGCGGAGATAGCTGTTAGCGTTCCCGCTGTAACCATTTCCAGTTGAAACCGGTCATGGAAGAAAATTGGCAGATAACTTGAGAGGCCCACAAAGCCACCGAACGTGACGCCATAAATTCCACACAACCAATACAGAGATGTATGCTGTAAGGCCTGAGAGAGGTATGAGAGATAGTGCTGGGATTTTTTTTCTGGAGGTGTCGATGGCGATCCTGGCTGAACCAACCAGAAAAACACCCCTGCCGTTCCCAGTACGGGAATAAGCATGAGGGCGAAGACCTGATGCCAGCCAAATATGGCGGCTAATCGTGGAGCAAAAAGAGACGCTAGGAGCACTCCGCTATTTCCTATTGCCGCGACTCCCATAGCCAATCCTTGATGGGCCGGAGGATACGCTCGGCTTGCTATGGGCAGGGCGATGGCAAAACTCGCTCCAGCAATTCCCAAGATCAGTCCGACTATTAAGATTTCTTCGAAACTGGTTCCCCATTGCCAGCCAAGTAGAAGGGCCACAGCTTCAAGGAATAAAATTGCCAAGCCGACGTTTTTCGCTCCCGCCCAGTCTCCTAATGGTCCAATGACCATTCGAAGCAGGGAGCCACCGAGCAAAGGAACTCCAACTAATAGCCCTTTTTGGAAAGCTGAAAGACCAAATTCTTCGGAAATAGGGATGCTGAGGGCGCCAATCAACAGCCATACCACAAAACTGACTTCAAAATGCAACCATGCACCGAGTAAACTGGGCCAATGGCCAGAGCGTAAAGCTTGCCATCCCTCGTTCAACATCGTTGGCTCACCATACAGGTCTCATCCTTCTTCTTGAGTCATTGACATGCACTCCATACTGCATGCGGTATAGCAACTTTTTCACTATTAAAAGGTTTCCCTTTGCGAGGGACCCTGAAAGAACGCGCTCCCTCCCCCATTAACTTTGAAGCACCAGCCAATTGCGGAACTTTTTGGAATAACCATTTGGTCATGGGCGAAAAATTCATTACAATATCATCTTATAACGCCAGACCAGAGGACTCAGGAGACATTTCAATATCTATGCGGCTAAAACCCTCAAAAAAAATCAACCCGGAAGTGATCGATGTCGAGTCGCACACTTCAGATTCTGTTGATTCCGCAGATGAAGTTAAATCTGCAAGCGACGAATTATTGCCGGTCGATGATTCAGCTGACGAAAGCCAGCCTCACCCAGAAGAGGACCATACAAAGGATGGTGCCTCCTGGGAAAGTCTGTCCACGGCACTCACTCCGACCACCACGTTGAGTCGCTATTTGGCTGAAGTCCGACGGTACCCCTTCCTCTCAAAAGAAGAAGAAATTCAACTTTTCTATGAATATCAACAACTTGGCACACGGGAAGCGGCCGTCAAGTTGATTTTGGCCAATTTGCGAGTGAGTGTAAAAATTGCCTCCGAATATGGTCTTGCCGGGTTAGACCAGATGGATCTGATTCAAGAGGGAAATGTCGGCTTGCTCCAAGCGATGAAGAAATTCGACCCCACGAAAAATGTTCGATTCTATGCCTATGCAGCATGGTGGGTCCGGGCGTTTGTGTTGCGGCACCTGGTCAATAACTTTCGATTGGTCAAAATTGGAACGACCCAAGAGCAACGACGACTGTTTTATAACTTACGTCGGGAAAAGGCCAAGCTGGAACGACAGGGCTATATCCCGGATCCCAAACTCTTAGCTGATCGCCTCAACGTCCGCGAACGCGATGTTGTAGAAATGGACCAACGCCTGGGAAGTTGGGAATTGTCCCTAGATCAACCCATGACCGAGGATGGTGAAGGAACTTTTCATGATTTGCTTCCTGCGGTTCAAACCCCGGTGGATGACCAACTAGGCAATACCCAGCTTCGGCTTCTTTTTCGGAAAAAACTGGCCGAATTTGCTCGAACACTGACCGAGCGTGAAGAAGATATCCTGCGGAACCGGATGTTGTCGGAGACCCCCGTCACGTTGGAAGATTTAGGCAAGAAATATTCAATTACGAAGGAACGTAGCCGCCAGATTGAAGCTAAAATAATCAGTAAACTACGAGAGTTTATGAAAAAAGATATCCATGACTTTGAATTTATTGGCAAATAGAACCTAGTAATTATGCGTACTACCTCCGCCAGCTTTTTCTCGTAAACAGACTTCAGACGACTGGCTTCTGACCTTTTTTCCTAAAAAGTTAAGAATATCTCCTTCCACCCCTCTTGACTTCAATTCAACTGGACTTATCTGAGTTTTCAATCGAGAAGCGCGTGAGTAACTATCTTTTGAACTACGGGTGTGCAATCCCAAGAAGATTAACCGTTAAAAAGATTTTTCATTAATCAGCCCACAATCCACTGAAGGAGGTAAGTATGACAGCCACGAAGGAAAAAAAAGAAACAAAAGAGGAAAAAAAAGAAGGAAGTAGTGCCAAAGGGTTTCGTCCCCTTGGAGATCGAGTTTTTGTAACCTACACGGAAGAATTAGAGCGAACGGCCGGAGGCATTTATGTGCCGGATTCAGCTCGTGAAAAACCTCAACGGGGAACGATTGCGGCAGCCGGGGCTGACGTCGAAAACGTGAAGGTTGGCGATCAAGTGCTGTTCGACAAATATTCAGGCACAAAGATCAAAATTGAGAATGATGACTGTCTGATCTTAAAGGAAGAAGATATCCTGGGTGTGTTTGAAAACTAACCCTCTCGACCTCTTCAAAAAATGATTCAATTGATATCCATTTACAGATGATTTTCAAGGAGGACATGTATGGCTAAGCAGTTACAATACAGTGAACAAGCGCGTGCTTCGATTCTTCGAGGCGTGAATAAATTGGCCGATGCGGTGAAAACCACGTTGGGGCCTAAAGGTCGCAACGCCATTTTGGATAAGAAATTTGGTGCGCCAACCATTACCAAAGACGGTGTGACGGTCGCTAAAGAAATAGAATTGTCGGAACCCTATGAAAATATGGGTGCCCAACTCGTCAAGGAAGTCGCCAGCAAAACCAGCGATGTTGCCGGTGACGGGACCACGACTGCCACGGTGTTGGCTCAAGCGATATATCGAGAAGGCGTGAAAAATATCACAGCCGGCGGCAATCCCATGGAAATCAAACGAGGGATCGATCAGGCCGTTGAGATCGTCATTGAGGAACTCAAGAAAATCAGCAGACCCTGTCAATCCAAAAAAGAAATTTCCCAAATTGGATCGATTTCAGCCAACAATGACCAGACCATCGGTGATTTGATCGCTGAGGCCATGGACAAAGTAGGCAAAGATGGCGTCATCACGGTGGAGGAAGCCAAGTCCATGTCCACTTCGTTAGATGTCGTGGAAGGGATGCAGTTTGATCGCGGCTATATCTCCCCGTATTTTGTGACGAATGCTGACCGCATGGAAACGACGATGGAAGATGCTTTTTTGCTCATCGTTGAGAAAAAAGTCAGTGCCATGAAAGACCTGCTCCCCATCTTGGAGCAAGTGGCCAAAATGGGCAAACCGCTTGTCATCATTGCTGAAGATGTGGAAGGCGAAGCCTTAGCAACCTTAGTTGTGAATAAATTGCGCGGCACATTGAATGTGGCAGCCGTCAAGGCTCCTGGTTTTGGGGATCGACGAAAAGCCATGTTGGAAGATCTTGCCACTTTAACTGGTGGACAAGTGATCTCCGAAGAAGTTGGCCTCAAGCTGGAATCGGTCAAGCTGACGGATTTAGGTCGTGCCAAGCGGGTCAATATCGATAAAGACAACACCACGATTGTGGAAGGCGCTGGCGATCCTAAGCGGATTGAAGGCCGCGTGAAGCAAATCAAAACACAGGTTGAAGAAACCACGTCTGAGTATGATCGGGAAAAATTACAAGAACGATTAGCCAAAATGGTCGGTGGAGTGGCCGTCATCAATGTTGGCGCCGCAACTGAGACCGAAATGAAAGAAAAGAAAGCTCGCGTGGAAGATGCCCTGCATGCCACGAAAGCTGCAGTGGAAGAAGGCATTGTCCCGGGTGGTGGTGTGGCCTTGCTTCGCTGTATTCCTGCCTTAGAAAATTTAAAACTCAATCATGATCAACAGGTCGGCGTAAATATCGTTCGACGCGCGTTGGAAGAGCCCATTCGGCAAATTTCCATCAACGCTGGCGCTGAAGGCTCCATTGTCGTTGAAAAAGTCCGATCCGAAAGTGGTAACCGTGGATACAATGCTGGCACCGGTGAATTCGTGGACATGGTTGAAGCCGGCGTGATCGATCCCACCAAGGTGGCGCGTTGCGCCGTGCAGAATGCTTCAAGTGTGTCGGGCCTGATGTTAACCACTGAGGTGATGATCACGGACATTCCTGAAGAAAAGAAAGATGCAGGGATGGGCGGCGGTCATGACCACGGCATGGGTGGCATGGGCGGCATGGGCGGCATGATGTAATCCTTCTACTCTTATGAGTAGAGATAGGAAAAACCTGGAGGGTTCTACCCTCCAGGTTTTTTTGTTACCTTCTACCGATGCTTCCTTTATAATTTATGATCTATAACAATTATTCGTACAGCCTCTTGATAGCCTGTTACAGTGGCCTGATTTGACTCCTTGAGTGTCAAAAGATCAGCAAGGCGTAGAAAGAGCCATTCGTTTCCTGCATCATCCCTTCAGCTTTGACCATTCGTGGGTGAAGCCGGACCTTATCGATCCGGAAAATGTCACGCTTTGGCGGATGTCCCAATATCTCCTGGCTCACGAACACCTCCATTTTTTATTAACTGTTTAGTGGTTCGGCAAGCCAATTTTTCTATGACCGAACAGGATGATGTATGGAAAATGCTGAAGTTAAGCAAATTAATTGCCCAACGATTGAATCTTCTGAGTTTTCAATCTGATTCCGAAACCAAGCATGGGTTAAACCTTGACGGCCGGGAATTGTGGGAAGCAGAAGTCATGAGCCAATTCCAAGAGCTGAGTACTCAGCCTTTCCCCCCCCTCCTGTCTCTCAATCTTGGGAAAAATGAATTTTTGACAGTCTCTTTCTCTATTGTGGTATAAGGAAGGCAGGTATCCTGACGAGCGATCCGATGCTTGTTTTTTATTCTTTTTTACAATAGGTCATCATGAATCATTGTCTTAACAGTCGACCCAAGAAAAAATTTCCTTATTTCCATTTTCTCTATTGCCTGAGCATAGGGTTTCTATCGATAAATGGCATGGGGCCAAATATCGATTCCGCAGGAGCCGCCGAGTCTCAATCTCGCACAGAATCTAATTGCACCATTGGGATGGCCAAAGGTGGGGAAAAGGCCGAATGCCGCGTACCGATTCTGAAGGGATGTACTGTGGCTCAGTTTCCCGGCTATGACGAACCCTGGGCGGAAGCCACTAAAGGTGGGGCCACCTCGTGCCAATTTGACACAAAGAAAACTGATTGGAAAACCTCCATTGTCGGGACCTGCGAAGCTTGTAAGACAGAACAATGCACAGGTCGATTTACAGTCATGTTTAATTGTGCGGATAATGTTCCTCCTGCCAATCCTTCATTTCCTCAACCCAAATAGACTTCCAATCACAGATCGCGAAGGGGCGAATGATATGAGTTCCTCGTCGACTCTTGTCAGCCAGATTAAGGCTCAAGCGCAGGTATTGGGTTTTGATACGGTCGGCGTTGCCCGTGTACATCCTTCTACCCTTGATGTCACTCCATTATCTGATCTCAAGCGATCAGAATCCAACTCATTACCACTAACCACACGTCTATGGAATCGATTAACCCATTGGTTGGAACAGCGGTATCACGGCACCATGCTCTGGATGGAACGAGACCCTCAGCGTCGTGCCGATCCCACCAAAGTGCTTCCAGGTTGCCAATCGATGATCGTCGTAGGAATGAATTACTATACGGACCATGTTCCTGATGAGACCCATCAAGCGGGACGGATTGCCCGGTATGCTTGGGGAAACGATTATCATGACTTCATGAAAAATCGGCTGAAGGAATTAGAGGAGTTTATTCACCAACAGATCCCTGGAATTCAAACACGCAGCTATGTCGATACGGGACCGATAATGGAGAAAGCCTGGGCACAGGAAGCCGGGATTGGTTGGATTGGCAAACACACCAATGTGGTCTCGACCAGTTACGGTTCCTGGCTGTTGTTAGGAGAGATCCTGACAACCCAAGAATTAGAACCGGATGTGGCTGCCTCGGATCTGTGTGGATCGTGTTCATTGTGCATTCAGGCTTGTCCTACTGGTGCGATTATTGAACCCTATCAGTTGGATGCCGAGCGGTGTATTTCGTATCTCACCATCGAACATCGCGGGTCAATATCAGATATTGCGCCTGACCTACAAAAAAAAATGGGCAATAGAATCTTTGGTTGTGACGACTGCCTCGATATTTGCCCGTTCAACGTTAACGCCCAGCCGACACTTGAAGCTCATTTCCAACCCTCATCTTGGACACTCCATCCTCCGTTATCGCAATTGGCCTCGTTAAGCCAAAAAGAATTTCTGGCCATGACAAAAGGAAGCCCGCTGCGACGGCCTAAGTATGAAGGCTTTGTTCGCAACACTCAGATTGCCCTTCAAAATCAGAGGCCCTCTCCTTCGTCTACCGCAACTCAACAATCGTGACCCCGTCTCCACCTTCAGCTGGATCACCGGCACGATAATTTTCCGTGTAGGGCGATGATTGGCAAAGCTGACGAATGCCACTCTGAAGGGCGCCAGATCCCTGACCATGAATAATCTTCACATATTTGGCCTGATCCATAAGGGCTCGATCCAATGCGGCAATCGTCTTCTCTAAGGCCTCTTCCAGACGTATGCCTCGAAGATCAAGCTCTTGTTGATAAAATCCTGTGTTTATCGAAGATGTAGATAGCGGTGAGGAAAAGCCAGGGGAAGCACGACGAGAGTGTTCCGTAGGTTTGCCTTTTGGATATGAGGATGAGGCAACCCGCACGGCTGATGGTGAAATTTTAATCGTCTGTGAACCAACACGAATCGAGACCTGTTTTTTCCCTTCAGGATCTTCTTGCAAGATACCAACTGTGCCCAACTCGTCAATTTCCACACGGTCGCCTGCCTTAGGAATGGAGTCAGAGGGGAGACGCTCAAATAGGGTTTGTTCTTTCATATTGTTGTCGATAGAAGTTATCGCACGACGCTTCGCTTGCACCTGAGATGGGTTCTTTTCTTTTTTAATCGTTTCGACAATGTGATTGACCTGCCGTTGCGCTTTAGAAAACTCCCGTTGCCATTGTTGCCGATATCGTTGTCGCTCATCTCGTGCCTGCGTCGAAAATTGTTCACGTAAAATAGCTGTTTCTTCAAGTAATCGATGGGCTTCTTGATGACGTGCGTGAGCCTGTGAACGCTCTTCTTCCAACTGGGCATACGTGTATTGAAGCCGTTGAAACACCTGGTCAAGATCCTGGTCTTCCTGGCGGATCAATTCCCGTGCATGATGAAGAATTTCTGGCTCCAGCCCTAATCGACTGGCAATATCCAATGCCGATGATCCACCGGGGATGCCATCAATAAGTCGGTACGTGGGCGAAAGATGTTCCATGTCAAATTCCTGACTGGCATTTCGAACCTGCGGGTTTCGATAAGGGAGTGTTTTTAATGAGGGATAATGGGTGGTCACAATATTCATACACCCTAACTCGCTTAAATGGTGTAGGATGGCTTCGGCTAAGGCAGCTCCTTCAATGGGATCCGTTGAACTCCCGACTTCATCTAACAACACTAAGCAAGACTGTGACGAGACGGTCTTCCGGGATTGAAGCGTTTCCAGCAGGACAATCAGAGAGAGAATATGACCTGAGAAGCTTGAGAGATCTCGATGTAAATCTTGCGTATCCCCAATATCTGCATAGATGCGGTCGAAAAAGACCATTTCGGAATCGGGAGCGCATGGCGGAAGTAACCCAACTTTAACCATTAAGGCAATGAGTCCCACCAATTTAAGGGTAACAGTCTTTCCCCCGGCATTTGGTCCGGAGATAATGAGAGTATGATTTTTCTCCCCTAGATGAATCGTGTTGGCCACCACGTGATCCTTGGATAACACCAACAGTGGATGTTTGGCCTGAATGAGATGTATGAGATGATGCTCGTTGAGATGGACTGGGTGCCCATCGATTTTTTTACTGAACCGTGCTTTTGCGACCAAACAGTCCAAGTCAGCCAACCGTTGAATGTTTTCTTGAAGAGGGACAACGTTCTCCGCCACCGTATCGGAAAGATCCTGTAAAATTCGACGTGTCTCCTGAGCCACCTGCAGATCTGCAAACTTTATCGCGTTATTCAATCCGATCAAATTTCGTGGCTCGATGAAGACGGTGGCGCCACTGCTGGAAATATCATGGATAATGCCATCTACTTCATGTTGTCGTTCGGCTTTGACGGGAATCACATACCGATTTTCACGTTCAGCAAAATATTGCCCTTGGAGCCGTTCTCCGTATTGGTGCGAAGACAGCAGATGATCCAATCGCCGTCGCATGGCCTGGCGAAGATTCTGACTTTTTTGAGTAAGTTCCCGGAGAACTGGACTGGCCGATTCACGAAGTTGCCCCTGAGTATCCACGCAATAATCAATCGTTTGCCTTACCCAGGCCATTTCCTCCAGCTGAGCGCCTCGCGTACTCACGGTGGGACATGCCTCGTGATGTGCTTCTAACCATCGCTTCGTGCTCTGACTAATGGACAGCACAAGGGAGATATTCCTCAGATCCAACCCTTCCAACACGCCCCCTTTTGCTGCCCGGCCAAGGATGGAGCGAATATCTGGAAAATTCAAGGCGGAGAGTGAAGAGTTTCCTGAAAACATCTGAATCATTTCGAACGTCTCTTGTTGTTGCACACGAGCCAGGTCTATGTGTTTAGCGAAAGGAAGGACACGACACTGTTCTGCTCCCATGGGTGAGGAGGCTTCAAGTGCCACAGCATCCAGCACCTGATCCCACTCCAAAACCTGTTCCGTCTGTTTCACCAGCGAAGATCTTGGCATGACAGGCAGTGTAAAAAGCGGGAGGATAAGATGCAAGTCTCAAGAATTGAGAGATGCAATGTAGAAAAAAAAAGGCGTTCAGTTGGGAAGAAGAAACGGAGGATGGGGGGACTTCTCTTAAGAATGAAGGAATCGGATTATGGCTATTTTTTATCCATGGCATCAACTGAGCTTTTCAAATCTTCAATGGTCCTTTGAATGTTATCCTTAATATCTTGCCAGGCGGTCTCGCTATTATCCCGCAACCTTTCAATACGAGGGATCAAGGTGTCTCGTTGTTGTTTGAAATTTTCTAACTGCTCTTGTAGTTTTGCCCGAGTCTTTTCTTGTAATTCCAAGCTTTGTGCTCGTAACTTTTGTATTTGCCCATCTAAATCCGTAATCTGTTTTTGCAGATTTTCTGACGAAGGGCCCCCGACCTTTGAAGAGGAAGAAACCGCGCCCTGCTGAGCCTCCCCACCTTCAGCCACTACTGGAACAACCGTAAACCCAATCCACAAGAATGCAAAACCGCACACCAAGCCCATGTGTCTACTGAGCTTCCGAGTTCCCGAATTCCTGCTCATAGAAAATCCTCTCTTTCTATATGTCATGCTATCACAGGCATGGCCACTTGCCCAGAATAGGCTAGGCCATAAATGTGGAGGAAACCAGAAACCATATTCCTTCCGAGACATCTAGGATAAGTACCAGGACTTGCCCCACTGAGAAGGTTGGCATAGAATGCCAGCCTTTTTGGGGACTACACCATGACCAACGAAGATGCCCGCGTTTATCTCAACTATCTCCTCACACTCAACCTTCGCCAAGAAGAAGCTTTTGGTCCATTGGCCTTAGCTTTTGTTAAAGAAAATGACCTGGGAGAATTAGGACTGCTTCCAGAAGAACAATTTAATTTATTGATGGCGACCGCCACAGTATTCTCTGCCGAACCCAAACGCTATACGATGAAACTCGAGTTACTGCAAAAAGCTCGGCAAATATTACCAGGCACACGATATGACAATCCTGAATTGGGCCAAGACCTTGAACATTTAATTAAAAAGACTCAAAGCGATTTGCAGCGTTATAGCGAGGTCATGAAGGTCTCTCGTCCTCAGGCACTAGACCGGCAAAGCCTGATTGTCGAAACCGATTTTCCAGAGTACTTTTTGGAGATTGCGCAAAAACGAGCCTCTACTTATTACCAGGAGAAATATCGGTTAACCAAGGAGGCAAAAACTGCCCAGCACTTTGGCGGCACTCCAAAAAAATTCGAACCAGAAAATTCGTCCATTCAGAAAGAGTTTCCAGGAGCCTGTGCGCCTTTTATGAATGCACGAACAAACGCATTTCATCTGCTCCTACCCTTTGATTTACAAATAAGTCGAACCCCCGATGAACCGTTAGAGGGAGGCATCCGAATTTTTTATGGGAAAATGGGCTATTCCTATCCGTTGCGATATGAGATGGGGAAATTATGCAGCTACCATGATGGCCAAGTCTTGGATGTCGATCTTCAAGATCCCAATCTTATCTTCGTCTCTGTGTCGGCCCTTACGGATCCAGAATTCCCGCGCCTTCCGTCAGAGCAAAACCCTTCCATTCCACCTGAATTGGCCTACCCCATGTCTGTGTTAGAACATACTGGGAGCTTGGGCCCATTTATCCAAGTCAGTTGCAACGTTAAAGTCTGGTTCGATGCGGCGATCGTGTCGCTCCTTATTCAAGGGGCTCCTGATCTTGCCGAGTATGGCCTCCAAGGTGGTGCGGGACTCATGACGCGGTCCTATGCGTCGGACAAAATCGAATCGTATGTGGAAAACCTCTCGCAACCTTGGCAGGAAGGATTAAGCTTCAATTTTGTAAATTTACACCTGGCACTGAATCCTGGCATTGATTGTGCCGTTATTCCTAGTGGAACCCCAATTTTTTCGGTTTATCCGGTCCTAAACAGGCAGTGCTACCGATATATCGATCGTCGCACCTTGGATCCAAATCCTTAGGCGATTGTCTCCCAAAGAATTTCTCCTGGTGGTCCTGTGGTATGCTAATCCAGATACCATTCTGATCCACAACATCCCCCCAACCCTGATGATAAAATCTTTCCCCAAGCTTTTTCTCCAACCTCTAAACGTCATGGTTTGTTTTCTGTTCATGGGTGGATGTGTTGGGCATTACCAAACTTCTCCATCTCTGGACCAGGACCAGTCAACGGGTTCAGAGCGTGGGATGGCGTCTTGGTATGGGCCAAGCTTTCATGGCAAGCCATCGGCAAGCGGGGAACGCTATGACATGTGGGCTCTGACTGCGGCTCATCAAACCTTACCGTTTGGAACATGGATCCGAGTCAAAAAAGTTTCGACAGGGGAAGCCGTCACTGTCAGAATTAATGATCGTGGCCCTTTTATTAAGGGGCGCATCATTGATTTATCCTATGCCGCGGCGAGGGAATTGACGATGATTGGAGACGGGACAGCAGAAGTTACCTTAACAATTCTTGATTCCCGGAATGCCTCCCTTCCCTCCCAAGTGGGCAACCAGCAATTCTGGGTGCAAGCTGGAGCATTTGACACCCTAACCGAAGCCATGACACTGCGTGAGCGCCTTGCTCAAGACTATGAATATGTTCGCGTCCAAACCGTGCATCTTGCGTCTGGTGAATGGCATCGAGTCCAGGTAGGAACATATTCATCGAGGCAGGCCGCACAAACCGCATCAAAGACGTTGGAAAGAGAACTTGGAGTCCAACCCCTGATTGTCACTTCTAACTAGCTGAAAGTAAAAGCAAAATATCTCCTCTGCTCAAAAAATATTGCCTTAATCCCGTACCCTATGGTAGCGTAATTTCCTTAAAGATACTGATGGGTCAAGACATCGAACCGTTGATGAATATTTTGACCGAACCATTAATCCTGCTTCACATACTTCTGATTCCCTATCCCCCCATAGCCTGCATTTCCGATCAGATAGCCACCACTCGGACTATCTCCTGCAACTGCCCTGCTGGAGCACGCTAATCCGCTTATGGATTTTCTCGCCGTCTTTATCTGTCTAGGGCTGTCAGCGTTTTTCTCAGGGGCGGAAATCGCCTTCTTCTCCATCACTGAATCTAAATTGAAAACATTGGCCGATGAAGGCCGCAAAGGGGCCAAAATGGCCCTAAAGCTGCGGTCTAATCCCCAACGTTTGCTCTCGACCATTCTCATCGGGAACAATCTCGTCAATATCCTGGCCGCGTCCATGGCCACCTTAATTGCAATTCGGATGTTTGGGTCAGAGGCAGTCGCCGTGGCTACGGGTCTTTTAACCTTTATGGTCTTGTTATTTGGGGAAATCGTTCCCAAAACGCTCTGCGCCAAATATGCTGAAACCGCCGTCCAAATCCTGGCCTACCCCATCTATTGGCTGGAACAGATTTTTTTCCCATTTCTCTATTTCCTGGAACCCTTCATCCTTAAGCTCACGGGTGGCCGAGGCCTAACAGTACCGTTTATTACGGAAGAAGAACTTAAAATTATGTTGGATGCAGGGGGCAAGGCTGGGGTTCTAGAAACAGACGAAGTGTGGATGATTAAAAACGTCTTTGACTTTAACGACGTCACGGCAGAAGACGTCATGACTCCTCGTGTCTATATGTTCATGTTAGATGGGACCCAAACTTTAGAAGGTGCACGGCAAGAACTTTATAAGACAAAACATTCACGAATTCCTATGCATGATGGAAATCCAGACAATATTACTGGCATACTTTACCGCAGCCATGCCTTAATGGAATTAGCTCAAGGGCACTCGCAACGAAAACTTAATGAATTGGCCAAACCCACACTCTTTATCCCAGGCACCAAGCCAGCGGATGAACTGTTAAAACAATTTCAAAAAGAAAAACGTCATATTGCCCTGGTCGTCAATGAATTTGGAGGAGTGATTGGATTGGTCACGGTCGAAGATTTATTGGAAGAAGTCGTCGGAGAAATTTTGGATGAAGGCGATCTTCACGAAGAGTGGATTCAACGAACCGGAAAAAATCAAATCCTGGTAGATGGGCGAACAGAAGTGCGTCGTATTAATGAATTTTTAGATGTCGAATTAGACGACGAACAAAATACCATTAGTGGGCTTATCCTTGAAGAATTAGGCCACATTCCGACCGTCGGAGAAAAAGTGCACACCGACAATTGTCTCCTCATTATCCACGAAGCGGACGAACGCTCCATTAAAAGCGTTCAAATCATCAAAGAAGAAGTCATTCCAGAAACCACGACCGAAGAACCTTTCCCCGTTGCCTCTGAATCCTAGTCTTCACGCCGGAAGGACTGGCTTATTCTGCCAACGCATCGGCTAACAGACCCACACTCGTTGCGAAATACGTGGATCGGTTCCACTTCATAATCACCCGGTAATTATCATATACCAGATAGGCAGGCCCACCAGACCCGTCTGGCAACACAACCGAGGCCTTCATCGGAGAAAGCGGAAGATCGCGACCGTTGCTTTGCCTGATACCGATGCGTTGCCAATCCTGAAGGGGCTTACTAATGCTCAGGTTGGCCTGCTTGTCATCAAACTTCACGGGCAATTGTGCTAACCGTCCCCAAATCTGTGTCCCTCGCCATCCTGAGGAAGCCAGATAATTAGCCGCAGAGGCAAACACATCGCCCGGAGTATTCCAAATATCCTTACGCCCGTCACCGTCGTGATCGACAGCCAACTGCAAAAAACTTGATGGCATAAATTGGCATTGGCCCATCGCTCCCGCCCAAGAACTCTTCATACTTTCCAGAGAGATATGACCTTCTTGTAAAATTCGAAAGGCATTCAGGAGCTCCGTTCGAAAATACTGGCTCCGCCGTCCATCAAAGGCTAACGTGGCTAAGGCGTCGACAATGGGATAGCTTCCACTATTCTTGCCATAAAAAGTTTCAATCCCCCACAGCGCCACAATAAACCGAGGTTGAACGCCATATTGTCCGCCGATTTCACGTAAGAGATCGCGATGTTGGGCCATCTGTTCACGCCCAAGCCGGATTCGCTGTTCTGAGACAATACGTTGACGATATTCCACAAAGGTCATCCTGGATTCTGGTTGCTTTCGATCGAGTTCCAGCACCCGGGGAATTGAAACCACGCCTTCAAAAGCCTGGTCCACCAGAGAAGACGCAATCCCCTTCTCAATCGCCTCCGCTTTAAACCCCTGCACCCACTCCTCAAAATCCGTCGCGCCCAATACAGGTGAAGTGAAAACTAAAGTGAACATGCCTAGTATAAACACCGACTTCATAAATCAATCCTCGCTCAATTTCAACTGGTTTTTTCCATCATCTCCCCAAGTCAACTATACTACCCATCATACTACGAAAAATCCTTCCGGCTAGATTTGTTGAAGATTACACGCACATTGGACCCAAAGTAACCTTACCGTTCCTTGTCATGACGGGAGTCCTTCAACAAAAAATTCAGTGTTTCTTGGGTGACGCCGACCCTAGCCGACTTCCCCCGATCGAATGAGACGGGACAGGGTGTCCGTCATTGGGTTCTTTCCAGGTGAAAAAAGGACCTCGCCTGCCGCCCGAGATCCGGCAAATACCTGAATAGAGAGAAAGAATAAGATTGGCCAACAAGCTTTGGTGATTATTTTCCCACATTCCAGGAGGCCTCGAACACCGTCTTGATGAATGCAAAGGAAGGAGGCAGATGAACACGCGCTAAAAAAATCTGCGGATATGGCGCCTCTAAAATGGGAAAAATGGTTAAGACTGGGCGCTATCATTTTCAGCTAACAATGCCATGAAGGCCAATTCATCTAGGACCATTACTCCTAAAGCTTGTGCTTTATTCAACTTCGAACCTGCCTCCGTCCCTGCCACCACATAATCGGTCTTCTTGCTTACACTCGACATGACGCGTCCCCCATGCGCCTCAATCTTTTGCTTCGCCTCATCCCGAGTCATCCCTTCCAGCGTTCCCGTCAAGACAAAACCTTTTCCAGCAAAAGCTTGTTTGAACTCTCTTGCGGTCACCTCAATTTCTTCAATTTTGACACCCAGCTCTTGCATGCGCTGTATCACTTGAAGGTTTCGATTTTCTTGAAAAAAGCTTCCTACGCTTGTCGCAATCTCCGGCCCGATTTCATGGATCGCTTGAAGCTCATCTTTCGATGCCAGTTGAATCTTGCGCAATGATCCATACTGATTGGCCAGCACTTTGGCTATATGGCTTCCCACATGCCGAATGCCTAATCCAATAAGAAATCGAAACAAGGTTGCCTGCTTGCTTTTTTCTAAACCTTCAATCAACTGAGTGGCTGATTTTTCTGCAAAGCCTTCCAGCTTCAGCAGTTGTTCTTTTTTTAAGGTATAGAGGTCGCTCAGATCCTTCACCAATTCTGCATCGACAAATTGGGCGATGGTCTTCTTCCCCAGACCATCAATATTCATTGCTCCTTTCGAAACGTAATGTTCAAGTGATCCTTTGAGTTGGGCAGAACAGGCCGTTTGACCTGTGCAGTACAAGAGTGGACCGTCTTGAATCGTATGAGACTGACAGACTGGACATCGTGCTGGTGGCACAAAAGGCTCTGACCGTTGCTCTCCTGAAATGGCGACCCGTTCGACGATATCAGGGATCACGTCCCCTGCCCGTTCAACCTTTACGGTATCGCCAACGCGGACATCTTTCCGTCCGACTTCATCCATATTATGCAACGAGGCACGACTCACGGTGACCCCGCCAATGTCGACTGGATCGAGCATGGCAATGGGTGTGAGCGCCCCCGTTCGTCCAACCGATACGGCGATAGCCCGTACTTTCGTCATTTCCTTTCGGGCAGGAAATTTATAGGCAATGGCCCATCGGGGACTACGGGACTTTTCGCCTAGCTGTTTTTGCCAATCGAACCGGTTCACTTTAATGACAATGCCATCAATTTCAAAGGGAAGGCTGTCTCGCTGCTGGGCCATGTCACGATGAAAGGCCATAGTCGCTTCAATATCCGGACAGTTTTGACGAAATGGAGGGACGGGAAGCCCCCAGGCCTCAAGATATGATACAGCTTCATCATGCAGACGCGGCTTTCCCACCCCGCCACTCATCATGTCATAACAAATAAGAGTCAAAGGCCGTTTTGCGGTAATCTGCGGATCTAATTGTCTCAGCGCACCCGATGCAGCATTGCGTGGGTTCGCAAAGGCTACCTCCCCCAATTCCGTTAACTGTTGATTGAGTTGATGGAAATCGGGAAGTTTAATAAAAACCTCTCCGCGCACAACCAAGTGTAAGGGAAAACCGGTGCCTTCTTTCAATCGCAATGGCAATGTACGAATCGTCCGGAGATTGCGGGTGACATCTTCGCCAATGGCACCATCTCCTCTTGTAGCCCCGCGCACAAAGAGGCCTCGATCATAGGTCAATTCCACAGAAAGTCCATCGAACTTCGGCTCCGCGGAGTATCCGACGTGAGGGTCATCCAATTCACGGCGGACGCGTTCGTCAAATGCGCGGACGCCGTCTTCCGTCATTTCGGAATCGAGGCTTAGCAGAGGAAATTCGTGTTGGACTTTTTGGAATTGTGGAAGGGGGGTTCCTGCGACACGTTGTGTGGGAGAATCCGGAGTGATGAATGCGGGAAATTGTTGTTCGAGACTTTGCAGTTCTTTGTAGAGCTTATCATATTCTGCATCGGAAATTTGAGGCTGGCTCCGTCCATAATACCACTCATCATGTTTGCGAATCGCTTGACGAAGCTCTTCAAGTTTTTGTTGAGGTGATGCCACAGCAGGCGAAGAAACTAAAGTGGAGCAAACGCCGTGTTATTCACGAATAAACCGAGCCGCATAACTTCGAATTTCATGACCGTTTAATACATGAAACCGGCGTAAGCGGGCAACTGTTTGCCCTGAAAATCTGTGCAACGGCAAGGGCACAAGTTTCCGGCCAAACCGTCTTGCAATCTTTCGCCATGCGGTTTTCAGTGGAACCGGAGAGACGACAGCGACATAGGCTTCCTGTGAATGGGCGCACGCCCCTGCCAACAACCGCTCTTCCAAGGTGGTCGTAAAATCGAACAGAGGATTGTCCCAAATATCCGGAATGGGACGAGGTGGATATAAAAACATTGTTCCTCCATAACGAGCCTGCCCGATTCCTGGCGCCACCATTTGGGTCGAAAATTGGGTGGCATAAAAGCATAAGGTTGACTCTTCTTGGTGTTCCGCAAACCACGTGGTTCGCCACGTATAAATATTTGGATCTGCCGGAACCTCAAAGAGAAAGACCAGGACTTCTATGGTTCCCCTGACGGGAGGCGTGACTTTGACTTGCAGGTCGAAGACGGATCGTTGGGGTTTGGTCGCCCATTGTCGGAGTGTCTCCCGTACATCAATGCCATCTTCCAACGAAGTACTGAATTTCTCTGTTCTTGCGAAATTGGCTCCTAAGGCTTGTTGGCTTTGTTTCCGGACATGAGAGGCGAACGATTCAATTCTGGCATCTTCCGGAGGCCAGGAGCATTGCCGATAGGGATTCCACAGATGAGCCCAAGAATGTTTTTGAGGGAGAGGAGGCTGAGGACGCAGGGTCAAACTCCGCCAAACCTGAGGGTCGCCCTGGAGGCGATTCTTGGCGTGCAGGATGTCGCCTCCTGGGTCCTGGAGTGCTCCAATTCCCATGGTGGCTACCGGTTCGATCGTGAGTTGTGACGGGTCGGGATGATAGGTATAGGTCTTTGCCGTTTCCAACAGTATGAGGGCAAATGAGTCACCAGCCATTTGTTGGGCAGCGTGAACAAGTGTAAACAAATCGGGTTTCAATCGATGTTCGAGTAGGGTCCGGTTCCGGACATACTGAAAATATCGCTGCAACAATTGGGGCGTAATCCAATTGGCTTCCTGCGCCACGGTCGTAGAACGAGAGGTCAGCCATTCCGAACGAGCTTCGAGGACCAGTTCTTTCATGCCATCTATCGAGAGATGGGTATCGGAACGGGCCGCTTCTCGTCGCTGTTCGTATAGTTGCGTGACGAAGGGTAATTCACCAAGCAGGAAATAGAGCGAGGCAGGCTCAACGTTCCATCGCGTCGGCCGTTGTGCCAACTTTTCTGGAGTCACATAGGGCATTCGATCATGATACGCTTGGCGAACCCACGGCCAATCAATGAGGGGGCACAGGAACACAATGTGGAAATAGTCCAATTCCAATTCATGTAACCGAAAGGCCATCCAAGAAATACGGGCCTGTCGTTGACTGTCTGTTTCGGGCGAGGGCAAAAACGGAATGGTGGCTGCGGAAAAACGGGTGATCGGGACAGACTTGAGAACATACGGATCAGGACCGACCCAGGGCGTTGGCTCGAAAGATGCGACCTCGCGATCGATATACGCTCGGGCGATACTTTCTCCCATCGCAACACGGATTCCCATGATCACGGGTTGGCAAGGGTCTATCGGCACATAGGAACAACTCGAAGCGTCGTCGTCACCCTGCTCGGGACACACCACCAAACTAATAATCGGCAGGATGGCGACTGCTTCTTCCACAAAGGATTCAACCGATGGTGGAAGAGGCAGAGCAAGACAATCGATTTCCTTTGATACCATGAAGTCCCGAACGATCTGCGCCATATCCCCGCTTCCGTGAACGATAGGCAACACGTGAATACGAGGAGAGAGGGTGAAAATCGTATCGGGTTGCGAGGCAGGGAGAAGCATCGGTGTTTTAATTTAAATGTGACAGACCCCCGTTGACCTTCAAGCGGTGATTGAAGAGGGGTGGCCCCTCAGCCAACATCAGACGTTAATGATCCGGGTGCAGGGGGGAGTCTTCTTCAAAAAAGAAATCCCCGAGACCTTGGGGCAGTCCTTGGCCGCCTAACGCATGGGACCGTTGCTTGGCCAAACCGTCGAGATCCAACGCTTCTTTTCCTAAAACATTAATTAAGGCTTCACGCCACGCTGCATCACGTGCCAACGGATGTTGGGGGTCCTGGGCCATCCGCTTCAGAGCATATTGGACCATATGAATACCGTCGCGCACTGAAAACGACAAATCAAGCTGATGCGCCTTTTGCAAAAATTCTACAGTCAAGTTCAGAAGATCCTCTGGCGCAAAAGGTAAATGATATTGCAAAATGGCCAGCTCATGGTCTTTGGAAGGAAACTCCACTTTTAAGGTGGGCTGTAACCGGGACAAGATATAATCCGGGACTTCATACGTGGAAGCATCTTCGTTCATGGTGACACAACAACGAAATTCATCATGGGCTGAAATTTGAATTCCTGCCACCACCGATTCAACTAATCGGCGATGATCGAGCAACGATGCAAGAGACGCCCAGCTTTTTTCATTCATCCGATTGCCCTCATCCAGCAGGCAAATATTACCCGTGAGCATAGCCGTGACTAACGGTGAGGCTTGGTAGATGATGGTGCCATTTGCCGCAATAACGGGTGAGACCAGCAAATCTTCCGGACGCGTATCCGCCGTACATTGATAGATAAAGAGTTCCTGCTTTCGCTCCTGAGTGGCGGCCATCGCCAAAGTGGTTTTTCCGACACCGGGCTGGCCGACGATACGTGGAGACAGAGCAGAGTCCTTTTCATCGATCACCAACCAACAGGCTAGTAATTGGCGTAAAATTTCAAGATCGCCAATCCATTGCTGACGAAGGGTTATCGGCCGGGCTAACCGAAGCGAGACTTGGCCGATCTGAAAAGTTCCGAGATCATGGGAGAGTGAGGGATCGTTCGACATAATAAATGGCAAACTATCACAACATTTTTTTGAGGGTCAATGAAGCAAAGGTGTGTGTTCGGGACTTTTGTCGACTTTAATCAACTAGTGGTTTGACATTACCTTGATTCCGAATTATTGTGTAAGGTAAGAGTAATGGAGGCCTTCGGTATCCACCCCTTTCGATCTGGACAAACCATCCCGGCAGGAGGGATGCAAATGAAACTCAACTGAGGAGGAATGCGCAACATGACGCAATCAACGTTTAAGGGAGTGCAGGTAGCTCCCTACCTATCTACAGAGTTTTCCTATCTGAAAGTCATTGCCGGCATGCTCGTCTGTGGCGGATTGCTGACCGGATGTGTCAGTACAGAAAAATTCGAGGCCGAAAAAGCTCGGGCATTAAACTTTCAACGGCTTTTGGCGCAAGAAGAAAAACGAACCGGTGAACTCAATGTCAAATACCAAGATATCCAACGACAACTCGGGTCGATTGAATCCCAAAACCGTGATGTGAATGCAGAGTTAGAAGCACTTCGTGATCAACTGAACCGTTCCCACGAGGAACTCGCTAGAGTCCGAGATGGAGGCAAGGCCACAACCGATGGCCACAAGTTGTCCGAACCCTCTATTTCAGAGTTCGGGCTAGATGATCTTGACTTCAAAGATTCAGATCTCGCGAAGCTCGAATCCGACCTCGATCTTGGCAGCAATGATGTCCCACTAGAATCCATGGATAATATTTCCAGTATGGCCATGAGCGGAGGCGGTTCCCATACGGTGGCCAAAGGCGAGACTCTCTACGGTCTTTCCAAGCAATACGGGGTAACGGTTGAGAACCTCAAAGCCTGGAACCGCTTAGACGACAACACCATCCACGTGGGCCAAGAAATCGTCGTCAGTCAATAGTCCTTCCTTTTTCATTTGTCGACAGACACGTGAGGCGAGAGTCCATGGGGAAATCCCCCCATAGGATTCTCGCCTTTTTACTTGCCCTACCCGCCCTGCATGGTCTGCTCTTCGTTGACACCCTATAGGGCGTATGCTACCGTCGAAATCATGAAAAGTTCTTATTATTCAGTGGGTTTTGATGATTTCTGTGGTTTCGCCCACCAAGGAAATTTGGTACCCATCTATCGAGAAATCTTGGCCGATTTTGATACCCCCGTCTCGGCATTTTCCAAAATTAACTCAGGCTCAAATGCCTTTTTATTCGAAAGTATTGAGGGGGGGGAAAATTGGGCCAGGTATTCATTTTTGGGCAGTCAACCATCGGTTGTCTTTTGGGAGCAACAGGGTGAGGTCATCACACAACAGGGCCGCACACAGTCTCGAGTCCCCTTAAAGGCAAACCCCTTAGATCACATTCAGGAAGTCATGGCGGCGTATCGGCCGGTTTCGGTCCCGGGGCTGCCTCGGTTTGTGGGAGGCGCTGTCGGGTTTTTAGCCTACGATGTTGTTCGCTCCTTTGAAGCAATTCCTGCGTATCCCAAAGACGAACTCAAGACCCCCCTCTTTGCCTTTTGTATCACAGATACCCTGCTTATTTTTGATAACGTGGCCCATACCATCAAAGTCGTCGCCAATGCCCATATTGTTTCGACAAAAAAGACAGACCTACGGCGGACCTATCAAAAGGCCATTGGGCAAATTGAAGCGATCATTGCCAAGTTGCATAAATCTCCACGCAGGCCGACATCTCGCAAAGCCCGTACGCCTCTCAAGTTTCATTCCAATATGACTTCACCTGAGTTTGAAAAAATGGTGCTCCGGACAAAAGAATACATTCAGGCTGGAGATATCATTCAGGGAGTGATGTCCCAACGATGGCAAACGACGATTCGAACGAATCCCCTAGAAATTTATCGGGCCTTGCGGGTCATTAACCCTTCGCCGTATATGTTTTACCTTCGCATTGCCGGAACGGAACTCATTGGGGCCTCACCAGAGGTTTTAGTGCGCTGTGAGGAAGGGAAAATTGTGGTCCGCCCCATTGCCGGGACCCGGCCACGAGGACGGACATCAGAAGAGGATCAGAAAATGGAAACGGATCTTCTCGCCGACCAAAAGGAATTGGCCGAACATGTGATGCTTGTGGATTTGGGGCGGAATGACGTCGGCCGTGTGGCCAAGACTGGAACAGTCCACGTCGAACGATTTTTGAATGTTGAACGGTATTCGCATGTCATGCATATTGTCTCCCAAGTCACCGGTGAATTAGATCCCAAGTATTCCGCCTATGATGTCATGAAAGCCTGTTTTCCGGCTGGGACGTTGTCAGGGGCACCGAAAATACGGGCCATGCAAATTATTGAAGAATTAGAACCGACTTGTCGCGGACCCTATGGCGGCGCTGTTGGATACTTTAGCTTTTCCGGAAACATGGATACCTGTATCAATATTCGTACGGTAGTAGCCCAAGGGCAGAAAGCCTATATTCAAGCTGGAGCAGGAATTGTGGCAGACTCCGATCCGACAAGGGAATTCGAAGAAACACAAAACAAAGCCGGTGCCATGATGCGTGCACTCGAAATGGCGGAACGTGGATTAGAATAAGGTGGAAATAACTCGTTCACCTCAACGAGGTCACGTTTCTCGTTTTAGTATCATGACGACACACTATTCACTTTCTCCTATGGACTTCCTGCCATGATTTTAGTCATCGACAACTACGATTCCTTTACCTATAACCTTGTCCAGTATTTAGGAGAGCTGGGAGCTGAAGTTCAGGTTATTCGAAATGACAAGCTCAACAAGGAAGATATTGAACGATTGGCACCGGACCAACTGCTGATTTCTCCTGGTCCTTGTACCCCCAAAGAAGCAGGTATTTCTGTCGAGGCCATTAAACATTTTGCGGGAAAATTTCCATTGTTTGGCGTCTGTCTCGGACATCAGTCCTTGGCCTATGCATTTGGAGGACAAATTGTTCATGCCGATCGTCTTATGCATGGCAAAACATCCATGGTGCACCATGACGGGAAAACCATTTTCCAAGGATTGCCGAATCCCTTTGAAGCCACGCGGTATCATTCCTTAATCGTGAGGCGGGAAACATTACCCACAGACTTCGAAGTATCGGCCGAAACCGTTGAAGGCGAAATTATGGGCATTCGCCATAAACCAACTGGAGCGGAAGGCGTGCAATTTCATCCCGAATCCATTCTGACCATTGCAGGGATGGATCTCCTGAAGAATTTTTTAACTCTTTCCGCACCCTCTTCCAAGACGGCATAAATTGCCCATGACATATTCGTCAACAAGGACAAGCTTTTCATGAGTAGATTAAAAGACTTACTCGCCAAACTTCCCGACCGAAATGATTTGACGGAACAGGAAGCAGAAGAGGCCATGGGTGAAATCATGCATGGGAACGCCACAGAGGCTCAGATTGCCGCCTACTTAATGGGGTTACGTATGAAGGGAGAAACGATCGAAGAAATTACCGGGTCGGTACGAGCCATGCGGGACCTGGCCATTCGCGTGCCCATCTCCGATTCCCAAGTAGTCGATACCTGTGGAACGGGCGGCGATGGGAGCCAAACCTTTAATATCTCCACTGCCGCAGCGTTGGTGGTTGCCGGCGCAGGGATCACGGTGGCCAAGCATGGCAATCGGTCCGTGTCTTCGCGATCAGGAAGTGCAGATGTCCTAGCTGCCCTTGGTGTGAATATTGATCTCCCTCCACAAAAAGTTGGGGACTGTATTAACGAAGTGGGCATAGGATTTTTATTCGCCCCTCTCTATCATGGGGCCATGAAATATTGCGCCAAACCTCGTACTGAAATGGGCATCCGGACCCTGATGAATATTTTGGGCCCGTTGTCGAACCCTGCAGGGGCCACCATTCAAGTCTTGGGAGTTTATGATGCCAAGCTTACCGAAAAGTTAGCACAAGTGCTCATGAGATTAGGCACACAGCATTGTTTTGTGTTGCATGGGATGGATGGGTTAGACGAAATTTCACTGTCTGGCCCAACCACGATTGCCGAAGGCAAAAAAGGACGGGTCGCGAGCTATGTGGTGAGGCCAGAAGATTTTGGGCTCAAATCCGTGTCGCCAAAAGAGTTGTGGGGTGGAACTCCGCACGACAATGCGAAAATCATTCTCGACATTTTACGCGGGAGCCACGGTCCTAAACGCGACATTATCTTAATGAATGCCGCCCCGGCATTGGTGGCCTGCAACAAAGCCCCTTCCTTGAAGACTGCCTTTGAGGAAGCCGGCCGCGTGTTGGATAGCGGCGCGCCTTTTGAAAAATTGGAACAACTTATTTCATATACAAAAGCCGTGGCCGCATGATTCTCGACCGAATTTTGGATCACAAAAAGGCAGAACTGCGCCGAAAACAAAATCGGGGCTATCTGGTAAACATGAAAACTCAGATACGCGATCAACGTGCGCCGCTAGGATTCATTCAAGCACTTGAAGCCGGACAATCCGCAACAGCGCCAGCATTAATTGCTGAAATTAAAAAAGCCTCCCCAAGTCAAGGTCTCATGCGGCCGGAATTCAAGGATTGTTTTGACCCGGTAGACATTGCCAAACAATATCGTCATGCAGGCGCTCATGCGCTTTCCGTGCTCACCGATCAGGAGTTCTTTCAGGGCAGCTTGGATTTCTTAGCCTCTGTCAAAGCATCCGTGCCCCTGCCCACCCTCAACAAAGAATTTATGGTGGGTGACATTCAGTTTTATGAAGCCCGCGCCTATGGGGCCGATTGCGTGTTATTGATTGTGGCCGGTTTGGACCGTATCCAGTTGGAAGATTTCTTTGTCCTGGCCACAGAACTCCATCTCGATGTCTTAATCGAAACCCATACTGAACGAGAACTCGATACCGCGCTTGAACGAATCCCCAACGCCAAACTTATTGGCATTAACAATCGTGACCTCAAAACATTTGCTACCGATCTTGGTGTGACCGAACGTTTAGCCAAACGAATCCCGGCCGACAAACTGATTGTCAGCGAAAGCGGCATTCATAAACGTGACGATGTGGTGAGAATTTTGGAATCAGGCGCTGATGCGATGTTGATTGGTGAGTCTCTTCTTCGCGCCAAATCCATTGAAGAAAAAATCGGAGAATTACTTCCCACCGCAACCTCTTCCACTGAAGAACCCGCTGGAACTCGTTGGGTGTAATCCCTCTACTCTCACGGTTGGTTCACGCTATTCATCCGAGTCATGCGCATGAAGATAAAAATATGTGGGATCACGAATGCGCAAGATGCCCTCGTGGCAATTGAAGCGGGAGCTGATGCGTTAGGTTTTGTGTTTTATGCACACAGTCCACGTTGCATTGCACCCGCTGTCGCCAAACGCATTATTGCCCAACTTCCCCCATTCATCCTTTCCGTCGGGGTCTTTGTCAATCAGGATCAAGAGACCATCAGACATGTGTGTGATGAATGTGGACTGGCCTTTGCACAATTACACGGCGATGAAACGCCGATGTTTTGTGAATCCTTAGGCCGACCCGTGTTACGGGCCCTTCGTCTCCGTGATCGCGGCAGTTTGCTGGCATTGGCGGAATATAAAGGGCGAATGGGCGTCAGGGGATTTGTGGTTGATGCCTTTTCCACAGAGGCCTATGGAGGAACCGGCCAAACTGTGGATTGGTCCTTGGCCCGGGAAGTGGCCAAAACCGCGCCAATTCTCCTCGCTGGAGGTTTAACGCCGAGTAACGTACAAGAGGCCATTCGACATGTTCAGCCGTATGGAGTTGACGTGAGCAGCGGCGTGGAAGACCATCCAGGGAAAAAAGATCCACACAAAATTCGCGCCTTTACTCAAGCGGTTCGCCTTGAGTGTTAGCCCCTTCGTCGCTATACTCATTTCTTTTTCACTGTTAAACACGTCCTTTCTTCGCTATGGCAACGTATCCTGACAAACATGGCCGTTTCGGACAATTCGGGGGCATGTATGTGCCCGAAACCCTGATGCCGGCCATCCATGAACTGGATCAGGCGTATCACACCATCAAACGTGACAAACTGTTTCAAGAAGAATTTCACACCTGCCTCAAAAACTTTGTGGGTCGCCCCACTCCCCTGTACTTTGCCGAACGTCTGACCAAAGCTCTTGGCGGAGCAAAAATTTATCTCAAACGAGAAGATCTCTGTCATACCGGTGCCCATAAGATCAATAACACGGTAGGACAGGCCCTGCTGACCCGCCGCATGAAAAAAAAACGCGTCATTGCCGAAACCGGCGCAGGACAACATGGGGTGGCCGTGGCCACCGTTGCAGCTATGTTTGGACTTGAAGCGGAAATTTATATGGGCACGGAAGATATGGAGCGCCAAGCGCTTAACGTGTTTCGAATGCGCCTGCTCGGCTCAAAAGTGACGGGAGTGAATGCCGGAAGTCGCACCTTAAAAGATGCCATCAGCGAAGCCATGCGTGATTGGACGACGAATGTGGGCACCACCCATTATCTGTTGGGGTCCGTGTTGGGTGCCCACCCCTACCCCATGATGATTCGTGATTTTCAAGCAGTTATCGGCCGAGAAGCCCGCAAACAAATCCTGGCCCAGGCGGGACGCTTACCGGATTGCCTTGTGGCGTGTGTGGGCGGAGGAAGCAATAGCATCGGGCTCTTCTATCCATTTATCAAAGACACCAAGGTTAAGATGGTTGGGGTCGAAGCTGGCGGACATGGCATCGAAAGCGGGGAACATGCCGCCCGTTTTTCTGGTGGAAAACCTGGTGTTTTACACGGAACCATGACCTATTTACTACAAGATCAGGATGGTCAGGTCAATCCCACGCATTCCGTTTCGGCCGGCTTGGATTATCCGGCAGTGGGGCCGGAACATAGCTTCTATCATGACACGGGACGAATACAGTACACCTCTGCGACCGATAAGGAGGCGCTCGAAGGCTTTGCCTTGCTGTCTCAGGAAGAAGGAATCATTCCGGCACTCGAGAGTGCTCATGCCGTGGCGGAAGTGGTCAAGCGTGCTCCAACGATGAAAAAAAATCAGATCCTCTTAATGAACCTTTCCGGCCGAGGCGATAAAGATGTCCAACAAATTGCTCGGATGCGCGGCACCCCTCTCTAGCAAGAAGTAAAAAATAAGGAGTGAAACGTGAGTCGTAAACAAAAGATACGTGGCCATAAAATTCTATTTTTTCTTATGCGTGGCTCCTTACTACTTACTCCTCACGCCTAACTGCATACGACAATGACCAATCGCATTCAACAAACATTCAAAGACCTACAAGCCAAAGGGGGCAAAGCCCTCATCCCCTATATTATGGCCGGTGACCCTTCACTCGACGTGACTGAATCATTGGTACTGACCTTAGCCGAAGGGGGGGCGGATCTCATTGAACTAGGGGTCCCGTTTTCAGATCCCATTGCGGACGGGCCAGTCATTCAACAAGCCGCAGAACGCGCACTAAAATCAGGAACGACCCTTACGAAAATTCTTTCAACAGTCCGATCCCTCAGAACTCACACCAAGGTTCCCCTTATTTTTATGGCCTATTACAACACCATCCTTGCGATGGGATTGGAGACGTTTTGCGCAGAGGCGGTTTCGGCAGGAGTCGAAGGTCTGATTGTTCCAGATCTGCCCCCGGAAGAATCGAATGCGCTGCAACATGCAACACAAGATGCCGGTGGACCTGTTGTAATTTTTCTCTTGGCTCCTACCAGCACTCCCCAACGACGACAAGAAGTCCTTACACGAACTCACGGCTTTATCTACTATGTCTCTATCACTGGGATCACTGGTGCCCAATTGACCGATCTCACCCAAGTCAAAAAGAATGTGCGGGCCATTCAACGAATGAGCAAAAAACCGGTGGCGGTTGGGTTCGGCATTTCAACACCTGAACAAGCCCATAACGTAGCCCAATTTGCCGATGGCGTCATCATTGGCAGTGCCCTTGTCCGCACCATCGCAGAACGACATCAAGGTCCTGCCTTCCTCTCCAACCTCAAAACCCTGACCAAGAATCTCAAAACGGCCATTAGTTAACGTCGATTGCTGTGGGCTATATTCCATGCCCAACATCTTTCGGAATCCAGGAGTCTTCATTCAAAAAATGGGTGTCACCACCAAAACCATTTGCGGAGTCTCCACATCGACGGCCGTTTGTATTGGCACGTTTCCGAAAGGTTCGTCATACACACCGACGAATATTCGTTCTCTCCAGGAGTGTGAACGAACCTTTGGTGGGCTAAGGGCCAATCAACTCCCTTCCTTGGTAATCGGCCAGTTTTTTGAAAATGGCGGCACAAATATCTGGATTATATCCATAGGAACGAACCCTTTCCGCACGGCAACCCCTTTTTTGAAAGGACTGTCCTTCCTTTCCCAAATCCCTTCGTTCAATATGTTAGTCATTCCAGAAACCACGCTCCTCCCTGTTAGAGAAGCAGAAAAAGTCTTTCCCACGGCGGTGTCACTAATCGAAAAATATCGAGCCGTCTATTTTTTAGACCCGCCCCACACGGATGGACCTCCTCTACAGGTGAAAGACTTGGCCGTGTGGTCAAGTGCCCAAAGAATCATTCAACATCCCAATGTGATGGTGTATTGGCCCCGTGTCCAGATTCGTACCCGGGTCGCCTCTTCACCGACGGTGACCATACCCGTCAGTGGTACCATGGCCGGTATTTTTGCCAGACTCGACAGTACCCGGGGAGTCTGGAAAGCACCTGCCGGAACCGAAGCCATCCTCCAAGGCGTGGTAGGATTGAACCCATTACTCACCTCGCATGACATGAATTTTCTCGCCTCGATCAATATCAACACCATCAAACAACTGCCCTCCTCTGCCTTTGTAGCCTGGGGAGCACGAACTCTTTCACCAGACCCGGAATGGAAATATGTGTCCGTTCGCCGGACGGCCTTGTTTGTAGAAAGGAGCCTTCAGCAAGGAACGACCTGGGCCGCCTTTGAACCGAATGACGAACCGTTATGGGCACAGATTCGTCAGTCGGTAGAAACCTTTATGCAAACACTCTTTTGGCGGGGAGCGTTTCAAGGGGCCAAGGCTCAAGATGCGTATTTCGTCAAATGTGGGAGAGAGACCACAACCGCCGCTGACCAGGTAGCAGGTCAGGTACGCATCATTGTCGGGTTTGCTCCACTCAAACCAGCAGAATACGTCCTGGTGAATATCCAACAAAAAGCCGGACCGACACCTTTCGGAAATAGGCCTTGAAGGTTTAGGTCACTCGCGCTACATTGTGACTGCTCAAATCTGTTCCTTTGATTGAGCCTGTGAAACAACCGGATGCACCAAGCGGCCTCCATGAAACGTGCCTTCCTTTCAAAACGTTTTAGTCGATTCTGATGGCATTCCAACCCCTTCGTGTGTTTCAACCATTTCTAAAGCCAGGCACGAGCAGGGTTTTATCGTTGACCATCCTGGTCACGCTACTTTTTTTCGGCACCCTGTTTTATTTGTACGTGTCTCAAAACTATTCGTATCTCGTGGAACGTAATTTTCGACTCCTGGCCACCTGGAGTACGGAATTATCGGAAACGGTCGACAATTATGAACGGAGTTTTCGTTTTCGAGTCCAAGAACAGGAAAGCGCCGGCCTTGCCGGACCCTCTTCATCCATTCGATCGCGTGGGGTTCATCAAACGTTAACGGACGAAGGCCTCGTGCTCGAAGGGTTTGCGCCCAGCGACCAAAGCACATCCGAAGAAACGGCACAAGACAAATTTAATTATAAATTAATGTTGAAACAACAAACGCGGGAGCAATTGCGTCTCTTGCCCTTTGTCGAAAATGTCAACCCTCCTGTTTCCGTTGCAGCCTCTTCCTCCACGGAAACAAAGCCAAAGGACCATCCACCGACCGTGACCTTTTCCTATTCCCCGGCTCAGGCCGATGGCCTGGTCCAGGCGAGCGCTCAAGAAGAGGACGGAACAGTTACGGCTACGGCAAGCATCGTCCTGGGTGATTTGCTCAAGCATGTGGCCACGGAGAGCATCTATGAGGATGTGTTGCTGGCGGATCCGTACGGCGCCATTGTATATCAGCGAAATGCCTCTACCTTGAAATTTCTGCATGTGAGCAATCTCTTTCATCACCAACGGAAAAATGATGGATGGCTCTCCGAACTGTTTGCGAAAAGCGGCGTAACCCAGGATCAATCCTTCAATCTCAAAGATCTGAGTCAGGTGATGAAAACAGCCATGCCTGCGCACTTTCAAGTAACGGTGGGGGGCAACAGCTATGAAATATTCATGCAAGCGGTGGCCTTTCCTTCCATCACGATAACGCCACAAGGACCGGACCAACACATTCCCTGGATCATTTGCGGCATTCTTCCTAGTGCGACCTTCCAAGAACAATATCTGGCCATCCCGTTTACGGTGCTTCTGTTTTGTTTCTTTGTGTTTATTAGCGCCTTTTTAGTCCTTCCCCTTTTCAGTCTGCTGATGATGAAACCACGTGAACGGTTGACTCGATTCAGTGTGGGCAGTCTCCTCATTGCCAATATTCTTGGTGCCGGGGTCGGGACGTTGTTTTTTTTGGATTTAGGATTTTATCGACAAACGGTCGATGACTTTCATGCACGCTTAACGGCTACAACCGATTCGATTGCGGAAGGATTTTACGCCCAATTAGATCGCATGGTGTGGCAACTTGACCGATACAATCGGCAGTTTCACGAGTTGAACGATCGAGAGCGTTTTCCCACAGCACCCGGCTCCAAGGCATGGCTGGCCCGCGTCAACCTTCCCGACCCGTGCAAGGATTCGCAAGAGAAGACCGTGCCCTTCTGTTATCCCAATTTCTCCGTCGCCTTCTGGGTCGATCCAGAGGGCATTTTACGGGAAACCTGGACACAGGCCGCGACGCCTTATGTTCGCGGCACCCATGATTTACGACAACGAGACTATGTCACGAAAGTCCAGACCAGCTCAAAAAATCTCTATCGTCGCTTGATCAATGATCGCTGGTTGGAATTTTATGCCCAACCCCTGATTTCTTTGGAATCCAGTACGAGAAGTTTTGTGGTGTCCCTACCCCACAGGATTGCCTCCGATACCCAAACCCGAGCCATCCCGTGGGTGGCTGCCATTCAATCTGAAGATTTTTCTCTTCTCACGGAGCCGGTCTTACCCCCCGGGACAGGATATGCCGTTATCGAGGATCAAACTGGATTGGCCGTGTTCCACTCTAATGGCCGACGCATGCTTCGTGAAAACTTCATGGAAGAAACCGATAATAATCCGGAAATTGCCGCGCTTATTCATGCCAGGGCGGAAGGCGCTGTCGAGGGTGACTATTGGGGTATGGGACATCGCTTTGTGATTAAACCTCTATCAGGCCTACCTTGGACACTTGTAGTATTTGAAAGTAAGGAGGCGTTTCGAACGACTAATTTCGAAGCTCTGCTCTTCTCCTTATCCTTATTTACTTTATATATCCTTGGTCTGATGGGATGGATCAAAGGGTTGAATGTGATCTATCGCTCTGACGCATGTGGTCGACGTGTTCGTTGGACGTGGCCCAAACAATGGCTCACCCGAACCTACCTGTGGCTGAGCCTTTTACTCCTCATCCTCTTTCTTGGGGGCCTTACTGTCCTTTTCGGAATGGATTGGCAAGAGGAGATGGGGCTGGACTCCCGTCTGATACTCGCCGGGCTTCCCTTTTTAACGATATGGATGGTCGTCCGAGTTTTATGGAAAGGCCATGCCATTCCTCGCGCGAAGGAACCAGATCAGGCAGAAGACCCTTGGGCCCTCCTTCAAACCTCCCAGTTAGTCGGACACTTCAGCAAGTTTGCCTTCATGCTCTTTCTTCTCCTTGGTGTGTTTCCAGCCCTGCTGTTCTTTAAAGTCGCTCATGATCAAGAAATGAGATTATTCGCCCAACATCATCTGTGGGGGGTTGCACAAACATTGGTTCAACGTACACACGGTCCCTGGTTGGTCAAAGGTGCTGGAGAAACGCAACAGGATCTTCAATTGCATACAACTCCAGATAAGTGTCTGCTAGACGGCTGTCCGACCGGAGGAAAACCGACACCCATCATGAAATCGTTGGCCTGTTCGCTGGAGGGTCAAGGCCAGACTGCGCCAGAACTCCAACATACGTTGCAAAGCATTTTTTCGTCACTTCCCTTGTCGACGTGCATCTCCTTTGATTCGAAATCCTGGAAGCCTGAGGAGGTGATCAGGGCATCAGGGTTGAACCGGTTCCATCAACTCATCCGAAAAAGTTCTTTGCAAAACCCTATGAATAAAGAGAGTTGGGGTTTTCTTCATACACCGCCTTTCGATAGCAGGGCTCAGTGGACCCAGAGCATTTCTCATGGGAATCAACGTATCGTTCTTCGCCTTCTGGGTTTCCCTCAAGGGACAGAGAAGGCACCAGAGTTTGCGCCGCTGTATCTTTCCATTTGGACCCCTCTTTTTCCCTGGAACCTTTCCCCCCGACTGCCCGCCCTTCTTTTCATCACTGGCATCCTTCTAGTCATTGGCTATGCTCTTCTTCGCTACATGATCAGGAAGATATATGTCTTCCCCTCCTTCTTTTTGCGTAGTCATGAAAGAGGAATTTCTCAGGATTCCCCGGCCACATCGTCCTTGCGCCATCTGCTCGTGTTGGGCCCGGCTGGTTCAGGCAAGAGCCAACTGGCACAATCACTTGGCCCTGATTGTCAGACGTTGGATATTCAGGCGACGTATGCGAACGAGGGCTGGGTGGAGGCTCTGATCAGTTCCTTATCCGAACGGACAAAGGCTGTCGCTCTTGATCATTTTGAATATCAATGGGAGGACCTTCCTCACCGAAAAGAAAAAGGTATCCTCCTTGAGCGTTTGCTGGCTCGTGACCTGAAAATCTGTATTCTTTCGACAAAAGACCCTTTGGAATGGACAAGATCTCAGTGGCTTGGCCTGGAGGAACATTCTGCTGACACCAGCCAGGCGTATTGGATCGATCTTCTAGGCTCATTTGGATTCATCCATTTTACTCCAAGCCGAATGGAATCCCTGCTTCAGGAATGGCTTCACCCGCGTACGGAATCTCAGGGAAGTACCGGGCCCCTTCTTCCTGTCAAACACCGCCTCATTCAAGAATCCCGGCCCACCCTTCACCTTGAACGGATTGGAAGATGGATACGGGCGTATCAGGAATGGGCGACCTGGACTCCGAATCAAATGACAGAACAATTTCTCCACCTGGCCTGGCCCTATTATCAAGCCCTTTGGCAATCCTGCTCCCTAACCGAAAAATTCGCGCTGTATCATATTGCGGTTGATGGATATGTGCATGCCGATCATCCCGACCTCATCTCGTTATCTCAAAAAGGCCTGATTCGACTCACCCCGGACCTCCAATTAATGAATGCCAGTTTTCGGCAATGCGTCTTGCAGCTCGGCACAAATTCCCAATTCTCCAAATGGGAGAAGCAATCGAATCAGGACACCTGGGGACAATTGAAATGGCCCTTTCTTTTAATTTTTGGCACCATCCTGCTCTTTTTCTTTTTTACCCAACATGAATTTAAAAATTCATTTATTACATTAATATCCCTCCTGCCGATTCTTCTTCCTGCCCTGCCGGATTTCCCTGCCCTGTTCACAGGACAAAAGTCCACTCAATCTCCATCCAGTCAGTCTTAACAACGTCATTCCATCCTCCCTCAAGCTTCACCATCCCATTTTTTCCTGGAAGCCGGTAGACCTTGCCGGGTTGCCTTTCTTTTTCATTCAGGGTAGATCAAAATGATCATTTTTTGGGGGATTTTCAGCTTAATGCCGTGATACACGAGATGGCACAATTCTTGGTTATTCTCATGCCTGGAGACTGACCCATTCTTCTTCATTAACCAGGGGTTGTTCATGAAAAATGCTGAGTATCTAGACAAGGAAGATCAAGAAAAGGCCGTAGAAATCCGTATTGAAGATGTGATTTACCGATCAGACGAAAGCCCAGCCGTCGTCCTGGCTATCAAACGAACATGTTCTCTCAGCGGAGAATGCAAAACCGGCCATGTCACCCTCGGCCAGGAAAACACCCTCCGCCTCTACCTGGAAACCTAAACAGGCCCCTTCCTGTTCGAGACGTCTCTCTCTGAAGATTCCTTCGGATTGGTAACAGAAGGAAATTTGTCAGTTCTATCCCTTAAGTCATACTTCGTCAATGTTTCAGTTCAATTCTTTTCTGAACAAGACCCGTTTTGGTGATGTGAAGTTTGGCGAGGGCAGTGGGTAAAGCGAACCGTCGTGGCCCCGCACTGCCTGGATTGAGATACAGAACGCCATTTTTGGTTTCAGCGAAAGGACGATGGGAATGGCCATAAATAACCGCAGAAAACTCTGCGGCGGCAGGATCGAGATCTAGGAGATCAAGTTCATGAACCACATAGAAACGATGAGAGCCATATTCAATGACCAGGTCATGAGGAAGATGGTCGGCCCATTGGCCACGGTCATTATTCCCGCAAACCGCCTTTACGGGAGCAATGGTCTCCAACGCGTTCAACACCTCTGCACCACCAATATCCCCCGCATGAATAATCAGTTCTACACCTTTTAAGATGTCCAACAATTCGGGATGAACCAACCCATGGGTATCCGAAATGACGCCAATCATAGGTCTCTTCGGAAAAAGTTCATCTCATGTCCCTATCGTAGAGGCCCTCGATTGGCATTGCTTGAATCATTTTGTCGCGCACGACGGACTGATAGCACTTTTATCACGGAATTCTGCTCACAATTCTTAAAATGTTGCAGCAATCGTTCCAACCCTATTCGCCGATCTGCAGATTTCAAGATATTGGTCATCCCAAAATAATCGCGGGAGAATTCTTTTTTAAGCAGTGCATTTTTCGGGGCATCAAGGTAATCTCGTAACAGTTCATTCAAATCCCGAACTCCAAAAGAGTACGGGTTTCCCCCATCAGGATAGATCGTCTCCTCATTCACAAATTGCCGCGGAAATTTCCAAATAATTTCCTTACCCAATCGAATGGTGAATACCCCCAAGACTTCGGCCAATGACCCCTCATTGCGTGGGGTTGTTCGAATTTCTGTACAATGAATCTGTAATGGCAAACCCTGAACAAAAAGATCTTCAATCGGTTTTTTGAGTTTAGACCAGCGTTTGGCCATGTAGATTTTTCACACTAAATTGGTGTAGGAAGACTCTTCTCGTCCGTGGCTATGAGGACGCCTCATCATTCGAGCCATGCAGTGAGCGTGGGTGTCCAATTCATGTGCCTTCCGGCCACCACGAGCCAATTGATTGTCGCAAAAGGATCCCTGACTCAACAGTTTCGCCATTTCCACGAAACGCTGGGCTAAGGCACCAGCCCCTTCCAGATGGCAAGACATCATTCTTTTGGAAATACACCTGGCCAGCCTTTTTGGGGATTGGCCTGGTGATGAAAGATAGCCTGATCCCGTGCAAAACATTGTCGCGATAAATTGGCAAATCATCATCGCGGCGTGGATGCTCCACAAATTCAATAATTTCTTGATTATTCACAAAAAGAAGGAGCCGCTACTGTCACTGATCGAAAGGGTTGATTCCATTTCGACGGGCCAGGTAAACCCCAACGTGTCATACGCATGCTTGGAAGTTGCATACGGCCCGAGGATACAAACTTTTCCCAGACACTCGGAAGCACTCTGTCCAGGTTCACGAAGGTTCTCCCGGAAGTCTTGAATTGACGAGTAATTTCTTCGAAAACTTATGAGGTGGGCGAATCACAACCAGAAAAACTAATAGCATCACTATCCAGGGAAAAATTATCATCCGCTCTTGAACGAAGAGCGATGGAAGTGATTGACTCGGAAAACTCTTGAATTCCGATTTCTTTCCTGTACACATCTATTGTTTGTTGAACCTGAAGGGCTAACCGTGCAGAAATCCATGTGTTCTTGGAACATGCCATTGAAATTTCCGGATGATTTTTTATGCCAGATATTTGTTCTCGGAACCAGTATTAGGATAGCATGATGTCCCATCTGACTTGAACGTATTGACTTGTAAAAAATGAGGTTCCTATGCCGATTGAAAACCCAAATTCGTTCACCCAAATCAGGATGGCCGATTTGGCTGACCCGCATGACTTGTATCAAAAGAGTGTGCAGAGTCCTGAAAACGACATGGAGTTTTTGTCTACCTATTTCAAAGGCTACACGGGCAAAAGTCTTCGGCATTTTCGTGAAGACTTTTGTGGAACGGCCTATAACTCTGCCTATTTTGTCACCCAACATCCCAAAAATCAGGCGCTTGGGATCGACTTGGATTGGCCGACACTGAATTGGGGCATCAAACATAATATTTCGACTCTGACGCCAGACCAACAGCAGCGCGTGTCATTGTTGAATGAGAATGTCTTAGATGTGCACCAGCCACGCGTGCAAATGATTGCGGCCTTGAATTTTTCGTATATGGTGTTTCATGACCGTCCCACGTTCCTTCAATACCTCACCAATGCGAAGGAGTCGCTTCAGTCTCGTGGAGTGCTGGTGGTGGATATTTGGGGAGGGAGTGAAAGCCTGGTGCTCCAAGAAGAGCCACGGGAAATCGAAAATTCAGAAGACGAGCAGATTGGCGATTTTACCTTCACATGGGATCAGGACACATTTGATCCCTTTACCCATCGCTATACAACCCGAATTCATTTTTCTTTTTCTGACGGCAGCGAGATTCGCAATGCGTTTGTGTACGATTGGCGACTTTGGACCATTCCCGAAGTGACTGAACTCATGGCTGAGGCCGGATTTCAAGATATTCATGTGCTGTGGGAAGCGACCGATCCGGACACACAAGAAGGGACGCAAACCTACCATCGAACCGAAAAAGGGGATGCAGACCTGGCATGGATTGCCTATCTTGTGGGGAAAAAACCATAGAACAAGGCAGTGGAATCATTCAATGCCTGCTGACATCCTGCACTTGAAAAAACCCTCGTGAATCTTTTTCACGTTCATAGATCAACCAACGGTTCGTTCCCTTCGACTGTTCCCTTAAACCCTCCCACCGCTCGCCGCCAATCCGTGGGAAGGTTGATGTCTTCGTACGCCCCAGCCTTCCGTTTGAAGTGTTCGTCTAGTGTTTCTGGCCGTACTTGTTCGAGAAATTCCTTTTTTTGACAGGATCCGTTTCTTTGAAAAATTTCCCGCGAGGCTATTCAGGTTGCCTCTCCACAGCCTCCAGGTTAAATCACGTGCGGCCAATGCCCCGCCCGTTCTTAGCAAAGAAGTTGTTTCTTTTTCGTCTTGAGATTCTTCGCATGATAGAGATACAACACTGGGCCTTTTGCATGCCGAATGAGTGTGCCACGAATGGCCTCCGAATTATTCAATCGAAAATATTTGATCGTGCTGTTGCGTATCTCTAGATAAACCATCATATTGTGTCAATGGGTCTATCCCCTCATCTTCTTCATCATAGACTGATTAAACTCTCGGGCATCGAGCGATGTTGTTGATCTCACTGTTGCCGCTTGCTACATACATAGCGAACACTCTGCTTCTTCATATGCAGTCGGTATGTTCTCGCATTCTGCGAGAAAAGATACATGAGGCGTTATGGGAATAAGTCTTGTCGACCTTGAAACCGTCTTGGCGGAAATCCAGCCCGTCTTAATGGGAGGATGGATTCAAAAAATTCATCAACCTCATGACCTGGCCTTAACCGTGGATGTTCGATCGCCTGGTGCCAGCGTCATGGTCTCTATCTCTGTAGAGCCCCGTCTGGCCAGACTTCATTTCGTCTCATACAAATATCCTAATCCACCCACTCCCCCACCCTTCTGCCAATTCTTACGCTCGCACCTTGAAGGAGGGCGCATTGAAGAAATACGTCAAGAACCAGGAGATCGGCTGGTCTATCTGACAATTCAAAAGGATACAATAACCTATAGGCTGGTAATTGCGCTCCTGGGGAACAGAGCCAATGTCTTATTGCTCAATGAACAAAACCTCGTCTTACGGTCATTAAAAGAATCTCGATTTCAAATTGGAGAGCGGTTCGTGGCACCAACACCCCGTTCTTCCCCTTCCTCACAAGCTCCTTCACTGTGGAGAGAGGGAGAAATTGAAAAGCCAGCGCATGAAAATGAAACGTTTGCGGCAAAGTATCCCGTCTCAGCGGCATTGGAAGTCTATTATGGCAAGAAAGAAAGTGAGGAAAATCAGAACACGTTCCACGATCAACAGCTCGCTCACGTACGAAAAGCCCTGAAGGTCGCCAAAGGAAAACTACGTGCATGGCAGGAAGATCTGCAAAAGGCTGAACGCTATCGAGAATATGCGCGCTATGGTGAGCTCATGAAAAGCGCCCTGCACACCATGCGCAAAGGCCAAGTGACCGCCACCCTGACCGATTATTTTGATCCAGCATTACCCACATTGACACTTCCATTGGACCCGGCTAAAGATCCCGTACGGAATATGGAAGACTATTTCCGAAAACATCACAAATTCCTGGGCGCCCAAGAACATCTCCTACCCCGGATTGAGACGCAACAACAGACGGTCGAGAAATTAGAAGAACAACTGACACAGATCGAACAAGGCATCGTGAATCCAGCTTATTCACCAAAGCCACACAAAAATAATCAACCCCTTTCTCCACCTCGCCCCTCAAAGGTTCGGCCAGCACCTGCCCAAGGCTATCGCACCTACACATCGGCCGACGGCATTTCTATCTTGGTGGGCAAAACCGCAAAGGACAATGATCACCTCACGTTTAAAGTCGGCAAGCCCGATGACCTGTGGTTGCATGCACGAGGCACACCGGGCTCACATGTCATTGTACGATTAGAAAAAGGCCAGGCTGTGCCCCACGAAACGCTCAAAGACGCGGCGACGTTAGCTCTCTGGTTTAGTGATTTACGAAAAAGTGGAAAAGGCGAAGTGATCCATACCCTGCGGAAGTTCGTCAAAAAAGCCAAAGGTCAAAAGGCCGGCGCCGTCCAAGTCACCCGGGATAAGTCGGTGTGGATTGAATTGAAAGATGAGCGACTGGAACGTTTGAAAGGGAGCAGTTCATAAGTAAAAAAGGGAAAGAAAATAAAAAGGATCGTCTTCCGCGCGAACCAGACAGAGCCTTGCCTTTCCATATGCTGTTCAGGCTTCCAGTCGCACCTTGTCACCGCAGCCAATGGCCCCAGCTCGTACTACGGTTGCATACACGCCAACATGGCCCTGATTGTGTTGGACGGCCGTACGCAAAATTCCCGGATCCTTCCGCAGATCTCCCTGCGCTAATGTCGTCATGACACAGCGTCCGCAGGACCCGGTAACCTTCAACTGCACCTCTTTCCCGATGTTCAGTGTGTGACCGATCCAGCTATTTTCAATAAAACCCCTCTGCTCCCCTTCGGTTTCCACGACAAGATTGGGACGAAACCGTTGTACGGCGAAGCGCCCTTGGGGATATATCTCTTGTAGTCGATTGAGTGTGGCCGTGGTGAGAAGATGCACCATCGCGCTATCAAAAAACGTACCGGGAGGAAGAGAGAAATCCGTCACAGTATCTCGTTTATCTCGCCCTTCAATGTCGGGCCAATATTCTTCAGACTGTGCCGTCCAGGACTCAGGCATTCCAGACTGAACGCCGGATACCTGTCCCCCATTGGTGACAGCCAGGGTCACCGGACGGTTCAGCGCTTGAGAGAGTATTTGGTTTAAACTCTCTTGATCGCTGCTCACCATCCGACCATCCGGCAAGGTCATACGAACAGAAGGTATCCACGTCTGTTCAGCAGATGGATGAAGTAAGGTCGCGTGAAAGCCAAAGAGGTTGGGCCATTTGTGAGGATTTTTGGCAGTTGCCACCTTGCCGTCTGGACCATCCACGATGGCGTAGACCCGATCGCCCTGAAGTCCATAGGCATTGACCTGTGCAAGAGACAACGCCTCTCCCATCATCGACTTCACCGGATAGCGCCACAACGACTGAACGGTCCCAACCACGGATTCTGATGCATTCGACACAGCCACCCCACTTTCTTGAGCAAGGACCTTAAAAGAAGATCTACCAATAGTTTCAGACAGGCTGGCTTTTGCTTGAACCCCTTCCCAGGTGCAAGCTGGAGAAAAAATCTTCTTGAGGGATGCCCGGCATCCCCCAAGAAATTTATCATAACATTGAGCCTGTCAAGCCGGAAAATAGACTATGGAAGTTCCACAATATCTGATTTCATCGGACCGAGCAGACCCAGGAGTTCATTCTGTTCTTTTTCTGGAACTTCCAATGTATTCAGGGCAGCCACCAGATCTTCTACCATGGCCGAGAAGTCAGCATTGGAGATGCGCATTCCTCTATGGGTTGCCTTCATATCCCTGCCGGTGTAAGTGCAGGGTCCGCCAGTCGCATCGCAGACTTGATCCACCAGATGTCCCTTGAGTCGTGGGATATCCGTTGTGGAAAAACGGTTATTGATCCGCGCATCATTGGCCACATTGCCCACGAATTCATCAACCACAGCCGTAATCGCGGATTTTCCTCCTAACCGGTCGTACAACGACGCGGTCTTATTTGCTGCAGGAGGTTCCAGTGTGGAACAGGCCGCCGCACTTATGAGTATCACAATGGTAAACCCGAATTTCACATTCTTCACCCATGCACGCATACCACATGTTCCTTTCAATTTTTCAGTGATCACTAATTTGATACTAGGCATGACTACCGTTGTATTTTTTACACGCTGGCTTTCACATCATCCATGGATGCACCAAAATTAATGTGAAATACCTGACTGTCTAACACCAAGGCTGGCACGGATTTCACGCCGACCGCTTCTGCTTCGGCCACTCGTTTTGGCGTTTTGGCAAAATGGACAATTTCCAGGTCATATTTCTGACGATCGACCGCCTGGGCCACCATGTCCTCTGCCGCCACGCACACCGGACACCCTGCATGATAAAAAACCGCTTTCTTCATCACTGACCTCCTGGTTTGGGTTATTGATATTTAGTATCGAGTCGATACTTTATGGAGAATACGGCAGTCTGCCCAATTTGTCAAACCTGTATCGAGGCGATACAATTATCCTATGAGCGCACAAGAAGCCAATGATGTATTGGAACGGATAGGCAACCTTCTGCGGATGGAAGCACGGGCATTTGGCCTTAAGTATGGCTTGCAGCCCGTACAAATGGAGGCGCTGAAATATTTAACGCAATGCAATCGTTATTCAGATACCCCACAAGCCGTGGGAGAGTATCTGGGATTAACAAAGGGAACCGTTTCACAATCGTTGAAGGCACTTGAGCAGAAGGGGATCTTGACGAAGCAACCAGATAAGAAGGACAAGCGGCTGATCCACCTCACCCCAACCCTCAAAGGCCGCAACCTGACGAAGAAAGCCACTCAAGCCAAAGGCCTGGGACCCGTCCTGGCTCACATATCTTCCGTGACCGCTACTGAACTGACTCAAACGCTCCGCTCAGTCTTGCGAGGAATTCAAGAAGCGAATGGACGTAAGGTTTTTGGGGCCTGCCATACCTGCCGTTTTAACGAAACACATTCCCAAGGATCTGTCTGCGGCTTGACCCATGAGCCGTTGAGCTCACAAGACGTTCAATTGCTCTGCCGTGAGCATCAATACCCACAATAGGGATTGTCCCTCCCAATCATTCACGCACAACACCGGTAGACAAGCCAATCGTCATCCATTTCCTGTACGCCATTGGCGAAAAAGTCCCAAAACTTCATGCGCTATTGCCTTGCTTCCAGTTATTCGGCAATTTGCTTATAAAGTTTGAGCGGTGCCATCCGTTTTTTTCGCATGCGAATATTGAGCATTTCCACCGTGACGGAAAACGCCATGGCAAAATAGATATACCCCTTCGGCACATGCACCTCGAACCCCTCCACCATGAGTGTCACACCTATAAGGATGAGAAAGGAGAGGGCGAGAATTTTAATCGTCGGATGCGCATCGACAAAATCACCAATCGATTTTGCCGCCATCAGCATCACGAGCACGGCCAGAATGATGGCGATGGCCATGAGCGAGACTTGATCCACCAGTCCAACGGCCGTGATGACTGAATCCAAGGAAAAGACAATATCCAGAACCGCAATTTGAATCAGGACCATGCCCAAGCTGGCGGCAACAACCGTGGAACCGCTTTCTTCAATTCCTTCTAAGCTGTTATGAATTTCATGGGTGGCTTTTGCCATGAGAAACAGCCCACCGCCGACCAGAATGATATCGCGCCCTGAAATCGCATGGGCCAACACGGTCATTAACGGTTCGGTGAGTCCCATGACCCAGGAAATCGAAAACAGTAAAGCCAGACGCGCGATCATGGCGAGGCCAAGCCCCATTCTTCTGGCAAACACCCGCTGAGCCTCGGGAAGACGTCCGACAAGAATGGAGATAAAGATAATGTTATCGATCCCCAAAACAATTTCTAAGGCGGTTAACGTACCTAACGCGATCCAAGCTTCGGGACTTGTCAGCCATTCAAACATCCAGTGCTCCTTTTCGTTCTTTTGACGATCATCAACAGTCCACACCAATCATTATTCAATCAATATAGATAGCTCAGGCTCTCCTCTCTCTTTCTCTGAAGAGATCTGCTCTGTAGCGTTGGGCTTGTGCAATGAGGTGAGAAATTCCACTGAATGAATAGATCAATGCCATGATACTTCCGGCGCTTCAGCGATAATAGTCTTGATAAAACCCATAAAAAAGTCAACGAGTTATGGGTTTAACCCCAATTATTTCTGCATGGCACTTGTCTCCTGACGCTCCTTGACACCTTAGAATCCGCTATGTAACCATTGGTTACATGAAGCCTGATGACTTTCGTCAAATCCGCCAGCGCCTGGGGCTCACTCAATCGCAATTAGCCGAGCGCCTCCGCACCACCCGGATGACGATTACCCGTTATGAATGCGGGATGCGCCGCATTCCTGGTGTGGTGGAGGCCATTCTTTCACAGCTGGATTCTCCTTCTCAGATTCCGATGGTGGGGATCGTGGCGGCCGGGAATCCTATTGAACCTATTCTCCAAGCTGAGCTGGTAGAGGTCCCGCCATCCATGTTGCGAACCGGTGAGAATTTTGCGCTGCGGGTAAAAGGCGAGTCGATGCGGGATGAAGGGATCCTGCCTGGGGATCTCGTGATCGTCCATAAGCAACGAACCGCCAGAAATGGGCAGACGGTGGTGGCCTTAGTCAACCACGATGCCACGATTAAGAAGTATTACCGAAAAGAGAACCAGGTCGAATTGCACCCTGCGAATGCGACGATGGTCCCAATCGTGGTGACGCCATCAGATGAATTTGTGATTGAAGGGGTCGTGATTGGCGTAATTCGCCATTGCGGATGAAGACAATATGGAGAGGCAGATTGTGTGTTTTGGAATTCCACGGTTGGCCGTGGCGCTTGCGCGCCTTGACGACCCCACCTTACGCACACGCCCTGTTGCCGTCGCCTTTACCCATACCTCTCGTGCCATGATCCATGAAGTCTCCCCTGAAGCCGAAGACGCAGGAGTCATCCCCGGCCTGCAGGCTGATCAGGCTCGACGACGCTGTCCTTCGCTAAGACTGGTGCCTCCCAACCCGACTCGTCTCGCCCAAGCCCATCATGCCCTCGTGCCGTTCATCACACCGATCGCACCCATTTGGGAGTCCTTTCAGCCTGGGCACTTTTATTTGGATTTGACCGGCACCACCCGTCTCTTTGGCGCAACTTGTGACACGACAATGCGCTTAGAACGCGACGTCTCGGCTCGGCTTGGGCTGCAAGCCGTTGCCGGAATCGGCACCAATAAGCTTGTTGCCCACATGGCCAGCTCTCTCCTCACGCCACCTCAATTGTGCGATGTCCGTGCGGGCTCCGAACAAGACTTTTTATCGCCGTTACCCGTCTCAGCCCTTCCTGGGTTACGAGGCCCTGGAGGGACCGCACTCCAAACACGCTTAAGCGATCTCAATCTGCAGACCATCGGCGACCTGAGCGACGTCAGCGTAGAAGCATTGGAAGCGGTCTGTGGTCGATGGGGCCATCAGTTGTATCAATGGGCACGCGGGGTTGATTTCTTGCCGGTCGTTGCTCCTGAGGCCTCGTTGTCGTTAACCCATTCCTATCTTTTTGAGCCAGATACGATTGACCACGACCGCCTCATTGGAGGCTTGTCCTGTCTTCTGGATGCTCTCTGTCATGATCTCCGGCGCCAGCATCGCCTGTGTCATCGCCTCATGCTGACACTGCTCTATAGTGATCAGCTCACGGTTCAGCGCTCATCTGTCTTATCCACACCCACACATTGGGAGGTTGATATGTTTCCATCAGCTCAGACTCTATTCCGTCGCTGCTTCCAGCGGCGCGTGCGTATTCGCTCACTCATCATTCGGAGTAATAGCTTTTGTCCTCCGCCGGAACAACTGTCACTCTTTCCACCGCATGACTCCCAAGAACCTCAAGCTCAACCACGCCCCCATCGATTAGCATTGGCCATGGATCATCTACATACACGATTCGGTATGAAAATTATTCAATGGGGGCGCTCGCATATGGCGGCTCACTCAGATTAAATAGCCAATGATTAATAGGTGTTTCGCATTTCATAAAAATAAAATTGAAACAAAGGCTTCAACTAGACAGGTTATCAACAGGAGAGGAAGTTAAAGTAAAATATTTGCCCACAGGTTATCAAATTAGCCGTAAAGTAAAGTATCGCTTTAACTCTAAAATGAATTCGTCATTCATATTTGAGGACTGTTGAATATTTCACGTCAATGGCAAATAGGTGATCGAGACAGGAAGCTGATCATCAGTCGGAAGGGGAATGTTCAAAAAAGTTCGTCCAGCAAGGCCAGAGCCCTTTTGGCGCGCGGAGCGTACTCTCAGTACGTGAGCACGGCAAAATGGCGAGAACGCCGCTGGCGGCTTTTTTCAACATTGCCATTTGAGGTCTTCGTTCATGCCAGGATTTGTTCATTTGCACGTTCATTCGGACTACTCCCCAATGCAAGGCGTCTCCCCGCTCGAGGCCCTCTGCCAGACTGCTCGCGCGCAAGGAGCCTCAGCCCTCGCCCTCACCGACACCAATGGACTCTATGGCGCCATTCGTTTTATCGAGGTTGCACAGGCCCATGGTTTGCGCCCAATTCTGGGAGCCGAACTGACTCACAAGCAGCATCGTGCCATCCTCCTTGTTAAAGACCTGCATGGCTATGAGAACCTCTGTCGCCTGCTCTCTCAACGCCATTGCGACGCAGACTTTGACTGTATTGCCACCGTTCAAGCGTACCGCCAAGGACTCATCATTTTGTCAGACGACCTTCCAGCTCTTACGATCTGGAAACATCATTCCCCTGCCGACCTCTACGTTGAACTGACCCCCGGGACGCTCATGCACCAGGCCCTGGCCTTTAGCCGGCGCACGAACCTCCCCCCTGTGGCGACCAATCGAGTTCATTTTTTGAGTCCGAAAGAGTTTCCGCTGCATCAAACGCTCAGAGCCATTGCCCTCAACACCACGCTTTCTCAATTACCTCATGACTCGTGTTGCGCCCCGCATCACTGGCTGATGCCACTCGACTCACTACAGGCGCATTTCCCGCACGTGCCTCATGCGATCAGCAATACCCTGAAAATCGCACAAGCCTGTTACACGGACTGGTCGTTTCGAGAGACAATTTTCCCCAATTTCCGCCAACTCTCCGATTCTCATGCGGTCACCAGGCTTCGAGAAAAAACCTATGCCGGAGCACAGTGGCGTTATAGTGCCCCTTCTTCCACGGTCATCGATCGCATCGAACATGAATTAGCGGTCATCCAAGAAAAAGGCTATGCGCATTACTTTCTTGTCGTTGATGAGATTGTTCGCCAAGCGCCTCGTACCTGTGGGCGTGGTTCGGCTGCGGCGTCGATTGTGTCGTATTGTTTAGGTATTACCCATGTGGACCCTATCCGTCATAATTTATTTTTCGAACGCTTTCTCAATCCTGGCCGACATGATCCGCCAGACATTGATATTGATTTTCCTTGGGATGAACGCGACCACATCATCGATTTTGTCTTCGCGCGTTATGGCAGCCGACAAGCCGGCATGGTGGCCAATCATAATACCCTGGCCCTGCGCGCTGCGATTCATGAAGTCGCGAAAGTCTATGGAATGCCTCCGGCAGAAATGCGTCAGGTCAGTCAGCTTCTGACACGCCAGCCTTTGTCTCTTGGCGCCTTACGAAAACCATGGCCTGAGATTCTTGCTCGTGCCCGTCAGCTTCAAGGTCGACTCCGACATCTCTCCGTCCATTGCGGCGGTATGGTGATTGTTCCCGACGATCTTCGTCGCTATGTGCCCGTTGAAGTGGCCACCAAAGGTGTGCCGGTTATTCAATGGGAAAAAGATCAAACCGAAGAAGCGGGACTCGTCAAAATCGATCTTTTAGGCAATCGTTCCTTAGCCGTAATCCGTGACGCATTGGCTGCGATTGCCGAACACACTGGGAAGCATCTCGACTATGCCACGTGGGATCCGCTGGCTGACCTTGAGACGCAAACTCTGATTCAGCGAGGAGACACGATTGGCTGCTTTTATATTGAATCACCAGCCACCCGGTTGCTCCTTAAAAAGCTCTGGACGGGCATGCCTGCTCATCGACGTGCACAAGCTGATGTCTTTGAATACCTCGTCATTGTCTCTTCGCTGATTCGTCCCGCCGCCAATCGATTCATTCAACAGTTTGTTCGACGCGCTCACGGACAGACCTATTGCCCTCTTCATCCCTTAGTTGAAGATGTGCTCGCTGAAACGCACGGCATTATGGTGTACCAAGAAGACGTGACCAAGGTAGCGATGGGACTGGCAGGGTTTTCTGCAGAAGCGGGCGATCAACTGCGGAAAGTCTTAAGCAAAAAACATAAGCATCGGCAGCTACAAGATTATCGGCAGCATTTTTTTGACGGGGCCCTTGCCCGAGGTGTCGAGCTTCATACCATTCAAGCCGTCTGGGATATGATTATGAGTTTTGTCGGCTATAGCTTTTGCAAGCCACATTCGGCCAGTTATGCGCAGGTGTCCTTTAAGTCGGCGTATCTCCGCGCGCATTATCCAGCAGAATTTATGGCTGCCGTCATCAGCAATCAGGGTGGATTTTATTCCACGTTTGCCTACATCTCCGAAGCGCGACGAATGGGGCTGACCCTCCTTCCCTTAGATATCAACACCAGTGAATGGGCTTATCGCGGAATCGGCATGACGCTCTGCCTTGGTTTCATGCAGCTGAAAGGGCTGGAACGCACATTTGTGAATCGATTCCTGGAAGAACGACAGCGTCATGGTCATTATCGATCATTTCACGATTTTCTCACTCGCCTCAATCCCGAGCCGGCACAGACTCGTCTGCTCATTCTTGCAGGCAGCTTCGACACCCTTGCCGGCGAAGTCACTCGCCCAGGCTTGCTCTGGCGTCTCTATGCCAAGCATCCACTCTCCGGTCTCTCTTCACAGCAATCGGCCTTGAAGCACGCCACTCCTCTCTTACCCGCTTCCCCTACTCTTCCCATTCCCAATGACTATGCCATTGCACGCAAGATTCAACACGAGATTCAATTATTGGGATTTCCACTTCAATGCCATCCCTTAACGCTCTATGCCCAACATTGGTCTCATCTGAATCTTATTCAGGCCGCAGAGATGTCTGCACATGTCGGCAAAGAAATCATTATGGTGGGGTGGCTGATTACCGAAAAACCCGCCATTACGAAACACGGCGAGTCGATGGTCTTCCTCACCTTGGAAGATACCACAGGGCTCTACGATGCCACCTTGTTTCCAGCCATCTTTCAGCGGTACGGGCCGTTACTCACGAATGAACGCCCATTATTACTGTACGGGAAAACCGAGGAAGAGTTTGGAGCCATCACGTTGACGGTTATGAAACTTCAGATTGTCGGACAAGAGGAGAGACAAGTGGCTACAGCATAGAACCAGCTTATTCGCCGACACGAACAAGCATGCCTTTGTCTTTGCAGATGTTAAACGTGTGATAAAACCAGGCCACAATAACGACAAAGAAGAAGAGATTTAAGCCGGTTGCCCAAACGATATGATTAACGGGTGTGACCCCATCGACGAGCACGGCACGCATGCCTTCAAAAATATGGGCGGGAGGAACCATCCAGGCAATGGATTGGAGGATGGGCGGAAGCACGGCAAGTGGGTAAAACACACAGGAGATGGGTTGGAATAAAAAGACCATGCCCCAGACCAGGACTTCAGCTTTTCTCATGACACTCAGTTGACGCTCCCCTTCATTGACCTGCTTCATAGGCGTTCCTACAATCATGGTCCATGACCACACGTGCGCGCAGGCGGCTACTGATGAGCGGCGGGATGGCCTTGGCAGTCGGGGGCTTGTGTGCGGCCGCCTACCTTCTCACTCTCTTTTCTACCGCTCAAAGTCGCAGCACCGATTTTTTCTTTAAAACGAGAGCCCAAGAATCGGCTCACTCGACGATCATCATAGGGATCGATCAACGAAGCTATCGCGAACTCCTTCCCCAATATGGGGCCATGACCAGATGGCCGCGCACCCTCTATGGCGAGGTGGTTCGCGCATTGCAAAAAGCCGGTGCGAGGGTGATCGTCTTCGATATGTTTTTCGACGCACCAAGCCCCGAAGATTCCGCAGTCGCTACGGCGTTCCGGGAGGCAGGAAACATCATCCTGCCTGTGGAGGCTCAAGGCCCAGGTAAACCGAACCCCTACCCTGGAGTCGCTCAGGAGTTTGAAGTGTTTATTCGGTCCACCAACCTCATACATGAAAGTGCGGTGGCCGAAGGAATTGTCAATGTCACAACCGATCCCGATTCCGTTGTCCGTAGTCTGCCTCTACTTCTGCGGGCTAGCTCTGAGAATGTACCGGCCTTGGCGTTAACGGCAGTGGCCCAGTTTATCCGGCGGCCAACCGTCCTCGATGCTCCCTCGACCAACTCCACTCTTTTCGGAGCGGGACGTGCCATACCCCTTCTGGCCACCAACAGTATGTCGATCAATTTTTTGGGTCCCCCAGTAGGGCCTGAGCGAAAAGGCCCCTTTCCAATCATTCCCTTTGTCGATGTCCTGAATGGAGCATTCGACCAATCTTTCGTGAAAGACAAAATTGTCCTCATCGGTCTCACGGTGCGGGGACTCGAGGAGTTTTCTACGCCGACCACGTCAAATACCAAAATGTGGGGTGTAGAAGTTCTGGGGAATGCGATTGAGACCATCCTGAGTGAACGGTATGTAGTCCCAGCTTCGCGAACCATAACCGTCGTGGTGATTTTCTTGATGGCAGCATTGGCCGCGTGGCTCGTGACCCTATCCTCCCCTTTTTGGGCCACAATCGGCAGCCTGATACTCCTTGGGCTCTATGTATTGATAGCAGGCGCCTTTTTTGATGCGGGAATCCTTCTCAATTTAATTTATCCACCCAGTGCTTTCCTGTGCGCATTCGGTTTGGTCATGGCCTATCGTGTAGTCGATGAGCAAGCGGAGCAACAGAAAATACGGGAGCTGATGGGACAATACCTTTCTCCGACAGTGAGTCAGTGGGTCTTGCAAGACCCCGACAAGTTACAGCTAGGTGGGCAAACCCAGGACATCACGGTGCTCTTTTCCGATATTCGAGGGTTCACGACGCTGGCACATACCCTCCCTCCACAGGAGCTGGTCTCGCTCCTCAACGAATACATGACCGTGATGAGTCGCATCGTCTTCAAACACGACGGAGTCGTAGACAAATTCATTGGCGACGCTATTATGGCGTTTTGGAATGCACCGATGCCCCAGCCAGACCATGCTCGACGAGCCTGTCAAACGGCGTTGGAGATGATCAGCGCACTTCGTGAGTTACAGGCCGACTGGAAACGGCGAAGCATGCCGATGTTCGCGATCGGGATTGGCATCAACTCAGGGCCAGCGGTTGTGGGCAATGTAGGGTCCCTTGAACGGTTACAGTACACCGTGCTTGGCGACACCACGAATGTAGCCTCTCGTTTGGAAGGGTTAGGCATGATGTATGGTGTGCCTATTGTGATTGGCGAAACCACTCGCAAAGAAGCCGGTCCAGCTTTCGAGTACCGCGAGCTAGACGTGGTAGCCGTGAAAGGCCGGGATGAACCACTCGTCGTGTATGAAGTAATGGGGCTTGCTGGCCAGCTCGACCATGAGCACGTTCAAATGTTGGATCGCTATCAATGCGGGCTTCACCTCTACCGATCTCGTCGCTGGAGCGAGGCGCAAGCGGTGTTTCGAGATATCCAAGTCCAGGCACCGGATGATGGCCCCACTGCTCTGTACCTTCATCGAAGCACCGAATTTTGTGCTAATCCGCCTCCAGCCGATTGGAATGGCGTGCACGTGGCAAAGACCAAATAGCTCCCTCTGCCAAGTCGGTCAACTGCTTGGATTCACGGGGGGAGACCAGGATGATGCCTGGCAAAGATTCCTGCAAGGACCGCAGATCTTCCGCTTGACCATTCAAGACTTTTGCGGTCTTGGGATTGCTCACTGAAGCGGGTTCCAACTCCTGGGTGATGCGCGTCCTAAGGCGCTCCCCTTTGGTAATCGTCCCGGCAAAGTTTTGTCGATAGACTTCGGTCCCTTTGAAGAAACCCTCCACCGTCACCGTAAACGTAGTATCCGCTTTTCCCTCCACAATTAGCGTAAATGGTCCAGGAACGCCGGCTGGCACCTCGATGGTGCGTGTGCCGTATCCCTCAATTCCTGTGTGGGATCCAAAGACCTGGTTGACTTCCAGACCTGGAGCCACAAAACCGGAGACTAGAAGGTTGTCTGGCATGAACACTAGCGGGAGCACATTGGGAGAGGACGTCACCTTCAGAGTACTCTGGTGAACCGCAAAGGCCTGCCGACCAGAAACCTGGCCATCCTGAACTTTGGTCTTCTCTCCAGGCTTCAAGGCCACCAACAACTGTCCCTTTCTGTCTTTCACCAGGAAATCAGAGGTGGTCCTAGGAATTCGGACAGGGTGTTACGCTACAATTTGTGACCAAA
>JBBDSY010000011.1:0-13125 GCA_040904705.1 Nitrospirales bacterium | reverse complement strand
AGTGAGAACCGTTGGGTCATTCTGGCGAAACACATCCCCTGGGCGGACGTTGAGATGGCCCCAATCAATCAAGCAAGCCGCCACGGACTTGGGCATTCATGCCAACGTGTTCAGTCGCTGGTGCCAAGAGCAGCAACGTGAGGGGACCAAAACCTTTCGAGGCAAGAGCGTCCACCTGATGTATAACTGGTTGGGCTGAAGCTGAAATGAGCTCGCCTGAAGTACGAACACGATTTTTTAAAAAATCCGGCGGCGTTCTTTGCCAGACACACGCTCCGACACACCACAGCCTCTCGATTCGTCATGGCGGGTGTTCCACTCCCGACTGACAAGGCAGTGCTGGGCCATCGAGATATCCAAACCACCCTAGGATATGCGCACCCGGCACCAAGCCACATTCAGGCCGCAATGGAGAAGGGCAGTTAGCGATTTTTGGGATTGGAACTGGGAGTGAGGTAAGAAGCCGTGAGGAACAAGAGACACAAGTTGTTGAAAATATGGTGCGCCCGACAGGAATCGAACCTGTAACCCTTGGATTCGAAGTCCAATACTCTATCCAATTGAGCTACGGGCGCACACCATCGTTATTGAGCCCTGTTGGAAAAGCGTTCAGAAGGGTCGCCCAGGTTATACCCACTATTGAAAGACTCGTCAACATTCCTATTCATTAGCGAGGAAATAGCCCCTCCTCTGGGGAATTGTAGAATCTCGTGTTTTGCTGTTTACTTTTTATATGAGACGGACATTTCCACCCTTTACTAGGGGAAAATTTCCATGATTCGGACCGAACAACTGTCTCCAGATACCATCATGTTTTATGTGGAAGGTATTTTTCATCAAAAGATCGCACAAGAATTAAGTTTGGCCGTGTTTCGGTCACACCGTCTGGGTTTCAAGGCTTTTCTTTTTAATCTCCGTCACGTCTCTTATTGGGACAACCAAGGGTCTCATAATCTCGCCCTTATCGGGCAAGGGTTGGAGGAAAAGGGTTGCACCTGGAGAATCATTCAGGCTCCCCTCTCAGCAGGGGATCAACTCATCCTTCCTACGTCACTTCAACAAATTCCACCGGCCAGTTGGAATTGACCTTCACTGAGCCTATGGCTCTCCAGGTTTTCTCCCCTTGCGTGCGCAACAAGCTAGATCGTGCTTCCTAGGAACACAATCATCAGAACCGACTAATACGAATCGGGAGTGGGCAGATCGACCTCGGATTGCTTGGTTTCTGGGACGATCTTTTCCAAACGTCGATAATAGTCCCGCATGCGCTGTTGTTGCTCAGGGCTAAATTTGATGATTGTCTGGTTATGAAGGTCAACGAGGTGTTCCACGCATTGCAATAGGGGTGGTACCGCGTCAAACACTTTTCCCGCCTCAAACGCTTCGAGAGACTTTACAAACAAAGGCGGGATCGGTTTATACGTGGCCCCAGCACGGTCACGAAAACGATACACAATTTCTTCATACGCTTCGACCGCCTCTTCCGCAGGTTTTATTCCCCCAGGCAGAGTCATTCTGGATGCTGCTGGTACTTTGGCGGCAAAGCCAGCCAAACTCGCAATCAACTCACCTAACGTATCAACCACTTGCCCCGGCTGAATGGTTTCCTTGTTGCTCATCGATCTGAATCTAGTCCAAACCTAGGGTTGTCTGTCAAGAAGGGGCGACGCCTTGAGTCGTTAACTCCCGACCTACCGCTTCCATATCTTCTGGTAACGGGGCGGAAAACATCATGAATCGGTCGGTCAGCGGGTGGACAAAACCTAAGACTTTGGCATGTAACATGACACGAGGAATATCGATGCCTCCAATTTCCATCACTTTTTTCCCACCATATGTCTGATCTCCTAAAATGGGACAGTCAATCGCCTTGAGATGCACACGCAGTTGATGGGTCCGACCAGTTCCTGGTGTTAACGCGACATGGGCTGCAATCTTCCCAAATCTTTCAAGAATTTTGAAAGTGGTCAACGACTCTTTAGGTCTGGTGGTACGCGCGGAAAATGTTTTTCGGTCTTTCGTATCCCGACCGATGGCTAAATCAATTCGGCCCTCCCGAGTTTTCGGCGATCCCCATACCAGCGCCTCATACAAACGACTGATCGTGTGGCTTTTGAATTGCGCAGACAACTGTTGATGGGCATGGTCCGTCTTGGCCACAACTAAGACCCCCGTGGTTTCCTTGTCTAAACGATGAACCAGTCCTGGCCGTTCCCTCCCACCGATGGAAGAGAGATGTCCTTCTCCACTTTGCATATGATGCAGCAAGGCATTGACCATGGTCCCAGTCCAATGTCCGGGAGCTGGGTGTACCACGAGACCGGCAGGTTTATTAAGGACAAGAAGCACGTCGTCCTCATGAAGGATGTGCAGGGGAATGGGTTCAGCTTGGATATCAAGCGGTTCGGGACGAGGGACAACCAACAGAATTCGTTCACCAGGCTTCACTTTGTGACTAGCCTTCACCACCTGCTGATTAACAGTGATATGGCCGTCTTCGATTAAGCGTTGGAGAGCCGTTCGAGAATAGTAGGGCTCACGATTGGCAAGAAAATGATCAAGCCGCTTGGGGGATTCCCCGGCGGTGACAATGAATTCCGTCCGCGTTTCGACATGCGGCATGGAGGGTAGAAGAGAAACGTACGGGTTGGGGACCTAGGAAAGTCTAGTCCCGCCTTGTTGACGGTGCCGATCGGCGATTTTTTTCCGGAGTCGCGCTTTTTCTAAACTCACACGAGCTTCTTCAACTTCTGAAGGTAAGCCTCCCCGTTCCACACGTTCCTGGGCTTTCTGAACAGCCTCTTCTGCACGATCGATATTGATGTCTTCTGCCTTTTCGGCCACTTCGGCAAGGATCGTCACTTTGGTCGGGGTCACTTCAGCAAACCCCCATAGCACCGACATGAATTCCGTGTGTTCGGCAACACGGTAGTGTAGTTCGCCAATACGCAAGGTGGTGAGGAAATGACAATGTCCGGGAAGGACTCCAAATTCGCCTTCGCTGCCAGGAGCTGAAACATAATCCACTTCCTGACTCAATAGACGATGATCGGGGGTCACCACTTCTAGAAGAATCTTGCCAGGTGACACTGCGGATGTGGAAGAATCCATTAGACCTTATATCCCAATTTTTTAGCTTTCTCAATGGCTTCTTCAATCGGTCCCACCATGTAAAACGCCTGCTCCGGCAGGTGGTCATATTTCCCATCGACAATTTCCTTGAAACTGCGGACCGTATCGACCAATTTGACATATTTTCCTGGAGAACCCGTAAAGGCCTCGGCCACATGGAATGGTTGGGACAAGAAGCGTTGTAATTTACGAGCTCTTGCCACAGTTTGCTTATCGTCTTCAGACAATTCGTCCATTCCCAAAATCGCAATAATGTCTTGCAAATCTTTGTACTTCTGTAAGGTTCCTTGCACGCGTTGCACCACTCCGTAATGTTCCTCGCCCAAAATAGTCGGATCTAAAATCCGCGACGTGGAGTCCAAGGGATCTACGGCGGGATAAATTCCTAACTCAGCCAATTGTCTGGATAACACCGTCGTCGCATCCAAATGCGCAAAGGCAGTAGCCGGTGCTGGATCGGTCAAATCGTCAGCGGGTACATAGACTGCTTGGACGGAGGTAATGGAACCGCTCTTGGTGGACGTAATGCGCTCCTGTAACGTTCCCATTTCGGTACCAAGCGTCGGCTGATATCCGACTGCCGATGGCATACGTCCCAACAACGCGGACACTTCGGAACCGGCTTGGGTAAATCGGAAAATATTGTCGACGAAGAGCAACACATCTTGATGTTCTTCATCACGGAAATATTCGGCAATCGTCAACCCTGTTAAACCCACCCGCAGCCTGGCACCCGGTGGTTCGTTCATCTGGCCATAGACAAGCGCGGCTTTGGACTTTGAAAAATCATTAGGATCAATTACCTTGGAATCTTGCATCTCGTGCCACAAATCATTTCCTTCACGAGTCCGTTCTCCAACACCGGCAAACACCGAAAACCCACCATGGTGAAGGGCAATATTATTGATCAGCTCCATAATAATAACGGTTTTCCCCACACCAGCCCCACCAAAAAGGCCGACCTTTCCGCCTTTGGCGTAGGGTTCTAAAAGATCAACAACTTTGATCCCAGTTTCTAAGACTTCCGTTTTGGTTTCCTGATCTTCTAAAGCTGGCGCGGGACGGTGAATGGACCACCGTTTTTTCGTCTGAACAGGGCCGAATCCATCGACCGGGTCACCTAAAACGTTCATGATACGACCTAACGTTTCCTTCCCCACAGGAACGGAAATAGCTGCGCCAGTATCGACCACTTCCAGGCCACGAACCAACCCGTCTGTCGAAGACATCGAGACGGCCCGGACACGATTTTCCCCAAGGTGTTGAGCAACCTCCATGGTCAGAGTTTCTTTATCCCCTTGAGAAATTGTCAGGGCATTAAAAATATGGGGGAGTTCCCCCGGAGGGAATTCAACGTCGACTACCGGTCCAATGACTTGTACGATTTTCCCATTTCCAGTATCGGTACCCACCATATGCTCCTTGGTTGGAAGAGGTTAGGGAATAGTATGTGTAAAAACTATTCCTTTGCTGCCCGTGAATTATTTGATGGCCTCAGATCCTCCGACAATATCCATTAACTCTTTGGTAATGGCTGCCTGACGGGTTTTGTTATAAAACAGCGTGACTTTTTTGATCAATTCTCCAGCATTCCGTGTCGCACCATCCATGGCCGTCATTCGTGCTGCCTGTTCCGCTGCGGCCGATTCTAATAGGACCCGGTACGTTTGAATTTCAAAATGCTTGGGCAGTAATGTCTCTAGTAATTCACCTTCATCTGGCTCATAGAGATACCCGCCGCCAATTGAAGGCTTTTCACTTCCACCCGGTTCATGAAGCGATTCAATCGGCAGCAATTTCTCTACGATCACTTCCTGCTGCATCGCTGATTTAAATTCATTGTAGACGACAGAGAGATGATCGAATGTGCCTACATGATATTGAGAAACCACATTCTGGCCAATATCCAAGGCATGCTCAAAGCTGAGCCGGTCAAACACGCCAGGCCATTCCTGCCGAATGGGCCAATCACGCCGTTTAAAAAAATCAATAGACTTACGTCCTACCAGGCTCACCGTCACCTGCTTCCCTTGTCGACGTTGATCTTCCAAAAATTCGACGGCTCGGCGCAAAATATTCGTATTGAAGGCTCCACAGAGTCCGCGATCACTCGTCACCACTAACAGTTCCAGCGAATTTCCATCACGCCGACTCAAGAGAGGATGCGAGGCACGATTCACGCGTCGACTTAAATTGCTCATGACCTCACGCAATTGATGCGCATAGGGTCTTGCCGACAAAATTCGGCTCTGGGCGCGCTTGAGTTTCGCGGCCGCGACCATTTTCATGGCTTTGGTAATTTTCTGGGTGTTTTTGACGGACGCAATTTTCCGTCGAAGACTTTGAAGACTAGGCATAATTGACGAGACTTTTTGCTAGAGCTTAATCGTAGCCTTTTGATTTTTTAAATTCCGTAATGATTTGTTTGAGTTGTCCACCAAATTCGTCATCGATTTTCTTTTTGCTCTTGATCTCGTCACGAATCGTGGCATGCTTCTCTTTAATGTAACTGATGAGATCTTTTTCGAATTCTCGAATTTTATTCACCGGGACATTATCGATAAACCCGTTGACACCGGCGTAAATGGATATCACTTGATCGGCGACAGGCATCGGCTTGTATTGTTCTTGTTTGAGCAATTCCACCATGCGCACACCTCGTGCCAATTGCGCTTGGGTGGCTTTGTCTAATTCACTCCCGAATTGGGAGAAGGCCGCCATTTCCCGATATTGCGCCAAATCCAATCGGAGCGTTCCAGCCACTTGTTTCATGGTTTTAATCTGGGCCGAACCACCGACGCGTGAAACCGATAACCCCACGTTAATCGCCGGTCGGATACCAGAATAGAACAAATCGGCAGCCAGAAAGATCTGCCCATCGGTAATAGATATGACATTGGTTGGAATATACGCAGAGACGTCACCCGCTTGCGTTTCAATAATCGGCAACGCCGTCAAACTACCGGCGCCTTTTTCATCGCTCATTTTTGCGGCCCGCTCTAATAACCGAGAATGCAAAAAGAATACATCTCCCGGATAGGCTTCACGCCCTGGTGGCCGTCGGAGCAGGAGAGAAAGCTGCCGGTACGCCGTGGCATGTTTAGACAAATCGTCATACACGATAAGTGCATGCCTGCCACTATCACGGAAAAACTCAGCCATGGTCACGCCCGCATAGGGTGCAAAAAATTGCAACGAAGCCGAGTCACTAGCCGTGGCGGAAATCACCGTGGTGTATTCCATGGCCCCATGATCTTCGAGAGTTTTCACCACCCGAGCGACAGTCGAACGCTTTTGGCCAATCGCCACATAGAAGCAAAATACATCTAAGCCTTTTTGATTGATGATCGTATCGATCGCAATGGCTGTTTTTCCTGTTTGACGATCACCAATAATTAATTCCCGTTGACCACGACCCACTGGAATCATGGCATCAATGGCTTTCAAGCCTGTTTGCAGAGGCTCACCCACAGATTGTCGATCCACCACGCCAGGTGCCCTGATTTCAATTAAACGAGTTTCTGTTGAATTTATTGGGCCTTTCCCATCAAGGGGAATCCCGATCGCATCAACCACACGACCAACCAAGGCTTCGCCCACCGGTACTTCGGCAATACGCCCAGTGCGCTTTACGGGGTCCCCCTCACGAATACCAACATCTTCCCCGAGCAAAACCACGCCAACGCTATCTTCTTCAAGGTTCAACGCCACGCCATACACTCCACCGGGGAACTCTAATAATTCTCCCGCCATTGCGCCTTCCAGACCATAGACCTTGGCAATATTGTCACCCACTTGGATGACATACCCCATTTCCTTGACGTCGACCCGCTGGTCAAACCCTTTAATTTTTTCCTTGATGATAGAGCTAATTTCTTCGGCTTTGATCTGCATGGATTACCCCTTCGTCAACTGATCCTGCATGCTGGTCAATCGTCCCAGCACGGTATTATCAAAGACTTGACTGCCAATGTATATTTTTAATCCGGCAATAAGTTTCGGCTCGACTTTAAACACCACATCAACGGATTGCCCAAGCGTCTCGCTCAGCTCATGTTTTATCTGCTGCTGCTCAGTCGCCTCTAAAAGCTTTGCGGAACTCACTCGGAGTTGCTGAATACCCTTTTGCTCGTCCGCCAGATCCGCAAAGGCCTGTGAAATTTCCGGCAATAACACGGCCCGGTTGGTTTTCAGCAATTGATTCAGAAAATCTCGCATAACCGGAGGGGCCTGCAATCGCTGGCATAATTCCTCCAAAACCACTTGTTTTTCTTCATATTTAAAAACCGGGGAAGCCAGGACATGTTTCAAGGCAGGGGTATCTTCTAAGCCTTGGGCCAAAGACCCTAAGGCATTTCGTGCGGGTTCGATGCCCGATTCCTCGAGCAATTGGAAAAGCGCCGATGCATACCGACGCCCGATCGTACTTTGGTTCACGGTTTACAGAGAATCCAGGCAGCCACGTGTTGAATGGAAAATGGCGTGTATCAGCGCAGAAACCTACCATGGGAGCTACAGCCTGTCAACCAAAAGAGCAGAGGTAAAAGGATTTTTCTCGATAACCCAGGATCAAGAAGAAAGAGACTGAAGAGAAGAAGACTGAATATTTGGTGTGGCTGATTCAGAAGCTTTTGGTGTTTGAATAATACCGCCGCCGAGGACACGATCACCCCGATAAAAGACGGCAGACTGCCCAGGGCTCAAGGCCCGAACTGGAGTTTCAAAGGTGACTTTTATAGAAAATTCACTCTGCCATTGAAGGGTTGCAGGAACGGCAATGGAGCCATATCGAAATTTGACATCAATACGCTTCGCTTCCCCTATGCCCTCTGGTGAAAAGATATTGAGATCGGCCACCTGGCAGCTTTGCGTATCTAAATCTTCGGGGGGACCTAACACCACCAAATTCAAATCTGGTACGACTCGCTGTACATACAGACGATTGCCGGTGGCGATCCCCAGCCCTTTTCGCTGGCCGGGAGTGTAAAAGGCCACCCCGTTGTGCTGCCCGATTTCCTGGCCGTTCGCATCCACAAAATTTCCTGGATTCGTTGCTTCCGGGGCATGCTCTTTGAGGAATTCCCGATAGTCCCCTTGCGTGACAAAACAAATTTCCTGGCTTTCCTTTAGCTCATCAACCGGAAGTCCCATGGCTTCGGCTTCGGCCCAGACTTGCGGCTTTTCCATTTCCCCTAAAGGAAACAGCATTTTGGAGAGCCATTTAGCAGGAATTCGATATAGAAAATATGATTGATCTTTTTTGGTATCCAATCCCCGAGCCAGAAAAGGGGTTCCCGCTTCATCTTGTTGAATCCTGGCAAAATGTCCAGTGGCAATATAATTCGCCCCGAGTTGCTCGGCCACCCGGAATAAGCCCCCGAATTTGACCCGTTCATTACACCGGACACAGGGATTCGGGGTGGTGCCCTGCAGATAGCCACCAATAAAGTCGTCGATCACCCCTTGCTGGAATGATTCTCGTGTATCAATGACTTGATGGGAAATGCCTAAGGTTTCAGCCACATGTTTGGCGATCCCGACCTTACAGCATCCTCGTTCCTGCCAACGTTTGGACGTTGCGGCTTCATCCTCTTCTTCCCATACTTTGAGCGTGATACCAAGGACTTCATAACCCTGGTCTTTTAAGAGTTTGGCCGCCACGGAGCTATCCACGCCGCCACTCATTCCCAAGACAACTTTTTTGGACTTTGTAGCGTTCATTTCAGACTGAGGGGCTCTGTTGTCATTTTTGATGGCGTTGAAGATTTCGGCTGCCCATTGGATAACACTCGCTCAGCCACACCGACATCGTGCTTGGGGGCGACACCCATGTCACATTCCCCTTGGAAATAAACGCCTTCTTCCATCGCAAATGTTGGAGTATGCACATCCCCAATGAGTACGGCCGGCTTAAGAAGCTGAATTTTCTTATTAGCAGTAATGATGCCTTCAATCCGCCCACTACTCACGATAGTCCCACCGGTGATGGTTCCCTTAATAAGAGCCGTTTCACCAATAATGAGGGTGTCATCGATCGTGATTTCCCCTTCAAAATTGCCATCCACCCGCACCGTACCTTCAAATTGGGCTTTGCCCTTAAAATCCACACCTTTGCCCAGAAACGTGTAAAATTCTTGCCCAAAACCTGGGCCATCTTTAGCTTTGTCTTTTTCGCCCCACATATCATGCCCCTCCTCTTTATCCAAAGACTCTCGGGGGTGAGCCAGGAACTCCATGTCCTCTGGGGAAAATTCCCCCACCAACGTATCCGGAAAACTGAAATACCCTTATTTGACCTTGACGTCTTCTTCCACCGAAACGACTAGCTTAGATCCGATGCTTGTTCGATCACTTTTTTTCGGCATATTACAAGTGCCATTAAACATGACACCTTCATCAATGGAAAGCAGGGGCGTGGTAATCGACCCATCAAAAACTGCTGGGGTCAAGAGTTTTACTCGATTTTTCGCTAGAATTTCTCCGGTAATCCGACCCTGACAGGTCACCATCCCGGCTTCGATCTTGGCTGTGATGACCGCTTTTTGACCAATGATCAAATTCCCATCGGTATAAATTTCCCCCTCTAAGCGCCCGTCCACCCTAACCGTGCCCGTGTAGCGAATAGTTCCTTTAAAGGTGACCTCTTCGCCGACAAAGGCAATAATATCGCCAGATTCTTCATGACTGTTTGAGATCACTGGACTCGGTATAACTGGTGAATTCATCACATCCTCCGACTTTTCAGCGGTATTTTTTCCAAACATGGAGACCCTCCCTCATTGAATGACTTGATGCCCAACCAAACCGACTCTGTTTTTCCGTACATATACAAGAACTAAGACTTTTTTACCTATTTACGGCAATTCGTGGAGGAAGATCCGTGCTCTGTGGTGTTCCATTCAAATTCTATTCCAAAATTATACCGCTGACACGATCCAGTTCCTCATCCGAATAATAATGAATGATAAGCTGGCCTCCCTTGGCCGCCGCCTTCACCTGAACCTTGGTACCAAAATGCTTTCGCAATTGATCTTCAAGATGCTGATATTTATTGGGCACCGCCTTCAACTGTTTTTGTGTGCCGACGCTTTTTTGCCCACCAATAAGCTGTTCCGTCTGTCTTACCGATAATTGCTCCGATACAATTCGTTTGGCGATCTGGAGTTGGGTGCTGGGGGAGGCGACCCCTGCTAGGACCTTGGCATGGCCCAGACTCAATGCGCCGGATTCAATGAATTGTTGCACCTCCTTAGGGAGCCCGAGAAGTCGGAGGAAATTGGCAATCGAAGAGCGATCTTTCCCAACCGAAGTCGCCACTGCATCCTGCGTTAATCCGAATTCGCCCATCAATCGGGAATAGGCCTTGGCTTCTTCAAGAGGATTGAGATTTTGGCGCTGAATATTTTCAACAATGGCGAGGGCCAAGGATTTTTCATCGTTTGAATTTCGAATCAGCGCGGGAATCGTGGACAATCCGGCAAGATTTGCCGCCCGCAAGCGCCGCTCTCCCGCAATGAGTTCGTAGACCCCATCGCCTTTGCGTCGAACCACGATAGGCTGCAGGACTCCATGCACCTTGATCGACTGCGCTAATCCGTCTAATTCGTCTTCGGCGAAGATGGTGCGGGGTTGGTAGCGGTTGGCAATGATCTGTTTCAGGGCGACCATCGAGATAGCCTGCCCATCTTGCTCAACCTTCCAAACCAGCGTCTTTGTTTCGGGAAGCAGAGCCTGGAGGCCCTTACCCAATGCTTTCTTTTCCATTCGCGAGTATCTCCTGGGCTAGGTCAAGGTAGGCTTTGGCGCCACTGGATGCAGCATTATACGATAACACTGACTTCCCGTGGCTGGGGGCTTCCGCCAGCGCCACGTTTCGAGGAATGACGGTTTGAAATACTTTCTCCTTAAAAAACCCTCGAATTTCGCTTTCAACCTGTCGCGAAAGATTAATGCGTGAATCATACATCGTCAACACAATACCTTCCAGGTCCAGGCCGGCATTAAAAGATTCCCGAATGCGGTCAACATTACCCATTAGCCGTCCCAACCCCTCCATCGCATAATACTCACATTGCACGGGAACAATCAGCGCCGAAGCCGCAACTAAAGCGTTGATTGTGAGCAGGCCAAAGGCAGGAGGGCAGTCTATAATCACAAAATCCTGCCCATGAATGTCTCTAACAACGGTTTCCAGAATGGTTTCTCGATCGGCCAGGTTCGAGATCTCAATTTCAGCGCCAACTAAGTCTCCTTTGGAAGGAATAATACTTAGACCGTGCATACACGTAGGTAAAATTGCTGAAGCAACTAGACGCCTTTCCATAAGGCATTCATAAATTGTGGATTCTAGCGGTTCAACCGATACCCCGCTGGTGGCATTGGCCTGTGGATCCAAATCTATGAGTAAGACCGACTTGCCGGAAGCAGCTAACGCCGCACCAATATTAATCGCCGACGTGGTTTTACCCACACCACCCTTTTGATTTGCAATAGCAATAATGCGTGTCACCGAGAAACCATATAAAAAGAAAGTTACAGGCCTTGAGTGTATAAGTATTGAATTTAAAAGGGATTAAATTTAAATTTGCAGTAAGCTTGCATGTATTACCATTCAAAAAATAATACATTTAGGGTCTGTTGAAAAAAAGCCGTCAGCGGCGTTCTCGCCATTTTTCTGTGCTCACGTATTATCCATACGCTCCGCGCACAAAAATGGCTGCGGCCTTGCTGAACGAACTTTTTTGAACCGAACCTCGGGATTAGTGACCTGGGGAATGTTGGGGAAATATGGCTTTCGATATTTTCCTTATTCAACAAGCCCATTTACGCAAAATGTTCCACGTGGAACATGGCAAATCTACATTGATTATGGAGCGTGTTTTAACACAAGAAGCACTCGTCCTCCAAACTCATAAGGCAATTCATAAGGGATTTCTTTGTCTATGCACATGCCCTGAAGATTCAAATGATTGTCAATGTTCGATGAACGAAAGACAACCAACCTTCCATTTTTTTTCAAAATATTTTTGACGTTGGGCAATATTGCCTCAAGACTGACCGCTTTACTAATGGCTATATCCCACTTGTCATTTTCATTAGTAAGTGCATGACAAGCTTCCAACCGTTTTCGAAGAACCGAAATGCCGTTCAGTTCCAGCTTTCCAATAACCGTGTGAAGAAATGCCGTCTTGTTACCCCTTGGCTCCATTAAGGTGAGATTCAGGGAAGGAAAAGCCAATTTAAGAGGAATTCCAGGAAATCCACCACCCGTGCCAATGTCGACAATGGAAAGCGAGGATAGCTCAGGAAAGGCCAAGGCTCCAGCTAAAGAATCAGCAAACAGCAGAACGGCCTGCTCCCGTTCCGTCTGCAAACCCGTCAGGTTAACGGAACGATTCCAGAAGCATAGCTCTTTATAATAGAGGTGAAACTTCCCTAAAATATTTTCTTGGAAGGAAAAACCAAGATTTTTTGCCCCTCCCACAAAAAACTCTAAAAATTTGTCTGTATTTTCCTCATGTTCCACGTGGAACATTCTCCATAAATTGAAATGAAAAGCACAAAGTAATGGGAAATCCATTTCATGGAAAATGGATTTCGTTGAAAAAAGTAACCATTATTGCACCTGGTATTCTAGATGGTTTTGGCATAAAAGTGTATTTCAGTGCCCACTTCATACTTAGATCAACACACAAGAGACGGGTAACGAAAATCCACTCATGGCTCTACCGAGAAATTCAGATACCGATTGATTAAAAATTTAAAAATCTTCTCTATGTTTTTCATATATGCCTTCTCATTTTGATGAAACCACTCTACTGACCAGCTAATTTGGCATGAATTTAATTTCCGGATTCTTTTAAGCCAAGCTTAGCTATCTTTTGGCTTGTCCCTATATTAGTTCCCTGCCATTTCTTGATGCCTATAATTTCGGCATTGACGACTAAACGCAAGCCAGCCGACGGCTCGACGCACTGGTCCTCGCGCAAGTTG
>JBBDSY010000010.1:0-13148 GCA_040904705.1 Nitrospirales bacterium | reverse complement strand
AATCTTTCCCTCCTGGAAATGTGCGTGCTCGGATACGGCTGGTCATTCTACGCATTCTTCGAGTGAATAGCCTCGCTATGACGCTTCCTGCGTCGTAGCTCATTCTGGGCTCTCGTTGCTTCTCTCTCCTTGGCTGGAAGAAACCGTTCCCTTAGCTCCTCGACCAAAGCGTTGATAGAGTCTGTCTTTGAATACCGTCTCTTCGAGTTTCTTCACCAACGCCTGCGCCACTTCCTTGGGGGCCAGCACGGCCAGCAGCCAGGGGATCTCCCCGCTCTTCCAATCGTGCGGGGCCAGACGGAACGGGATGTTGGCCTGTTGTTGGGCCTCCAACTTTTTATTGACGTCATCTGACACATGCGCCCAGAGGGCCAGACCCAGAGGAATCGTCAATCCATTCTGATCTTTGAGTTTGCCCCGCACCGTCGTGACCTGGTTGGTGGCCAAGGCGGGAATGACCAACCATTCCATGCTTTACATTAAAGTCTGGGAGGGTCCGCTGATTCAGAGAAAGTCCAATTCCTTCTCTCGTGAAATAGAATCAGCCTGGTGAGCCTAGCTTCCTATAGAAGGGTGCTGTTTGCAATTTCGGACAAAAAAGGCCAATCGTTATTCTATTCCTTGAAAGCGTGAACGATATGGTCTTTAATAGGTTTAACTAAATAGGATAGAACCGTTCGCTCTCCCGTCTGAATAAATGCCTCTACGGGCATTCCCGGCACGAGTTTTTTTTCTTCAAGCTTTATAAGTTCCCCTTCGCTCATGATTAAACGAACCAAATAAAACGTACTCCCGGTGACTTCATCCCGGCTCAAATCGGCGGAGATAGTCGAGACCAGAGCGGTCAATTCGGGAGTGGTTCGTTGATTGAAAGCGGGCAATCTTATAATGGCCTCCTGACCGGGTTGCACTTGATCCACATCCGTCGGGAACACTTGCGCTTCCACGATTAGCACATCTTCCTGAGGAACAATCAGCATCAGCGTTTCACCAGATCCAACCACGCCTCCCAGGGTATGCACGTTTAATTGATGAATATATCCCGTACGAGGGGCACGTATTTCCACTCTTCGTAATTTATCCAGGGCCGCAATCCGTTCTTCCTGAAGTTGACTGATCCTGGCCCGCACCGCTTGTAAATCTTCCAGGACCCCGGATCGAAACTCTTCGCCCAATTGAAGAATTTGCAGTCGTCGCTCACTGATCGTTTCATGCGCTTGGGCCATTTTCGATTCAAGTTCTCCCCGATCGCCCAAGAGTTCCGCTCGATCACGTTTCAATGCGGTAATCTCCCCGGCCATGACCAACCCTTGAGGGACAAGTGGCGCCAAAGCCTCCAAGCGTTCATTCGTCAGACCAATACTTTCGGTTTTGGCCACTCGTTGAACGCCTAACCCTCGAATTTGATCTTGAATCTGCGAGATCTGTTCTTCCAGCTGGGCCTTTTTGCCTTGGAGAGTCGAGCGCCTGGTTTGGCGTAAGGCCCGTTGATCGGACAGACTGCTGGCCACAGCAGGCTCTCGTTTTCCCCGTTCCAACAGATCCGATGGATAGCGCATCAGCGCATGTCCATCCCGTTCCGCCGTCAAACGCACTTCTTGAGCCGCCAGTTCTCCCAACTCGCTGGTAACCATGGCCAGATTAGCCGTTACAACCGTATCGTCCAGTTTAAGAATTAAGTCTCCAGCCTGGACCACATCGCCATCACGGACCAGAATTTCTTTGACAATACCGCCCTCCTGATGCTGCACCCGCTTGGCCTTGGTCTCCACCACAATGAGCCCGGACGCAATAACCGCACCACTGATTTCTTCAACAGCCGCCCAGCCACCGACTCCTCCAACCAGAATGAGGATCATCACCAACCCGGCCACTAAATGGCGATTGAGACTCCGCACAATATGTCGTTCAGTGTCAGTCACAATTCCCCGCATGTAACACGGCAGGCTCAGGTGAAGAATTGAGGACCTGGGAAAGAACATCCGCTTTTTTTCCAAAACTCCCCTGCCTTCCTTCCTGCAAATAGAGCAGTTGATCAAGCGGTTCGATCGCACTGGGGCGATGAGCCACCACGATCACGATACTCCCTCGAGCCCGCATACTGCGAATAGCTTCCCGAAGCGCCACATCCCCTTCGGCATCCAGATTCGAATTGGGTTCATCCAGAACCAGTAAAAATGGCCCTCCGTATAAGGCTCGCGCTAAACCAATCCGCTGACATAATCCGGCGGAAAGCCGATTCCCACTTTCCCCAATCACGGTGTCATACCCCTTGGGCAATCCGGTGAGAATGTCATGGAGATTTGCTAACCGGGCGGCCACGAGAATGTCCTCCGAGACCGGATCGGGATCAAACCGAGAAATATTTTCAGCCACCGTTCCATCAAATAGCTCCACATCTTGGGGCAAATATCCAATAGACTTTCCTAACAGCGCCCGATCCCACTGTTTCAGTTCCGCGCCATCAAGTCGCACCGACCCTTTCACCGAAGCCCACACCCCGACAAGACCACGAATCAGAGTCGTTTTTCCCGATCCTGAGGGACCGATAATACCGAGCCCATCCCCGGCCTTCAGGTGGAAATTGATCCCTTGCACCACAACAGACCGTTCACCGGGCACGGCAATGGCGACCTGCTCAACATCCAGTGATCGACAGGGTGGCGGGAGTTGCATCGCCGGAGTCTGGGGGACATGCATGCGAAATGCATCGGACAACGACTTTGCGGCCTGTCGAGCAGCCACAAATCCTCTCCAATGGGCCACGGCCTGTTCAACGGGCGCCAACGCGCGGGAAGTAATAATAGAAGCGGCAATCATCACGCCCGGAGAGATTTCTTGTTGGATCACTAACCACGCCCCAAACCCCAACACCCCGGATTGCAGGAGGAACCGGAAAGATTTGATCCCGGTGGAAAAATAGGTGGCGCGGTCCAGTGCCTGTCGTTGAACGGTGAGATACGCCGCATTGTGATCGTTCCACCGCCCGGTAAACGTTTCCACCATGCCCATCGCGGTCAGCACTTCCGCATTGCGGCGTGTGGCCTGGACCATGGCGGCCCGCCGAGCCACAAAGGTCGACACCTCACGAACCGGTTGGCGGGTCAGGACTTCATTTAAGGCAATCAATATCGAAATCATCAACGCCCCGGCTAGAGCCAACCAGCCGAGATACGTATGAAAGAGGAAAATGAGGGCCAGATAGACGGGCATCCACGGCATATCAAAAATGGCCGAAGGACCGGGGCCGGAAAGGAATTGTCTGACCGTATCAACATCCCTGACGAGATCACGGTCGCGAAAATGGCTCCCGAGTTGAAGGGACAGCCCGACATTGGCTTGCAAGCTGTGAGCGGACAGACGTGAATCCACCCACGCCGAGACACGAGCCAAACATCGGGCTCGAATGCCTTCGAGGAGTCCGTAAAAGAGATAGAGTCCGACGACTAGTCCCGACAAGACCACCAGAGTGGGCACACTCCGGCTGGTCAGCACCCGATCGTAAATTTGGAGCATGAAGAGGGGGCCAGTCAGCATCAGCAGATTGATGACCAGGCTGATCAGGCCCACGACCACAAACGTGGTCTTTCGTAAAGACAAGACTTCCGATACTGGGGAAGTCCCAGACATGCTGCTCAGACCCGAAATAGTCATATATCACAATCACACAAAACGAAAATCGTCTTGATGAAGATCCGTGGTCAGGACATTCTCTAGCGTAATGGAATTATTGGCATCAATGGTGATCACCGCATCCGTGCCATTTTGTGCCAGCGCCGCTAAAATATCGTCGAAAGAATCCAGGGTATCGATTTCAATCCGATCGTCGAAGCCGGCTCCCCCATTGAAATCGGTAATCCTGTCATGGCCCACCGCCGTCCCACGGAATACAAAGGTGTCATGCCCCGCCCCACCGGTTAAGATGTCAGCTCCGCCAAATCCTGTCAGAAGGTCCGCATTGGCTGTCCCAGTAAGGGGCTCTCCATTGGCCGTGCCGGTGATCACCCGAGTTCTGAGGGCCAACTCGGTCCACACCGTGCCATCATCAAACACGATTTGCTCAATAGAATCGCTCATATGATTAATTTCGTTCACAAGGGTAATCTGATCGGTGGTCCCGTCAAAATCGAGGACAACCGTTTTGACGTTGGGATCTCCACCTAAAAACACTTCACTGGGCGTATAGCCATGCAATTGCAGTACGTCGGTGTCCCCCCACCCGTTGTCGTCAATGGTATCCTGCCCGTCGCCGCGCGTGAACACATACGTGTCCGACCCGTCTTTACCGTATAACGTATCGTGGCCGAGCCCGCCTTCCAGCAGATCGGCCGAGAAAAAGCCCGTAATCGTATCGTTCCCTGCCGTCGCCGCATCCGCCAACACTTGCGCGCGCAGGGCCGGCTCCGTCCACACCGTCCCATCATCAAAGTGAATTTCCTCAATGGTGTCTGCAGCGTTAGTAAAGGCGTTGGTCAACGTAATCTGGTCGGTCGTCCCGACGAAGGTCAGGACCGCCGTCGAGGTCGTCCCCGTCCGGCTCACCAGCACTTCCGCCGGTGTATACCCATGCAACTCCAACACATCGGTATCGAACCACCCGTTGTCGTCAATGGTATCCTGCCCGTCGCCGCGCGTAAACACATACGTGTCCGACCCGTCTTTACCGTATAACGTATCGTGGCCGAGCCCGCCTTCCAGCAGATCGGCCGAGAAAAAGCCCGTAATCGTATCGTTCCCCGCCGTCCCCGCATCCGCCAACACTTGCGCGCGCAGGGCCGGCTCTGTCCACACCGTCCCATCATCAAAGTGAATTTCCTCAATGGTGTCCGAGTTGTCATTAAAGGCATTAGTCAACGTAATCTGGTCGGTCGCCCCGACGAAGGTCAGGACCGCCGTCGAGGTCGTCCCCGTCCGGTTCACCAGCACTTCCGCCGGTGTGTACCCATGCAACTGCAGTACGTCGGTGTCCCCCCACCCATTGTCGTCGATCAAATCCTGCCCGTCGCCGCGCGTAAACACATACGTGTCCGACCCATCTTTGCCGGATAACGTATCGTGGCCGAGCCCGCCTTCCAACTGATCGGCCGAGGTAAAGCCCGTAATCGTATCGTTCCCTGCCGTCCCCGCATCCGCCAACACTTGCGCGCGCAGGGCCGGCTCCGTCCACACCGTCCCATCATCAAAGTGAATTTCCTCAATGGTGTCCGCAGCGTTAGTAAAGGCATTAGTCAACGTAATTTGGTCGGTCGCCCCGACGAAGGTCAGGACCGCCGTCGAGGTCGTCCCCGTCCGGTTCACCAGCACTTCCGCCGGTGTGTACCCATGCAACTGCAGTACGTCGGTGTCCCCCCACCCATTGTCGTCGATCAAATCCTGCCCATCGCCGCGCGTGAACACATACGTGTCCGACCCGTCTTTACCCGAAAGCGTATCGTTCCCTGTACGCCCCACCAGAACATCGGTGGCCGTGGTGCCATTGAGCGTATCATTCCCGGAAGTCCCATTCAGCGCGCCTACATACTCGATGACGTTGGCGTAAATCGCTTGGCGATTCCATTCCTCGGCGTCCTCAAAGATCAGCCGTTCGATGCCCTTACCGGTGGAGGTAAATTGTCCGGGGATCCGCACTACCTGTTGGGTGGCATTATCGGTGATCAATACATCCTGAAGCGTCCGTGTCATTGTGACTTGTGAACGAAGCAGATCGGTCAGTTCGAGAGTATCAATGATCACCCCATTGCTCCCGGTGTCTACAATCTGATCGTTGCCATCTCCGCTGACATAATAATAGGTGTCGCCCCCGCCCTTTCCATCAAAAATGTCATCACCGCCACTGGAGAGAAAGACATCCGGGTCGTCCGTTCCCACGAGATTATCCGGTCCGCTTGTACCCGGATACTGATTACTGGAACTTGTCATCAAGAGGGCTTCCATGTCATCTGATGAATACACCTGCCCATTGGAAAAAACAAACCGTTCGACAAGCCGAGTAGCAAAGAGGAATTGATCTTCGATGGTGAGCGATTCCCCCGTGTCTTGAATTTCGAGACGGAGATCCTCTCCGACTTGGGTCAAGATCAAATCAGCCAGGATCAACGTCCTGCCGAATTGAATAGTGTCGGGATCATGGGAAAAGATATTGGTATTATTGTCAAAGACGACATCATGGCCCGATCCCCGGTTAAACACATACGTATCCCCGCCGACTCCGCCCTCCAACCGATCACTTCCGGCACCCCCGTCCAACACATCCGCGGTGTAAAAGCCTTTAATAAGGTCATCCCCTGCGGTCATTTCTCCTTGCAAGAGCGTGGTGCGTAATTCATCCGGCGTCCACACGGTTCCATCGGCAAACTGCACTTCTTCAATTTGGCTCGGCGGGGCACCCACCACAAAGGAAAAATTTTGATTTTCCAAGGTGAGGCTGTCTCCCGAGTCCACGATTCGTAAACGGACATCGTTGAGGCCGGTGCCGCGCTCCACCACGACCTCCCCAGGGAGCACGTCCGAATCAAATTCCACCACATCAAAACTCAAATAATCGTAATCATACGCCACATCCTGGCCGTCGCCCCGCCCAAACACATAGGTGTCCGCGCCAAAACTACCTTCCAAACGATCATTGCCGGGTCCGCCCTCCAGCCGGTCGCTCCATTTAAATCCAACGATGGTATCGTTTCCACTTGTTTGCGCCTCGGCAATCAACCACAACATGATGTCCTGATTCGTGAGAAGTGTGGAAGATCCTTCAAAATAAAACTCTTCGATGCGATTGGCATTGAATTCCACCATCTGACTGTCATCGAACATCTTCTTGATCGTGAGACGGGACCCATCCGCCAGATTGATGTCTAAATCGACGCCGTTCCGTACCAAGGTCACATCCTGCGGGGTCAAACTTCCCGCAAAGACTACGCGGTCAATGCTGCCGCCCAGCAGCGTGCCTTGATTATCCTCAATCGTGTCGTGCCCATAGCCCAAGCCAAAGGTATACACATCATTTGCGTTCCCACCGGATAAATAATCATTGCCCGCACCCCCATCCAGCGCATCCTGCCGGGAGAACCCATAAATGACATCATCGCCCGTGGTGGACATGTCAGAGAGAACCATCGCCATCACGTCCTCGGCGGTCAGAGTCACGACATTGCCATTCACCAAAAATTCAAACAACTCGATCCGCTCCATCCATTGGGTGCCAAAGGGACCGGTATAGAACGCCTCAAACTGCTTGAGAATCGTGACTGAATCCGCCGACGAAAGGGTCATCACTAAATCATTCGAGTTGCCATTCCGGGAAAATGTCACCGCCTCTAAGTCCACCCCGGCTCCAAATTTCACCGTATCGATTTGTCCGGAAAGAATGCGCGTGAGATTTTCCTGAATCGTGTCGTGGCCATACCCCAGGTTAAATAGATAGGTATCGTTTTCATTTCCGCCCGACAAGAGATCGTCCCCCAAACCTCCATCCAACACATCTTCATAGGAGAAGCCGTAAATGGTGTCGTTTTCATCCGTTTTCTGGCTCGCGACAATCGTTTCCAATACCTCATACCATTGCAGGAACGTCCCATCGGAAAAAACCAGGGTTTCGATACGATTAAACCATTGAGTTCCAAACGGGCCCGTGTAGGTCGCTTCCGCAAACTCTTGGATGGTGAACGTATCGCCGGTGGCATCAATGGTAATTGTAATATCCGTCGAGTCCCCAACATGAGAGAAGGACACATCCTCTTGCGTCAGACCCGCACCCAAGACCAAAAAGTCCGGATCATCGATCAACACATACGTCGACTGGTCAATCGCGAGATCATCCCCATACCCGATATCAAAAAAGTACACGTCCCCCCCGTCTCCACCAGACAGGACATCGTTGCCACCTGCGCCATCAAGAAAGTCCGCCTCCCACGTTCCTGTGATGGTTTGATTGGTGGCTAACGGACGGGACACCGCTTCCGCAATATCGAACGCGCGCCAGACCGTGCCATCGGCAAACACGATTTCATTAATCCCTCGATCCGGATTGAGATTGGCGCCAAACAAATCCGGCTTCTCTCCGATAAATTGGTCTAGAATCCGAAGTTCATGCGACGTACCCGTCAACGTGATCACCAAATCAATCCCATCTCGAGTCATCGTCAAGTCGGCAGGATTGTAATGGGCAAAGCGGACAATATCTTGATAATTGGTGGTCAAGAGTGCTTCAAAATCGTCAATGATATCTTGGCCAAAGTTTCTTCCGACCACATAGACATCATGGCCCGACTCGCCCTTCACGACTTGGTTGCTTCCATCCAGATAAAAAATATTAGTGTCCTGGTCGCCCACGACCTCCCCGCTACCGATAAAGAGCAATTCTTCAGGCACGCCAAGTGAGATCGCCGCCGTTTTCACATCAATGGCTAACCCCACGTTCTCATAGGCCGCCACAATATTGGTGAACAAGAAAGAATGCGTGTTTTGCAAATGATCGCCCCCAAACCGCTCAAAGTTCTCAAACACGACATCAAAAATCTCATTCCAGGCCGCCAACCAATCTTGGTCACCCTGCACTGAACCGGGAGCCGCTGAGAAGACCGACTCAAACATCGGCACCAAATCCCGGTTGGTGGTGGCATGCAGAGCATCGGCCTCCAGATCATATTCCACTCCGGCAAAATAGGATTGGAGCGGACCCTGCGCCGCCAAACGTACGGCTAACGCATCCATGCGGGTTACCAACAATTCCAACAGCCCTTCAAACGCGGCAATTGCCGCGAGATTGCCTTCGGCCACCTGATCGACTGGGATGGCCTCCCCCATGAACCGTTCCAGAAACGAGATCTGCTTGCCTTGGATGACTTCCCATTCCCCTTCCTCGCCGGGACTGAAGGCCAATATCTCAGTCAGAGTCGGATCGGGAATCGTCACCCCATTGCCATCCTTCACAATTTTCCCACTGGCCAGATACCAATCACCGGACGGATCTTGCACGGCAAAGTCCACGATCTCCGTGCCCTCGGCGGTTCGATTCACAAACGCATGCACATCCGGCCTGACCGGAACCACCGCGGCCGTCGAACCTAAGTCCACGTCCGCCCAGGCTTCCAGCACAGGAATCATCCGTTCCCGGAGCGTGGCCAGGTCCACCACGTTCAATGTCGGCAGGACCGTGTTCAACGTGCTTTGAAGATCGCCGGTCGTATCCAGGGTCATGGCGACATGCAGGTCGGCCAAAGTCCCATGGCCCTTTAAATTGGGAAGAGCGGCCACCGATGGATCGACCGTGGCATTCCCCAGCCACACCGAATCATAATTATTAATCCGGAATTTCACATCGGCCAACTCGCTTGTCGTCCCATCCGTTCGGGTAAAGGTCGCCGTTTCGGCTACGAGGTTCGTGGTATTGTCGACGCCACTGGGCGTACCCGTCACCGATAAGGACGCAATGCCCAGATCACTCAACGTGGACAGTTCACCGGGATCGACGAGCGCATCCTGATTGTGATCCTGCCACACCCGCAGGTCGGCAAAGATGGCATCAGTGGCATTAATCACCCCATCGGCATTCAGATCATGTTGCGCCAACTCGTCGAATCCCGAAGTCGTCGGGGATCCAAAGAGTTCGGTAATATCATCAATCTGTCCATTGCCGTTTTGGTCATAGGCTAACAGGCCATCATCCGGCCGCACCCATCCGGTCTGTTCCGCAAAGCCATCCCCATCCAGATCGAACACGGGCGACAAGTTGGTGCGAGCGGTCAGTTCCAGCCCATCGCCGTCCAAATCCAGCACCAACGGATCGACCCCTTCAAAGAGCGAGACACCCAGCATGGCCTTAAACATATAGCCAAAGACCAGTTGGTAGAATTCATACATCCCCTTGCCCGTATCGTTGTTCACCAGCAGGATCCGCTCCATGTCATATTCAAAGACCAAGAGCCCGGCCGTGCGGGCGCTCAACGGCGTATGCGGACCCACATCGGGATTGGCGACATACGTGGCCCCCCAGCCATGTTTATTACCAATGGCACTTTCGATCGCCAGATGCTTATCCGTCGTCATGCCGTAGCGGATAAACGAAGCCCCGTAAGCCCAGGGATCTTCGGAGACTTCCCAGCGGTACCCACCAAATAACGTCCGCCCATAAGCTTGAATAAGGTCCGTGGGCGAGACATCTTCGATTAAGGCATTATTGGAATACAGAAAGGTGTCTATCCCGCTTCCACCCGTGAGCCGCGCCCCGGGTGTGGACGAAAACAACACATCCTTCCCCGCTCCACCAAAGAGCAGGTTATTGGCACCAGCAAACGAGAGAATGTAGTCATCACCGCTACCCCCATCCAGCGTCGCATTAGCGGCCCCAATCGCCACGACCACATCATCGCCGGTGCCCCCGTCGATCAGTTCCCCAACTGGACCAACCACCAACGTGTCATTCCCGGCATTGCCATAAATAGTATGGACCCCTTCCACATAGGAATAGTCGCTGGCTTGCAGACTGACCCCTTCCGCACCTTCTCCCACCTGGCCGTCACTATCCGAATGTTTCACGATTTCAAAATTTTTGAAGGATACATCCCCCGCTTGCCCGGCGCCATTGGACAAGCTAGGGATCGCAAGGTTTCCGGTGAAGGCAGAAAAGTCTAAGGTGTCCTCACCCGCTCCACCATCGATTTCCAAGGTGCCGGTCGACAGCGCATAGCTGGCGCCATCTAGGACACTATTGCCTCCAATCACTAAAACAGCATCGTCATAAGAAGTCCCCACAATCTTTTCGATGGCAAACAAATGGTCAGTCCCGCCATAGCCATCGTTCGACACGACAATCGACTTAAAACCTTCCAACTCCAAATTCCCAGCCACACTTAATTCAACCGTGATCCCACCATTCGTTGCAGTGCCTCCATCCCCTTTCGAATAGTCAGCCGTATCGATCCCGTATTCGGCACCAGTGGTGAGAATGTCACCGCCATGCAAAATATCCCATCCACTTCCGCCATAGAGCGTATCGTCACCTTCACCCCCAACCAAGAAATCTTTACCCTTATTTCCGTACAGTTGATCTTCCGCGCCTTTACCGAAAATGATGTTATTGTCATCATTCCCTTTAATGGTATCTCCCGTTGCTGAAGGAGCCACTAACAAACCGGCAGTGTTGGACAGAGACATTTCCGCATTATTCGTCGACTCACTCAATTGTACATTCAACGCTTCGTTCCCCAGGACGAAGTCGATCCTATTAATGACACTGGCATTGGAAATCGTATTATCGCCATAGAGCCAATCCATCCCCGCTAAGATCATCGGCGCCGCAGGGTCCTTCGTAAAAAAATCCCCAGTAAAAAAATCGGCAAGGATGGCCTGAATGCCTTTGACCTCTACTTCTGGATTAATATTGGCACCGCCCTGATCATTAAGAGTCCAAAGCTCCTTTGTTAAATCTGCCTTGAGCAATCGATCTTGCTCATATATCGTCAAAAACCCTTCCTCCGGTTTTTTATCCGTATGTGCACTTCGTTCGACTTTTCCCAAAGCCATTTGCCCCGCAAATTGCACCATCGATTCGGCCAAACGAGATACGGTATTTGTATAGCCCGTAGGGGCTTTGTTCTCATTCACCAGATTACCCACCTCATTGGCATCATGGAATAACGCTCGTATACCGGTATCGCCAAACACCAATGTGCCATTTCCTTCGGCATCTTTCTCGAGTGAGGAATAAGCGATGGCATCCCGCATTTTCGTATGCGCATCACTGCTTCCCGATAGTAGTAAGCTCCCGGCTTTTTGGGCCACTTCATCGTCGAACAACGCATTGAATAACGGATCGATAATGGATTCAAATTTCAGGGCCTCCGCGCCATTCGCTAATTGTTCCTGTTTGACGTACTCTAAAATGACGGTAAATGACACCCTGTGGGCATCATCAACCCCTACTACTCCCCCCATATCTGGTAACAAGCCATCCAAAATTTCTGTCGAGGGAGTAGTCCCAAAACGAAACAGCTCAGCGATTTCACCGCTGACATGCCAGCCCGTATACGTGCCCCCCAAATGAGCGCCAAGTGGAGGAAGATCAGTCAATGAAATTCCCATCGCAGCAAGTTGGGCTTCCGCAAGGGCCACGGTAAAAAAAGTGCCCATTCCCGGCAAGAAAATCTGATCAAGGGCAGCACCAGGTGTATCCTTGATCAATAGGTATTGATCCACTAAATCTTGAAAATTCTGTAAGGCCGGGTAAAACCCTATAGCATCAAACCCCACTGTTGTCTGGTCATATACACCCCCCACAAACCCCGCCAAAGCCCCGCCAAGAGAATGGCCAGTTAAAGTAATAGGGTTCGAACCCAGCGTGGCTTCCACAGCCCGATAGAATTGCGAGGCTAAATGTACTTGCGCTTCGTCAAAATCATTATTGAGAGCAATGGGTAAATCGACACCGGGAATTTCAGTGACAAAATTATCCGTCCCTCGATAAGAAATGGTCGTTTTGCCATTCCACTCATACGCTACTGCGTAGAAGTCGGCGGCTACTGCAGAGCCTTGCTCCAAAAGGGTCTCCGCATCTTCTCCAACTGTGGCTATACCAATCTGAGAATCTTTTCCTCCCAATCCCTCGATTCCCGCATTGTAGCCTCTGTTATACGAATCCATGGCGAGAATGGCATACATCAGTTCTACTGAAGTGCTCATTTCGTTGCCTCCTTTACAATGTCGTCTTATGTTTTGTTTTTGAAGTTGTCACTTTGGACTCACCTTCAACCTTCCCTTAAATAGCCCGTTTATTGCCATACGGGCTTCATAAGGAAGATTTCTCCAACCTGGATTTTTCATAACCCCAGGATCATCCAACCACCTCAACACGTTCTCAATCTTCCCCTCCGTCACCGGCTCGTCGGTGATTTCCAGGGTGATGCGTTTCAAGGACACCCCCGGTCCGAACGTGGCTGCTAGGTTGTCCGGATCAACCGTCTTGACCGTCGTCGGATCGGTGATATCGGTGAAGGTCACTAGCAGCGGATAGTCCTCGGGGGCCAGCTCCCTAATCTCCTGCACATCGTCAATTTCACTCGCCCACTCTTCCGGCTGGGTCACCACCCCTCCAACGAGATCATGAAACACTTTGCCTGTCAAATACGCGTCATACGTCAATAAGGCAAAGAGAT
>JBBDSY010000009.1:0-63196 GCA_040904705.1 Nitrospirales bacterium | reverse complement strand
TTGTTCCAGCAGGCTTTTCTCCGCAACCAAGGAACGTTTTCGGGGGGAACTTCAGTTTGAAAACGGCGGCGGCGTCCGCCGGTCTGCGGGCTACGGGGGTTCAAGGGAAAATTGGAAACGGATCGCTCAACTCATGCGGCAGGCGGGAAGTCGAGCGCGGAAGGGAGCAAGGTTGCCGGTGGCGAAGCAGATGAGAGAGGGCAAGATCTTCTACTGCAGCTCTTTTCGGGCCAACAGGAAGAGGGTAGCAACGATGATCGCGCCCACACTGGAAAGAAAACTAAACATGAGTACCCAGACGACCGGCACAGGGACCTTATGCTCCTACGGGTTGGGTACACTTGAAGTTCGGCTCATGACAGTATGGTTACAGTTGGCCCAATGATGGCGTGCATGATCGCCAGATGATGAGGGCTTATACCATCTATACCTGAGGGAATCATGTGCCGAGACAACTTGCCATCTCGTTCAGGTGATCACATGCTTGTCAAAATTCCTGAGATGGATTATGGTCTCCGAGCGAATCCCGGTTTCGATCATCTTCTACGAGGGAGCACCACAGCAGTGGAAACGGACAGGATGGCAGGTTTCCATCATCATCGCAATGTTCGCTGGAGCTTCTTGGACCAAGCGCAAAATGCCGCATAGGCGAGTGCAATAACAATGAGTGCGTCTGTTCCCAGAACCATTAGGACAGTGGATGGCAATGAAGCTGTGGCCTCGGTCGCCTATCGGACGAACGAGGTTATCGCAATTTATCCTATCACGCCCGCTTCCGCGATGGGCGAGGTGGCCGATGAGTGGGCGACCCAACAGAAGCCGAATCTGTGGGGAACCGTTCCACGGATTGCGCAGATGCAGTCGGAAGGTGGAGCGGCCGGGGCGGTCCATGGGTCCCTGCAAGCCGGTGCTCTGACGACCACCTTTACGGCCTCGCAGGGTCTGTTGCTCATGATTCCCAACCTGTACAAGATCGCCGGAGAGCTCACCGCCTTCTGCATGCATGTAGCCACCCGCACCGTCGCCACCCACGCCCTGTCCATCTTTGGCGATCACTCCGATGTCATGGCCTGCCGCCAGACGGGGTGCGCGCTGCTGATATCCAGCTCGGTTCAGGAGGCGCATGATCTGGCCTGTATTGCCCAGTCGGCCACTTTGGCCACCAGGATTCCCTTCATTCATGGTTTTGACGGGTTTCGCACATCCCACGAAATCGCCAAGATCGAGGAACTGACTGAGGCAGACCTGCGCGTCATGATCGACGAGACCTGGATTCGGGCACACCGGGAACGAGCCTTGACGCCGGACCGGCCGGTCCTGCGCGGCACGGCGCAAAACCCGGATGCCTATTTTCAGGCACGGGAAGCCTGTCAACCGTTTTACGCCGCCTGTCCTGACCGCGTCCAAGGAGTCATGGACCAATTCGCCGGCCTCACCGGACGCCAATACCACCTCTTCGACTATGTCGGTCATCCTGAGGCCGATCGTGTCCTCGTGTTAATGGGTTCAGGCGCCGACACGGTGCATGAGACTGTCGAGTGGCTGCTTGAACGTGGTGAACGGGTCGGCGTGCTGAAAATCCGCCTCTATCGCCCGTTCGCCGTGCAGCAGTTCCTGGCCGCTCTTCCACCGACCACCGGGGCTCTCGCCGTGCTGGACCGGACGAAGGAGCCTGGTTCGGTGGGTGAGCCGCTCTTTCTAGATGTGGTCGCCGCCCTGCAGGAAGGACGCGCCGAAGGAGAGAGCCGCTTCACGAAAGAGCCGATGGTGATCGGCGGGCGGTACGGGTTATCTTCGAAAGAATTCACGCCGGCTATGGTCAAGGCGGTCTTTGATGAACTGTCCAAAACTCGTCCGATACCTCATTTTACCGTCGGGATTACGGACGATGTCAGCCGGACCTCGCTGCCAGTGAATCATGAATTCGATATCGAACCCCCTGAGGTGCTCCGTGCGGTGTTCTTCGGCCTCGGTTCCGATGGAACGGTCGGAGCGAATAAGAACTCGATCAAGATTATAGGTGAAGGCACGGACCGCTGGGTGCAGGGCTACTTCGTCTACGATTCGCGCAAAGCCGGTGCGATGACGATCTCGCATCTCCGAATGAGCCCCCGCCCGATTCGCTCGGCCTCTCTCATCCGCCAGGCGGGATTTCTGGCCTGCCATCAATTCGACTTTCTTGATCGGTATGATGTGCTGGCGTATGCGGCGCCCGGCGGCATCTTCTTATTGAACGCGCCCGCTGCCGCCGACAGGGTGTGGGATCAGCTTTCCCGAGATGTCCAGTCGCAGATCCTCGAGAAGCGCCTTCGGTTTCATGTGATCGATGCCTATCGCGTCGCCGGGGAGGCAGGACTGGGCCGACGCATCAACACGATCATGCAGACTTGTTTCTTCGCCCTCTCCGGGATCCTACCGATGGATCGTGCGATGGCCGAGATTAAACAGACCATCGAAGAAACTTATGCCAAATGGGGAGCCGACATGGTGCAGAAAAATCTGGCCGCCGTGGATCAGGCTCTCGCACATTTGCACGAGGTCCGTCTGCCCGGCCACGTCACCGCGACCGATTCACGAGGGCCCTTGATCCCCGACGATGCCCCGGATTTCGTGAAAAGGGTCACGGCCGTCATGCTGGCCGGCAACGGCGATTGGCTACCGGTGAGCGCGTTCCCCGTGGACGGAACCTGGCCCGTAGGCACTGCCAAATGGGACAAGCGCAACCTGGCTCAAGAAATTCCGGTCTGGGATCCCGCCATCTGCATCCAGTGCAATAAATGTGCGATGGTCTGCCCACATGCGGCCATACGTGCCAAAGTCTATGCGCCTGCGGCGTTAGCGGGAGCGCCTGCGGCGTTCAAGGCCGTGGACTACAAGGCCCACGAGTTTCCCGGATACCGCTATACGATCCAGGTGGCTCCGGAGGATTGCACGGGCTGCCATCTCTGCGTGATGGTGTGTCCGGCCAAAGATAAAGCCAATCCCAAACACAAAGCGATCGACATGCAGGCGCAACGTCCGCTTCGGGACAGCGAGCGGAACAACTATGCCTTCTTTCTCCGGATTCCCGAAGCCGACCGGGCCATAGTCAAGCCGGATGTGAAGGGGATTCAGTTTTTGCAACCCCTGTTTGAATATTCGAGCGCCTGCCCAGGCTGCGGCGAGACGCCCTATCTCAAGCTCTTGACCCAGCTCTTTGGAGACCGGGCCCTAATTGCCAATGCCACCGGTTGTTCGTCGATCTACGGAGGGAATCTGCCGACAACTCCATACAGCGTCAATCGAGACGGCCGTGGTCCGGCCTGGTCGAATTCCCTTTTCGAGGACAATGCGGAATTCGGTCTCGGGTTTCGGCTGGCGCTCGACCAGCATCGTGAGCAGGCACGGTCTCTGCTCAGCCGTCTCGCTCCCCAGATCGGGACCCCATTGCTCGATGAGCTTCTCCAAGGCGATCAACATAGCGAGCGCGGCGTGGCCGCCCAACGGCAGCTCGTCACGGCCTTGAGGCAGAGGCTGTCCGCGTTGGCGTCTCCCGAGGCGCGTCGATTGGCAATACTCGCGGACTATCTGGTGCCCAAAAGCGTCTGGATCGTCGGCGGCGACGGCTGGGCCTACGACATTGGGTATGGCGGGCTGGACCATGTCTTGGCGATGGGGCAGAACGTCAACATCCTGGTCCTCGACACAGAGGTCTACTCCAACACAGGAGGACAGCAGTCGAAGTCCACGCCCCTGGGCGCGGCTGCAAAATTCGCCACGGCAGGCAAAGCAACCCCAAAGAAAGATCTCGGCTTACTGGCAATGACGTATGGGACGGCCTACGTGGCACGAATCTCGTTCGGCGGCAAAGACACTCAGACGGTGCGTGCCTTTCAGGAGGCAGAATCCTTTCCAGGTCCATCGCTCCTGATCGCCTACAGCCCCTGCATCGCCCATGGCTACGATTTAAAATTCGGCATCGACCAACAAAAACTCGCGGTGGAGTCGGGGTATTGGCCGCTGTATCGATTTGATCCCCGGAGGCTTGCCAATGGAGAGCCTCCCCTGCAGCTTGACTCAGTCGCCAGCCGCTCGGATCTGACACAGTTCATGCGTCACGAAACCCGATTCCGGGTTGTGGAGCATCAGGATCCTGAGCGCTTTCGCCAGTTGGCGGCTGCGGCTCAGATGCAAATCGCCTACCGCACTGCGCTCTATGAACACCTGGCCAAACTGGTGCCGCCGGGCATTGCGCGGCGAGACACAGCGTCCTCATCATGATGATAGGGAGATAGCCATCCTATGGATCTGTCCACGACCTACCTTGGCTTGTCGTTGCCACACCCGCTGATGCCCGGCGCATCGCCCCTTGTCGATGACCTCGACATGGTCAAACGTCTGGAGGATGGCGGCGCAGCGGCGATCGTCATGCACTCGCTTTTTGAGGAACAAATCATCGGGGAGCGCGCACAGACCCTCCGGCAGATCGAATCGCACACCGATTCCTTTTCAGAAGCGCCCTCATATTTTCCCGATCGCCCTCAAGTTGTTGTTGGTCCGGAGCCATATCTGGAACAGATCCGGAGGATCAAAGCCGCTGTCCGTGTGCCCGTGATCGGCTCCCTGAACGGCACCACGGCGGACGGCTGGTTGGACTTTGCGCGCTTGATCGAACAGGCCGGCGCCGACGCGCTCGAACTCAACTTCTATATTGTCGCCATGGACCCATTCGTGCAGGGAGAGGCCGTCGAGCAACGGGCTCTGGACATTCTGCACAGGGTGAAAGCCTCCGTGACAATCCCGGTGGCCATCAAGCTTTCTCCATTTTTTTGCTCCTTCGCACATGTGGCCTCGCAGCTCGATGGTCTCGGGGCAGATGGGCTCGTCCTGTTCAATCGTTTTTACCAGCCGGACATCGACGTGGAGACGTTGGAGGTGGTTCCCCGGTTGCAGCTTTCTGATTCGTCCGAACTGTTGCTCCGGCTGCGCTGGCTCGCGGTCTTGTCCGGGCATGTTCGCGCCTCCCTTGCCGTGAGCGGTGGGGTGCATACCGCAGTGGATGCCATTAAAGCGGTTATGGTGGGAGCTCATGCGGTACAACTGGTGTCGGCGCTCCTCCAACACGGGCCGGAGTATCTCAAGACAATTCGAGAGGAGATGATTCGCTGGATGGAACAGCATGAGTACCACTCGTTGCGCCAGATGCAGGGCAGCATGAATCTTACGCGGTGCCCGGATCCATCGAGCTTTGAGCGAGCCAACTACATGCGAGTGTTACAGAGCTGGCGGTCATGAGGTCTGACGACGACAGGCGAGGACGGCATCAAGACAACAGCCAGTGTTCCGTCGCCGATTTCTGAAACCCGGTGGAGGTGGCCGCGATGGAAACAGGCGGGAAACGATAAAAGGCCTGGGGGGAGCGCCTCATCGAATGGGCAGGGTGGCGGCCGTCGGGATCGCGGCTTGAATCTAAGTGAATCACGCGCCGTCGGGCCCCGAATCCGGGTTCAACTCCATCCCCATCAAGAGGCCTACCTCGACTAAGAGGATGCAGCTCGGTTTGGTCCTCATTTAATGACGACCTCCATCGGCTTGCTTTTCGTCCTTTGGCACCCATCCCCTGTGGCCTTTTGCTTCAGGCAGTAATGGTAGGCTGTGGCTGATTGCCATCCTTCAGGGTCTCCTCTCCTCCCTCAGTCTGGGAAGACCATGGTTCTCCCTTCTCTCTCGACAAAGTCCGTTCATTGGCATCGGACTTGCTGCTATCCACGTCAGAGAATGTGGTATGCCTCTCAGACTTTGAACCCGATAAGGGGGCTTGTCCGTCGAGGCACGGTTTTTTGAATTTGATTTTGGTGATGAGGCGCTCTTCGCCCATTCTGCGTACTGGGGGATGGCAGCACTCATAGGCAGCACTTATAGAAGGAGGGAACACCATGGAAATCAAGGTCCTGCTTTGCAACTGCAAGGGGCTCTGTGATTCGTTTAAAGATTCGGACATGAACAAGCTTCCGTTCGAGGTCGAATCAGACCTCGACGTCAAGTACACCGTCCTCAGCCCGCAGTTGTGCGGCCAGGGAGGGAACGCCATTTTGGAAGAAGCGATGAAATCATCCAAGCCGGACGACTACCTGCTCGTGGGCGCCTGCGCCCCGACGGCCCAGGAGAAGCTGTTCAAAAAGCTTATTCGCGCGACGGGCTTCAATGAAAAGCACTTCGTTCCCGTGGATATCCGAGGCACCGACAACACGGGGATCCTCAACCGTCTGCGTGAAGCTGTCGAAGGGATCCTCAAACAGGCAGAAGTTGGACCGAGTCCTTCGACATAACGAAAGGGATCTGCAGGGCACGTCGAGAACACGATGGTCATGAGCGACATTCTCCAGCTTGATGAGGTGAGTATCGAGGTCGGCGGACGACCGATCCTCCACGATGTCAACTTGCGAATCAGGCCGGGAGAGACGCATGTGCTCTTCGGTCCGAATGGATCAGGTAAATCCTCGTTGCTCATGGCCATCATGGGATTGAGCCGCTATCACCTCACTAAGGGTCGTATGTTGTTTCAAGGCCAGGACATCACCCATCTCCCTGTCGATGAGCGCGCGCGCCTGGGGATCGGTCTTATGCAGCAGCGTCCGCCGAGCGTGCGCGGCATTCCATTGGGACAACTGGCCAAGGTATCGGCACAAGGGAAAAACGGGAACAGAATAGCGGAACTGGCCGACCAGCTCGGATGTGCCGCCTTGCTTGCGCGCGACGTCAACGTCGGGTTCTCCGGTGGCGAGATTAAGAAAGCCGAGCTGCTCCAGATTATGGCCCAGCGGCCGGCTTTGGCCCTGATCGATGAGCCGGATGCCGGTGTCGATCTGGACAGTATCGCGGTGGTGGGGCGGGCGCTCGCCTGTCTGGTGAAGGAACCGAGCGGGGAGGCGGTGGCCCCGGCGGCGCTCATCATCACGCACACCGGCCATATCCTCAATTATGTGCGAGCCGACGTGGGGCATGTGCTCTACGGTGGGACGCTCGTCGGTGAAGGGAAAGCGCTGCAGTTACTCGAAGAAATTCGTAAACATGGGTACGGTAAATGTCCGATCTGTCGCTCACATATCCCGGTCCAATAAGCGCAGGGGAGGAATCGTTCCGTGCTCGGGCGATCCAGGCCCGGACACGGCCGTCACCATACGGCCCCGATCTGGACCTGACGACATTCAGTCATCCTGCCGAGCAGCAACGCCAACGGCTCGACGCCCTCCAATCGCTGGAACAGCAGATCCGGGAAGCCGCGTCGCTCGCCGGCATCGACAGCAAGGAGGTCAACCGCGCGGCCTCCTATTTTCAGATAGACAACTCCTCGATCTACGAACGCATTCAGCGCCGCTATCAGGGTCAAATCGAGCTCATGACCATGGCCGAGGCCCTCAAGTCCTATGACTGGTTGCCGGACTATTGGTGGCAGGCGGTCGCGGTCGATCAGGACAAGTACACGGCGGCGGCGGAATTGGCTCAAACGGGTGGCTTCTTCTTGCGGGTCTTCGCCGGCCAATGCGTCACAGAACCCATTCAAGCCTGCCTGCTCGTGCAGGAAAACAACATCAGCCAGAACGTTCACAATGTCATCATCATGGAAGAGGGTGCCGAAGCCCAACTCATTACCGGCTGTACGCTGCACCCGCGGGTCGAAACAGGCTTGCACATCGGTGTGACCGAAGTATTTCTCAAGAAGGGCGCCACGCTAGCCAACACGATGATCCACAATTGGGCGGAGGGTTTTCACGTCCGTCCACGGACCGGAGTGATCGTCGAGGAGAGCGCGACGTTTGTAAACAACTATATCCTGCTTCGTCCCGTGCGATCCGTGCAGGCTTATCCGCGCGTGTTTCTTCGTGGAGCGGGCGCTCGAACTCAGTTCAACAGTATCGTGGTTGGGCTGAAAGAGTCCCTCATCGATATGGGCTCCTATGCAGAGCTGACAGGCCAAGGGACTCGGGCCGATGCGATCTCACGGGCCGTCGCCAGAGACCGCTCCACACTTTATTTGCGTGGAGAATTGGTGGGTCGGCACAACGAGAGCCGGGGGCATCTCGATTGCCGGGGCATGCTGCTGTCAGAGACGGCTAGTATCCGCGCCATCCCAGAATTGACGGCCGACTCAGCGCCGCGCAGCCAGTTGTCCCATGAAGCCGCTGTCGGGCCGATCGCCGAAGAAGCGGTGGAATATCTCATGACGCGTGGGCTCCCGCGCGACGTCGCGATTTCGACCCTGGTCCGGGGCTTCATGCAGATCGATCTGCCGGGCCTTCCAGAGATTTTGACCAAGCACATTCAGCGCGTGCTCGCGGCAACGGCCGAGCACTCCCTATAAATACGAATGGGGCGATAATGATCACGACAGAGGCGGTCCTTGACGCGCTACGAACTGTGCAGGAACCGGAACTGGGAGATGATCTGGTCAGTCTCGATATGATACGAAATGTTCGTATCGAAGGGGACAAGGTCCAGTTCAGCTTGGTCCTCACCACGTCGTTCTGTCCACTGAGCATGGAAATTCAGGAACGCTGTGAGCAAGCGGTCCGGCAACTGCCCGGAGTGCAGGATGTGACGATCACGGTCAGCGACAGCGAAACGATGGACGGGCCTGAGTAGCCCGAACTATTTGTTCAGACCGTCGACCTATAGGTCCGAGAAGAAATCATGAGCAACAAACGCCTTATCATTGTCGGCGGAGTGGCAGGAGGTGCCAGCGCGGCAGCGAGAGCGCGACGACTGTGCGAGGACTGCGGGATCATCATGTTCGAGCGCGGCCCGCATGTGTCGTTTGCCAATTGCGGACTGCCGTATTTTGTCGGCGGCGAAATCCTCGAGCAAGATAGCCTTCTGGTGCAAACACCCGACAGCATCAAGACACGCTTCAATCTGGATGTGCGTATTAAGACCGAGGTCCTTCGCCTCGACCGCGCGGCCAGGCGCATCCGGGTCCGGGAGTGGGAAACGGGCCGCGAATACGAGGAGGCTTACGACGCACTGATCCTTTCCACGGGCGCATCGCCACTGAAACCACCCATTCCAGGAATCGAGCGCCCGAACCACTTCGTGGTGCGAAACATCCCCGACGTAGAAAAGATCATTGCATGGTCGAACGATTGCCAGGGTTGCCGCGCCGTTGTGGTAGGCGGCGGTTACATCGGACTCGAAATGGCCGAGCAATTGCGGCGCCGCGGGTTCAATGTGACGGTGGTGGAAGCGCTGCCCCAAGTGATGGCCCCCCTCGACCCGGAAATGGCGGCCTGGCTGCACGCGGAGTTGTGCGCCAATGGCGTGGCTCTGCATCTGAACGATCCCGTGGTATCGTTCGAGCCGCCCTCAGAGCAGGAGCCCGCGCGCGCGTCCATCGTGGTGCTGAAAGGTGGTCAACGCTTGCCCGCCGATTTGGTCGTGCTCGGGTTGGGCGTCAAACCAGAAGTGGGTCTTGCAGAGGATGCCGGTTTGGAAATCGGCAAGTTGGGCGGGATCCGGGTCAATGAACACCTCCAGACCAGCGACTCATACATCTGGGCCGTGGGCGATGCCATTGAGGTGCGTGATGGGGTCACGGGCCAATGGGCACTGATTCCTCTGGCTGGTCCGGCGAATCGCCAGGGGCGCATAGCAGCCGGCAATATCCTCGGCCGCCCATCTCGATACGAACACACTTGGGGGACAGCCATCCTGCGATTGTTCACTCTCACTGCGGCATGCACCGGTGCAAATAAGAAAAGTCTTCGTCGCGCGGCCATTCCATACCAAGCGATTCATCTTCACCCCGGCTTCCACGCGGGCTACTATCCTGGCGCCGAACCCATCGCGCTGAAAGTCCTGCTCGCGCCCGACACAGGAAAACTGCTCGGTGCTCAAGCCATCGGCCATGAAGGCGTGGACAAACGCATTGACGTCCTGGCTACCGCGCTCAAAGCCGGGATGACCGTTCACGATCTGGCTGAACTGGAACTGGCCTATGCACCGCCTTACGGATCGGCCAAAGACCCCGTCAACCTTGCCGGCATGGCCGCGCAAAACGTCCTCGCCGGTGATGTGGCGCTCGCGCAGTGGAACGAGGTGGCGTCGCTCAATCCCAGCACCACGTTGCTGCTGGATGTGCGCCGTCCCGACGAACGCGCGCGCGGATTCATTCCCGATTCGACCCACATTCCTCTGGATGAGTTGCGCCAGCGTTTAAGTGAGTTACCGCGCGACCGCGAAATCATCGTGTATTGCCAAAGCGGCCGGCGCTCCTACCTCGCGGCGCGAGTTCTGAGCCAGCACGGCTTTCGCGTGCGCAATCTGACGGGAGCGTATCGCACATGGCGAACCACTCAACCCCAATGTGGTACCAAGGGACTACTCTTCCGAATCATCACGACCCAAGCCGAGTGTCGGGGGACAAAGACGTGGCTGAAGCGATCACTGTCCCCGCCATTTTCCCGTACATTTACAAGGGAGTTTATGGATAAATCCATTGCCTCAGAACAGAAACGACTCACCCCAGAGCAAGTCAGTGAACGAGGAGCCCGCATGAAGGCCATCCTAGAATTAAATGGGTCCCCGGTCGGCGTGCGCTTGCTATTCAATGAATCTGGCGTTCCTGCTGGCGCCCGCCCCGTGACACACCACCGGTACTGCCAAGCAGTCATGAAGGCGCGCCATGGGGAACAGTCACGCTCGATAAAGAAGGGCTGTCCTGCCCGGCCGCCTCGGCGGCGTTCGGGTTCAAGCCGCTGCCGGCGCAATTGCGTTCCGGGAAAGGATTGGTCGGGTTCGGCATCGTGGCCGATCCGGAAGTGGGAAAGACCATCTTCGATCACATGCCGCATCTGGTGCCGGGTACTTTGAAATTGCTCGACGTATTTCCTCTAGATATAAAGCCGAGGTAGTCCCCGACATCATTGTCGTCGAAGATACTATTGAAGGACTCATGTGGTTGACGTTGGCCTATCTGCACGCCACCGGCGGAGAACGGGTGTCCGGCACCACGGCTGTGTTGCAAGCCGTCTGCGCCGATTCGACGATCATCCCTTATCAGGAACAGCGGCTGAATTTTGGCTATGGCTGCTACGGCTGTCGCGAGGCGACGGACATCGGGCCGAACGAGACCGTGGTCGGATTTCCGATCTCATTTCTCTCGCCGATCGTCGAGCAGTTGGAGTTCCTGAATCAGAAGGCCATCCCAGTCTCGCGGTCCAAGCGAGCCTTGAAGGCCCTGCAAAAGGCCGATCAGGAGCCGGAGGTGGAGTCTGGTGCTGAGTAAGCAAAAATGGGCTCGCGAGTGACGAGGTGTCTGTATGCCTGATCCGATTCTAAGACGGAGACGATCATGCCCATGACGGCAACATTGCAGTGGCTCGCCGCCGTACTGGTGCTGCTCGCCACCACGCCTGTCCTGGCAGACACTGACCCTCTGAAGAGTCCGCAATACTGCGGCGGGTGCCACACCCGCATCTTCGAAGAATGGAAGTCTTCGGCGATGGGCAAGGATCTGGAGAACGCCATTGTGTATCAGTTCTACACCGGCACCAACGGAAAGGGCGAGCAGGATGGCGTCGGTTACCAAGGCATGCACCCCGGCAAGGCCGGCGACTGCGCCGATTGCCACGTGCCGCAACTGGTGCTGAGCGAGCATGCACAGGGACGGGAAGTAGATCTGGGGGTGGCGATGAAAGAAAAGCGGGACCACGGTATCTCGTGCAACTTCTGCCACACCGTGAAACACGTCAATCTCGAAAAGGGCGCGGACGGGCGCTATCGCACGCGCATCTTCGAAACTGTGACCCTCGATGAATCCGGCGCGAAGCTCGGGCCGCTCAAGGACAGCGTTTCTCCGGCACATCCGACCCGGTTCAGTGCGCTCCACACGGACGCCAAGCTGTGCGGCGCCTGTCATTTGAATCAGGAGAAGTTTCTGTCCATTTCCACCTATGACGACTGGAAGATGGCCTTTGATTCCGGCAAGACGAAGGACACCTGTCAGAGTTGTCATATGCCTCAACACAAGGGCCAGGTGGAACTGGCCGTGGGCGGTCCCAAGCGCAGCGGCGTGCGTGCGCACACCTTCATCGGGGCCCGCGACTCCAGTCTGCTGGAGCAGGCGCTGACGCTCGACGTGGGCGCGCAAGCAGCAGCCGGTGCGTTGACGGTGCATACTGTGGTGGAGAACGTGGGCGCGGGCCATCGCGTGCCTGGCTCCGGCCCCATCCGCAACGTCATCCTCAAGGTGGATGTGACCGACGAGCAGGGCAAGCCTCTGCAATACGCCGGTGATCCGCACGGCCTGTTGCCGCCCCTGGCGGGCATGGGGCACCCCCAAACCAAGAAGCGGGACGCGCAAGATTGGGCCGGTATGCCGGGTAAGATGTACGCCAAGGTCTATCAATCGGCAGTCATGCCCAGCGGCCACACCATGGTCGGCGTCGGCGGCTTCGCGGCGGATCGCATCCTGTTCGACAGCACGTTGGAGCCGAAGCAGCCGGATCGGACGAGCTTCACGTTCACGCTGCCGGCGAATTACCGTGGCACGATCACGGTGTCCGTCCGCCTAGTGTATCGCTGGGCGTTCAAGCCTCTGATCGACAGCAAGGGCTGGACCCTGGATGACAGGCTCATGAAACAGGTGCGAAAGACGATACGCATTAAGCATTGAAAGACTCTGCGTACGATGTTGATGAATCATCTGTACTGCCATAGAAACGATAGTCATTCACAGATTGTGTTCCTTGTCTGAAAGGAGCGCGATGCCTGATCCAAAATTTACCAAACCCTGGCATGGAATCCCTCGGGAGTCCATCGACTGGCACCCGACCGTCAACGAAGACGCCTGTATTGGCTGCGGAACCTGTGTCACCGGGTGCGGGCGTCTGGTCTATCGATTCGACTACGACCGCAAGCTTCCGGTCGTGGCCGATCCGCTGAACTGCATGGTGGGCTGTACCACCTGCGCCAATATCTGCCCGACGCATGCGATCAGCTTTCCGCCGATGTCCATGGTGATGGACTTGGAGAAGCAACCGGCTGTGAGGCACGCGATTGAGGATGATCTGAGTGCCCGACAGCAGCAACTGGCCTGGCAGGACAAGATTCCGCACCCGGATCGGTTAGTCCGGCTGGTGGTTGAAAAGATAGCCCGCATCAGCGAGAAAAACCTGGTGGTCACGCTGCGCTCGCAGAGCGAGGCCGACTGTATGTGCCAGTTTGTTCCCGGGCAATACCTCGAGCTCTGGGTGCCGGAGAGCCCCTGGATGTCGCGCGCGTATTCCATCGGCAATGCGCCCCGTGAGGACGGCCGCATCGAATTACAACTTCGGTCCGTCCAGGAAGGCCGATTCACGTCTTGGGCATTTCACCATATGAAGGTGGGCGACGTCGTGACCGCGCGAGGGCCGCTCGGCGCGTTTCGTATTCGGTCGCCGCTCAGCACACCGCTCCTTTTCGTCGCTCGTGGAACGGGATTCGCCCCGATCAAGGCCATGATCGAGCATCAACTGACTCTGGCTCCTGATCGGGATATCGCCCTGTTCTGGGGAGTGACGGATACGAACGATTTCTACGAGTTGGAACAAATCTCTTCATGGGCGGCATCGGACAGGAACTTTCATGCCACGTTGACGGCACGTTGTGTCGCATCGGAATTTCAGGCCCCGGCCGGGGTGGCGTTTCAGGCGGGCACGGTGTATGAAATTCTCGCGGCGAGTTGTCTGGACCTGGGTGGGCGGGATGCCTATGTTGCCGGCCCGTCGAAAACCGTGAATGCGGTTGTCGAAGCTCTGCTCAAAAAAGGTCTGTCCCGTGAGCGGATTCTGGTCGATTCCTACGGTCTCTGAATGGAATGAGTTGACACTGAGTGGAAAAGCTCTTCTCGGCCATCGGCAGTGACACCGGTGGGAAATGATGAACATACTTCTTATCGGTGCGCCCGGTTCCGGCAAGAGCACGCAGGCGATATGTCTGGCACAGCGATTCAGTATTCCACGTATCGCCGCCGGTGCACTGTTTCGAGAGGCGGTCGCCGCGGAATCTTCAATGGGACAAAAGGTCAAATCGTTTCTGGAGGCGGGGATGTTGGTTCCCGATGATCTGGTGACGCCCCTGGTCCTTCAACGACTCAAACAATCCGATTGCGCGGCCGGCGTCGTGTTGGATGGATATCCCAGGACAGTCCCGCAGGCTGAAGCATTGCGTCAACTCCCGTTTGGCATCGATTTTCTCGTGGAGGTCGACCTGGACGAAGACGAGATCGTACGACGCCTCGAAGGCCGACGGATCCATCCGGGTTCGGGACGTCTCTATCATCTTCAATTCCATCCGCCCAAGGTTGACGGGCGAGACGACCTGACCGGAGAGCCGCTTGTCCAACGCCAAGATGATAGAGAAGAGGCCATACGAAGGCGGATCAGCCTGTTTCGTTCCGAGACCAGGCCGTTGTTGGCGTATTATGAACGAGAAACGACCCGGGACGATGAGGCAAGGCCGCAGCGTATCAGAATTTCCGGTGGGGGATCGCCGGAAGATATCTGCCACCATATTGAGGAGGCGATAATCGGACGGCGATCAGGCGAGCAAGGGTTAAAAGAGGGCAACGGATGATGTTGACGGTGAGGTATCAAGGCGCCAGCCGGTATGATATCGAAACCAGATCCCACATCCTCGTAACCGATCAACCGGTTAAGGAGGGAGGTGGGATATGCCGGGATGACGCCGGTCGAAGTTTCCGTTGGTTCCCTGGCCGGTTGTGTGGCCTATTTTGTCGGGGGGTATTGCGTTCGCCATCATATTCCCTGTGACGGGTTTACAGTGAAGGCGGAATGGGCTTATGCCGAGCGACCCCATCGAGTCGGTCGAGTGGTTCTTCGGATCAATCTGCCGGGAACCTTGCCCCCTGAACATCGGGAAAAAATCTTGAGGGTCGCTCATGGTTGTACGGTGCACCAGTCAATCGTTGTCTCGCCTGAGGTCGGTATCGAGCTGGCCGACATCACCTCCTGAGACCAAACTCTTCTTCTCTCATCGGGCAAGGAGAGACCGGGCATGGGCTCACAGGCCTATCCATTGCCCTTATGAGGCCGCGCACTCGAAAACCTGCTGCTGATTTCTTAACAGGTTAGGGAACTATGGTAAGCGAAAAGTGGAAAGTTCTTAGGCGTTTTTGGCCCGGGACCATGTGGGTTGTCCTGTTGGGGCTGGGTCTGGCCATGTTGCTCTATTGGCTCAAGTGGGCTCCGGTCAAGGTGGTCCAACACCGGATTGAGCGAGGACCCATCGTGGCCGAGGTGTTGGGAACCGGCACACTGGAGGCTCATGTCATGGCAACGGTGAGTTCAAAGATCGAGGGGCGGATTTCACACGTGCTTGTCGATCAGGGTCATTGGGTGACGGAGGGACAGTTACTGGTACGTCTCGATGAGGAGGAACTCAAGCAACAGTTCGCCAGTGTGCAAGCGGATTGGGAATCAACGAAAGAAAGCCTTGATCGGCTCAACGCGGACCGGGGGATGGCCAAGGCGATATGGGTGCAGGCCAAGAAGACACACGAACGAGTCAAAACGCTGTTGGAGAAAAATCTAGTCAGTCAGGATGAATGGGATAAGGCCATTGAAGCGTTGGCCGTGGCTCAAGCCGGGTTATCCCGAGCGGAAGCCGCTATCATGGAAGGGCGAAAGAAACTGTTGGCGGCAGAGAAGACCCGAAACTATCGCCGGGCAACCTTGTCTGAAACCAGGGTGACCGCCCCTTTCGACGGATTGATCGTGCGGCGGCATCGGGATCCCGGTGACGTGGTGGTCCCTGGGAGTCCAATCCTCACGCTGATTTCGCCTGATGAGTTATGGATCAGCGCGTGGGTGGATGAAACCGAAATGGCCAAACTGCAGGAGGGGCAACCCGCACGCGTCGTGTTCCGGTCCGAGCCTGATCGTTCCTATCCCGGCACGGTCGTGCGGCTGGGTCGTGAGGCGGATCGGGAGACCCGGGAGTTCATCGTGGATGTGCGAGTGAAGGAACTTCCGAAAAACTGGGCGGTTGGACACCGCGCGGAAGTCTATATCGAGACGACTCGTAAGGAGGACGTGATCGTGTTGCCCGCAACGTATGTGATCTGGCAGGAGGGAAACTCAGGGGTATGGGTCAATCGGGATGGGTATACCGAATGGCGGGTTGTCGACATCGGACTCCGCAACCCGGACATGATCGAAATCACCAACGGCCTTCAACCGGGTGAGCTGGTGGTCATGTCGGCCGATCCTGGGCGCACACTGAAAGACGGTCAACGGATCACTCGATGAACCTTGCCATCAAAGACATTCGACACAATCCGGGCCGGGTCACGATGACGACGTTCGGCGTCGGCATGCTCTTGCTCCTGGTGATGGGAATGGCCGGCATGTATCAAGGATTTGTCGATGAGGCGGTCCTGGTGGTCGATCGAATTGGAGCCGACCTGTGGATTGTGCAGCGGGATACCAGAGGACCATTCGCTGAAATTTCTCGTGTGCCGCCCAATCTTGTGCACCGGGCGTTGGCTGTCCCCGGTGTGCAGACGGCGAGGGAATTTGTCTACCACACCATTCAGCGGGAACATCGTGGAAAGCCGATGCGGGTGGCGGTCCTCGGACTGGGTTGGCCGGCGGACAAAGGTGAATGGTTGCCTTTGGTTGCCGGCCGGCCTCTCGCTCGGAATCACTATGAGATGATTGCCGATCAGGTCCTCGGTCTTCAGCTTGGCGAACGAATCGTGTTCGGAAAGGATACCTATACGGTAGTGGGAATCACGCGGAACATGGTCGGTTCAGGTGGAGACGGAATTGGATTTTTCACGGTTAGGGACGCGCAGGCTATCCAATTCGACGTGCCGGGTGAGGCCGTCCGCCTGGAACGGGCATCCCGATTAACTCGTGGAGAACGGACTGAAGTCGGCGCCCAGCATCCGCTTTTGGTGGTGGAGCAGACCGCCAAACCGGCAGCGGAATTACCGGCCGTGGCTTCTCCCCAACTCAGTGCCGTGATTGTCACCCTGGCTCCCGGTGCGAATATTCACCGCGTGGCGTCCATCATGTCGGGCTGGAGCGATGTGTCGGTGTACACTCATGAGAGTCAGCGACAATTGGGCCTTCGCGCCGTGGACCGGCCTCGCAGGCAACTGAGGCTCTTTCGGGTTCTGCTGACCGTCATTGCCGGAGTCATTCTGGCCCTGATTCTCTACATGCAGACGATGGAAAAGGTCCTTTCCATCGCCTTACTCAAGCTGATCGGAGCCCCGAATAGGGTCATTCTGGGGCTTATCTTGCAACAAGGGATGGTGATGGGGCTCATGGGATACGGTATGGCGTATCTGCTGGGCCTGTGGGTGTTCCCAATGTTTCCACGCCGTGTGGTTCTCACAGGGCCGGACCTGTTGCAGTTGGGAGCGATTGTGGTGGTAATTTCCGCCGCATCCAGTTTGTTGGGAATCTGGAAGGCAATGCGTGTGTCGCCGAATGAGGTTCTCTCGTGAAACCTTCGCAAAACTTGGCCGGGGTTGGCATCGAAACGCGAGGACTGACCAAAGTGTATGGCAGCGGGCATACGGAGGTCGTCGCCATCCACGATATCGATATGCATGTCCGAAAAGGGGAATTGGTCGCTCTTTTGGGACCCAGCGGATCGGGCAAAAGCACCTTTCTGACCGCGGTGGGGCTGGTCAATCCGCCGACCTCCGGGCAAGTCTTGATCGAGGAAACGTTGGTTCTTGACGGTCCGCAGGCTCATGTCGATCTCAGAACATTTCGAGGCCGACACATTGGATTCGTCTTCCAGAAATCAAATTTAATTCCATTTTTGACGGGACTCGAGAACGTCCAGGTCGCATTGGAAGTCAATGGCGAATCTTCGAGTGCAGCCCGGAAACGGGCGATGGAACTCCTGGACTATCTGGGAGTGGCCCACCGGTGCAACAATATGCCGACCATGTTGTCGGGGGGCGAACAGCAACGGGTGGCCATTGCCCGTGCCCTCGCGAACCGTCCCGGCGTGATTCTGGCCGACGAACCGACCGCCAGTCTCGACAGCCATCTTGGCCGACAAGTCATGGAACTCTTCGCGCAAGTTGCCCATGACCAGGGAGCGGCCGTTATCGTGGTGACCCACGATCAGCGCGCGCTGGATATGTTCGATACCATCTTCGAGATGGAAGACGGCACGATACGTCAACGAAGTCGCCCTCAACTCCCCCGAGAACTTCGCCAAGAAGGAAGTCCCATGCTTTCCAGCGTCAAGCCCTGAGGGGATGCGCAGATGGCAAGGACGGTGAGTACACACGAAAGTACCCCGGATGACGACGAGCGGAATCTGTTGTCTTGAAAGAAACACAATGAAAGGGCATCCTGAATGATGAGGGTTTGTCTGAAAGGTGCTTACCGGTAAGTCAACCATGCAGAATGCCCACGTAAGAGATTATCGCGCCTTGGTTAATCAGTTACAGGGTTCTTTGGACAGGGATCAGATGGGGACCTTGGGCGAAATTTCCACAAAGGGCAGGATTTATCCGCTGTTGAAGGTGGTCCTGGGCAACGGGAATCCGAAGCGGGCCTTGATCTCAGCGGGCATTCACGGCAATGAATCCGCAGGCGTGGAGGCCATCAGAGAATATTTGGGCTGCAAAGGGTATCGTCAATGTATTCAAGAGTGGGAAATCACCCTTCTTCCTTGCCTGAATCCCTGGGGTTATGAATTTGACCGCCGTGAAAATTATGAACAGAAGGATTTAAATCGGGAATTCAAATCGAATACCCCGCCATTGGAAGTCACATGTATCCAACCGATCCTTCAGCAGCCCTTCCATCTCGCGTTGGAGTTGCACGAAGATGCCAAAAGTAGCGGGTATTACCTGTATCTGGGAGGGAAGACGGGGAATGAATTGGAATTGGGAGAACAAATTTTGAACACAGTTAAGGAAGTGATACCTTTAAATCTTGATTCGAAAATTGATGGGGAAAAAGCCAATCAAGGTATCATTGAAAGAGGGTGTGGGGAGGTGAATGGGGAGCGTTGGCCGATGGCGGTGTATACCCTGGCTCATGGGTCCCAAGCCTGTTATACGCTCGAAACCTCGGGATTATTTTTAATGAAAACCCGGATCTCCTCCCATTTGATTGCTATTCAAACTGCTCTCGAAAATTTTCCCACATAGTTTTTCTCACATGACTTCTCTCATCATTAAGGTGGAAATTCGGACCCATGTCATCACGATTCCTCACTGCTCACTGTTGGGCCAACACCTCCTGTTAACGGGCCAGTGCCCTCAAAAATATTCGGCCGGAAGCTTTCCTTGCAATAGGTGATAACCCTCTCGTTCAGCTTTTCTTGAGAGATTCAATGCCTCATCCGAAATGTCGAAGGCTGTCTTTCGCCTTGGACTTCCACCGGTCAAACACATGCGTCGTGGAACTATCCGCATGCCGCAGCCATTCCTACATCTTGGCGCCATCAATTCCTGAGCGCACATTTTTACACCAAGACGGGTAGTGTCCTGTTTCTCCCGAAGATCGCTCCCGTTATACGCTGATGGCGCTGCTGTTCACGATTTTCGCCCTGTTTACACTCAAAGGCGACATGTTGTTGAGTTTGCCGGGAGATGTCCTTCGCATTGCAGTGCCGCTTACCCGGTATTTCATCATCATGTTTTTCGTCAGTTTTGGGATGGGCACACTTATCGGAGCAGATTATGGAAAAGCCACGGCCACGTCCTTCACGGGTGCCAGCAACAATTTTGAGCTGGCTATTGCCGCGGCCATCGCCACCTTCGGTCTGGGATCGTCCGTTGCGTTTCCCACCGTGATCGGTCCTTTGGTCGAAGTGCCGGTGTTGCTGGCTCTCGTGAATGTCGCTTTCTGGTTAAAAAAGAAGGTTCTTCCGACATTTGCATGGGTAAAAAGTATAGGTGATCGTCCTAGAGTCCCCCTCCTTTGCAAGGAGGGGCGAAGGGGAGGTAGCCTCTGGGGAGCCTTCAATAGTTGATCCAGTAATGGTTGATTGATACCCCACGGACTCTACCTCACCTACCCTCTCCTGACAAAGGAGAGGATTCAAAGCCGCTTCATGTCGAAAGAGGAACACGAGAATGGGAGCGATTCACAGAAATGCCTGATGAACTGAAATTTTAAACAATTTCATGCCCGCATGCTCATAAAAGCCCATTAGGCAATGGTCAGGATCGCCCAGGATGCCCAGAGGATCATCAAGAGTTCTCCCAGGAGAAGACCACCCAGGACGCCGAGAAGGATTTTCTGCCACAACGGAAGGGTCGGTTGAGTCACCGAACTCTTTGGAATAGAACCGGTCCAAGTTGCCATTGACTTACCTCATCATGCTAGGAGCCTGTCGGACTACCCTTGAAAATCTTTATTATTCAACACTCCCAACCACGGAAATCAAGATTGATGGTTTTATGAATACTGTCGGGGATGCCGTGAAAAAAAGAAAAGAGAGATTTTTGTCAACTGCAAGCAGAGAAATGGTTCAGTTGAACAGAGAACCACTGCCCAGTTATTGCCTTATGGCCTTGTTGAATATTTCAAATATTTGGCCTTTTCATCGACATGTGTGACCGAGACTCACCGGAAGAAAATGAAAATGATGGAGTGTTCAAAAAGGCGCGTCCAGCAAGGCTGCAGCCACTTGGATGGGCGGAGTGTATGGAGGAGTACGTGAGCACGGCCAAGGGGCGAGAACGCATCGCCAAAAGCATCCAGAAGGGTGCACCCTTGTTTTCAACACTCCCCTTATTCCAGCGGCTGGCAGAGGGCGTGGACTTCTTCGGTGAGGTCGATGCCCACGGGGCACCAGGTGATGCAGCGGCCGCAGCCGACACATCCTGATGTGCCGAATTGATCGATCCAGGAGGCAAGTTTATGCGTGAGCCACATACGATAACGGTCTTTGGTGGTGGGACGGAAATTCTTCCCGTGAATATAACCATGATCCGATGTGAAGCAGGAATCCCATACCCGGGTATGTTCGGATTGTTGAAAGTCTAAGGAAGGTGCTTCTTCTATCCCGTGGCAAAAGCAGGTTGGGCAGACCATCGTACAGTTTGTACAGGATAAACAGCGGGCCGCTACTTGATCCCATCGCGGATGATCGTGGGCTTCATACAAGGCATTCGGGAGGTTCGCCTTGGGCAGCTTGCGAGTTTGGCTTGTCGCGCATGCGGTTATCAGCACCTCATCCTGCTTGATTCGCTCGTCTGGTGCGATGGAACATGGTAGTTGCTCCAGAACTTTCAGCCCCTTCGCACTTCCCGCTTCAATCAGAAAATCTTTGTCAGCCTCCGTTAAACTGAGATCGAATCCTTGCTGGGCTTTTGGGCCTGTTTCCATTGAGGCGCAAAAACAGGTGGGATGCGCTCTGGTGCAGTTGACGGCGATCAGAAATAAGTTTTCCCGTCGTTGTTGATAGTACGGATCGGGGTAGGGGCCATCCAGAAAAATTTGATCTTGAATGCCTAGACCGGCGAGGTCGCAGGCTCGCACACCCAACACAGCGGTGGGTGTCATATCAGGCTGAATTTCTTTTGCTGAAAACGTGTGGTCCTGACGATCAAGCACCAGTAGAGTTTCTCGTGGAGCAAAGGTCAGGGGTTTGAGTGATTCCGGCCCATGGACGATATTGAAGTAACGAGGGCTAGGATCGGGCTCAAGGCGATAGCTTCCGGGTTCTTGCTGATCCTTCCACCCAATGGGCAAATCTTCAGGTGTGGTGATCGTTTTCCATTGAATGGCTCCCTGAGATAAGACAGGCCCCAAAATTTGATAGCCTAACTGTTTGAGTATGTGAAGGAGCTGAGGAAAATCCTCCCGCAGAAATAATTGGGGTGGTTGGTGCGCTTGAACAGATCCTGAAGGCATGGTCTGACCTATTACTTATAACCCGATGTGTGATCTGAGGATACAATAGTCGTAAGCTGGTTGTCCCGTGCGTTGGAGGCCTAAGTCGTTTCGTTCCATCTGATCGATTAATTCGGCGACCTCTGCCGTATCATGATGCTCTCGGCAATATTGGCGTGGTGTTTTCCCTTTGAGTGCGGGCGCTGGTTGTTCGGCCCAATCTAAATAGACCTTTTCTAAAAACGTGGACAAGAGTTTGGCTTCCTCTTTGACTGGGACTGTGACCGGCGGCGGCACATACTGGCTGGCTAGCAAATCCACCTGTGGCAGCGAATGAGAGGGTGGGATTAATGTCTCCCCTTTGAAATGGAGGGAGAATCCGAATGTTGAGGCCAGTTGGTGTTTGATGGCATCCAGCCGGTCGGCCGTATCCGCTTCGACGGTGAGTTGTGTCCCGGTGAGTGTGAAGCGGGTGATGGCATATGTCTGGGATGGTTCTTCTTGTGTCTGTTGAATCCATACGTTCTTTTGCTGTGTTTCACAATCCGGGGAAGTCGGCTGAGGTTGGGGAATGAGGTGCTCCCATTCATCCAGCCCTGCAGCTAAGGTGTGAAACTCGTGATGCTCATAGAAAGCGATGGCATACAGAAAGGGTTCACCGGTTTCAGTCCAATACGTCACCTGAGCATCTGCGGTGGCCATCGCACCTCCCCGGAGTCTTGCCATTCCCCAAATGAACAGATAGCCATATTTATTGGTAAATTCCGGCCATTCGGCAAGCGCGAAGTTGCCAGTGTCAAATTCAATTCCCCGACGCAGATCATGAGTAAACGCCAACAGGGTTTGCCCCATAACTAATGACAGCACGAGCGGCGGACCAGGCAAATACGTGCCTGAGGCCCCACGTATGAGACGGCTCAAAAGGACGCGGTCTTTCTGTACGGGGGTCTCCTCCATATATGGGACATCGAACCGTTGTTGGTTTCCTAATGATTGAAGGTGCAGGCGCGGAGGGTATGTCTCCTGATCTATTTCAACGACCTGTAGCAGATCCATATACGAATGTCGCACTGGATCGAGCCATATGCGCTCTTCCTCCGGGACATGCTCGGTGATGGTGTCTCGGACCTGTTCAATGAGTGAAGGATGGCCATCCGTGGGAAAGAAATCGGCATAGAGGTACCATTCCGCCAATGCGATTTCTTCCGGCAACGGGGCCAGGTATTGTGCGGTTATCGGATCTAAATAGGGTTTCAAGACCAGACTGAGCGCCATCTCGCGTTGCACCCGAAAGTCTACCTTTAGCGATTGGGTCTTTAAGCGGACAAGGAGATTACGGATTCCTTCTTGGTCACTTGATACGGTGGAAGCCATCTGGTCAGTCATGCGTCTGAGTCATTTCTCGATGCGTTAGGGGTCGAAGCCGGTTCACTTTTCGTAGCCGGGTGATGCCCTCCCTCAAATTTTGGACTTTTGACGGTGAGGATGGGGTATGGACTGTGCTGGAGGACCTTGTCGAGCGTGCTCCCTAAGAGTAGTCGAGACAGGCCTTTTCGACCATGCGTACCCATAACCAGTAAATCGGCTTGTTGGGTGGAACTCGTTTCCAGGATGGCTTCCACCGAAGACTTCTCCACTAACTCGTATTGGGCCGACAGCCCTTCATCGACAAGTAGCTTGGTCAATTTCTCTAATCGTTGGACAACTTTTTGCCGGTTGGCTTTGTCTTCCAGCGGATGTGTCAACGAAAAGTCTAAGCTGTAGGACAACGGTTCGATGGCACAAACCAAGGTTAACGGTGCATCAAACCATTTGGCTACTTCAACTGCATACTCATAAGCCTCCATTGAACAGTCAGAGAAATCTATCGGCATCACGATGTGCCGTGGTTGTATCGTGAGTGCATGCATGCCTGCGGTTTCTTCCGGGCTTCGATCCGGAATGGAGAGGACGGGGCATGGTGCTCGTTGAATCACCCGTTCAGCGATACTTCCAAAGACGACACGATTAAAGCCGGTCCATCCATGCGTCCCTGTTATAATTAAGTCGGCCTTGCCCTCTCGAGCCACGTCACAAATCTGGGCAGAGGCTAGGCCGGTTCGCATCTCTATGGCGGTCTTCGGAACCTGTTGGCGGGCTTCGGCTAGGAGTTGAGTTAAATGTTCTTCGGCCACCTTGCGCTGCTCATCCAAATAGCGTTGAGCGATACCGGCGTCGATATCCAACCCTGGTTGGAGGGAGAGTCCATGAAACAGGGTTAATTTGGCCTCAAATACTTTGGCCCATTCCACGGCATAGCGAAAGGCCGGGGCCGAGCAGGGAGAAAAATCCGTGGCAAAGAGAATATTCGTCACAATGTTAACCATGTGTTCCCCCGCATTTTAAAAAAATAAGATGAGAAGTAAGTAGTCAGTAGTTAGGAAGGCAAAGTTGAAAGCAGAATCTTGTTTTTCCCCTAACTGTTTATTCCTGCCTCTTTACGATCGCACTTGTGGACTATACCGCATCAACTATCAGGAGCAAAATTTCGCCTTTCATGTCCTGATGAATGGAGCATTCAAATTGAAAGCGTCCAGGCTGATCGAGAGTCAATCGGAACGAGGCTTCCTGCCCAGGGTCCAGGTAGGCACCTTCTATGCCTTTCCCATATGTGACGACTCCATCGCTTTCGACATGCGTCAGGGTATTGAAAAACATCTGTGATCCGAAATCATGGCGTACATTATCCAGGTTTTTCACTCGAATAATCGTATCGGTATGGAGTTGAAGGGGCATTTGTGATGTGAGAAATTTATACCCTTCAATGGTCACCTTCACTTCCTGTAGTGATTGGGCATGGGAAACCAGTGTTCCGCTCACCAAAAGAATTCCGAGCGTGGCTAACCCTATTCTTTGAATCCCGCGTCGCCAATCGAATTTCATAGATCGATCCTCCCTTTTTCTCATTCCTGTGGTGGTAGTCCTCGATATCATGGATTGATAAAGCAATGGATATGCCAAGAAGAAAATATCCATCTCACAAAGGACTTTAGCCACCATTCATCAGGAAAACATCCGGGTTGCAGATTCTTGCAAATGGAGGTGTGTGTGTACGGAGCAATGTGAGCTGTAGCAGATCTCCGCAATGGCGTGAAAAGTAAGGAGTTTGGCGTAAGGAGTGAAGAGTAGAGAGAAGATGGGGTAGGGGGATTTGAGTATTCTGTTAGCGAACGATAATCACCGGGCAATCTGCCTGGTGAAGGACAGAATTGGACACGCTTCCTATTAAAAATCTGGCGAGCCCACCCTGGCCATGGGTGCCCATCAGGATGATGTCCGCTTGAGAGACTTTGGCTTGTTCGAGAATGGCAAAGGCTGGGTCGCCCATTCCTACTTTGGCCTGAGAGGAGTAGTTCATCCGTGTGAGCCTGTCAGTCACCGATTTCATGCGGTCTTGAGCGTCTTCAAGGGCTTTCTCTTCGAGGAGTTTTGATTGTCCTAAGGTTATAGGCCATGCCAGTTGGGGTTGAGGCCAGACCGTGATGACATCAATGTCTACGGCTTCTCGAAAAGGGTGCAGCGCCAAAAATTGTAAGGCACTGGCGATGTCTTCTTCTCCCTCAATTGGCAGGAGGATCTTTTTCAAGCGGGGAACGGGGGCTTTGATGATCATGGTCGAACAGGGTGCATGCATGAGGACTCGATGCGAGGTGCTTCCCAAGACCAGTTCTTTAAAGGAGCCAAGGCCTCTGGCTCCCAGGATAATGAGGTGAGCGTTGGACGAACGAGCGGTTTCAAGAATCACATCCACCGGGTGGCCAATTTGATGAATCTCTTGGACCCGAGGAAAATCGGAAGGAAGCGCTTTCTTCGCTTGTGAAAGAATGCCTTCCCCTTCCTTGCGTAATTTGGACACCATATCGGCCTGAACTTCCGCCCGAAGGTCTGGTGAAATCATGGCGTAATTGAAATCGGGAATATTGATGGCGTGGACGAGGATGAATTCTTCAGGAGGCGCGAGATGTGCAAGAGCTTGAACTGCATGGCTCGAAGAGGCTGAGCCATCGATAGCCGCAATGATTTTCATTTACGTATCCTTTCTAGGGTACAAAGATCTCGACATGATAGTTCTTAATGCACAGCAAGGGAAGTGCCATGGCAAGACCTATTCGTTCCTTGTGGTGTCTCTGTGGATAAAAAATATACGAAATTCATTGTATCTCCGGTGAAAGGGTAATTCTCACGAGATTGATATGTTTAAATGGTCCTGTCACGATGGGTATGGCTAGTGAGTATCATGGGTAGCCCAAGATGGTGCAAAATGCTACAAATGGCATTTTGGCATTTGGTGCAAATTTCCCCAGAAGAGTGGGCATAGAAAATACGGTGGAGAATTTTCCCCGGAGTATGGCTGGAAAATATGGATGACCTAAGCTGAATGAAGTCTTCTCTTTACATATTGGCGAACAGATTTGTGCTCGAATACTCCCATTCTGAACGATGTACCACAGCGAGACAAGGAATTTTTCTATGACACAAGTCTCTTCTTCCATCTTAGTGGTTGACGATGAACTCGAAATGAGGAACCTGTTACAGGACACGTTAGAAGAAGGCCACTATCGGGTGGTTGTGGCCTCAGATGGGCACGAGGCGTTGACTCATATGGAATCTGAAAAATTTCCGGTGGTTGTCACCGATTTACGAATGAAAGGAATGGGTGGTCTTGGTTTATTAGAACAAGTGGTTCAAAGGTATCCAGAATCGAATGTAATCCTGATGACGGGATTTGGCACCGTGGAATCGGCGGTAGATGCGATGAAACACGGAGCCTTTGACTATCTCACCAAGCCGGTCAAAACGGATGAACTCTTGGTGACGGTGCAAAAGGCGTTTCGAGAGGCATTGCTTCGACAGGAAGTCCAGCAATTACGTCAAGTGGTCAATCGGACATTTTCTTTTGGCCAAATCCTGGGCAAAAGCAAACCGATGCGGGAAATTTTTGATCTTATTCGGCGGGTGGCCGATTCGCAGACCAACATTTTAATTACCGGGGAGAGCGGGACGGGAAAGGAACTGGTCGCGAAAGCGCTGCATTTTAATAGTCAACGGAAATCGAAACCCTTCGTCCCCGTGAATTGTGCGGCCATCCCAGAACTGTTATTGGAAAGCGAGCTGTTTGGGCATGTCCGGGGGGCTTTTACCGATGCAAAAGTTGACAAGCATGGTCTATTTGAAGAGGCGCACGATGGGACGTTATTTTTGGATGAGGTCAGCGAATTGCCCATGATGCTGCAAGCCAAGTTGTTACGGGCGGTCCAGGAGCGGGAAATTCGACGGGTTGGAGCCACCAAATCGACCTTGGTCAACGTTCGCTTGATTGCCGCCACCAATGTATTGTTAGCCGAAGAAGTCAAAGACAAACGTTTTCGAGAAGACTTGTATTATCGTTTGAATGTGATTGAAATACGCCTTCCGCCCCTTCGGGAGCGGAAAGAAGATATTCCTTTGCTGGCTCATGGGTTGTTACAAAAAAGTTTGACAGCCCAGCAGAAACACGTGGAAGGTATTGCGGATTCGGCTCTGGCTCGATTGATCGATTATCCATGGCCCGGCAACGTCCGCGAATTAGAAAATATTGTGGAGCGTGCGGCCACCTTAACGCAGGGACAGAAGGTCTCCTTGGAGGATTTGCCTCTCAATATTCAAAATATTCAAGGGGAGGGACAATTCATTGAAGATGCTGTCGAACAGACCCTTCCTCTGGCGCAAGTGGAGCAGTCTTACATCCGTCGAGTATTGGAAAAATTAGGTGGAAATAAATACCAAACGGCCCAGCTGTTGGGAATCGATCGCAAAACTCTGTATCGCAAGTTGTCTGAAATGGAAGGAAGACATTAGGAGCAAACGAAGGTTAAACCGTCAGGCGTGAAGCGTCAGGCGTAAGAAGAAGAAATTATTTTTCCCTCCAGAATCGCGGCTATCGCCTTCACGCTTCACGAAAAAACTATGGATCAAGAGTCCTCTTCCTCCCATCATGAACTAGAGCAGGAACTCAAATTGCTGCGGCAAGAGAATGCAGCGTTGTACTCCGAACATACAATGCGCCTTGACGCAGAGGAAGGATTGCATGCCTTAGAGCGGCAATTGGCCAGCATCATCCACTCGGCAATGGATGGAATTATTACCATTGATGACGAACATAACATCGTGCTCTTTAATGCCGCCGCGGAGGAAATTTTCCAATGTTCTGCTTCCGATGTGCTAGGAAAGCCGTTGGATCAATTTATCCCCGAATCTATGAGGGAGGCCCATGAGGAACATTTACGTCAGTTTGCCAAAAGCGGAGAGACCTACCGTCGAATGGGCAGGTTTCGGGAGATTTCTGGGCTGCGATATACCGGGGAGTCCTTTCCGTTAGAAGCGTCGATTTCTAAGGTTGAACGAGAAGGAAGGCGATGGATGACTGTGATTCTTCGGGATATCTCCCAACGAGTCGGCGATATGACCAAACAGCGAGCCTTAGAATCCCAGCTACGAAAAACCGAGCGGCTGGCAGAGCTTGGGACGTTGGCATCCGGCATGGCTCATGAAATTGGGACGCCAATGAATGTGATTTTGGGTCGAGCCGAATTGTTGATGCGCAAAGCCAAGGATGAACCGACCAGGAAGGGACTGGAAACGATTGTGACGCAGGTGGAGCGCATCACAAAAATCATGAATCAATTGTTAAGCTTTGCTCGGAAACGTCCGTCTGAACAGCGTGGCGTTGATTTGGTCGGGGCGATTGGAAGTGTTCTAGACATGTTGCTGGAGAAATTTAACAACAACAATATTGCTGTTATCCAAGACTATGTCCCTGATCTCCCACGCGTGTTGGCCGATCCTGATCACATCAGTCAAGTACTCTTAAATTTGCTGTTAAATGCCTGCCAAGCCATGCCTGGAGGCGGAACACTGACGCTCAGCCTTTGCCTCAAGGAAGAGATGGTCGAACTCAGCGTGCAGGATGCGGGAACGGGAATTCCTGAAGATCAGATATCCAAAATTTTCGATCCCTTCTTCACGACGAAAGCGGTTGGAGAGGGGACGGGGTTAGGTTTAACTGTGGTGCATGGCATTATTTTGGAACATAACGGGACGATCCATGTAAACAGTGTTCCCAATAAAGGCACGACGTTTACGATTTCCCTCCCCGTGCATTCGGCCTAATCCGTACGGACTTGGCCCATCACCGAGTACAATGCCCTTCCGGTTCGATATGAACCACGACATCCTCCACGGCATCAAAATATGTGAGCAGGCACCCTTCCACGTCGGTGGCAAGAACATGTGCTTGCTCGACAGACCATGTGGGCTCTACATGAATGGACAGGTCGACAAACACATGGTTCGCGAGTCCACGTGTTCGAATGTCATGACATTCTAAAATCCCGGGTATCGTCATCACCGCTGTTCGAATGTCTTGGGGGTCTAACCGTATCCGATCGGTTAATGACGACAACACGTCTTTGAGCACGATGATCGCCGTCCAGGCGATGATGCCCGCAATGATAATGGCCACCAACGGATCGATGAACGGATAACCGGCCTGAATGGCGATGAGTCCGGCGAGGACTGACATCGATGTCAGGACATCACTGGCCGTGTGATACGAGTCAGCCGTCAGAATCTCGCTTTTCAACTCTTTCCCTTTTTGTCGTTCCCATTTCGTGACAAAGATATTGATGCCCATGGTGACGAACATAATCATAAAACTGATCGTGGTGACTTCTGGGTGTAAGTCCATCGTCCATGATTGGTAGGCTTTCCAGAGGAGGTAGAGACAGGTCATGACGAGAAACCCACCAATGGCTCCCGCAGCCAACGTTTCAAACTTTTTGTGCCCATAGGGATGATTGGTATCAGGCTGGGGTGAAGCTAGCCAGAGTCCCAATAATCCTACGACATTGGATAGACCATCAAAAAATGAATGTAGCCCATCGGCCTGCATGCCAAGTGATTGGGTGATGATTCCGTAGACCCACTTCGCGGCGGCCACAAGCACATTCAAAAAGAGCACCCACCACAAAATACGGCGAATTTCTCGAAGACGGCTCATGTGTGGTGTACACGAATCAAGACGGAGTATGCCTGAGTCTTTGTTCGTGTTCGCATGCACTCATTTACCCCGTTGCCCCGAAGAGCGCGCCGACCCCCGCGGTTAGTCCCATGGCCAGTGCACCCCACAGAGTGACGCGCATGGCGCCTTTCATGATCGAGGCCCCGCCCGTCCGCGCCGCCAATCCTCCCAACAACGCGAGAAATGCCAGTGACGTTCCGGAAACCGCGGGAATCAGACCGGGTTCCGGGATAATGGTCGCGGTTAACAGAGGCATGGCCGCTCCAACCGTGAAGCTGCCCGCTGAGGCCAGTGCAGCTTGAATCGGACGCGCACGGAAATTTTCGGAAATGCCCAGTTCGTCCCGGGCATGCGCACCTATGGCGTCATGAGTCATGAGTTGACCGGCGACCTCTTTAGCAAGCGGAGGGTCAAGACCGCGATCCACATACAGCCCCGCGAGTTCCTTGTGCTCCCCTGAGGGGTCTGATATGAGTTCCATGCGCTCAAGAGCAAGATCGGACTCTTCGGTATCTGCCTGTGATTGGACAGACACATATTCACCGGCAGCCATCGACATCGCTCCCGCGACCAGACCGGCCACTCCTGCGACCAGGATACTGGTATGAGTCGCATCCGCTGCCGCGACACCGAGCAGCAGGCTTGCGGTCGATATGATCCCGTCGTTAGCACCCAATACCGCCGCCCGTAGCCAGCCGATGCGTTCTGTGCGGTGTCGTTCTCTATGTCTCATGGGGCTTCGTGTTGTTTCTTATGCGAGAGAAGAGAAATCTATTTCTTATCAATTCTCATAGCCCGGGATTCCGATCAAAGAATAACTTTCTGCAGACTGGAATGGAACCCCGGATTCAGGTTTTCTCTTTTCCCATCCCAACCAGGCAGCCAGGAATCCCGAGGTGGAGCCGGCGAAGACGCGTGGAATTCCCATGAAACTGGTCAGCAAGGCATATTGCGTGGCGGTAAATCGCTTATTGGTGAGGCTGGCCATAAAGGCCACGAAGGCGGTTTGACCAAGCCCGCTCGAAATGGTTTCAAAGGCAATAACGGCGGTGAGGGTCGGGAGGTGATTGCCGGTAACGGCGGAATCACAAATCCCGCTGTTGAAATCATTTGCAGGAAACCTAAAATCAGAAGGGAGCGCACGATACCCAGGCGATAGACCACCAGCCCTCTCCAATTAGTCCCCCGGCAATCAGCGCAATCATGCCGAAGACTTTGACAATCATCGCATAGTCGGTTTTTGACACGCCTAGATCCACCATGAAGGGGGAGAGCATTTCTGAGGCCATGCTATCGCCGACTTTATACAGCAGGATAAACAACAGAATGGTGAGGGAACCTGGACGGATAAAGAAGTCCATGAAGGGACCCATAATCGCTTCTTGCAGTTGAGTGGTCAGAAAAGGTGGCTGAAAACAGCCTGGCCGCCGAAGAGGTGTGTTTTAATTTAAATTGGGATCCAGGGGCATGTGGGCATATACCTTATATTCATCGCCAAAATGGTCAGATGGGTTTCCATAATGAGTTGTTTTCAAAAACCTGCTTTCTCAATCCAGAACAGCAACACCACTATCAGGGCAACAGCAGGTACTACCACCACCCAGTCATTTACTTTTAATAATCGTGGCAGCGTTATATCACCGAAATCACCTTTTTTGAGAATGCCATCTTTTAATCCGGGATACATGACTGCAAAAATCCAGGTGCCCAAAATTATACCCGCCACTCCGCCTGTAATGGCATCCAAATAACCGTTGCCAACGGCACCGGCAATGGTACCGGGACAATAGCCAAGCACGGCAAAGCCAACGCCAAAAATCAGGGCGCCAATCACATTCTTACTTACCGAGCCGCTCTTGAGCGAAAGCTCAATCCATCCCATTGATTTCATAAAGTAAACTCCAATCATACCGGTGGCAATTGCCGAAAGCATGATTTTCACAACCGTAAAATCGGTGAGCAGTAACTGGCCTAAAATCACATCATATTTGGTTGCCCCACCTTTGTGCAGCAAAAAGCCGAACAAGACGCCAAAACCCAAACCAAAGAATAATGACCTTTTATCTTTCTCTGCTTCTTCCTTTTTTTCTGATGTTTGTTTTTTTGTGTCCATGATGACTTAATTTGAGTTAGGCAATAACGTAATAAATGAGATGGGCAGCGATAATCCCCCCGATGAAAAAGAAGATGGCTGAAATCCAACTTGAAACAGCCAGTTGCAATGTGCCGCTGATACCATGTCCGCTGGTGCAGCCACCGGCAAAGCGCGCACCAAAGCCAAGAATAACACCTCCGGCCAAAGCAACAAGAACTCTAAGAAATGCGCTATCGCCAAATGCTGAAGCCCATAGCGATGGCACCCACACACCAATTTGGAAATCGCCTGAAATAATGGCCGAAAGGAATGATCCTGCCACAATACCGACCACCAGCATCCACTGCCAGTTTATCTCGAGTTTAATCTTTTTAAAGTAGGACCTTTGTTCTGCTTTGCCGCCCGTAATTAAATTTTCAATCATCCCTCCGGCACGGGCAAATGTGGTGGAAGTGGCAATGGGTTTGCCCGATATGAGAAAACTCAACCAACTCAAAATTCCAATACCGATACCGGCTGCATAGGGCGACCAGTAAGTAGCTGTAAAAACTGATGTAATTGTTTCCATATTTTACTTTTTTAAAAATGGGTTTTCACTTCTTCAACTTTTGAATAAAGTCTTGAACCGTGGGGGACTTGACAGACCGTGCAACGTTTGGCGTATCCGGCTGCGCTATATCCGGTCATCCCTCCGGCAACATTGTACAGATTTTTAAATCGGTGCTGACCCAGAATACTCACGCCCAGGCTGCTGCGATTCCCCGAACTGCAAATCAGGATAATGGCATCTTTCCTTTTTAGTTCAGAATATCTTTCGCGCAAATCGGCAACAGGATTCGGAACCGGAAACCATTTCGTGTAAATCTTCCGCAGAGATTTGTGTAATATGGTTCGTCTTGTATCCTTTTATCACCCAGTCAGCCATACCGCCATCCAGATAGCCCATCACACGGTCCTGACCCACGCGCCTGAGCCAGACATTTGTTTTTTCGGCTTCTTTAAAACTGTCTGATACCACGAGTAAGTCTTTGTCAATCGGCAGAACCCATCCTGCAAAAGTGGGTAGGTTACCATTGATGTCGAGGCTCCACGAACCGGAAATATGCTGAGCGCCAAAGGCGAGGTAGCTGCGGGTGTCAACAACGACATTTCCTTTTTCAATCAATTCTTTAAAGGATTCAGCGTTAAGGTTTTTCAAGCGGGGCAGCTTCGAAACAAGGGTGAATAGGAAATTTAATATAGGCCGAAGAAGAATTTTCCAATCATGAATCCCACTATAATTTTGAATAAAATCCCGGAACAACTGGATAAAACCCTTGTTTTGTGAAATGAAACCCTTGTTTTCTGTGAATGGTGCAGGGCGATTATTAACGAACGCACCGCTGCAGAACGTGTGCTTTTGCCATTTCCTACTTTCATTAAATGGACATTGTAAAGGAAAGATACTGCAGAAGATTTCCCTCAGCCCATATCCAAGCTTCGAAGTTCCACTATCGACCCGCTGCCCAACTACATACGGAGCATCAATTTGGAGTATCAATGTTTAGAGGGAACAAAAGTCTCAAAAACAAGAGTCTCAAAGTTATTGCCTATGGGCCTTCATGATGGTTCCGACGTTGACCAGTTTCGACTATCTTTAACCCAACCTCCACATGGCACCCCGTTTAACGTGACGGTGCAGTAACGAAATTGCCTTTCAGAAACGGAACTGAACCCGAGGATGATGACCAGCTGATGGGCCAGCGGAACCGGACGATCCACCAGAATACTGAATGTGCAGGAAAGTTTCCAGGAAGGGGGATGAAAACTCAAGGGTTATTCATAGTGCTCTTTACGGGCACCCCCTGATACAAAGAAGACACGGTGATGGTCGATAGAAAACATAAGAACGCATTGTAAACCCGCAGGAGGACTCTTTATGAAAGTGAAAGATCTCATGACCAAAAGTGCGAGTACTTGTGATGAACAAACCAATCTTTCATCTGCAGCCCTCATGATGTGGGATGGAGATTGCGGGATATTGCCGATGGTTGATGAGAGACGAAAAGTTGTTGGTGTCATCACTGATCGTGATCTTTCTTTAGCCATGGCGTCCAAAAACAGATTTCCTGCGGATATTCTTGTGGGAGAAATCGTTGAAAAAGGAGATATTGTGGCCTGTTCTCCCGACGATGATGTGAAAAAGGCTTTGAACATCATGGGGGAGCATCAGATTCGTCGTCTCCCCGTGGTGAATGAGCAGGGGCAAATTCAAGGAATTCTTTCCATTAATGATTTAATTCTACATTCTCAGGCAGAGAGTGGGGATTTGTCGGATAAGAATGTCATGGAAGCGATGAAAGCCATTTGTTCACAGCAGGCAATAGCCTAAGCACTGAAAATACAGAAGAGTTTAGTGGGGGTGAGGGAAAGACTCTTGGTAGATATAGAATTTCCCGGATGTCTTCAGTTGAGAGGCTGCGACACCTAACCAATCACAAAGAAATGGCCCGAACAGGGTGTACGGTTTATCAAAAGGAAAAGCAGGAGTGGATACAAACCGCACAGGGGTTGTTGTTCTACCATACTCCTTAGGAGAAAGGGACCGGCACCTGGGGAATGACCTGTTCAACCAGATGGGCCGCCGTTTCCGCCATACGGCGGGCCCCACAAGTCGGGCAAAACCTCGCCGTTTGCAGGAGAGAAGGCCACCGGTTTTTCCTCGGCGCATTCCCCACACCGCAAGCATAGAAACCCATGGGCGAGCATGCCGCATTCCAGAAACCCTCTCGAACTCGTCTTTGACAAACTGAGGCAGGCCGGTCCCGGTTTCCTGTTCAACTTGGGCAAAAAAGGTTTCGAGGTGGTCTTGGAATACTTGATAGAGCGTGGTCTCTTCAGGCCGTCGGCGTTCGTAGGGAGCCAGCGCATCATGTAGGGTAGCCTGACGTGCTCGAGCGGCTGTCCTGATTTTGGGGGAAAATGCAGACTCCTGGTCTACCTCTTCCCTCTTGAGTTCCAGCCTTATTTCACAAGGCGTTTGCGGATGGATTGCAATTCTTTCAGGCGTGCCTTGGTTGGTTGCGGGTATCGCAGGTTGAGACTTTTCAGCGTTTCGACAATCACATGCGAAATGATGAGTCTGGCGTTCTTTTTGTCATCGGCAGGCACGACATACCAGGGAGCGGTTTCTGTGCTCGTGGCACCTAAACAGGCCTCATAGGCCCGCATGTACTGATCCCAATATTTTCGTTCCTCAATATCGGCGAGGCTGAATTTCCAGTTCTTCTCCGGTTCGTCAATGCGTTGAAGGAACCGCTTCCGCTGTTCTTCCTCTGAAAGGTGAAGGAAAAATTTCAAGATCCGCGTGCCGTTGCGGTAGAGATGGCTTTCCAGGTCCACGATGGAACGATATCGTTCCTGCCAAATGGTCTGTTCATCAAGAAACTCGTCCGGCAGTCCCTGGCTGTGCAGAATTTCCGGATGGACCCGAACGATCAGCACTTCCTCGTAATAAGAACGATTGAAAATGCCGATCCGGCCGCGTTCAGGCAAAACCCGTGTCGTGCGCCACAGAAAATCATGGTCCAGTTCTTCAGCGCTGGGATGGGCGAAGCTGAACACCTGGCATCCCTGGGGATTGACCCCGGACATGATATGCCGGATGGCGCCGTCCTTCCCCGCAGCGTCCATCGCCTGAAAAATCAGCAGCAATGAATAGCGGTTATACGCGTAGTGGATCCGTTGCAGGTCGCTGAGGGCTTTTTTGTGTTCCTTGAGACGCTGCTTGTACTGTTTCTTCGATGTGTAGAGCGCCTTCACCCCGGTTGGCCATGTGTTGAGATCGACTGTTGCGTCTTCCGGCACCCGGAAATCGTTGGATTGAATGTTCATCGTCGTCCTTCGTTCATGATTCGATACGCGGTTTACTTACACCGCGCTCCGGGGTGGTTGGTCCTTTGGCCAGGGCCTCAAAGCCGGCGATGACGTCGAACAGCTCCTCGTCAATGCCGCTTTGGCGCAACTGGTGAAAGCGCCGGTTGAGGTCCTCCAGCAATTCGTCGATGTTCTTCTCGGCGCGTTGCATGGCGGCCAGGCGGCTGGCGTTTTCACTGGCCAGAGATTCGGCGCAGGCCCGGAAAAGCGAGATAAAGAGATACTCATGAATGAGCGCCCGCAGGGTTGCGGTACTACTGCCGATGACCTCGGGCAAATTCCCTGTCGGCCAGGGGAGTGTGGCCAACTCGCTTCGCCAGGTGTCGTCCAGCGGAAGCAGGCGCTGATTAACCGGTGCATACACCGTTCTCGACATGGGGCGGTTGTAAAAGAGATGGAGTTCGTCGACCTCCCCCCGGCTGCGGTGCGTGTCGCTTTCAAGGAGAATCTGCCCGACAAGCGGCGTGATGGTCTTGACGGAATTCGGTACGGGAAAAAATCCTAGCAGGGACAGGCCCGCGTCTGCCAGGCGTGCCTGCACACGTTCACCGACGGCCCATACCCGGTGTTGGCCGGGCAGCGTGGCCAGTGTCTTGAGCGCATAATCGGCTATCACCTCATTGAACTGTCCCACCAATCCCTGGTCTGAACCGAACACGACTGCGCCAATGGTCTTTGCAGGGGTTTGTCTCTTCTGTTCTCCCATCAGGGCCATCGGCGGGCCTTCCCGGAAACACACGCTTAACCCCAGCTCCACCGTGGAAGAGTAGTCGGCCAACGCGCTCACGGCTTGCTCGTATTGTCCGATGCTCGAGGCGGCCAGGGCCTTCATCGTGCGAACGACGGATTGGAGATCCCCGGCTCCGCCGATCTTTCGGCGAAGACTCACCATCGTGTCGCTCATGACTTCTCCTTGAATGCCGACTTAGGCAATCGGAAAGATAATCCGGGTGCGCCTTTCGGTTTCGCACCTAAATGCACGTCGCGGCCGCATCTTGTGAAGCCCCTCTTGCAGCCGGTGCATGTGTCGGGGGTGACCGTGGGGAGCCACGGGATTGTTTCTCGGGCGATGCTAAGCCGGATATTGGTTGAGTTGCTCATAAGGGTGTTGAGAGCCGGGTGGCTGTGCTCCACGTGCGCCAGGCCCCTGTCAGGTTGCGGACGTGAAACCCGTTCTGAGCCAGCACACGGCTCGCGAAATACGAACGCTGGCCGGTGTGACAGGCGACAATGATTTCTCGGTCACGCGGCAACTCGCCGAGACGCCCGCGTAGTTCGTCCAGGGGGATGTGAATTGAGCCGGGGATGAAGCCTTTGGCCCGTTCGTCGGCACGACGCACGTCGAGCAAGACCGTCTTCGCCGGATCGAGTGCGGCCACCTCATACCATTGAGCGAGCGACACATCACCGTCGAGGACGTTTTTTGCAGCCATGCCCGCTAGATTGACGGGATCTTTGGCTGAGCCGTAAGGCGGAGCGTAGGCCAGTTCCAGTTCGGCCAGGTCATGAACCGTCATGCCGCCTTTGAGCGCAGTCGCAAAGACATCGAGACGTTTGTCCACGCCGTCGCGACCAATGGCTTGGGCGCCGAGGAGTGTGCCGGTGTCGGGCGCAAACAGAATTTTCAGCGCAATCGGCTCGCCGCCCGGATAATACCCGGCGTGCGAGCCGGGATGGAGATGCAAGGCCTGGTACGGTATGCCTGCGGCCCGCAGCGTCTTCTCGTTTGCGCCAGTGCATCCCGCCGTCAGGTCGAACAGACGCAAAATCGCTGTGCCCCAAGTGCCGTGATAACGCGTGGGCCTTCCGAAGATGTTGTCAGCCGCGATGCGTCCCTGGCGATTGGCGGGGCCGGCCAGCGGAATCAAACTCCACGCGCCGGTGATGGCATCGCGAACCTCAATGGCGTCGCCGACCGCCCAAATGTGCGGGTCGGTGGTTTGCAGGTGCTCGTTGACGCGGATACCCCCATGCGCGCCGATTTCGAGACCGGCGTTCTGTGCGAGGCCGGCTTCCGGGCGCACGCCCAGACCGAGCACCACCGTATCGGCAGGCAGGCGTTCTTCACTTTTCAGTAAGACCATAGAGGCCCGAGCCGACTCACCGGTTCCCGGCACCTCGAACGCGGACACGGGATTGTCGAGAAATAGCTTCACGCCGTGCTTTTGCAGTTCGAGGTGCAACCAGGCCGCCATTTCTGGATCAAGCGGGGCCATGACCTGCGGCAACGCTTCAACGACGGTGACGGACAACCCCCCATGCCGGACAAGCTGCTCCGCCATTTCGAGACCGATGTATCCGCCGCCAACCACCACGGCACGGCAAGCGCGGCATTCCTTGATCCACGCTGTGATGCGCTCCACATCGGGAATGTTGCGCACAGTGAAGTGCCCTTGCCTTTCAATGCCGGGAATGGGCGGGAGGAGCGGAGTGGCGCCCATGGAAAGAATCAGCGCGTCGTAGGGCTGCTCATATTCACGACCGGAGTTTCGCTCGCGCACCTTGACCAGACGCGCCGCGCGGTCAATGCTTGTGACCTCGCTATTCACCCGCACATCGAGATTGAAGCGGGCTCGCAGGCTTGCCGGAGTCTGCACGAGCAGGTCATCCGGCTCGACGATTTCGCCGCCGACAAAATAGGGCAGGCCGCAGTTGGCAAAGGACGCATGCGGGCCCCGTTCAAACACCGTGATTTCGCATTCCTCACAGAGTCGCCGCGCACGAGCGGCCGCGCTGGCTCCACCGGCGACGCCACCCACGATGACGAGACGTTGAGGTTTCATAAATTAGAATGGCCTCCTTGACTGAGAACGAGTTTCGTTGGGTGAGTTGGAAATATGCCGACGATTGACATCATCAGCCTCCACCTCATTAAACTGGCCCACCAATCCCTCGTCTGAACCGAACACGACTGCGCCAATGGTCTTTGCAGGGGGTTTTCTCTTCTGTTTTCCCATCAGGGCCATCGGCGGGTCTTCCCGGAAACACACGCTTAACCCCAGCTCCACCGTGGAAGAGTAGTCGGCCAACGCGCTCACGGCTTGCTCGTATTGTCCGATGCTCGAGGCGGCCAGGGCCTTCATCGTGCTGACGACGGATTGGAGATCCCCGGCCACGCCAATCTTTCGGCGCAGACCCACTATGGTGTCGCTCATGACTCTTCCGGAAGCTCCGCCCCTGGTGGGGGCGGGTCAGTCCTGCGCCTCTGTTGATCGCGCAGTTGTCCGAGGGTGCTCTCGATCATTCTGGTCATTTTCTCTGCAGCGCCGTCTACGGCTTGATCCACGGTTGCGGCCTGGTGTGTGACCGCGGAGGGCTGGCGGCCTTCGAGACGAGCTTCCATCACGCACCGTATGTCGTCATTGCCGCCCTTCTTTTCGCTGTTTTCATCGCTCAGGTGGACTTCCACTCGCGAGATGGAATCGCTGAATCGGCTCAAGGCACTCTCCACGACGTCACTGACCTGAGTGGTCAAGGCCTCGTGCCCATCGATATTACGGTCGGTGTTGATTTGGATCTGCATAGTATTCTCCTTCGTGCGCATGATTGGTTCAGTGCCGGTATGTGGCAGCCAGTCCTGTCCGCCCCGGCATGCGTTCGGCCGGAATGATCAGGACACGGCCGCCCATCTTTTCGACGAGTTCGCCTAGATCGTCGAGGAGGTCATCGACTTGCGGGTGGCTCAGGTCCGCAAGTTTGACCTCACCCGTCGCACAGTCCAGACGGCCCGCAATCTGACGGTCGGCCTCGATCAGCAGCGTGGCGACCCGCCCGGCGGCGGCGGCCTGTGCCACCTGCGCCAGGTCGTCACTGCCAAGCTCATGGGATTTCGCCACTGCGAACTCGTCGGCCAGTGTAGCCAGACGAGCCTGATACTGCGGTTCGATGACTTCCCAGACGCGTTTCGGAAGTTCATCGATCGGCAGGGCATCGGGATTGATTGTCAGTCCCTCCGCCATCAAAAACTGGTTGTGGCTGATGTTGTGAAAACGATGATGGTGCTCCGGCAACGCCGCGAGAATCAGCGGCAGGCCCGATGGTTGGGAATAGTGTTCCAACACCGCGCGGTCGACGGCGCGGAAAAACCGGTCCGCGTCGATGTCTATCTCGGCATTTTTCCCGCCGTGGCCGTGGTGCATGGGTGCGCTCGCTCCGCCGACGCCGCCATAAGAGGCGACGGTTGAATGGGGATCGGTGAGCTCATCGCCCAGCGCCTCCGTGATCGTCCGTGGAACACCCGGAACAAGATCGATCTCGTCAAGCGCGTTGCGGTTTCCCTCGAAGAGCCGGATCTTCTGGAGGCTCAATCCGAGGACCTGGTAGCGATCGACCGATTGGAGAAAACGCCGCAACGGCTTGGTGTGAAAGCTGTCGGCCACGACGGCCAATTCGGCGACCGGCCGTTGAAGCTGAAACACATGAAACAAGCCTGTCCCGCCCAGCACGGCCAGCCCATCAAATGTGTGCGTCCAGAAGTCGTGATTGTGGGCAAGGGCTTCAAACGGTTCCAGAAGGAGCCGGGTCTCGACGGCCGGATGCTTTTGTCGGAGCGATGTCTCCAGTTCCTTGACAAGATTGCGAAACCGGATCGGGTCCTGCTGATTCCCGGGATGGCACCGATGGGTTGGCTGGTAAAGCGAGAGACATGGAGGTTGGTGATCCGATACCAACTCGGCTATGATGTCGCTCGTGAGTAAAGTCCTCTTCTGTGTCATTCCTACCTCCTATTTTGTGTTCATACACGTTAAGCATTCAATCATACCGTAACCAGATGGCTGGACCATGCGATTTATCGCTCGCATAAAGTGGCTTTTCGTCCATTGAAACGGCCAAAATCTTCATCGTGCGGACGACGGATTGGAGATCGCCGGCTCCGCTGATCTTTTGGCGCAGCCCCACCATGGTGTCGCTCAGGTCTTCTCCTTTGGTCCTGCCTTGGGCGTGGATTTATCCTCTATTTGGACCTCCGGCTTAGAATCGGATTTAGGCTTGGGCTCAGCGTTGGCCTCGGATTTGGAATCCGGTTTGGGTTGGAACCGTTCGAGCGCTTTGCGGGCAATGTGGATAATCGTGTGACGATCCTCGTCATTGAGTTTGGCTGCGGCTTCCAATCGTTTGCAGACCTCCACCGGGATGTCCAAGGCTGCCTTGTGTAAAGCCTGTTGGGCGGTCGTCATTTGGTCAAGGGGCACAGGGTCGAAAAGGTTTTCGGTTAATGCCAGCAGCAGGGTGATTTGGGCGGGCACGGAGACCGGGGCGAATTCCGGCTGCTTGAGGCAGGCGCGGATTCGCCGCCCGTGCTCGATAATCTTCCGGGTGTCCTCATCAAGCCGGGCGCCGAACCTGGCGAAAGTTTCCAGCTCTTCAAACTGTGCATAGGCCAGCTTGAGGTTTCCTGCCACGCCACGGTAGGCCGCTCGTTGTGCTTTGCCCCCCACGCGAGAAACGGAACGACTGACATCGATTGCAGGAAGCACCCCTAATTCGAACAGAGAGGGCGAGAGGTAGATCTGTCCATCCGTGATAGAAATCAGGTTGGTGGGAATGTAGGCGGCAATGTTTTGGGCTTCGGTTTCAATGATGGGCAGTGCCGTGAGTGAGCCACCGCCGAGTTCATTGCGCAGGTGTGTGGCGCGCTCCAGAAGACGTGAATGGATGTAAAAGATGTCGCCGGGAAACGCTTCCCGACCGGGCGGGCGGCGTAAGAGCAGGGACAGCTCACGATACGCGCGGGCGTGATGCGTGAGATCGTCATAGACAATGAGTACATCGCGACCCTGTTCCATGAAATGCTCCGCCATGCTGGTCGCGGCGTATGGCGCAATATACGCGAGCCCTGGTGGGTCATTGCCTTCGGTCACGACGACAATGGTGTACTCCATCGCGCCTTGTTCGCGAAGGGTGGCCACGACTTTTGCCACGCCTGACGCGCGCTGGCCGATAGCGCAATACACGCAGAGCACATGCTGGTCGCGCTGATTGAGAATGGTGTCGACCGCAATGGCAGTCTTGCCTGTTTGCCGGTCGCCGAGAATTAGCTCGCGCTGACCTCGCCCGATGGGAATAAGCGCATCGATAACCTTAATGCCGGTTTGCAATGGCACCGTGACGGGTGCCCGATTCATGATGGGCGGTGCCGGGCGTTCAATAGGCAGACGCTCGCTGGAGACGAGCGGCCCGAGGCCGTCCAGGGCTCGTCCCAATGGATTGATGACTCGCCCGATCAATTTGTCGCCAACCGGCACGTCCATGACGTGTCCCCTACGCTCGACTTCATCGCCGGCATGTAGCTGTGAGTAGTCGCCGAGGAGCATAACGCCGATTTCATCCTCGTCAACGTTGAAGGCGATGCCATACACGTCACCGGGAAACTTCAGCACTTCCTCATAACCCACCCAGGGCAGGCCGGAAACCCTGGCGATGCCGGTGGAGACGTTCGTGATCCTGCCCACTTCGTGGGGCGTAAGCTGGAGCGCGAAGTGTTCGCGCACGTGGCTCATTCCCACGAACGTGTCATCGAAAAGACGGTGCAGATATTCTGGTTCGTGTGGCATTGGTTCATTGTTCGGGAGGTTCGCCAGCGTTGGTCGTCTGTTTGGGTCGCTCTTTCAGAAGGTCGTCGACGCTTTTTTTCAGCGATGCGAGATAGTCTCCGATACTCCAGGCAATCTTGTGTCCATTTGCCGTGAGGTCGATACCACTCACCAAATCGGGTGCGGTCTCGAACTGGACGTGGGTCTCAATGGCGAGCACATCCTTGACTACACTTTCAATTGCCTGACGTTGAGCGACAGGCAGGTGGAATGTGCTACGCACAATGGTTGGAGCGGATGCGGCCTCGAACGTTGCCTTCAATCCGGCCTTCTCTGCACGGCTCGATTCGCGCAAGCGGAGGAGGAAGGCCTTGGTCATCTGTTCCTCTAAACTCACCGTGGCTAGGTCCTTCAAGGTCTTTCGCGTGATGGCAAAGACTTCCTCACGAGTTCGACGGGCCAGTTCTTCATTTAAAGTCCGATGTTCGCTTCTCAATGCTTCCTGCCACTTAGCGCGCAAGGTGTCCGACTCCTTCCGCGCGGCGTCGAGGAGCCGCTGACGCTCGGCCGTTGCCTCGTCCTCGGCTTTCTTCAACAGAGCCGCGCGCTGCCGGTCGAACTCCTCACTTTTTTGTTTAAACTTGTCGCGTTCCTGTCCGGCTTCGGCCTTTTTTAGGTCGGCGTCCGCGAGTTCGGCGGCGATCCGCTTCTCCCTCGCGTCGATCGCATCGAGGATGGGTTTGTACAGGAAGCGCTTCAACAACCAGACCAGGATGAGAAAGTTGAGCGCCTGGGCAACAACGGTGAACCAGTCGATTAACATCGTCTCACTTTCCGGCGGCCTGGGCGAGGACATGGTTCCAGAACGGGTTAGCGAAGATCAGAATCATGGAAACCACGAACGCGTAAATGGCGGTGGACTCGATCATTGCCAGACCCACAAACAGCGTCCTGGTGATCGTATTTGAGGCATCGGGCTGCTGGGCCAGAGAAGTCAACGCTGCTGCAACCGCCCGTCCTTCTCCCAGCGCTGGCCCAATCGTGCCGAGCCCGGTGGTGAGGCCGGCTGTGATAATTGATGCCATCGCGATGAGCGTCATGCTGTCCATAGGGTCTCCTTTGGTTGTTGTGGCCTGCGTGTCAATGTTGCCCTCCAGAATCGGTTTCCGGTTCACGCTGCTGTGTTCGGGTCGCAGCCGCAATATACACCGTGGCCAGGATGCTGAAAATATAGGCCTGCACCATCCCGGTGAGCAGACCGAGCAGGCTCATGACGATTGGGAAGATGAAGGGCGTGATAGTCAGTAGAATACCGAGAATCATGGCTCCGCTCATCATGTTGCCGAATAAGCGGACGGCCAAGGCCAGGGTACGGGAGAATTCGCTGATAATGTTAAACGGCAGCATGATGACGGTTGGCTTCAGATAGGACTTGAAATACCCGCCGACTCCTTGCTCCTCGATGCCGAAGAACGGTACGGCGATAAACACACACAGCGCAAGTGCCACCGTGGTCGAGAGGGAACCTGTCGGAGGTTCGTAACCGGGAATAATTGTACACAGGCTGGCTAATGCGATGAACAGAAAGATCGTTCCCAAAAAGCTGAGATACTTGTGCGGATGAGGCAGGCCCACCTCTTCGATTTGTCCCTGGATGGCGGTCACGATGATTTCCAGAAGATTTTGCCAGCGTGAACGTGTCAGGCTGGTGGACAGGTGGCGCGTAATGACGGTCGATCCAACAGCCAAGACGAGCATTAATCCCCACGTGAACATAATCGTAGCATTCAGCTTGAGGAACCCGTATTGCCAGAAAATAATGTCGTCCGGGCTAAGGCGCATGGCCGGCTTCCTGTGTCAAGCGGGTTGGCTTTTCGGTTACGCGTGTGAATCGTGTCACGATCAATCGCGCTATGGTAAATCCTAGGAGACACACCAGTAGTTTCTCCCAATGACCGTTTGAGATCACATAGAAACCAGCCAGGGTTATGCTCGTTCGCAGTAGTAGGCTGCCGAAGAACCAGAGGGCCGGACTATTCGCCGATATGCCTTTCCGAATCGTCCACCATAGGCCCGCAAAAAACATCGCTCCGAGCAATACGCCTGCTACTAATGCCGGCAGCAGACTCAAAATTTCATTCATCATGATTCTCCTGTTCGGCTCGTATTTCCTGGTCTTCTTTGGTCACCCAATGCCATGCATTCACACAGCCGATGATCAGGCCGATGAAGAGCAGTGTGAGCGTCCATGAATGCGGCGCGGGATAATGTTTGTCGAGCCAGAGACCGAGCGCTGCGCCAAGTAGCGTCGGAATTGCCACCGACCAGCCGATCAGGCCCATCATTCCCAACCCAAACCAAATGGTTCGCGTCGTGTGACGTTGCGCCTGGAGTTTGCGCGCCGCTTTCGTGCCGACCCGGCTGGCTAAGGTTATGTCTTCCTTGCCGGATTTTTCTGATGGGTCCTCAGCCATGGCGAAATTCCGAGAAACGACGCACAAAGCTATTTTCCAGCTTGGCCATCACCGAACGAAGGCCTTGCTCCTGTTCATCCAGGGTCAAAAATTCACGTTCCACGGCCTCGCGCAACTGACGGAGATCGGTTCCGGCAATCGCATTGCGTACCGAGACCAGCACGTCGTGTCCGGTTTTAACCAGGACCCCTTCATCGAGGGCCACATATTTCTCATCCTCTCCGTCTGTTTCGTAGATCAGAATTCCTGGCTCGAGTGCCGCGACGCAGTCAAGCCGTTGGGGCAGAAGTCCAAACGCGCCCTGGCGGGTCTCCGCGACGATACGCGTCACCGCCTTCTGTTCGGTGAAGATTCGGAATGGAAGAAGAATTTTTAGGGTCATGAGTGTCGTCTGCATGCTCGATCTCCCATTTCAGTTTCGCGGATCGGTTCGACTACCGTTGGGATTTCGGATTGGACGTCCGGTTTCATGTGGGTTTGTACGATTTGACTTTTTCCTTGGCTTCATCAACATTTCCAATCATGTACAACGCATGTTCCGGGTAATCTTTAAATTCATCTTGCAGGATACGTGCACAACCGTCCAGGGCGTCCTTGCGGCTGATGAGTTGTCCTTTGAGGCCTGAAAACTGTTCCGTTGTGAAAAACGGCTGGGTGAGAAACCGCTCCAGCCGCCGCGCGCGCGCGACCACCTTGCGGTCCTCAGGGGATAGTTGTTCCAAGCCAAGCATCGCGATGATGTCCTTGAGTTCGGTATATTGCGCGAGTGTCCGCCGGACGTCCTGCGCGATATGGTAATGCCGTTCGCCGATAATGCCTGGCGTGGCCATTTTTGAGCTGGACTGTAACGGGTCGATGGCCGGGTAGAGCCCTTCACTGGCCCGTTTGCGGGAAAGCACGATGGATGCGGAAAGATGCGAGAAGGTGTGCACCGCTGCCGGATCGGTGAAATCGTCCGCCGGCACATACACCGCTTGAATGGACGTGATCGCCCCGGTATCGGTGTTGGCGATGCGCTCCTCCAACTGAGATAATTCGGTGCCCATCGTTGGTTGATAACCTAGGCGCGAGGGCATCTGCCCCATCAAGCCCGATACCTCTGACCCGGCCTGGATGAAACGGAAAATGTTATCGATGAGCAGGAGCACGTCGCGATGCTCATCATCCCGGAAATACTCCGCCATGGTCAGCGCCGCATGGCCGACACGAAACCGGCTTCCCGGTGGTTCGTTCATCTGTCCGAACACCATCACCATGTTTGGCAGCACCCCGGCTTCCTTCATTTCGCGGTAGAGTTCCTCTCCTTCACGACAGCGTTCGCCGATCCCGCAAAAAATGCTGACGCCTTGGTGGTGCCCGATCATATTGTGAATCATCTCGGTGAGCAAGACGGTCTTGCCCACGCCCGCTCCGCCAAATAACCCGGCTTTGCCTCCGCGTTCCAACGGCATCAGCACATCAATGATCTTGATGCCTGTTTCGAAGATCTCGGATTTTGTGGAGCGCCGGGCTAAGGCCGGAGGAGCCCGATGGACGGTGCGGTATTGGATATCGGATGGCGGCGGTTCCCGGTCAATGGTATTTCCGAACACGTCGAACATGCGGGAAAGAATGCCCTTGCCGATGGGTGCCATCAGCGGCCCGCCGGTGTCTTCCACGACCATGCCGCGGGCGAGGCCTTGCGTGGGCGTCAGCGCAATGCCGCGCACGCGATGGGTGTCAAGTTGGGCCAACACCTCGATGGCGATGTGCTTTTCCTGCCCTGCGCGCAATAACGAATAGATGGGCGGTACATGGTCCTCGAACCGGATATCCACCACGCTGCCGCGCACCGAGATTACCGCGCCGAGATTCGAGTGATTCGTGTTCTGGTTTTTCTGAGCATTCATTTTCAATCTTCAAGTCCCGACTTCATGGCTTGTCAAGCCTTCCCCTGCCTTGATAAGGGATTTTCTGGTCATGACTGGTCCACTAAGTTCGACAGAATATCGACAACATTCCTCCGAATGACAGCCATGGGCTCCTGCTTGGACTAATGATAAGAAGCTCTGGAGTCTTGAAGAACCTTAAACCATTTATATGGCAAGGAACCACAAGAAAAATTGATGAACAATTTTTCCTGCGGTGTTGCCAAAGAAAATGTGCCGGATATCTCCCGTTTGTCCTTCGTAACTGCCGATGACAACCAATTCAATTTTTTCTTCCCGAACGGTTCTCGCAATTTCCACAAAGGGATTTCCTCCCTCAGTAACCGTGGAGTCTTAAGTCCCTGTGTCTCTGCCACAGACAGGAGTCCTCTTGCTAAAAATCGAGCGTGGTGAGTCAGTCGTTTTTCCGTGCTTTTTCTTCGCTCGAGAGCGTGAGGCCTAGAACATTCAAGGCGTTCAGTGATTTGGTGTCCATGACATGGAGTAAAAACATCTGAGCATGAAATTGGTGGGCGAGTCGAAGGCCAAGTTGAAAGAATTCCCGGGAAACCGGAGCAAAATCGACAGGGAGTACAATACGTTAAAAAAGAAGATCCCTCATTCTAGAAACCTCATCACCAATGTGTCTGTCAGCCAGCAAGGGAAGTGCCAAAAGTCCTGGACTTCGTGGTTTTCTTGTTAGAAGCGGATTATTCAGATAAAAAAAGGGCTGAAGATAAAGGTGGCCCGTTGAAAGCAATTGGTTACGGCGTAGAGTGGAAAAACGCAACAGTTCCTGAAAAGGCGGAAGTCCCAAATAGGGGCAAATAAAGATACGTGAGACGAAAATGAGGAATGCCAAATTTCTATTGGTAAGGAAAAGGTATTTTTACCTGAACCGTAGAGTTGGCAAGATTTGTGCGTAAACATGTATCCGGAAAATTGTTTTATTATTTGGAGTCTTTCAAACATGAAAATTTTATGTCCCGTTGATGGGTCAGACTTTTCCCGTCTGTTAATGGAGGGTGTTGGTACAGTCTTTCGGAACAGAGTCAAAGAGATTGTCTTGTTACACGTATTGCCTGCAGGTAACATTGGGGGGTCAGGGCGTATTGCCAAGAATAGTCAAGCAGGTTCGTCGCCCGCTTTATCTGAAAAGGTGGCTCGAGCGAGCAATAAGCTGTTACATGGGCATGCCGAACGGCTCAAAGTCCTGCTGAATCCAGCTGGTACCAGCCGATTGGTTTCTCTGAAAACGAAGGTCATGAAAGGAGATGTTTCTGATGCCATTCTGCGAGCGAGTGAGAGCATGGAGGCTGATTGCATTGCGGTTGGGTCCAGAGGGATGAGCGATGTTCCGGGATATTTGTTGGGGAGTGTTTCAAGAAAAGTCGTCACCCATGCCTCTTGCTCTGTCTTTATGGTCAAAGGGGCAATAGCGGTTCCTCGTCCGATTCTTTTGGCCCTTGATGGCTCGAAAGCCAGCAAACGGGCGATACGGAAACTCATCACCTGGTTGGATCCTGTTGAGGTGGCCGTACATGTGGTCTCCGTGGTTCCTGAAAAAATAACTGATCTGGGCTTGGAAGTGTTGGGGAAGAAACAAGCCAAGGCGCTGATGGCACCCGTTCGAAAACAAACCCAAGTGTTGTTGACCGAATCCAGGGAAAATTTTCTTAAGGCTGGCTTTCAGGTGGAGACGAAGCTCCTAGAGGGAAATCCTCGAACTCAGATTCTGGAAGCAGCGCAACGTCTGAAAACGCCACTGGTCTGTGTTGGATCAAAAGGTCTTTCTGGAATTGAACGGTTTACGTTGGGGGGTGTCTCTGAGTGGGTAAGCACCTATTCGCCGGTATCGGTGTTGGTGATGAGATAGCCGGAGGTTCGGACAAAAGAAAGCGAGGGTGACATTGTTGAAATACCAGCTTGGTGGGCAAACGGAGATAATCGCGAGAGGACCGAGTTTTGGCGTCATGGCTGTTGTGGTATTGAGTATTCTGTATGTGGCCCCTTCTGTTTATGCGGACCATGTTCAACAAGAACCATCTTCTGGAGCGGCGCAGAGTTGCATTGGGGACTATGCCGGCCGTTTCGTGAGCCGGGAAGTTCTACAGACTATATTGGTTGACCATGCCAAGTGGATCCAACACCATCCCGATGCCAGCGGTAAGCCGGCCAATTTATGCGGCGCGGAATTGTCTGGTGCTGATTTTCGCGAACAAGATCTGAGCGGCGCAAATTTTCAAAAAGCCAATCTTTCTCGTGCGGACTTTTCGGCTGCGATTCTCGTCCATGTAAACTTTCACAAAGCGAATCTGACTGAAGCCTCACTGTATGCCGCAGATATGCGTGGAGCCAACGCTTCCGGTGCGAAGTTACGTTTCGCAAATTTTCGAAAAGCTGATTTGAGTCAAGCCAATTTTGCTGGAGCGGATTTGCGAGAAGCCAATTTGGCAGAGACTCGATTGCGTTTAGGTATTTTACGTGGAGCCAATTTAGAGGATGCATACTTGGTGGGCGCGGATTTGGAAATGGCGAATGGTGAGGAAGCCTACCTGGTTCGTGCGGACCTGCGAGAAGCCAACCTTCACCGGGCGTTATTTGCTCAGGCTCAATTGATCGAGGCGGATCTGAGTCGGAGTAATTTACAAGAAGCCGATTTTCGTTCGGCCGATTTGTCTGCCGCCGATTTAGGATCCGCCAATCTCAATGAGACCATCCTCGAAGAAGCCAGCCTCCGTGAAGCGACGTTGGAACGGGCGGTGCTCTATCATGCCAATCTCCACAAGTCCAAATGTGCCGGAGCCAATTTTCAGGAAGCGGATTTGTTAGGAGCCAATTTGAGTGAAAGTAATCTTGTCCGAGCCGACATGGACGAAGCCTTTTTATCAAAGGCCAATTTGCGGCAGGCCAATCTAGAGGGTGTACATTTGTCATGGGCTAACTTGGTTGAAGCCGACCTTTCGGATGCCACGTTAGAGTTCGCGGTGCTGTTCAAAGCCAATTTACAAGAAGCGATTCTGGATCGTGCGAATTTTTATGGAGCCGATGTGCGTGGAGCCAATGTGACGAAAGCCTCGTTTCGAGGGACCAAGCTACAAGGGGTCGCCATTCGATATGCGCATGGATTTTCTCAAGAACAATTAGATAAAGCTTGTGTGGACGTCCGGACCCGCTTATCAGAAGGGCTAAAGGCCCCAACACCCTGTCAGCTACAGTAAAAGGAGTGGACTTAAGTCTGTGGGCTATTGGTTTCCACATTGACCATTGGGATCCCCGCCACAGCCTGCTTTTATACAGGTCATTCCCACGTCTACGCGCCGAGGCGGTTTGACGCGCAGGCGCGAATCCAGTTCTTCTTGATAACGGTCTTGATGAAATTCCATCTATCAGCGTGGGGGGTGTCGGATGAAACGTTTTTTTATCTTGTTCATGTCTCTGGTTTTGGTGTTGTTCCTAATTCCAGGGATGTCACTTGCGGAAGAGGGAGATTTTAAGGAGGGAAGAGCTCTTTATCTGAAGCATTGTAAAGTCTGCCACGGTCCCGGGGGCAAGGGCGATGGGTATACCCACTTGAATCCACCCGTTGCGGATTTGACGGTGTCGATAATTCAAAAGAAATCGGATAAAGAACTCTGGGAAAGCATTCACATGGGAGTCTCAAATTCGGCGATGGGGATGTGGAGGTTTGTGCTATCCGACGAAGAAATCGCCCTTGTGCTAGGGTATGTTCGGTCTCTCGCAGCGGGGTCTTAGTTGTTTTTGAGAAGAAGAGAATCCCTGAGCCGTTCGATTCTGGGCAAATTGGAATTTTCCGGAAACAGAGAGGCAGGCGATGTTTGCTGTCATTGACGTAGGTGGTTCGCAGTCGTCCTATGTGCCAGGGATATTCCGAGATCGGCAAGTGTCCAAGGTAGCCAAAATTTCTGTGATTAAACCGGTTGAACGGGAGCGACAACCTCACGACCGGCAATCAAACAAAAGTCCTTCTGCCTCACACGCCCACTCCTATGAGCAGGTGCAAGCGTTTTCCCAATTTTTACCAACTACTCTGTTAGCTCGCGATATCATGGCGTCACCTGTCGTGACGCTTTCGTTGACGGCATCGTTTGCTGAGGCTTGGGAGTTGGTGAAGAATAAGCGATTTCGGCATTTCCCGATACAGTCTCAAAAGGGGGAACTAGTCGGGATGTTGTCCGATCGCGATCTCTCGCGTGGGGCTGTTGACTCGGCGTTAATTGGTCTCAAAGGATCGGCTTCCCTGGGGAACGTGACGATTGAAGCCTATGTCAGTCATCCCGTGCTGGTGGCTGCTCCCGAAGCCACCTTGCCGGCCATTGCGCGAGTGTTATTAGAGGAACGCATTGGAGCCATCCCAGTGGTTTCAGAGGAAAGAGAATTATTGGGCATGATTACCCGCAGTGATATCTTGCGTGTGATCGTTTCACATCCAAATTTTGAACAATGGGGCTAGCTCAAGCTATGGACTGGCTCTGCTTCACGAAATGGTCGCAATTCCTATCGGGAAAAGTGGCCGGGTCACGTCTAGTACAGAGGAGAAAGAATGATGATCGAACAGGGAGAGAAACTCTTCATCGCACATCGTCGGCTGTTTGAAAAGGATACTCCACGGTTTTTTGTGGGAGAGGTGCAAGCTTATGAAGCTGGAATCGCCAAGGGCAAAGGATAGACCTTTGTTAAAGATCTGTTTGGCGGAAATATGAAGAAGAAGCCCATTCTCCGCATAAAAATTATGTCTATGGTCTCGGGGACGTTTATTGTGTATCAATTGCCGGTGACGGTTCAATTGGATTCTGTAAGGTTTGATTTAAATGAGGATGGGCCGTTAGTGCGCATGGACGATGGGGGATTTGCGATGGCTGTGTCAGAAGCTTTGCACAAAAAGGAGCAACATGAACAGATCTAATACGGAAAGGAACGTTCCCGGACCCACGCAGTCTCTCTATGTTCCTGTTTTCTTTCCGCTTCGGATATCCACACCAATCATGTGTGTGCCTTTCATGGGAAAGAAGTCAACAATTCTGGCCACACGGTGTTGAGACCTTATGGTTCTCCGGTTTTCTGAAAGAACATTCTCAACTTCATGATTTCCGAAGCCTATAGTTTTTGAACTTACAACGAAGACTTTTCAATACTCCCTCGCCCTTCCAGGGCTTGGCCTCGAAGAGAGGACAAGGCTGGGGTGAGGGTAAAGACAAAAGTTTATGCAATAGTTAACGCAATATGATTGCCAGACTCGCAAGGCTGGATAGGTTTTGGGGGGAGGGAGCGACTTAAGGAAGCAGGTCAGCGACAGAAATTAAATGTTGGGGATAGCGAAGCGGGGAGATCGATTCGGCAGCGGTGAGGATTATCTGGTTCTCGTAGGAGGGAGTTGGTGCCTGCGTGAGTGTTGGTTGCCGATATATTTCTAATTGACGATCCAGTAAATTCAGAATCCAATATTCCGGAATGCCGGATTGCGCATATAGTTTCATCTTCCTTTCCCTATCGTAAGCAAGGGTTGAATCGGCGACTTCAACGATTAATTCGGCGGTGTGAGGATGCTCGTGACGATAATCTCGCGGGGTTCCAACCACGATGGCAATGTCAGGTTCCGGTTCCGAGTCAGACTCCAAAGCCAATGGCATTTGCACTCTTACGACATAATTGGTGCCAAAAACTTTTCTTAGCGCATTTTCGACAAGGGTGACAGCCGTGGCGTGGGCACTGCCTTGAGGACTCATTTGAAGTATTTCTCCTTCAATCAGTTCTAACCGTTCGTCAGGATGAAACATCCCGGCAGATACGAGGCGGTCATATTCTTCCCGGGACCACAGACGAGTTTGGATGGCGGTATCCGACATTGCTCGATCTCCTGTTGCAAATTCACAACTAGTTTACCAAGGGTGCTGTATCCTCACAAGGGACCGTGAGTCTGCGTTGCCGCTTGTTCGTCTTGTATCCCGCACGATTATTGAGTTGATTTGAGGTCCAAGCGCCGTTGGAAAAAGTCCATGGTAGGGTGCTTGAACTTTCAAAGAAGGCATTCAAAATCTCCCTCGCCCTTGAGGGCTTCATTCCGAGAGGAATGAAGGGGAGGGTGAATGTGTATGTGTATGTGTATTCGATAGCAAAAGCACTGGAGGATTTATTCCAGGGGATATTCTTTTGTTAGAGAAGAGGATATACCAGAAACTGCCTTTCAACTGCCGTTTGAGGAAGCCAAACGCCGTTACCTATAAATACGGGAAAGGGAAATGAAATCTACTACTGAGGAAGCCGTGGTTCGAGTACTGGTTCGCGGGGCATGGGAGTCTGCGGCTCTGCTGGCTGAGAAGTATGGCCTGTGATCGCAACAGTTAAATACATCGTTTCGCAGTGGCGGGAATGTATGGGCTGACCGGAAGAAGGCCCCATGACGGCAGATCACGCACTTGAGCTTTCTTGAAACCCTGAGCGAAATTGATCCGGAGAGATATTCAGAACTTTGGCATACTGCGCGAGTGCTTCTTGATTGGTGAAATCTTCCTGTTCCAACCGGGCCATATAGGCGCGGGCAATTTTATAGGTTTCTGATTCGATATCGACCATGCGCACACGGGTGCGGCCGGTTGTGGAGTCCACCATGTCCTTAAACGGAAGCGGGGTAAATCGTCCGTCCACGATGGACACCATGGCTCCATTCCCTCCATCCAGAAGGAATTGGGCGGCGCAATACCCCAAGTCCCTGGTGTATTCCATGTCGAACGGAATAGGGTCGGCGCAGCGAAGTTCATAGCCGATGTTTTTGGCCACGATAGTAATCTTGATGTCATGGTGTTTTAACTTCTGAGTGACGGTTTCCTTCAGGACCTTTCCGATATCCAGTTCTGCTAACCGGATATTGCCGTGTTCATCACGTTCAACTCCCCCCAACAGGGCGAGGTCGTCCTGATCTAAAAATTCCGACAGTCCTTCTGCCAGCACGGCCACGCCGTCCGGGCGGCCTTGGGCCAGGCGTTTGGTGATGGATCCCACCAGAATATTGGTCAGGTGGGAAAGTTTAATCGTCGATCCCTTGAATTCCTCCGGAATAAGGGTGAGCGTCGCTCCCGCCGCTTTCCCAATGCCTAAAGCCAGGTGTCCGGCCTTCCGCCCCATGGTGATCACGAAATACCATCGAGATGTGGTATGCGCATCAATCATAAGATTTTTAACCAGCTCCACTCCCGTATGGCGTGCCGTTTGAAACCCAAAGGTCGACATGCCGTGGGGAAGGCACAAATCGTTATCGATCGTTTTTGGCACGTGAACGACCTGCAGACCCTCCCTGGCCAGTTCCGCCAACTTTAATGCGGAAAAGGCCGTATCATCTCCGCCAATCGTGATGAGACCGGTCACCTCCAATTTTTGAAGGGAGGACAACGTTGTCGATAAATCTTGGGGGCGTTTAGTCGGATTGGCTCGTGAGGTACCCAATAACGAGCCACCACGGAAGTGCAGGTGACTGACCGTTTCGCGGGTTAAGGCTTGAGTATGCGAAATGTCGCCTTTTATCAACCACTGGAATCCGTCTTCAATCCCAAGAACGTCCACCCCACAGAGGCGACTTCGAATGGTGGCGGCTTCAATGACACTATTAATGCCTGGGGCTGGTCCGCCCCCGACCAGAATGGCGAATTTAGGAGATAGGGCATTCATGGTATCGTGTTCCACGTTAATGGTTAAGGGAGGCAATCATAGAAAGAGAACGGTTGAGTAATCAAGCCGGAGCATGTGAGGTCGGTTCACGTATCAACAGCACCGAGCACGGAGCATGATGTACGGTGGCATGGGACACACTGCCATGAGCGAGTCGGTTCAGTGGGGGGCGATTATAGGTACTCATGAGAACCAATTGTGGCTGAAGACGTGCGATATGTTCTTGAATGATCGATGACGGAGCCCCTGGTTCGATAAAGCGTTCTGTTTGGTAGCCAAGCGTTGTCAGAGTGTTGGTGACGTTTTGTGTGAAATGGTCACTGCCTGTCTGCAATTCTTTTTTCCAAGCGTCAGGTAACAGGGCCCCAATTGGAAGCACCGGTTGGACAAATGGGATCACATGTAGCACGGAAAGATGGGGAAGGCTGACAAAGGGTTTCATAGCTAACCATTCAATGACTCTTTCCGCATCCAGAGGATGCTCAATGGGAAGCAAGATGTCCTTGAGTGGCATCAGGGAAGATTTGACAATGAGTGTGGGACAAGGCGCATGGGTTGCCACCCGGTGTGACACGCTTCCGAGAACGTGTTCCTTAATCACCCCCAGCCCGCGGGAGCCTATGAGTATCAGGTCTGCGGATTCTTTTTTGGCCATAGCTAAAATGACCGATGCGGTGTCGCCGACTTCGAGGCGTTGGGAAACTTCTTCACATACAGCAGGGAGTTGGGACGCGGCTTTTTCGAGTATTCGGGAACCTTCTTTGCGTAATGCCTGCTCGGCAGCTTCCGAAAATTTTCTCCCCACACTCATGCCGGTCCCCGGGTACGCCAGTTGCGGAATGGAAAAACAATGAAGCAGGACAATTCGACTGGGGGGAGAAAAGGCTTGGAGGCTCCGGACGGCTTCGTCAGCCTGTGGCGACCCATCGACAGGAATCAAGATCGTCTTTAGTTTGCGATTCGTGTTTTCGTGGTCTGGCTTCATCATCTTTCCTGTGGTGTTCGTCCACCAGGTTCTTGGAGTGCGGAAGCGGACTGTAGGGATGGATTCACGATGGCTTCCTCCCAGGGGTCGAAGCCTCCCACGAGATCCACAATGTTTGAATAATGGTGATGTTCCAGGAGGCTTCCCGCAATGGATGACCCGTATCCGCTCGAACAATAGTCATTCCTGGTTGGGATTGGAGAGAAGCGTAGACTTATACTGTTACCTTTCTTACGATTGATGAGTTGTTTGAGCGCCTTGTTCATGGATTTCTTCTTTCGGATTTGAGGCGGAGTGACCGTGTTCGACTTTGCAGGTATTGATGCCCACCGCATGCCATGCTGGGCAGTAACCGACGATCCCGGTCAACAGCGCAATAAGACCAACAATCATGAGCAACAAATCCCCCCATCCTGGCAGGATAGAAAACCCCGACAGGGCAAGCAGGACCAGGCCGATGCTCACGCGGATAATACGTTCATGGTGTCCCAAATTTCCCAAAGCTTTCATGACTCACCTCCTTATCAAGTTTGACCCGACAACCCAGGGTCATCATCAAGCGTTCCGTGAGCGACCCGTACGGCCCCCAGGACTTGGCTGGCATTAAATGGGCGTCCAACAATTTGTAAAGCCCCTAATCGTGTAACTTCTGGGGCCAAAGACTGAGTAGATTGGCCCCCTAAGACGACGACCTTCCCCATAAAGCCTTCAGCCCGAAGTTGTCGTAAAATTTCTATCCCACTGGGATTGGATAAATATAGGTCTAAAATGACGAGAGAAGGGTGATGTCGAATCACCAAATCAGTAATATTCTCTCCTTCACCAAGTAGGAGAAAAGGCTCTCCTTTTGCCATCAGAGTGTGATGTAAATTACTCCGTAAAATTGGATCGATCGTGGCTATGAGTAACACGTGAATATATTTCCTCTCTCCGTACCTTTGATTACAATAGATCAAGAGCTGTGCCATAAATGCACGATGAGGTAAGCCTGATTTGTTTCAGTATTAACAGTTAACAGAGGTCGGGATTGTTGCAAAATACCGCACTCATTGTCGGAGGGTGTTGCGCTTGGCCACAGGTAGATCTGAAAATATTTGGATTCAGAGGAGGGGAAAGGAAGGGGAGAAACAGGAGAAATGAGAAACTGCTATTGGTAGACGCGTTGTTTCCCCAAGTCTCGTTTAAGAGAGAGAGACCTTTTAGATTGTCCTTTGAAAATGTACCACGGGGGCATGGTAGCGCATAATTTTTTCTATGAATTTCCCCCAACCTTGCTATGGAAAATTTCATGATTCACGCTCCATACACATTGATCAAATGACTATCAATCAGTTGATCCATGAGATCTGTGCGGGAAATCATGCCGAGGAGGCGACCGTCACGGACCACGGGGATACGGATAATCTGATGCTCGATCATGTGATTGATAACCATCTCGGCTGTGGCGGTCTCTTCAACCGTGACTGGTTGCGAAGTCATGATGTCTTCGGCTTTCAGCGTTTGTAAATCTTCTCCTTTGGCCAATGCCTTAAGAACGTCAAATTCAGAAACGATCCCAACAAGGCGGTTGCCAGGTTCAATCACCGGTACCCCACTACACGTCCCAGAATGGATGAGGATCGCCACCTCTCGTGCGCTGTACCGACGTGTGACGGCAACGATGCGTGTCTGCATAAGGTCACGGGCTTTCAAGTCAAGATTCGGTGTCGTCATTATTGCTCCTTATAGAAAGTAAATATGAGGTGGGGAAATCATTTCCGAATATAACAAACTCCGAAGGGCTTCATACAAGAGAATCGGCTATCTTGTAAAGATTTTTTTGGTTCCACGGTTGGCCGCATTCCATTTTTCTCTAAATAAGGCAGAAAAAGTTTGGCCCTTTCAGAATTCAATAGCGGAATGATTCTTGAATGTCTGAGGGTGAGGAGAAAGCTACTCAATTTTGAGAAGGCACATTAAATTTGAGATGAAAAACTCAAAATCGTATTCATGTTATTCAATGGTAAGGAGGAGAAGGTATGATTCAAGAAGTGGAAGGTGACATTCTGTTAACCAAAGCCGGGGCCGTAGCTCATGGGGTGGCGCCCCATGATAATTTTGCTCACGGCTTAGCTCTGGCGCTGCGGGAACGGTGGCCGGCGATGTACAAAGATTTCAAACACGCCTGTCAAGTATCTGAACCTCAACCCGGTGAATTATGGACATGGGGCGGGGCAGGGGGTGTCCGTATTATCAATCTCCTGACACAGGAACCACCGCCTAACCACGGCAGTCGACCAGGGAAAGCTTCTGTTGAGAACGTGAATCATTGTCTCAAGGCTTTGAGGAAAACCATTGAAACAGAACAGTTCACCAGTGTGGCGCTACCCAAGTTAGCCACCGGCGTGGGTGGGCTGGATTGGAAAGATGTCATGCCGCTTATTGACAAGCATCTGGGCGATCTGTCCATTCCCATTGTGGTCTATTCAACCTATCATCCCGGGGTTCAAGCGACAGAGAAGCTGTAAGGGGAGGTTGTCGAGGTAAGAAGGGGAGGGAGATCGTTGTAAAGCAATTCGCAGGCTGTCTCACGGCGATTGTCGCCCGTGAGCTATGGTTCTTGTCATTCCCCACGTTTTTATCGGGAATCTCTCTTAATTTTGGCAAGATGGATACCCGCTAACTTCCGGCGGGAATGATGGGATGAAGGCGAAAAAGAAATGACTTGTTATTTACCTGGCAAGCAACAGTGTTTATATTTCTTCCCGCTTCCGCAGGGGCAAGGAGAATTGCGGCCCAGTCGACCGGCTGTGGGTTTCACCATAGACACCAGCGCTTTTTTGACGCGTCCCTGCGGATCCTGGTGAAAGATTCGTTTCAGCATGCCATACAATTCGGGATGCTTCCGTTTCATTTTATCTGGATTTTCAAAAAAGTACTCAGAGGCGACGGCAAAAAATTCGGCTTCATTTTTCAATCCATACGGATTGATATCCGAATGCCCGGCCCGGATCTTTTCCATTTCTTGATGTATGAGCTTCAGCCATGGGGCAACGACAGACCCAGAGAGCCCCACAGAGGGCACGCCATCCACCGTGCCGTCGGACTTATCGAGCAAATGCGTAAACTCATGAATGCCCACGTTCTTTTGATCCTGGGACGCACGGAATCCTTGCAACAGCTCAGGCTTGGAAAGAATCATCATGCGATTCATCGATCCAGATCCAACCATGCCTAGGACATCGTGGTTTTCTTTGTGCCCAATCTCGTAATGTTCATTAAAGGTGGTGGGGTAAATGAGCACCTCACTGATTTGGTCCCACTCCCACTCAGGAAATCCGAAAATAGGAATAATGGCACTTGCGGCAACTAACACCCGCATGGTGTCATCGACGGAGGTCTTGATGCCTGTGATTTGTTTTTCCTTCAGAAAGATTCGCACTTCTTCTCGAAAGCGATGTTTTTCTGATTCATCGAGTGTCTGAAAAAACGGCACCTCCTGTTGTAACACGCCTTCCCAAGATGTCGGAAAAGGTTGTTTCCGAATGACCGCTCGCAGTCGGTTTTTCCGAGTCAGAAACCTATAGAGAAACACAGCCACAAGAAACGTCACCACAATGCGGAGCACGATCTCTCCCGTAGCATGGTTGCCAGCCAATACCATCATCAGCAGCATGAAAAAAACGATGCTGGAAAAGAAAAACGATAACCGGCGGGTCAGTTGTTCTTGGCGGTGACGTGCGTTCATAGTAATCACCCATTCTAACAGGGAGGGAAAGGATTCTCCTTCGTCCGCGGATTCACGTGCCGTTCTCGACTCAGTGACCGAGGTATAACTTGGGTGAGTCACAATGGCGGATGGCGGACCGACACGCAAAAGTGGGCTATCTATTGCATAGGTCACTAGCGTTTAATCTGCATAAAGGGGGAATAGGATATTGGTCCTCTGAAATTTGCTCTATGGCTAAGGATGACATCATAAGCAGAAGCCCTTCTGCGACGGAATTCGAGGCGCTCCCATGGCACACATTTTCTGCTGTGGAGACCGCGCAACGCTTGAACGTTGACCCTCAGACCGGCCATAGCGCATCTGAAGTCCAACGACGGGTGAATGCTTACGGCCCAAATGAAATTCTGGAGCATCCACCTCGGAGTCTCTGGTGGATGTTCTTGGATCAATTCACCGATTTTATGATTCTGGTGTTGATTGCCGCTGCGGTTGTCTCAGGCATCATTGGGGAACCATTGGATGCGCTTGCCATTGTTGTCATCGTGGTACTGAATGGGGTCATTGGGTTTGTGCAAGAATTTCGGGCAGCGCGCGCGATGGCTGCCTTGAAAATGTTGGTTCCTCGCAGCGCAAGGGTATGTCGAGAGGGACAAACGGTGACAGTCACCGCTGCCGAACTTACCTACGGCGATATTGTCATGGTGGAGGCAGGAGACCTTGTCCCAGCCGATCTTCGGCTCCTTGAAACGAGCCAGCTGAGAGTCGACGAGGCGGCGTTGACCGGGGAATCGGTACCTGTAGAAAAACACACTGAAAGTCTTGCAAGTATCGAACTTCCCGTTGGTGACCGTCTTAACATGGCGTACAAAGGCACCGTTGTGACGTATGGCCGCGCCACCGGGGTCGTTATTGCCATCGGCATGGCCACAGAGCTTGGGAAGATCGCCTTCCTTTTGGGGGAAGAAGAAACCGTCCAAACTCCTTTACAAAAACGATTAGCCCGATTCGGGCAACGTTTGGCCTTGGCCATTCTCGCCATCTGCCTCTTCGTGTTTGTTTTGGGAGTGCTTCGAGGGGAACCTGCGGTTCTCATGTTTCTCACGGCAGTCAGTCTGGCTGTCGCAGCCATCCCTGAGGCGCTTCCAGCGGTTGTGACAATATCCTTGGCATTGGGCGCGCATAAGATGGTCAAAAAGAATGCCTTGATCCGGCGCCTTCCTGCTGTGGAAACCTTGGGATCCGTCACCTACATCTGTTCCGACAAGACTGGAACACTGACCCAGAACAACATGCGCGTGGAGGAGCTCTATGCGAATGAACAATTCGTCAAGGAAGATAGCAAAGGAGAGAGGGAGGGCGAGCCTTGGGAGTTGCTCTACCAGGCCATGGCCTTAAGCAACGATGCAACGGGGAATGACCAGGGGAAAGTCATCGGGGATCCAACCGAAGTGGCTCTTTACCTGGCTGCGCGGGAAGCGAATTACGACAAGGAGGGTCTGGTGCTCACCTCGCCGCGCGTGGGGGAGATCCCTTTTGATTCCAACAGAAAACGCATGACCACTTTTCATAAGGGCGACGACCGGGTGATGTCATTCACAAAGGGGGCGCCAGAAGAAATGGTGGCTCAATGCGACACGGTCTTAGGTGAGTCCGGCTCAACGCCTATCCACAAGGAAGCGATTTTGGAACGTGCAGAACAGATGGCTGCCAATGGCTTGCGCGTGCTGGGGCTGGCCTTTCGCGAATGGTCTCACATGCCTGCCGTCCTCTCGCCGGAAACCAGTGAATGTCAGCTCACCTTTCTGGGGTTAGTCGGTCTGATTGATCCACCACGAGAAGAAGTTCGGAATGCCGTCGCCCTTTGCCAAACGGCTGGGATCACGCCGGTGATGATCACAGGCGATCACCCGGCCACCGCGCGCGCGATCGCTATCCGGCTGGGAATCATGACAGAGAATGAGGAAGTTATTACTGGCCAGGAGTTAGGACAGCTTTCGTTGCAAGAAATGGAAGAGCGAGTCACGCATATCCGGGTGTATGCCCGGGTTGCGCCGGAGCAAAAGATCAACATTGTGAAGACTCTCCAGAAAAACGGGGAATTTGTCGCGATGACGGGTGACGGGGTTAATGATGCTCCAGCTCTCAAAGGTGCCGATATCGGCGTGGCGATGGGCATTTCGGGCACTGATGTGTCACGGGAAGCTTCCGACATGATTCTCTTGGACGATAATTTTGCCACTATTGTGACGGCTGTGGCGGAGGGGCGCCGAATCTTCGACAACATCCGAAAATTCATCAGGTACACCATGACCAGTAATGCAGGGGAAATCTGGACGATTTTTTTGGCGCCATTCTTGGGCCTTCCCCTTCCGTTTCTGCCGATCCACATTCTGTGGATTAACTTAGTGACCGACGGCTTGCCAGGGCTGGCTCTGGCTTTGGAGCCAGGGGAGAAGGGCATTATGGAGAGACCGCCAAGACCACCCCAAGAAAACATCTTTGCCCATGGCATGTGGCAGGACATTGTCTGGGTGGGATTGCTCATGGGTAGCGTGGCTCTCTTGGCTCAAGGTTGGGCGTATCACAGCGGATCGACTCACTGGCAGACGATGGTCTTTACAGTGCTGACCTTGTCTCAGTTAGGTAATGTGTTGGCGATGAGGTCCGAGAAAGAGTCAGTCTTTCAGCAAGGTCTCTGGTCGAATCCCCAACTCCTCGGCGTCGTCCTTTTCACCTTTGCCTTGCAAATGGCCACAATTTATATCCCCTTTCTCAATCAGATCTTTAAAACCACCCCGCTTAGCCTGAATGAGTTAGTGTTCTGTCTTCTTTTGTCCACGGTGGTCTTTGTGGCCGTTGAAATCAAGAAGTGGATTAGCCGACGAAGACAGTTGTGTTCCGCATGATTGAAAAGAACATCCTGCTTTTCTGAACACTTTCCTAGAAGGAAGCGGCTGGCCAAGAAGGTCATAATGCGTTTCCATCAGAGGTTGGTTTTCCCATGCTTCTTGCATTGCTCTTTAAGAGGGCGGAATGCGGATAACTTATTGATAAAGATGGCTTAGGGTCGTTCATGTAAGGCAAATCTGAATTGAAAGGACGTTCGTGTATGAAAACTAACCTGGGAAGGATTGTATTCGTAATGGTGATCGTGTTGGTTGGGATTCAATTCATCCCTGTGAACAGAAGCAACCCCCCAGTAGAGGAAGAAATCCTGGCATCGCCGGAAGTGAAGGCGATTCTGAAACGGGCTTGTTATGATTGTCATTCCAATGAAACCATCTGGCCGGAATATAGCCGGGTGGCTCCGGTTTCGTGGCTCTTGGCCTGGGATGTGGGAGAAGGCCGAGAAGAACTCAACTTCTCAACGTGGAATCGCTATAACCAAAAAAAACGCGACAAAATGATCAAGGAAATCTGGGAAGAGGTTCAGGAGGGTGAAATGCCGCCTTGGTTCTATCTCCCGCTCCATCCGGAAGCGGGGATTACGGATAATGATCGTGCTGTCCTGCGAGCTTGGGCAGCAACCGTTTCGTCCGTTTCAGAAGACAGCGACGATAAGTAATCCCTACCGCAAATCAACGGCCGATGATTTTATTCCTTTAGCATCCGAGGTCTTGCCGAATACTATGATTGCATTGAGTGTATTATGGTATTGGCCTGCTTTTAGTTTTCATGTCTTTTATGAATAGTAATATGGTTCCCGTCTGGGTCTTGAATAACGGCCATCCGACAGACAGGGGTAGAAAAGATCTCCACAACGAACGTGACGGATTTCTCCTTCAGTGTTGTTACGAAGACGTCTAAATCGGTTGTCTCAAATGCCACCACCGCTCCCTTGGATCCCGGTGAATGACCCATGTCTATGTTGGTGATGGCAAAGGTATAGTAGGTTAACTTTTCATTAGTACATGGCAAAGATCATATCGATGGCTTT
>JBBDSY010000008.1:0-63499 GCA_040904705.1 Nitrospirales bacterium | reverse complement strand
CACAATCCTACTGTCACCCCCAAGACCTTCCTCCTCACAAAAGCCCCCGCAACACACAAATCAAAATACATCGTGGAGTCCTGCACCCACTTCAGCCCCCAAAAAATTTCAGAACATACTCTCCACCCCCATCGACAAAATTATATGAACAAAATTTCTGTACATTGTTGAAGATGTTGGGTAGCATGGCCAAAGACGAGGAAAACTCGAACGAACTCCAAACCCTGAATAGAGCCAAACCATCTCGCTTTAGGCGTGTGTTAGTATTCTGTGTTCCACTCGGTCTTATGCGACATCCCAACAGCCGAAGTGACCGCTTGCCCGACGTCAGACAGATTTTAAAATGAAAGATCAGATACGTGACGCAGTGCAACACGTATCAAAAAAGTGAGGGATGGACTACCAACTGACCGAGCATGCGCGCGAAAGTTTGCGGAAGCGCCCCTCTATCCGCATAGAATGGGTTGAGCAGGTTCTCCTTCAGCCTGAACGAGTGGAGCCTGACCGTATCGATCCTGAATTGGAACATCGTATGAGACGTATTCAAGAAGCCGGGGAGCGTGTGCTACGTGTCATCGTCAAGAAAACTTCAAATCCGATAAGGGTCATCACGTGTTATTTTGATCGGAAGATGGGGAGGCAGCTATGAAATTAAAAATCGATGAAGAAGCCGATGCACTGCACCTAGAACTGGTGGACGTCCCCGTAGAGGAATCGGAGGAAGTCGCCCCTGGCGTCATTGTAGACTATGATGCCTCCAATCAAGTGGTCGGTATTGAAGTGCTCTATCTTTCCAAGCGTCCCCATCCAGTCAATCTGATGGATTTTCGGTTTGAAACCATGCCGAAAAAAATGACGCCGACCGGCTGAGCAGCCTATTCCTATGAACCATCACCTGAGTGCCATCAGTCACATTGTTCAAAGCACCCTACGCATTGGCCACATGCAATAAGACCTGAGAGACATGGTCATCCTGAGAGAAACGAAGGATCTCGCCCAGCCATGACACCTTCAACTTGGGCCCCGTCTCATTCCCCTAGCCCCTCCCCCTCTTTCATGCCTGCCTCGACATTCCCCCTTAGACAAAGGGGGATTCAGGGGGATTTTTCGACATCAACTTGCCGGCACCCACGACATTCGTCATCGGGCATCCAACTGACAAAGAAGTGAAAGTAGAGCTCCCCGCCCAAATAGCGGGGCTTCTTTAAAACCTACTTCTTGTGCGCATGGCTCCCTGCTGTCATTCATCCCCATGTAAAGCAAGAGGCTTTCTGGCAGGTATTGTCATGAACAATAGTTGACTTGAAATGTGTTATCATATGTGATAACAAACAGAGATGAACTGGAAAGTAGAATTTTATAATGAGAAGGTGGAAGACCAGACCATTGCCTTTCCCAAAGGTATTTTGGCTGACTTCCTCCGGGTAGTTGAACTAATTGAAGAATTTGGTCCCCTTATCGGACGCCCTCATACCGCCCCCCTCGGGAAAGGGCTATTCGAAATCAGAGCCAAGGGCAGGGAAGGAATAGGCAGATCAATTTTTTGCACAGCGAAGGACAAAAAAATAATTATCTTACACTCCTTTGTGAAAAAGACACAGAAAATTCCCCGGAGAGAGATGGAGAAAGCCATGGAAAGGATGAAGGAGGTCCTGAAATGAACAGGCCAAAATTCGCAGACATGAAAAGGAAGGCGTTAAAAGACCAGGAGGTCAAAAAGGAGTATGACCGGCTTCAGCCGGAATACGACCTGATCAGGCAATTGCTTCGGATGAGAATGGAATCCGGCTTAACACAGGAGGAAATAGCGGAAATGATCGGGACAAAAAAACCGAACATCTCCCGGCTTGAAAGCCCTTCGGGCCGTCATTCCCCCAGACTCACAACCATCAAAAAATACGCCGAGGCTGCCGGCTTTGAAATGCAAATCACGTTTAAACGCATCGGCACACCGAAAAAAGTCCGCCGTAGCGCAAAAACAACGAGAGCACGGGTTTAACTGGCTCCCCGCCCTTTGCGTCACCAACCCTGCCCTACTACCAGCGCATTCTTAGGTACCGAATCAGATGTCATTGATGGGGACGGAGCATCTCACTTGAGGCAAATTCTTGCCTCATGAACATTGAGACGGCCAGAATCGACGAGCTGATCGATTCGTTTCGTCATCAGTTGTTTGGTTTGGTCGGTAACCCGAGAAATACCCAGACGCCTGGCCGAATTTTGAATGGCTTCGTCCTTCACAAGAGAAAAGGATGCACCAATTTCTTGCAGTAAGCTTTCTTCCAGTTCTTCCGGGGCAATGTATTCCAGCTTCCGCTCGGCAGCATCCAGAAGACTACGGTCTCGAACAAGCGGTCGTTCCATCCCATTAACCCACAAAAAATCGCTCCTTTGACAAATGAATCCTCCCTTGACAGCTTGTTGAATGGCTCGACCGACGATGTCTTGTATCCGGTTACCGGCCCGTTTCAAGCCTGCCCCCTCAGTGACGCGTTGGATGATGACAGAAGGATGAACGGGACTTTCGATGTGAACCACTGACTGAACAAATGGGACCAACTCAGCAACCGGGATTTCATGTAAGGCGCGGTTGTTGAGGGGGATGGTGACTTTTGCTCTGTCATAAAGATTGGAGGGCTGCACCCAATCGTCCGGGTAGGAAGTCTCCACCGATCGTTCAATGATTGGTTCGGTCAGCCCGCCACTGGCCCCATTCCCATGCGGCCCCGTGACAGGAGAAGTGGTAAGGGTTTTAGCCTGTTCAATGGCGGCCAAGGCCTTCTCAAGTTCTTCTTGTGGATTCCGGTACCAATTCGTACTCCAAATGCGGTGCAAACGCCATCCTTGATTTTCTAAAATCTGCTGGCGAAGCCGATCCCGATCGCGTGCCGAACGTGCACTGTGATAAGAAGCTCCATCGCACTCGATCCCCAGCATGTAACGACCAGGATACGCAGGGTCTCTCACGGCAATGTCAATAAAAAATCCGGCTGTCCCAACTTGGGCTTCTATTTCCACCCCCTGCTCCTGAAGGGCCTTGATCACACTTTCTTCAAAAGGAGAATCAGGTTCACGCCCCGTACTGTGCGGAATATCGAGTCTCCTGTGTTGGGCATAATTTAAAAATTTCTTTAGAGCCTCAACACCCCTACCACTGGCTCGCGTGGTATCAATATCATCAGCCGTGAAATTGGAAAAGACGTCCATAGCCAAACGGGCTCGTGAAATCAGCACATTGAGGCGTCGTTCTCCTCCTTCCCGATTGAGTGGACCAAAGCTCATAGGGAAATACCCTTCCGCCGTTTTGCCATATCCAATGCTGATAAAAATGACGTCTCGTTCGTCACCCTGAACATTCTCAAGATTCTTGACAAAAAAGGGTTCCAGGCAGGTCTCGCTAAAAAATGCCTCGCAAGTGGCATCTTGCCGTCGGAGTAATTCGAGCTGCATTTCAATAGCCTCTCGTTGGGCCACACTGAAGGCCGCCACCCCAAGGGAGAGATCGGGGAAGGTCCTGGCATGATCCATGATCGCTTGCGCGACGGCATGAGCCTCCTTGGGATTCGTTCGAGTTTTCCCACGATCATAGGCGGTGTGAGGCAGATGGTGAAAACGCAGCCCGCGGGCTTGAGGATGGCTACCCGAATTGGGAAAAACAACCAACCGATTATGATAAAACTCTGAGTTGGAAATCGTAATCAGTGATTCATCCCGACTGCGGTAATGCCAGCGAAGCATGCGCTCCGGTGCCCCTTTTCCTGAAAAAAGGCTGAGAATACTTTCCATATCACCGACAGAACTGTCGTCTTCCTCCTCGTTCATGTCGCCAGTCAAACTGTCAAAAAAATTGGTCGGAGGCAGTTGCTGCCGGTCGCCAACCACCACGGTTTGCTTGCCCCGGAGAATGGCACCCATGGCATCCACAGGTTTCACCTGGCTCGCTTCGTCAAAGATCACAAGATCGAATTGGAGGGCACCGGGAGGGATAAAGGTGGCAATGGATATAGGACTCATCATAAACACCGGTTTGATGGCTTGAACCGCACGCCCGGCTTCATCCATTAACTTCCGAATAGGCACATGCCGACGTTTTTTATTGATTTCCCGTTTGATCACGTTCAGCTCGCCTTCGGTGCTCATCTTGGGCAAATTCTCCCAATGCTTGTAAGCCAATCGTTGGCGGTTAAATTGTAGTACCTGTGTATCCAGACTCCGATAATCTTGAATAAGTTGTTCATGCCGAATGCGGTCGAAACATTTCAAGGGCGCTTTCTCAAGATACGCATGCTCAACCAAGCTACGATACCAATGCGCATCAAAAGCCTGAAGCAAGGTGCCGGCTCCCTGATCCCAATTGAGAGCAATCTCAATGAACGGAGCCAGGTTCTTCTTCCGTAATTCAGTAGCCAGTTGCTTAAACTGCATGAGGTGCTGAAGGCCATCCAGGTGCTGACACCATGTTTGAAGGATATGGTGTTGCTGATCTAAGGGCGCGTTGTCAGCCATTTCCAATGGGTTTCCAGGAGGAAGAGCCAGTCGTTGCACCACATCCCGGATAGCGGCTTCGCGGCTTTCCAAAAGTTGTTTGAGTGATCCTGCTTGTTCTTGTAGGCCCCCAACCTGAGGTTCCCTCGAAAGAAAATCCACAAAGCCGGGAATCAAATAGTGCTGATCCGGATCTTGGTGTACCGCCAGAATCCATTCGGTCAGTTGCTCTAACGAATTCCAATCGGATTGGAGCGCCTTCCATTGCGTGCCAAAGAGGGTCTGCCCAACAGAGGCCAGTTCTTCATAAATTTGAAGACTGGCCTGATAAGCCATGATCCCGTCGATAAGGATCAGTACTTTCTTCGCCTCTTTGGGAAGCGGGCGACGGCAAAGGCCCTGGAGTCTGGCCTGTGCCTGGCGAAACCTTCCGGACAACAAACGCCACCATGTATCCCCATGCGTCAGGAATGCCTGTCGAATATCGAGGAGATCCTGACTCCATGCCTGATCAATCACCCATTTTTCAAACCGCTCGCGCATGTTCAGGACGCGACGGCCGGCATCAACAAGTCTTTGCACATCTTCGCCGCGTGTGCGCCACATATCAGAATGCAGACAGATTCCCTTAAGAGAGGGCGCTTCAGCAGCGTGAACAGCCGTGTGGCAAAGACGTTCAACATCCCGTTGAGTGGTGGGAGCCACTAATCCCATCGCCTCAGCTAAGGCCAGGCCGCCCTGGCTGACCGCTTCCGTTTGTCTTATGGCTGCTTGGAACGCCTGCTCCAGACTCGACCGTTGGGACGGAAGGTAGTCTTGAAGAGTACAAGGGTAAAAAGGGTTTTTGGTGGGTGGACCATATTCCGCCAAATGTTGATCCAATAAGTGGACCACCGACCGGATTTCCCGGTAATCGGCCTCAGTCCAATCTGCAATGTTGGGAAATGAAAAAAGATTGGTAGATGGAAAGTCGTGGCAATGCCCCAAGGCTCTGATAAAGGGTGTGTTGGTCCGCCCGATGGGACTATTCACCGCAGTACAGTAGGCATTCAAGTGGTCTCGTAGGTGTGTCAGCGCCGTCAGAGAGCCTTCCCCACCGGTTAACTGCGGTCGGCCGAGTTCCAAGGTCCGGTTGAGTTCGTCTAAGACCTGTTTTTTGTTGGTTTTATGACTATGCAATTCCAAAACCGCATCTCCCAACCCCAGGCAATCAAGTCGACGTTTCACGACCTCAAGCGCAGCCATCTTTTCGGAGACAAACAACACCTTTCGATTGTGGCCAATGGCTTCGGCAATCATATTCGTGATGGTTTGAGATTTCCCGGTTCCGGGTGGACCTTGCAGCACCAGATTTCGGCCGGAATGAATGTCCAGGATAGCCAATGTTTGGCTACTGTCCGAATCCGCGACCTGATGCAAATCGGCGGGGGCCACGTGATCGTCCAGATGGTCCTCGTCACCAAAGGGACTGTCAGGTTCCCGGAACCCGTCCCCAAGTAATTTCGAAAGAACAGGATGCTCATTGGGCCCCCTTCCGGTTGGCCAACTCTCCGGATTGAGATCCCGATACATCAGAAACTTTCCAAAAGAGAAAAATCCTAAGACCATCTCATTGGGAACCACTTTCCGGCGGGAATGTTCGCCTAAGCTTGAGACGACGGTGTCAAAATACCTGGGCACATCGAGGTCTTCGACAGCCCCCATTGTCGGCAACTGAAGATTGAAGTCGTTTTTCAATTTTCCGGCCAACGAATAGTTGTCGCCGATATCCTCGTTGGTCCAGGAGATGTGAAACCGCTCTTGGGCGCTGTGCCGGGTCAACTCGACGGGGATCAGAATCAGAGGTGCGTGACGGGCCTCTTCGGAAGACGCGATTTCATACCAATGGAGAAATCCGATGGCGAGAAACAGCACATTGACACCCTGCTCTTCAAGGTAGGTTCGAGCATCGCGGTGAATGGATAGGAGGCGAGCCTGCAATTTTTCCGAGGACATTGCCGTCTGCAATTTTTTGTCTACGTGGCGTTTGGCCAGACCAGCCCCGTCGTGCGGATTCTCGGGTTGATCTAAAAGGTTGGTCCAATCCACGCTGCCGGCCGTTTGGTCCTCGTCCTCCAAGGCGGAGACATGAGAAACCTTCTTCTCCGGCAACGCCTCAAAGCTCATGGATTGCCCTTCTTGGACCAACAAGCGAAAGACTTCGGTGGCAAGTTCGTCGACGACCCGAACTTGCTTACTCTTTATTCGATGATTTAAAAGGGGGTTGCGAAGCCCCAGGTCGAGTAGCTCTTTTCGCGCAAATTCCAAGCGGGTCAAAATTTCTGCTGACATAGGAAACTCCAGGGTGATTCACCCTCTTTCGGAGGGTAAGACGGAAAAGGTAAGAAAAAAAATGAGAAGTGTGTGAGGGGGCAATCCCTGCTATCGCCCGGCGGGAAAAGGAAAGCCTGCTGGCAACAAAAGAAGCATCGCAGATGATCGAAATCCCAGACCAACAAAATACCGAGGGTTCAGCACCTGCGCTGAGCGGAATCAGGGCTAGGCGGGTATTTCGAGGTGATTCGGCGTAGCAATTTTTTCTAGTGTGGCCCCTGGATGCTTGCTTTGGGAAAGAACGACAGAGGAATTATTCGTAACACAAAAAACAAAATCCGGCTGGGCCAGTCCGAGGGGTGACCTCTTGGAGAGTGACCATATCCGGGCGACGCGCTGCTATAAACTAAACCTGAAGGTTCAACGAGTCCCGTCTTCCAGAGATATTCCAGGTGAGCAACTTCACATGTCACTGCTTGCTAAAGCCTTCTAGTCAATAGGAGAGCGAACACGAGGATTGAATTTTCATACTGGGTGTTTGCCGATTAGGTAAAGTAAAGAGTAGGTCACTTCTTCTTATACTGGAGAACTTGAGTAATGGGACCTCCCTGCCCAACCACATGTGAAGCAGATGGAGGAGGAACCTTGGTTTTCAGAGGTGTGGGTGAGCGGTCGTGTTGAAGAAATCTGGTGCGGGATCTGTTCGGACAGGCCAAGATTTTAATTACCAAAAATTTCGGTGAATGTGAAAATTGAGCGTCCACTGGAACACAGCAACACTTTCCACAATCCTACTGTCACCCCCAAGACCTTCCTCCTCACAAAAGCCCCCGCAACACGCAAACTAAAATGTATGGGGGAGTCTTGCACCCAATTCACCTCCCAAAAAAATTCTAAACATACTCTCTCCACTCCACCGACAAAATTTCATGAACGAAAATTCTGTACATTTTTGAATGAGTTGGGTAGCATGGACAAACCGGCAAAGAAAACAAAAAAATGTCTCTTGACTTTCACATCATTGAATAAAGCCTGACCATCCCTCAACAGGCCCATGCAAGTATCTGAAAATCCTTTCTTCGAACGCCCTATCCTGAACTCCCCCTATGAGTACCCGAAGCGGTATTGGGAGCTGGATTCAAGTGGCCAGCCTACACAACAGATCCTTGAAAGCCGACGCCCTGCCGAGTTCATCACACCGATCCCAAAGCCCAAAAAGCGTAAAAAAGGGACAGTCCAGGAAGAAATCGTCTTCGATGAAGGCAAGAGTCTTTCGACGAAGGAGCAGCAATACGACCCCACGTCGATCATCAATGAGGTGCGCGGGCATGTAGACACGTGGCGCGCCTTGCCCAATCCCAATCAGTGGCAGGTCACGCCAGAGACCACGCGTCTTCTCCAGCATTGGCGGCATCACAAATTCAGCAGTATCCGCCCATTCTTCTGTCAGGTGGAGGCCGTGGAGACGGCAATCTGGCTGACCGAGGTCGCACCCCAATCCAATCCCGGTAAGCGGCTGCTCGAACATCTCGCGGCAGCCAATAAAGATGCCAATCCGCAACTCATGCGCGTGGCGTTGAAATTGGCCACCGGCGCGGGTAAGACCACCGTCATGGCGATGCTCATCGCCTGGCAGACCATCAATGCCGTCCGCCGACCGGGGAGCAAACACTTTACTCGTGGATTTCTGGTCGTGGCTCCCGGCCTGACCATCAAGGATCGTCTGCGCGTGCTCCAGCCCCATGATCCTGACAGTTATTACAAAGAGCGCGAGTTGGTACCTACTGACATGCTGGATGATGTGCACCGGGCCAAAATCGTCATCACCAACTATCATGCGTTCAAACTCCGTGAGCGAATCGAACTATCCAAGGGCGGGCGTTCACTCCTGCAAGGACGCGGCGACAAACTCAATACCCTGGAAACCGAAGGGCAGATGCTCCAGCGGGTGATGCCCGACCTGATGGGCTTAAAGAATATCATGGTGTTGAACGACGAAGCCCATCATTGTTACCGGGAAAAGCCCAGAGCCGAAGATGAGGAATTGAAAGGGGAAGAGAAGAAAGAGGCGGAGAAAAACAACGAGGCGGCACGGCTGTGGATATCGGGATTAGAAACCGTCACTCGAAAACTCGGAGTTACGCAGATCATCGATCTCTCGGCGACGCCATTCTTCCTTCGAGGGTCAGGGTACGCCGAGGGTACACTCTTTCCATGGACCATGAGCGACTTCTCACTGATGGATGCCATCGAATGCGGCATCGTGAAACTCCCGCGCGTGCCTGTGGCCGATAATATCCCAGGCGGCGATATGCCGATGTTCCGGAACTTGTGGGAACACATCCGAACAAAAATGCCCAAGAAAGGCCGTGGCAAGGCCGAAACACTGAATCCGCTCGATCTGCCAACGCAACTACAGACCGCACTCGACGCCCTATATGGCCACTACAAAAAAACGTACGAACTCTGGGCCAGAGAGAGGATCTCCGTTCCCCCCTGCTTCATTGTAGTCTGCAACAACACCTCCACCTCCAAGTTGGTGTATGACTACATCTCCGGTTTTCAGCGCGAGAATGAAGATGGATCCATGGCATTCAAAAACGGCCGTCTCGAACTATTTCGCAATTTCGATGAACACGGCAACCCGTTCCCCCGCCCCAATACCCTCCTCATCGACAGCGAGCAACTCGAATCCGGTGAAGGGCTGGATGACAATTTCCGGAGCATGGCCGCCGACGAAATTGAACGTTTCCGCCGCGAGATCGTAGAACGCGGAGGCAAGCTCGCCGATGAACTGCATCAAGGCAAAAAACTCGATGACGTGACATTGCTTCGGGAGGTGATGAATACGGTTGGCAAACCCGGCCAGTTGGGCGGGTCCATCCGCTGCGTCGTCTCCGTTTCCATGCTCACCGAGGGATGGGATGCCAACACGGTCACGCATGTGTTGGGCGTGCGCGCCTTCGGCACGCAACTCCTCTGCGAACAGGTCATTGGCCGCGCGTTGCGTCGCCAATCCTACGAACTCAATGAAGATGGCCCGAACAAGGGTTTGTTCAATGTGGAATATGCCGACATCTTGGGCATTCCGTTCGACTTCACCGCCAAACCAGTCATCGCATCTCCTCAACGGCCGCGAGAGACAATCCAAGTCAAAGCCGTGCGTCCGGAACGCGATCCACTCGAAATCAGCTTCCCACGAGTCATGGGCTATCGAGTGGAATTACCCGAGGAACGACTGAGGGCCCAATTTAATGAAGACTCGGTTCTCGAACTAACGCCGGACCTGGTCGGGGCCACAGAGACAAGGAACTCAGGCATTATTGGTAAGCCAGTGGATCTCACCCTCGTGCATACCGGCGACGTGCGACCCTCCCAGGTGATCTACGAACTGACCTCCCATCTCGTGCTCAGTAAGTGGCGTGACGCCAACGGCGAGCCGCAACTACATCTCTTTGGTCAACTCAAGCGCATTGCCCGCCAATGGATCGAAGAATACTTCGTCTGTAAAGGCCACACGTATCCCGCGCAGTTGAAATATAAAATGCTGGCCGACATGGCCTGCGAACGCATTATGGCCGGAATCACCCGCGAGTTCGTGGGCCAGCGCCCGATTATTGCGGAACTTGATCCCTACAACCCTATCGGCTCCACCACCCACGTCAATTTCAACACGTCAAAAACCGACCGTTGGGAGACCGACGCCCGCCGGTGCCACATCAACTGGGTTATCCTGGATAGTGATTGGGAAGCCGAATTCTGCCGCGTGGCAGAGAGCCATCCCAAGGTTCGAGCCTATGTTAAAAATCACAACCTCGGTCTTGAAGTACCCTATCGCTACGGCTCGGAGATGCGGAAATACATACCCGACTTCATCGTCCTGGTAGATGACGAACAAGGAGGTCCTAATGGTGCGGGAGACAAGGAGGGCGGGAGCAGCGACGGACAAGGAGATCCTAATGCTGCGGGAGCCAAGGATGGCGAGAGCGGCGACGGACATGGCGAGGAGGATCTCCTGCACCTCATCGTCGAAATCAAAGGCTACCGGCGCGAAGACGCCAAGGAAAAGAAATCCACAATGGATACCTACTGGGTGCCCGGCGTGAACCATCTCAGCACCTATGGCCGCTGGGCCTTTGCGGAATTCACCGAAGTCTACCAGATCGAGGCTGATTTCAAGGCGAAAGTCGAAAGCGAGTTCAACAACATGATCGGAAGAATCGTGAAGCGTGAAGGGTAAAAGACAAAACGAATTGACGTTTTCATCGCTGATCGGGGTGATCGGAACGCTTCATCACGACCTTGCTGCTCAGGCAAGTCGAGCAGTAAATGTCAATTTAACACTGCGCAACTGGCTGATTGGCTGTTATATCGCGGAATATGAACTGCGGGGTGCCGACCGGGCCACATACGGAGACAAATTACTTCCCATGCTGGCCGTGGAACTTGAGAAAATGAAAGTCAGTAATTGCAATCGGCGGCAACTGTATCGGTATCTCCGCTTTTATCGGGTGTATCCACAAATTGTGGGGACGCTGTCCCCACAATCCATGAAGCGATTGCCACCAGCCTGTGAAGCACGAAAAGTGGGGACCATGTCCCCACCATTGCAGACCGACGGGAGAGCCTTGCTGAATAGGCTCGCCTATAGCCACATCGAACTTCTCGTGGATTTGGATGACGAAACCAAGCGGGTCTTTTATGAAATCGAATGTCTCAGGGGCAACTGGTCCGTACGGGAATTGAAACGCCAAATCACCAGTCTGTACTACGAACGCTCTGGGTTATCCAAAGACAAAAAGAAACTGGCTAAGTTGGCGCAGGCCCGTGCGGAAGCGACAGAACCGACATTGGCGATCCGTGATCCTTATATCTTCGAATTTCTCGGATTGAAACCCCAAGAAGTTATGAGCGAGTCGCACCTGGAAGATCAACTGCTCGACAAACTGCAAAAGTTCCTGTTGGAAATGGGACATGGTTTCTGCTTCGAGGCCCGGCAGAAGCGCATGCTCATCGGCGAAACCCATAACTTCGTCGATCTGGTGTTTTATCACCGTATTCTGAAATGCCACGTGCTGGTGGAATTGAAACTCGGAGAGTTTAATCATGGGGACATTGGCCAATTGAATACCTACCTGACCTGGTATCGGAAGAATATGATGACCGAAGATGATAATCCTCCAGTAGGCATTCTGCTCTGTACAAAAAAGGATCATGCGCTGGTGGAATACGCCTTGGCTGGAATGGACAATAATTTGTTCGTGTCCAAATATAAACTCGAACTTCCCAAAAAAGAAGACATGCAACGGTTTATCGAAGAACAGCTTAAGGAAACGTGAAGAGCGAAGTGTGAATTGAGAATAGAGAATGGTGAGACGGGAATGGGGAATTACGAATTGAGAATAGTGAATGACGAATGGTGAATTGGGAAGAGTGAAAAGGGATTTGCCCGAGCGGACGTTTGAGTTTGCGCGGCAAGTGGTGAAACTGTGCCAAGTGTTGGATCAGACGCCGGGTGTGAACAGGATAATGGCCAATCAACTGTTCGGTCGGGTACGTCGATTGGTGCCAATGTCGAAGAGGGTCAGGCAGGACAAAGTCGGGCAGATTTTGTGAGTAAACTGTCCATCGCATGTAAAGAGGCGCGTGAAACACACTACTGGCTTCGCCTGCTTTCGGCATCGGAAATAGTTCCCGAACCACGCTTAGCGGAATTGCTCGATGAAGCCGATCAACTCATCGCCATTCTGACTACCGTCATCAAAGAAACCAGAAAAGGAGGGAATGACGAATTTTGATTAGTAATCATGAGCGGTGACTCCAACCTCCTAATTTCACTATTCAAAATTCTCAATTCCAAATTCAAAAACCATGGCCAAGAAATCATCTAAGCCGACATCTAACAAATCCGTCGAAGCACTTACGCACGACGAAGCCAAGCGGAAGAATATTCCCACGGCAGAATATCAATCCGTCCTACAAAAAACGGAGCAAGACCCAGTACGCGTGGCCTATGAGCGTGGCGCAACCGGACTCGACGAAGAAAAGATACGTCGCAATCGCGATCTAGACCCACAGCTTGTCTGGCGGGGCAAAGACGAGCAAGACTGGTCCGACCTTGTCGTCCATGCCCCGCCGCTCTATATCCAAGAAAAGGTCCATCCCAAGGCGCTGATCGACGACCTGTTGCGCGAGACGCGTGAACGCGAGCACGAAACCGGGCAGCTTACGCCGGATCTGTTCGCTGACTTCAACGGTATTCCCAAGGGCGTGGACAAGACCGAGTTCTATCAACACGATCAAAATTGGTCCAACCGCATGATCCTTGGTGACTCGCTACAAGTCATGGCTAGCCTGGCCGAGCGGGAAGGCCTACGCGGCAAAGTCCAATGCATTTATATTGACCCGCCCTATGGCATCAAATTCAACAGCAACTTCCAGTGGTCCACCACCAACCGCGACGTGAAGGACGGCAAGGCCGACCACATCACCCGCGAACCTGAACAGGTCAAAGCCTTCCGCGACACCTGGCGCGACGGCATCCACAGCTACCTCACCTACCTCCGCGATCGCCTCACCGTCGCCCGCGATCTGCTCACCGACACTGGTTCCATATTCGTGCAGATTGGAGATGAAAATGTCCACCGCGTCCGGGCAGTAATGGATGAGGTGTTCGGGGACCAGAATGCTGTCTCGACAATCTCATACAAGAGCGCCGTGGGAATGGGGTCTGAACACCTTGACAATGTGACGACCTACATCCTTTTCTACGCCAAGGATGTTGAGCAGCTCAAATACCGTCCGCTTTTTAAGTCGCTAGTTGTGGGCGAGGCTGGCGCAACAAGATACCTGCTTGTCCAAGATGAACGCGGTGCAGAAAAGCGTCTAACTGCGGAGGACGCTGCTTCAGGAGTAGCCAGAGGCGAAACCAACCCCTTCTTCAAACAGGGGCTTACGTCGCGAACTGGGGGTGAGACAACCCGCTTCCCAGTGGAATTTGCGGGCCAGACTTATCGACCTACGGCTGGAGGTTGGCGAACAGGCCGCCTCGGCATGGGTAGAGTCATCAAAGCTGGCCGTATCACCATTGAAGGAACACGGCTCGCCTACCGCCGCTGCTTTCTCGATTTCTCCTACGCTTCCTTTGACAATATTTGGGACGACATCAGTGGCGGCATAAAGTCGAGGTCTGACCCGAAGATTTATGTCGTCCAGACATCCACTTCAGTTATTGAACGCTGCATCCAAATGGCCACCGACCCCGGCGACCTCGTGCTCGATCCAACCTGCGGTTCTGGCACCACCGCCACCGTCGCCGAGCAATGGGGTCGACGCTGGATCACGATTGACACTTCGCGCGTGGCGCTGGCGCTGGCCCGTGCCCGCATCATGGGAGCACGCTATCCGTTTTACCTATTAGCTGATTCTCGCGAAGGCCAGATTAAGGAAGCCGAAATCACCCGCACCGCGCCATCTTCACAGCCCGTGCAAGGGAACATCCGCCACGGTTTCGTTTATGAGCGCGTACCCCACATCACCCTCAAATCCATCGCCAATAACACAGAGATCGATGTCATCTGGGACAAGTGGCAGGCGAAGCTGGAGCCGTTGCGTGAGAAGCTGAATGCCACCCTAAAGAAATCTTGGCTGGAATGGGAAATTCCGCGTGATCTGAAAGTAGAAGCGGCATCCTGCCGCTTGCCCGAAGACAAAAAGCGGCTGGAAGCCGCTTCCACTTTGCACACCGACTGGTGGCAGGCCCGCATCGCACGTCAAAAGGAAATCAACGCTTCCATTGCCGCCAAGGCTGAGTTTGAGTATTTGTACGACAAGCCCTACGAGGACAAGAAAACTGTTCGCGTAGCTGGCCCCTTCACCGTCGAAAGCCTCTCGCCACACCGTGTGCTTGGTGTGGATGAGAACGACGAATTGATTGACACGTCCAAGGAAACCAGCCCCGAGTATGGTGCGAAGCAGTCCTTCCCACAGATGATCCTGGAAAATCTCAAGACTTCCGGGGTCCAGCAGGCGCACAAGGAAGACAAAATCACCTTCACTGCCCTCACTCCCTGGCCCGGCGATTTGGTTTGCGCCGAAGGCCGGTACTTGGAAGGCGAGACCGAAAAGCGCGCCGCTATCTTTATTGGCCCAGAATTCGGCACCGTCCAACGTGCCGATCTCGTTGCTGCTGCACGGGAAGCAGGTGATGCCGACTTCGACGTGCTGATCGCCTGCGCATTTAACTACGAGGCGCATACCACCGAATTCAACAAACTTGGTCGCATACCCGTGCTCAAGGCCCGGATGAATGCCGACCTGCATATGGCCGACGACTTGAAGAACACCGGCAAAGGCAACCTCTTCGTGATCTTCGGAGAACCGGACATTGACATTCTTGAAGAAAAAGACGGCAGGGTGAGAGTGAAGGTCAACGGCGTGGATGTCTTCAAGCCTCAGACCGGCGAAGTCATTAGTGATGGCGCCGAGGGTATCGCGTGCTGGTTCATCGACACGGACTACAACGAAGAAAGTTTTTTTGTCCGACACGCCTACTTCCTCGGTGCCAATGATCCCTACAGCTCACTCAAGACCACCCTCAAAGCCGAGATCAACGAAGAAGCCTGGGGCACCCTTAACAGCGACACCTCCCGCGCCTTTGACAAACCCAAATCCGGCCGCATCGCCGTCAAAGTCATCAACCACCTCGGCGACGAAGTCATGAAGGTCTTTCGAATTACTTGATAAAGTTACTTTCCTGCTGCGCTAGAATTTTTGGCTTGGTGAAACCTACATTGAAATATTTTTTGGGGGCAGGGCAGAAAGGACGGTTGACAATCGTTGGCAATTTGTGAGTTTCCGATATAACCCTAGAATGGAACATTGTAATAAAAAAATAAAGCAAGTGTAGCTATCGTGACTAAAGTTTAGGGAGGAGCAGTAATGACGATAGAAAATTGGCAAACCAAGAACCTCTCCGTAGCCAGCCTCCATTTGGACTCGAAAAACCCACGACTTGGACGAGAAACGTTATTGCAAGCACCACGCGATATCATCCAATATCTTTTTGACCATGACAAGGCAATGGAGGTGGCACAAAGTATCGCATCTCGTGGCTATTTCCCAAATGAGCCACTATTAGCAATCAAAGAGAATGATAGATATGTGGTGGTGGAAGGTAATCGCCGTCTTGCAGCCCTTAAAGCATTAAGGGAACCGGGACTTCTCGAAGGCCCTCTAGAGCGTCAAGTAGAGCGCCTTTCTCGCCGGATCACTGACAAACAGGGACTTCTCAAAGTCCCAGTCACAATAGCTTTAAGTCGGCGAGCGACAGATAAACAAATTGCGGGCCGCCATATCGGAAGTCCTGTCCTGGCTTGGCAGGCGGAGAATCGAGCGAGTTTCATTCTCGATAAACTGGAAGAAGGATACGAAAACAACGAGTTGCATGATGAACTTGGTTTTTCGTTGGCAGACATTCAGAAGGCCAGACAGACGAGAGCCATTGCCGATATGGCACGGTCGCTCGATCTTCCAGAAGAGGTGAAAGCTAAGCTTGATAATCCCCGAGCCAAGCTTTTCACGACACTCGAACGCGTCATTGAATCATCAATTGGTCGCAACTATCTCAAGCTTGAGCCAGATTCCAATCACGGACTTCGTGGTACAACGACCAAGAGTGAGTTTGTTCGCGGATTCACAAAGCTCGTCACCGATGTGGCTCTCGGCAAGCAATCTTCTCGAACACTGAACACAAACGAAAATATCCGAGCCTATTTTGAATCGTGGGATTCCATGGAGCGTCCCACAAGTAAACGTGGGGGATTTGTTCCCTCAGATGTCATACAGGGTAATTCGGTTGCGTCGCCAAAGGGCAAGCCTGTACCAGCCACGCCAACAAGAAGGCCGAAGCAAGTAAGCAATACGGTATTACCTCGTGACTTAAAAGTCAGATTCGGGAATGATCGTCTCATTGATATTCGCCGGGAGTTGAGCAGGCTCAACCGTAAAGAATTCCCAAACGCTGGTGCCGTTTTGCTTCGTGTGTTTTTTGAGCTTTCTGTCTTGGATTATCTTGAGCGAACGAAACAGTTGGCGGGTATAATCGATAAAATCAAAACAAAAAGCAGTGAAGGACTCCCTTTCGGAAAGCCAACAATGAAGCAACTGATGCCGGAAATTATTAAAATTGCGAAGTCGAGGTTGAAGCCAGCGGAATCCAAAAACATTGAAAAAGCTTTACGGTACGATGCGGCGGCTCCATTTACCATTAGTGATTTCCATGGGTTTGTACATTCACCAGATCTGCCTAGTGAACGAGACATCCTACAGTTTTGGCTTAGGACGGAGCCACTTTTTCGACTGATGCTAGAGCAAGATCCGGAGGACACGCAGAAATGACAGTCTCTAGCCCTCTGCGATATCCCGGCGGAAAATCTGCGATGGCTGGTCTACTGTGTCAAATCCGAAGGATAAACGGACTGGGAGATCGAGCGATCGCTGAACCCTTTGCTGGTGGGGCAGGTGCGTCACTCACGCTCCTGTACCTCGAAGAGACCCACGATATCTATATAAACGATGTGGATCCCGCGATCCACGACTTTTGGTGGACTGTTGTCAACCGACCCAAACCGTTTCTGGAAATGATCACCAAGGCTCGTGTAAGTATGCCTGAGTGGCAGCATCAACGAGATGTATACAGAAACAGCGGTTACGTGTCTCGCCTCCGTCGGGGTTTTTCTGCCTTCTACTTGAACCGATGCAATCGGTCAGGGATCATTATGAACGGTGGTCCTATTGGCGGGGTAAAGCAAACAGGGAAATGGAAACTTGACGCCAGGTTTAACAAACAGGAACTTCAGCGCCGATGCGAAAAAATATCCGATTACAAGGATCGCATCCACATATCACGTCGCGACGGGATAAAATTCATCGAGAGACTCGATGCAGAGTCCACCCTTTTCTTCATTGATCCACCATACTTTGTTAAGGGAAAGACGCTCTACTTGAACGCATTAGATGAGAAATACCATATTGGTCTTGCAGCTCAACTGAAGTCCATGGGGGATGCGGCTTGGATATTGACCTACGACGACTGCCCCGAGATTCGTCGAATGTATAGGGGTTGGGCAACCATTCGACCTTTTTCGCTCAGATATTCGGCAGCCGATCGGCGAAGCGGGAAAGAAGTCCTTATCGCCCCAAAGTGGATGCGACTGCCGGGGTCCCAATTATCAGCTGCCATCACTTGGTGACCATTATGATTTAACGAGTCCCAGATTTACCCATAGGTTAATTTTGGATAAGGAAACCACTCAGCTCATTATCTAGGCAATTATGCCCGTTCATTGCCCGTGCCATATTTGGCTGCAGAAAACTGCACTTCATCAAACATTTAGCCAATAATTCAAAAAGGTTTTTTGGATAGGAGGTGAATAAAATATGAGCAAGCCAACTGTATAGCTTCTCCCTATTCAAAATGAGATTTGGCGAGCTCAATCCGGCCAACCCGGGATTGAGTTTCCAGAAGCTCGACAAGGCGAAGGTCCAAAGCTTCTGGCCCATTCGTGGCAGTAGGGATATCCGGCTGATTGTCCATAAGACAGAGGCCAGTCTGTTGCTGTGCTAGGTTGATCATCACTCTGGCAATGCTCCCGAGCAGTCTCTTAAATCCATCCCAAAAAACACCAAAAATAATAAGATGCCTCGACACTCTTAACAGGGGTACCTCTCGCGCCTTGCCACACTCAGGTCCGGCCGCATTTCTGTGAAGGTGAGCAACCATTTAGGCGATGACGGCATGAATGAAGCCATGAGGGTTGAGGGAATATTTATACTAGTTTATACTCACTTTTGTGTATAAATTGGTATAAATTGGTATAAATTAATCATGGATCCCATCAAAAACCCATTTTCTCCCGGTGCGGGTTCTCCGCCTCCCGAACTTGTGGGGCGCGACTCAATTTTAGAGCAGGCCAGGATCCTTCTCGGACGGGTTCGACAGAAGCGTCCCGAAAAAAGTCTGTTGCTCACCGGTCTCCGTGGCGTGGGGAAAACGGTCCTGCTTAATGAGATCAAACGAATGGCGGATGGTGATGGCTACCGAACCATCTTTATCGAGGCGCACGAAGGCAAAGCCTTAGGGCCATTGATCGCTCCTTATTTGCGAAGCCTTCTGTATGACCTAGATCGAATGGCGGGGACCGGGCACAAGGTCAAGCGGGGGTTGGCGGTGTTGCGTAGTTTTATCGGTTCTCTCAAGGTCACGATGGGTGATGTCTCTATAGGCTTGGATATCGAGCCAGAAAAGGGCGCAGCCGATAGTGGCGATCTGGAGGTTGACCTGCCTAACCTCTTTGTCGCCATCGGCGAGGCCGCCCAGGATCGAACAATTCCCGTGGCCATCTTTATTGATGAAATTCAATATTTCAACAAGAAGGAATTGGGCGCTCTGATCATGGCCATGCACAAGATTCAGCAGCACCAACTCCCGTTGGTGTTGCTGGGTGCGGGCTTGCCTATTCTTCCTGGATTGGCCGGTGAGTCGAAATCCTATGCCGAGCGGCTATTTAGTTTCCCCAATATTGGCGCATTGTCGAAAGAAGATACAGCCAAGGCCTTGCAAGATCCTGCGCACGTCGCTGGAATCGCGTTCGAGCCCTCCGCGCTCACAGAGGTGTATCGCCTGACGAAAGGGTATCCGTATTTTCTTCAGGAATGGGGTTACGTCGCATGGAACTTAGCCACTTCCAGCCCCATTACCTTGCAGGTGATTCACGGTGCCACGTTGACGGTCATTCCCCGGCTCGACGAAAACTTTTTTCGCGTGCGCTATGAACGGCTCACTCCAAGTGAAAAAAACTTTCTGAGAGCCATGGCCGAACTCGGCCAGGATGCCCACCGCACGGGGGATATCGCAGAGATCTTGGGAGTGAAGGTCACCAGTCTTGGACCCGTGCGGGCCAAACTGATCAATAAAGGGATGATCTATAGCCCTGCGCATGGTGATCTGGCATTTACGGTGCCACTCTTTAGCGACTTCATGATCCGCACAATTCCTCATTTCAAACGTCATTAGCTGGTCTTATGGACTTCCGCATCGCTGACACTTTCACTGACAGTCTAGGCCGCCTGTCCGGCGACGAGCAGAAGTCGGTTAAGACGACTGCCTTCGACATGCAATTGAATCCGGCGAACCCAGGGATGAGTTTCCACAAACTTGATAAGGCGAAAGACAAAAATTTCTGGTCGGTGCGGGTCAGCCGCGACATTCGACTGATCGTTCATAAAACAGAGGCCAGTCTGTTGCTCTGCTATGTCGATCATCACGACAAGGCGTACGACTGGGCTGAGCGGCGGAAACTGGAAACCCATCCCAAAACCGGTGCCGCTCAGTTGGTGGAAATAAGGGAGACTGTCCAAGAAATCCTCGTCCCGAAATATGTCGAAGCACCGAAGCCAGCTCCCGCCAAGAATCCCCTTTTCGCCAAGATCTCCGACGATGATCTGCTGGGCTACGGTGTGCCTGCTGAGTGGATGCATGACGTCCGCCAAGCCACAGACGAATCGCTGCTTTCGCTCGCGGATCACTTGCCCGCCGAAGCAGCAGAAGCACTCCTGGAACTGGCGACTGGCGGAAAACCTCGCCTTCCACAACCGGTTGCCGCCGCTGCCAGCCCTTTCGACCATCCCGACGCCCAACGCCGGTTCCGTGTGATGACGAACGTCGAAGAGTTGCAGCGGGCGCTAGAATTTCCCTGGGACAAATGGACGATCTTTCTCCACCCCGAGCAGCGGCAATGGGTGGAACGGGACTACACCGGTCCGGCGAGAGTTTCCGGCTCAGCGGGTACCGGGAAAACGATTGTGGCCTTGCATCGCGCCGTGTTTCTTGCCCGAGGCAACCCCAACGCCAGAGTTTTGCTCACGACGTTCTCAGATACGCTTGCCAATGCGCTCCGCACGCAACTCAAGCGCTTGATCAGCCATGAACCCCGTCTGGCAGAGCGCATTGATGTGCACTCGATCAATGCGATTGGCATACGGCTCTATACATCCCACGTTGGTCAGGCGAATCTTGCCACGCGTGACGACATTCTTGCATTGCTAACCGAGGCCTCCAAGAAGGTCGACAAACACAAATTCAGTCTCCATTTCCTCTATACGGAATGGAAGCAGGTTGTTGACGCCTGGCAATTGGAGAGCTGGGAGGACTATCGCGATGTCGCGCGGTTGGGTCGAAAAACACGCCTCCCTGAACCGCAGCGGGCGGTTCTTTGGGCTATTTTTGATCGGGTCCGTTCCGGGCTAGCGGACAAGAAATTGGTCACCTACTCTGGCCTGTTCAGCCGGTTGGCTACTGCCATGGCTGCCAGTAAGAACCCGCCGTTCGACTTTGCCGTGGTGGACGAGGCGCAGGACATCACGATTGCGCACTTACGGTTCTTTGCCGCCCTCGGCGGAAATCGGCCCAATGCGCTCTTCTTTGCCGGTGATCTGGGACAGCGGATCTTTCAGCAGCCCTTCTCCTGGAAAGCCTTAGGTGTCGATATTCGTGGACGCTCTCGAACACTTCGCGTCAATTACCGCACTTCTCACCAAATCCGCATGCAGGCTGACCGTCTGTTGGGGCCGGATGTGTCCGATGTTGACGGCAACACCGAAGAACGACGAGGCACAGTCTCGGTCTTCAACGGGCCGCCACCTACTATTCAAATTTTGGACAAGCTGGAAGATGAAACCACAGCGGTCCGGACATGGCTTTTGGAGTGCAGAGCCGAGGGAGTCTTACCCCAGGAAATAGGGGTCTTTGTCGGTTCTGAGGCGCAAATGGATCGGGCGCGAGCAGCGGTCAAGGCGGCAGATCTGCCCTTCAAGATTCTGGACGAACACATGGAAACAATCAGCGGGCACGTTTCCATTAGCACCATGCACCTAGCCAAAGGCCTGGAGTTTCGAGCGGTGGCAGTGATGGCCTGTGACGATGAGGTCATCCCGTTACAAGAACGGATTGAAACCGTCGCCGACGACACGGACCTGGAAGAAGTCTACAACACCGAACGCCACCTGCTGTACGTCGCCTGCACCCGAGCAAGAGATCATTTGTTGGTGACCAGCGTCGCTCCAGCTTCTGAGTTCTTGGATGACTTGAAGATGTAAATTATCCAATTTCCGCTTCAATATTAGCTTTCATTTCCTGCAAGATACCCCCTGCTACCCACAACGGGCAAGATGAATGGGCCGAAGACTCCAACTTTTCTTCTATTCAATCGAAATCTTTTTATCTTTCACGACCTTCCAATGCATTTCCTCTTAATTTAATTCAAATAAGGGCCGATACGGCTTGTAGGTATTTCATTCTGCATCAGGGTGGATCTTTACCCAAAATTTTTACATACCGGTTTACGTGAAGATGAATGACCAAATCTTAATTGGCATCCAAATTCGTGTCATTCAATTCCTCCAGGCGGCGGTCGTAGCACTTTTTGTGCACCCAATGCTAAACCTTTTTCCAACAAAAATTTGTTTACCCACGGCTCTAGGCCGGGGGCCTCAGTAACTTTGGCAGAAAAAAACTTAGGAGACGACATGCTAAACTCAAATTCACATTCTGGGAAGATTATTGGGTGGTTTAAAAATACCGTCCGACCGATCTTCCAGAAAACTGAAAGCGCCCCCGCTCTTGAGGAACTAGACAAACTGGCATCACGGGTCGAAGAGCTGAATGAAAATAAAGCCCGCCATTACCCGATATGCCTTCTGGGACAGGCTGGCGTGGGAAAAAGCACGCTCATCAACACACTCATCGCCGACAACGACATTGTAGTGCCTTCCGGTGGCGGCACTGGCCCGCTTACCGCCAACGCCCTCCGAGTTATCCACGGCGAGAAGCCTTCGTTTGTTGTGAACTATCATTCCAACAAGCAAATCAATCTCACCCGCTTCATTCTCGAAATGGCGATTGACCGCCAAACGAAAAACACAGTGCCCCTGAAACACATGGAAGACGGTGTGGCTGGGGGAATACCGGAAACCGAATTGGATAGCCCTGAACAGAAAAAAACCCGAACAGAAGAGGCCATCGGTAGGGCTTCATTACTTGTCGCAGGTGCGCAAACTGCTCAAAGAGAATTGACTTATCTCGTCGATGCTTTGCGATGGATTCTGGGGCAGACTTCTCAATTTCAAACGGAAATTTTGGAGGAAGACATTATCCGTTTACGGCATGTCCAGGAAGCTTTGAAATTGGGGGCGAGCGGGAAACCCAGGTCCTTTGACAGCGCGGAGAATACAGATTTTGGCTGCCGATTACGGGACCATGCCTGTGGCTTCTTGGCGCCCTTAATTCAGGAAATGACCATTCACTGGCCGTCGCCTCATCTGCGCGACTCATTGGAATTGGTCGACCTTCCGGGCATCGGCATCTTGAATGATGCCTACTCCTCAGTCACTTCAGATTACCTTCGCAATCTTGCCAAAGCGGTGATGCTCGTCGTCGATTCACGTGGTATTCGCCGAGAGGACGCTGAATTGTTGAGAACCAGTGGTTTTTTAAATCGGTTGCTGCACGCCAGTAATGATTTGGCATCCGATCCCGTAACCCTAATCGTAGTAGTGGTGAAAATTGACGATGTCGCCATCGAAAACTGGCGGAACGACAAGGCGATCAACGGAACAGCCCTTAAAAGCAAGGCACAACATTTTATCGAGCAGGTGGATCGCTGCCGAGACGATATCGCTCAACGGTTGCACACCTTTCTGCGTGATATTTGGGAGGACGACACAGAAGGCAAACGGCTGGTGATTCAGTCCATCCTGGACCATTTGCAAGTCTTTCCCGTCTCCGCTCCGCAATTCCGGCTGCACTGTACGAACGATCCTGATGAAGATAAACCGTTTCTCCCAAATGCTGAAGCCACCAACATCTTTGCTCTTCGTGCGGCAATCTCTCAGGTCGCCCAACAGTGTCTCGGTGAACATCACCGAAAGTACGAGGAGACCTATCAGCGTTTTTTCGGTCAACTGCGCGCCAAGCTGGAAGTCCTGGGCGCGCAGAGGAGTGAAGAGCGGCAGGCGGAAAAGGAAATCCATAAGTTTCAACAAAGCCTGGCACGCTTTATGGCTCCGCTTCAGCGTGAGTTTGATACTCGCCGCGGGGGCTTCCGAAATTTCTTGCGCAAGACGATTCCCACCAAAATCGAGTCCAAAGTGGAGACTGCCTCCTCAGTGGCCCGAAAGGCTATTCATGGTTACTTAAGGAAGTTACGCGATGCCCATTGGAAAACACTACAAGCGGCGGTGCGGAAGGAGGGAACTTTCATTGGTAGCCGCCATATCAATCTACCACATGACTTTGCCCTGCGTTTTGAGGAGCCCGTGGCGGAGGTTTGGAGTCGAGAGATCCTGGTCTATGTACGAAGTGAAACGCGGGGATTCGCCGACTATCAATCAATCGCCATAACTCAAGTGCTCGACTGGGCTCGCGGCCAAGGGATTCGTGTCTCCACTCGCCTGCTCGAAGCGTTGGTCGAAGCCGTGAAACAACATCATCAACAAGTCAATGCGGTGGGCAAAGAGGCTGTGGACGACCTCCGCGACAAGGTTCGCTCCGAACTGATCAAGAAGATCGAAGGCCCCATTCGGCGCAAATGTCAGAAATTCGTAGCGGACAAGGAGGATTTTGGCGCTGGGGTTAAGTCACGAATCCTTGAATTATTCGAACAACTGGCTGAGGAAGTAGTTGCGGCAGCAGCAGTTCCTGCGGCCACTTTGCTAGTAGAAAAATTTAAGAAGGTAGAAGATGAAATCCTGATTGCCTTTCGCGAACACAGTGAACCCCTCGCTGAGGCAGCAGAAGCGCTGGTCCAGCGCCAAGAGAAAAGCCTCGTGGCCAAGGATGCTCAATTGGTCAAGGCAATTGAGTCTGCCTTGGCTGCGATACCTGACGTCAGAGGGATGGTCGCGTGAGTTCCCCATTAGTCCTCTTCGAAGGCATTCCCCACGTAGTATTTCGCGAAACGGAGGACTGGGGTATTCGTGTACTGGATTTGGCATCCCCACCCCGGCGTCTTCGTGGTAGTCAAGGAGCCATTACAGCACCCATCCGTACCCACATCGACCCCTATCAAACGCAGCCCTATCCTCTTCCTGGGGCGTTGCTCACCGCTTCGTTGACCGACGGCGACACCTGGAGCGCTATGAGCAAGAGGAGCCTTGCCCGGTTTGAAGCATTCTTTCTTATCTCTGAAGACCCGCAGCGTCGCCTAGATGCCAGGGAAGTCGTCACGCTCGCCCACCAAGTTAGCTTGGTCCGACATATTTTGGACACCCCCGGTCACCGCCGAGTCCTCATTGGCGATGAGGTCGGGCTTGGAAAGACGGTGGTGGCAGGTCTTATTATCAAGGAGTTGCTCGATGCCAATCCAGGCCTGCGAGTTCTGTATTTGGCACCGGCACGACTGGTTTCCAACGTTGGCCGGGAGTTCAATAGGCTTTCACTATTCTTCCGGGAATGGAAAGCTCTGGATGGAGATGCACGGCTTGATACGGACAGCCGGATTATTGCGAGTATTCACCGCGCGGTTCACCCCAATCATTTTGACCGGCTACTCCAGTTGCACCCCTGGGATCTCATTGTCGTTGACGAATGCCATCACCTAAGCGCCTGGAGCGAAGGAGGGGGTGATCCGGTCAGGAAGTATCGGTTGGTTCGGGACCTGGTGGACGCGCAGTCTGCTGAGAGTTACCTGTTACTCTTATCAGGAACACCTCACCAAGCTCACGCGACGCGTTTCGAGAATCTCCTGCGATTGCTACAGGGCCCTGACGAAACGCAAGCCGCAGCGGCAGGCCGAGTCATTTACCGCACCAAGGAGGATGTCCGCGACTGGGACGGGAATCCCCTCTTCCCACAGCGACAGGTCAATCCGCCAATCGTTGTCGAGCTTGACCCTGCACATCGATCCTGGCTGGAGGCCATACACCAGTTCTTTCAGCCTCCCACTTTGCCCGGTAATCAGGCGGTGCAGCGTGCAGCCGGTTGGAAGTGTGCCCAAGCATTGCAATGGGCCGCGTCCAGTCCGAATGCTGGACTCGGCTACTTGGTGCGTCAGGCTCTCCGCGCAGGTTGGACACTAAAAGAACGGCCGCTTTCGGAGGCCATAGCCACCTTGCGCCCGTATCGCTCAGGGAAGCCGGACGAGCCCGTCGAATCCGTCTACCAACGGTTGCTCGCGGAGATCCACCGCCAGGCTGCTGACGAAGACGTCGAGGATATTGAGGAGGATACCGGGCTTAGTGACAACGTGGATCATTCCGCCTTGGAGATGTTAATCAGGCAGGGAATCGATCTGGTCCGTTCGCCGCGCCAATTAAAATGGGAGCGCCTCTGGCACGACGTTCTTCAACCGGCCGGGCGGGAAAAGATCGTTCTTTTCGCACAGCCTATCGAGACCGTGCTGGCTTTGGCCAATTGGTTGGAAAACAGTACTGACAAACGCCCTGCCATTATCATGGGCGGACAAACCGATGCGGAACGAGATCAGCAAGTGGCTTGCTTCAGGGACCCAGCTGGCCCACAATTCCTTCTCTCCTCCCGCGCCGGTGGTGAGGGTATTAATCTCCAGTTCTCACGTCGCTTGGTACATCTCGATGTGCCTTGGAATCCTATGGAGATGGAACAAAGGGTTGGTAGGGTGCATCGCTTTGGTTCGCGCGAAACCATCCTCGTGGACACCATAGTTACCCGCGACAGCCGCGAGACTCATGCTTGGAGCGTAGCGCGTGAAAAACTTACCGCGATTGCTAGTACTGTTGCTCGGGACCGCTTTGAGACCGTCTTCTCACGCGTTATGTGCCTCATTCCTCCAGAGGAATTACAGACAGTACTCATCCACAGCCCTGCCTCACCATTGGCGGAAGACGAGGTTCAACGCCTGTCTTCGTTAGTTGAGTCTGGGTTCCGGGACTGGCAAACTTTTCATGACCGGTATGCTGCCAACCAGCGTCAGATTCGTGAGCAACCAGCTGGACTCGCTCGCTGGGGTCAGCTCAAAAATTTCCTGATTAGTTATGATGAAGCCGAACGGGTTAGCGGTATTGCTCGAACCCGTTTCGTACAACGTGATGGACAGGTGAAAACGGTGGATGAGCCCGCTGAGGTTCTGAAGCTCAGCGATGGTTCGCTATGTTTTGTGGGCAACTTCGAAGGCGACCTTTTTAACGGCCAATACTCTAAAACCGTGAGGTCCCTTGGTTTGAATATTCCTCCAGTAGCTGAACTGCTGCGCACCTGTGCTAGCTCACCCCTGCCCACTGGAGCGGCCTACTTGCGTTGGGGTGACAATCAAAAGAAAATTCGTGTGCGATTTGGCCAAGAGATTGTCATCCTCGCATTTGCACGGCAGATCTTTCGCCACGATTCTGTCGGTGGCATCAAAGAGGTCGGCATCGAACTGGCGGCTTACATGGTGAGCACTGAAGGAACCACTGAGCTCTCTGCGGAGGATCGCGCTGCGATTTTTGATATGAGTCGGTTGGCAATAGTTCGGGTCCGTCCTATTGACTCGCCCTTGCTCACGCGGGCAATTTTGGAAGAACAGAGGCTCATTAATGAATTGCATCGTCCCTCGGAAGAGGCTATCCGACAGGGCGTGCGTTACTCAATCTGGCCCATTCTTGCTTTGTACTTGAGCTCTTAATGGACATCCTATTACTTTTCCAAGTTTCTTAGCTACATAGATTTCCCCGCTTTTCCAGGCAGGGGAATTCTCGCTAAATGACAAAAATCTATACGGAACACCAGATCGAGTCTGATCTAGCAACACCCATCACTTCTGGTTTGTCTATGATGCTACAGGAGTTTCATGCCCTCTCCCATTTCTATCAGCTGACACGCAGTTGGAGACAGTGCCTTTTTCTTTTGGTTCTTTGCCTTCTGCATTGATCGCCGATATTTTTCTTTTGACCCACTTGCCTAATTCTCACCACAGGATTTGCTCTCCCCTACCCTGCCAAGTTGTTTCTTGCGCGAGCTAGAGAATTTATTGTTATATGATATTGGGGTCAGGCATGAGTATTGACTTATTTGGAGCCGGTCGCCTTCTTTATAAAGGAGGGAAGGCTCGACAGTCTTTTCCGCCAAGTGACGCCTTCTCCCGCTCCTCAAACCGATTCAGTATGCCATCAAAGGTTAAGCCGATGAGCGGACGATACTCTCCTCATGTGAGCATTTCCTGTGACTCCAGATGACCGATACGATGCATCCGATTTGCCGGAGGCGCAAATTGAACCTGGATCACATAACCAAGTTCTGCGGAATCGACTCGGCATCACTTCCAAGCAAATTATGGATAATACCGAAGCCAGCGCTCTGGAAAAGGCTTTGGATATCCTGGTCAGAAGGTTCGACGAGAATCATCAGTTCACTGCCTAAGACCTCTGCACCTGTCACCGCATCTGGCTTGGTGAAATTTATAACTGGGCGGGGAACTATCGCCAGGTAAATGTCAGCAAGGGTGATTTTTTCTTTGCGGCCGCCGCTCATATCCCCCTCCTTGATGCAGCAATTTGAACGGGACGTGTTGAGCCGCCTGACTCCATGTTGCTTCCCTATCCGCCAAGCAATCCTGCAAGCTCTGGCAGAAACGCACGTCGAGTTGGTGCTGATTCATCCATTTCGAGATGGGAATGGTCGGCTGGCTCGTTTACTGTCTACCCTGATGGCCCTGCAGGCAGGGCTCCCTCTGTTAAATTTTCATCTGCTGGCGGGGGAGAAGAAATGGGCGTACTTTGATGCAATCCGGGCTGGGATGGATAAAGACTATGCCCCCATGGAACATCTTTTTTCGGAGATTATTACCCAGAGCCTTTCGGCTTCTTAACCGCCTCAGCGTTTCCTGTTTGGGTTAAGAGACGGGCAATCTCTTCGGCTGGGATCCCGGTTTCAATGGCGGTGGAGCTGGAGACATTAGTGATCAAGGCCTGCCGGTATTTCTCCGTCGCCTTGAGATAGGGGTTCGTTTCTATGAGAGGTTTTTTGCTCATCGTGTCTTATTCTCAATAGGCATTATATACCATGAACACGTTTGGAACCATCTTGCTATGAGTCCTTCTGCGATCGTTCAAAAGCTCTGGAACTACTGCAACGTCCTCCGCGACGACGGGATGAGCTATGGCGACTATGTCGAGCAATTGACGTATTTGTTGTTTCTCAAAATGGCCGATGAACGGACGAAGCCGCCCTATTCTCAGCCGAGTGGAATACCCGTCAAATACAGTTGGCCCAGCCTTTTGAAGAACTTTCTCACTATTCGTTGTTTGTTTACTTTCTCCCCGCCGATTTAAGAAAAATGTTTTTTGTGCGACTGGCCATGGATGACAATTCGGGGACGAGGGGGGGAAAGATCAGAGGGATGCTTGATTGACCATGCCGGGCATGACGATGTTTCTGATGAACAGAATTTTGAAGGTGGCCGAGGATTGAAACGCCGGTGTCTTTACGCCTGATGTTGCGCGAGAGACTGTAATCGGCACGAGCACCATATCTCAATCCGTACTTGGCAATGGGGTCATTTTGTGAATACTGGGAATCGGCGACTCAACACGTTGCAAAGAGACCATAAAAAGTCTATATTTGGTCAACCATTGCTGATAAGGAGCCATCATGAAGTACTCAACTCAGGTTAAACCGATTAGTTATTTGAAAGCCAACGCAGCCGAGGTTGTGCGACATCTCGCGGAGCAGCGCAAGCCGATGGTCATTACTCAAAACGGGGAAGCCAAGGCGGTGATTCAGGACGTGGCTTCCTACGAAGAAACACAGGAAACACTGGCACTGTTAAAAATCCTCGCCTTGGGCAACCGCCAGATTGAAGAGGGCCGTATCACGTCCGCTCTCGATGTGATCAAACGGCTGCGGAAGAAGAAGGCGCCCGGCTGATGCGCTATCAGGTGTTCTTGACCGAAGACGCGCAGCGCGACCTCGAAGAACTCCACGAGTACATCACCGAATTCGATTCTCCGGCCAACGCCGACTCTGTGCTCACTCGCGTGCTGGAAGTTGTCGAAAACCTGGCAACATTCCCGGAACGTGGCACTCACCCGAAGGAGTTGCTTGTCCTTGGCATTCGCGAGTACCGCCAGACGTTCTTTAAACCCTACCGGGTTATCTATCGGGTGAGTGGAAAGCGAGTCTATATTTATCTGATCGCAGACGGTAGACGAGATATGCAGGCCCTGCTGTCCCGCCGATTGCTCGAGGCATAATCATCTTGGGGTATGGGGTTACCCTTGCATTTATACATGCCCCCCTCTCCCCCGCTTTCCTTCTCACCATTCGTTGTCCGCTCCCTTTCTCCCCCCCGATTTAGAAAAAATTTTTTTGGTGCGACTGTCTGATGGATGATAATGCGGGAACGAGGGGGGAAAGATCAGAGGGATGCCTGATTGAACATGTCGGGCATGACACAGCCTGTCAAAAATCGGCGATAAGAAAATCACTCTTACTCCTCCTTTGTTCAGACCCTTTGTTAAAGGGGGAATGACAACTTCAAAATTCATATTCATGCCTGAGAAACTGATACAACCGAAATTCCAAATTGTGATTCCCAAAGAGGTGCGAGAGAAGCTTCACCTGTCTCCTCGGCAACCCGTTGACTCACATTTCAATTGGCCGGCCTTATCCCTTACAATCAGCCGAAAACAAATTTACAATTAGCCGATGGTCAAGACGCAACTTTACCCGTGTGATGCTGAACACACCTGATTGAGTCTCCGCCCAGGCTTGGCTTGAAGTGGGAGAGGGATGGTTATAGGAATGTCATGCTGAGGCGTCGCGTGCAGCAAGCACGAGTACGACTGAATCCCATTCTGCAGAAGAGCTCCCGATGAAGTCAGTTGAGCAATCTAGCCCTACACCTTCAGGAGGCGAGGTCCTCCTCTACGAAGCGCCGGATGGCCAAGTGCGGGTGGACGTGCGGCTGGAGAAGGAGACAGTTTGGCTCTCCCTGAATCAGATGGCAGACTTGTTCGGGCGCGATAAGTCCGTGATTTCACGGCATTTACGTACGGTGTTTGCCACTGGCGAACTGGAGCGAGAGACAGTTGTTGCAAAAAATGCAACAACTGCGGCGGACGGCAAGACCTACCAGGTCGAATTCTTCAACCTCGACGCCATCCTCTCCGTCGGCTATCGGGTCAACTCAAAACGCGGCACACAATTCCGCATTTGGGCCACCCGGACTCTGGGAGAGCACCTGCTGCGGGGATATACATTTAACGAACGAAGATTAGCCGAGCGCGGATTACATGAGGCCCGCCAGACACTTGACCTGCTTGCACGTACGTTACAAAACCAGGCGTTGGTGGACGACACCGGACGTGCGGTGCTGGACCTGATTGCAGGTTACGCGGATACTTGGCGGCTTCTTTTAGAATATGACGAAGATCGCCTTCCCCTGCCACCCGGAGTTCGCCCCTCTTCGGGCGTACTGGATTTTGACCGGGCCAGCCATGCAATTGCCGAGTTCAAGAGGGAGCTTTTGGCCCGGAATGAGGCCACGCCGTTATTCGGGAACCCGCGCGGGGAAGCCTTGGAGGGCATACTCGCCGGTATCGAACAGACGATGTTCGGCGATGGGTTGTACCGCTCACGCGAAGAGAAGGCGGCCCATTTGCTCTACTTTATCGTCAAAGATCATCCCTTCACCGACGGCAACAAACGCATTGGCTCCTTTTTGTTCATGCTCTACCTCCGGCAGGAAAACGTGACGCACCGACTCAATCCGGAAGGATTGACGGCGCTCACCCTCCTCCTTGCGGAAAGCGCGCCGTCGAATAAAGATTTGATGATTCGGTTGATCATCAATCTGCTGACCCGTTCATGAGATTCTTTTATAAGGTACAGATCCTCCGCAGAGGCGCAGGATAACAGATGCCTGAAAAGTGGAAACCCTGGGGAAAAATTAGAACGGGAGTTTGAGGCCACCGGGCAGTTTGAGCTCTTTGGTGGGAAGGGTTTTTTCCAGTAGCGATTTGAGCACTTCATGATGTTGGGTCACACGTTCCGTGAGATCGCCGGCAATACTTTCAAATCCCGACAAGTTCTTTTTGAGTTCCTGCATGGGCCCGGCGATCCTGGCCGAGATGGCCGACTGCAATTTTGCCTCAAACTTGGCGGCCGCCTCATTCACCATCTTGCCTGCCGCATTGTGTAGTATTCGATCCAGATCGGAGAATATCTTGACGTTGTACTGGTCTAACGTTCCCTGGGCCTTGGCTTGCAAGGAAAACTGAGCAATATCCTGGACGGCTGAACTCAACGCGGTGGTCACCGGATTGGCATCCCCTTCTGTTCCGGCCGACAGTTGCAGTTGACGCAAATTCGCCTTACCGATAGCGGCTAAGGATGAGCCCTCCAACTCCGCCTGGATGGTGATATCCCCGAATCCGCTGGTGAGTGCCACCGGCCATTTGTCATGTTTGGACAACGTGAGATTGTTCAGCTCATACCCTTTTGCCTTGGCCGTCAGCTGATCGTGCGCCTGGGCCGGCACCACGTGGTTGAGCGCTCCTTCCAACGAAACCGATTGCACGTCCTTCAATTGCTCTCCGGAGAATGTGAAGGTGGTGGGTTGTCCCAAGGTCGGTTGATCGTTCGTGAGATTGCGCACCGTCCCCGCCACATCGCCCATCTCCAGATTGACCGACACCTTGGTGGTGCGTATCAACACATCCGGAAGCGGATGCGCCTCAGGAAAATGCACATCCACCCCTTTTCCTCTCAGCGGTTTCTGCACCTCAGGCCCCGTCTCTGCGCCGCGCATGGCTTGCGCCCCTTCCAGGAAGGGCTTCGCCCGTTCATACCAGGAAACCCCCTGACTCACCCACGAACCAATCTGCGCTCCCAAGAGGGTTTCGGACATATTGGCTAATCCCTGTGGAGACAAGTTGTACTTGGCCTTCAAGTGTTGAATGTCCCGTTGCGGCGCGGTCTGAATTTGTTGAAACCGGGTACGCAGCACATCCAACTTCTCCTCGAACTCTTTCTTAGCGTGCTTGAGGGATTCGATGTCGTGCTCCACGTCTTCCTTGAGAGCCTGCACCTCACCCACGCCCCCTAACACCCCTGCCAATCCGCCTTTCGCGGATTTCTTGAGCGTCTTGACCCGTTCCCTGTATTGAGCCAGCTGGGCCTTTCCCGGCAATTCTTGTAAGCGCGACTGCCAGGTGTCCTTTGTCTCCTGCATGTCGGCCTTCAGAGTCTCGATCAACCGGACGGTTTCCAGGTCTTCTTGTTCTAAAATAGTTTTGATGTCCGGGACTTCAAGGGCCGGAAGTTCAAATTCAAACATCCCTTCTTCTTCGGGAGAGGCTTTTGGCGTGGGTTTGACCGCGCCGGAGGTCGCCCTTGGAGTGCCCAGTCGCACACCCTCCACGGCCATTTCCTCCACAATGATTTTTCGGCGCAAGAGATTCAGCCCATCCAATCCCATGGATACCTGAGCGATCTCTACCGCGTTGGTCATCGGCTCGTCGGGATCCGTCACTTGCAAGCGGGTCAACGTCAGCCCGGCAGGAAACACACCCAGATCGGCCGCATCCAATTCCACCTTGGCGCCCATGGCCTTGGTTCCCCCGTCTTCGATCAGGCCTTCCACCCAGCCATCCACCAGCAAGAACCACACCCCAACCAGGATGGCCGTTACCATCACAAAGGCCCCAAGCCCCCACCAGCGAATCCACTTGGCCATCACACATTCCTCCAGGCGGTGAGGGATTGATACGTCTGATACAGCTTGCTGGCCTTCAACATGTGCATGATCTTGGTTTTCTGAACCCAGGCCAGGACATGTTGGCGATACCGGCGGATCAGCAGATTCGAGAGCAAGAACAGCGGAATAAAAAAAGCTAGAGAAAACACCAGGCTGCCCATCACGATGGAATTATTGAAATGTTCCAGGCGCCACCACACGAATTGATAGAGGGCGGTCCAGAGATCCGCCAACGCCGGCACGGTCAAGACGGCTAACCCAATTTGGTGGAAGAGGGGATCAAGCAGATAGGCCACTCCGGTAAAGACAACCAGACCTAACAAAAAGGCCGACAAGTTGACCCTGAGAATGAGGACCAGGAAGAGGACGAGCAGATTATGCAGACTGAGGAGCGGGGTCAGTCCCGCAATCATGGCAAAACAGAGGCCGAGAGAAATCTGGCCAGGGTCGGTTTCGGAATTTAAGACCCGCAGAAGTTTGGCAAGAAGCTTAATCATTACATGAACAAAGCAAACCCAGCTAATTCCTCAGAATATCCCCAAATCCTAACCAAGTCCACTACCATTTTAGGAGTCAGACTCGAATTAAGTTGTCAATCTCCACTAAAAATTTTTGCCAATTCCATTTCGAGACTCACCCCATCTCTTATTTCAGAGGTGAATTCTTACACATTCCGTCCGCTTCCCATCTCCACCTGTTTCGACAACACGTCTTCTGAGGCAGGTACCCCTACAAACTGCGGGTTTCCATTAGGAATGCCTTCCCCGACTTCCGACATGACAGAAGACGGAGCCCTCACGGGGCTGACCAGCCAATAGGCTCCACCGACAAACACTCCTCCACCGATCATATTGCCCAATACTACCCAAAATTGATTCCAAGCCAGACCTACCCATGTGACATCTGGCCCATGCGGAAGAAATAACGCAATGCCCAGGATCGACTGATTGGCAATGCTATGCTCAAAGCCACTCCCCACAAAGGCGAACAGGCACCAAAAGATTAACATGATTTTCGCAGCCTCATTGGTCGTACGTGCCGCCATCCACACGGCTAAACACACAAGCCAATTACACAGAATCCCACGGATAAAGAGTTCCCAAGCGGAGCCATTCATTTTCACCGAGGCCACCTTGAGCAGCAGGTCAATTTGCGGAGGTTCCGATAACACGCCTGCTTGTACGACCAACCATGCCATACTCAGAGATCCAAAAATATTACCCAGCAATGAATAGAAGAAAATCAGACACATTTGTTGCACGGTGATGGTTCTAACCAATGCTCCTATGACACAAACCATATTGTTTCCTGTGAACAATTCGGCCTCGGCAAAAATCACCAAAGTTAACGCAACACCAAATGCGACGCCCATAACCAGCTTAAATCCCACCGATCCAACTGCCCAAAACGGCGCGCCGACACTGAATATCAAACATACTCCAAAGCCTAGATACATGCCGGCCATCGCCGAAAGGATGAGATACCCCATGGGATAGGCGCGGAGATAGCCCGCCTTTGCTTTTGCCACCTCAGCCATTCGTTCGATATCCATGTGATAAATCCTACTTTCCCTAGATCTTTATAGGTTTCGCATTTTTTCACATACCCGCAAACTGTAGATCGCTAAATCCATGAGGACACCCACACACTAGACGCACTTCGAAGTAGTCTGCATAAGAAAGGCGGAGATCACCAAGACACCGTTATAGGCAGAATGCAGAATCATTCCCGGCGCGAGACAACCTGTCCACATTCGGAGCAAAACCGTGAGCGTCCCCATGAGAATCACAGCTAATAAAGCCGGCCAGTATCAACCACTTTCGGCATATGCACAGCCACGAAGAGCCCTGTTGTCAGCAGACCCGCAAGTATCGGTCCCAAGGACTGAGTTAAGCCAGTGAATAAGAATCCCCGAAAAAGGGTTTCTTCGACAACCGGAAACAACACGACAAACATAAGCACCCACCCAATCTGTAACACCAAAGGAGCATTCATCATCGCGTCAAAGAGGGGTTGGGGAAGATCGTCTGGAGGGAGCACACCATATTCCGTCAAAGCCAAAAAGCTCAGACCTAGTCCTATCCCCAACATGAGGAAACGCCCAGCCCGTAGCAGATTGCCCGTATTCCCAAGCAGCGACCAGAACCATTCCATCTTCATAGAAGGCTCAGCACGCTTAACGGCCACCTGCCAAGACACCATTCCTCCCCCAACCGTACTCAGAAACAAGGACAAGGGAAGGAGCCACGTTTGCTCAAGATTGGATAACTCTTCTATCCCTTCCGTCAAACCCAGGCCAAATCCGGCAATGATTTGAACCATGAAAATTCCGAACGCTTGGGTAAGATAAAAGCATCCGACAATAACCAAAGCCGACCATGCACCCCACCAAGGAGCCGTAGCATCTGAAGAATCGGTTTGACCATCAGGAGGTGAGAGAGCAGAAAACGCCATATCCTTCTTTCGGGTTTTGAGACAATTTCTTAATGCATAAAAACATTAAGGTCATGGGGCACTTCATCATCCCCGTGAGCGAGAAGGAGTGTATAGTTTGGGGGTTCCAACATAATTCCGATATGCGATAAACTTTGCCTCAAATCGCCTGGATGCTGTTTTAAGGATCCTTGTGTTCCTTCATTCTGGTAATCGAGAGATAAAAGGTGACGTTTGGCAAATATGCAGAAGCACACGTTCCTTTAGCACATGTGGAGGCAGGCAACGGTTAGGAAAAAGAGAAAGGAAAGGAAAACCTAAACACGTGACGGCGGAGAAAAGAGCAATATTGGAAATACTGGAGAAGGTAACCTGCGTTTACACAAGCGGGACTCATTCAGTCAGTATGAAGAATATCATGGCGTATAGAAAAGATTGACGGTGGCTCACCAGAGATACTGAAGGCCGATGCGAAACCAATGGGTATCTTGACTGACGTGTAATAAAGGAATCGTGCCTTCGGCCCCATTGGAAAAGAATGTGCGATCTGTCCCTTTCGACGTTCGCAAAAATCTTCCCGTCCAACCCCCTTCTAACATCCAATGACTGGTGATTGGATAGCGCAGCGTGGCCGTGGCATCGCCCCCATACCCATTGTCATCCCTGTGAGTAAAACTTGGACTCTGCTCAAAATCACTACGCAAATTCCAATTCCCCTTTCCACGATATTGAATAAACGGCCAAAAACGGCCTTCTAAAAAAAGGAAGAGAGGAAGAGGCTTCAGATTGGTATTCCATCGAAACCCAATAGTCGACCCATACCACCGCGCACGATATTCTGAATTCAAGCCCGACAAATTCGCTCCGCCAGGAGGGATAATTTGATCACCATTCTCTATTTGATAACGGACTTGAGTCCAGGTAAATCCACTGATGAGCGAGACAACCCATCGATCCGTTGTCCAGATATGATACCCGCCATCCAAAGAAAACAGTAAGGAATTGTGCCCGTTGAGATCGGATTCACTTCGAGAAAAAACCCCCTGCTTATGAGGAAGTAAAAAATCACTATCCACCACAGAACCGGAAAGGACCGATCCAAATCCCGCCGTCCCCTCAAGGAACCATGGGCTGGTATCATGAGCCCACTGGGTCGTCAACGTCGTCTGCCAAATGGACGATTCAAAGACCAATTCAGAAATGGGAAACGAAGAAGAAGGACCAATGGTCCATTCCAGGGTATCGAGAGCAAGTCCAGAAGACACGGTTGTTGTGACCGCCCCATATCCTGAAGGCGGCAAACACACAAGAAAAGCCGTGAGTAAAACCCCCGGAAGAAGTCTAACCATTGTATAGGTGACAATCATCATTGGAGTATTATCTCCATTTGTGAGCCTAACACAAGGTACCAAGACTTGAGATCGTCAAGAGGCGAAAATTTAACCATTGAGGAAGGGAGCATAATAGAGATCCAAACCACAGACGTGATTTGTATGGTCCAATCCAATCATGCTTCAATACATAAGCACTCCATTTATAACCAACACGTTATCGCAGAAGCGTTCCCTTCCCTCAATTCCCTATTCACCTCATCACCAAGAAAGGTCAATGCCACCATGACCGTACAAAAATACTTTTCCCTTCCTACCCTGTTCCGTTCGATAGCACTGTTAGGATTGTTTTTAGCCTGCATGTTTGGGCTCGGGACCGCATCTTTCGCCATTTCGCCTCCTTCCAACGAAGCTCTCCCCTTAGACACCAACAAGTCGGACGACCCACACCGAAGCTTGCCATCCGGAATTGTCGGGCTGGCACTTCATCTCACAGCCCAACGCGTGGGTGATCCTGCCCAAGTCATCATTCGAGCGGTGCATCCTTCCGGACCAGCCGCACGGGCCGGCATTACGCATGGAGAGGAAATTTTTTCGGTTAACGGGCAATCACTAGGCGGGAAGACCTACCAGGAAGTCGTGAGCCTCATTCGCGGAGAAATCGGAAGCAGTGTCCAACTCGGCCTGCGCGGCCCGCAAGGAGAACGGACTCTCACGGTGGTTCGCGTCGATGAAAACATTCTCATGGAACAAACGCCACAGACCATGTAACGTTTCACCTAAAGCTAACAAAAAAACACCGCGTCGATTGGGATCGCTTGAAGGGTGTGCGACGGGAATGAATAATCCATTTTGCGTTATCGCTTGAGCCTGCCAGTAGGCTCCGACTCTTCGGTTATTCTCCGACAGGAACAACCATGTCGGGTGATTTGGTCATTTTTTTATCTGAGCGACATGCTGCAATTCCTCTGTCGAAGCGAGGGATGGTCCACCAACGATTAATTCCCCCCGCATAATCGGATGCAACTCACAATGGTAGGGATAGCGTCCAGGGGCGAGCCCTTTAATCGTGTAACTGCCGTTGGGAGGAACCGCTCCTGAATCGAAGAGGCACGGTCCTTTTTTGGCACAACCGTCATGGCGGACGGTGTGGGTAGATGCAGTCGGATTATTCCATCGAATAGCCGTGTGTACTTGGATGTCAGCCTCAAGTGGACGATAATACGGAGCCCAGCTCTCCATCTTAATGAGCACAGGTGGAGGACTCACTTCTCCAGAGCTTTCATTGCTGACCAATATCAGTAACTTAATCGGACCAGAGTGTGGCGCCCAGGTCTCCTGCTTCATGAGGAGAGGTGGGGCACTCATTTCTCCCGAGGTCACATTGCAGGCCAATACCAATACAAAAAACAGGGGAAAGGTCATGAGCCATTTGATCGTATGTGACATGATCGAAACTCCTTTTTCAAAACTCCTGCTCACATTTTTTCTTTTTCATAATGATTTAACCTGAAAAGCTGTGAGAATTCGATACGTTGAACGAGGTGTCTTCGTAAAATATTGGTAAAAATTCCCACGAATACTCATAAGTTTTCTGTAAAAATCCGGACGAGCTGTACGACTATCTTCTCCCCAAATGATGCATGGAAGAATTGTGAGCAACGAATAGCTGAAATGACGGAAATCTGCGGCCGTCAGAAGTGGGAAATCGTTCTCTGTTTCTAACCGCGGAGATTTTTCTAGGCCGGTTCGGACTTAAAGCGGTACCCCACTCCGGGATCTGTCACAATAAAACAGGGTTTGGCGGAAATTTTTTCAATTTTCTTTCTTAACTGTCTCACAAGAACTCGCAGGCTTTGAGTATCATCCTCATGCCCTGGTCCCCACACAGCCGTAAGAAGCATACGCCTGGTCAGTACCCTTCCGGCGTTCTGCGCCATATATTTCAAAAGTTCGTATTCCATCGGTGTCAGCTTAATGGGTTGATCGTTCAAACTCACCGCGCGATGTTCAAAATCAACCACCAGGTCACCGAATGAGAGGATGGGCTTTACACCCTTTGAACCCACGACCCGACGGAGAACCGATCGAATTCTCGCCACCACCTCCTCTATGCTGAATGGCTTGGTGACATAATCGTCGGCTCCCGTTTCCAGAGCTTCCACCTTTTTTTTATCATCCCCGATTGCTGAAAGGATAATGATAGGGAGCGTTGACCACTGTCGAATACTTTTGGTGAGTTCTATTCCATCGATTCCAGGCAGCAACAAATCGACGATGGCGACATCGGCATGGCTCTGCTTTAACACATCCAAAGCTTTTTCTCCGCTTTCGGCCGCCAGAACCGTATAGCCCCTCTCCTCCAGACTTAATTCTAAGCAACGTCGGATTTCTCGTTCGTCATCAACGACCAAGATTCGCGCCCCTTTATTCATGAAGAGATCCTTCTGGTGCTATTGTTCAAGATGGCACTTTTTCTTGAGCCTCAGCACTCAATGGAAGAGTGAACGAAAATGTTGTAGTTTGGTCAGGAGCCGATTGCACCCAGATTCTACCACCATGGGCTTCAATGATGCCTTGACAAATGGCTAACCCCAACCCCGTTCCTCGAATGCTTCGCTGCCGACTGGAATTCACGCGATAAAACCGTTCGAATATTCGGGAAATCTCATCCTTGGGGATACCCTCCCCTGTATTCCAGACGCGCACTTCCACAGCCTCACCGACCTGAACCACCTTCAGGCCTATCGCAGTGCCCGCTGTCGAATATTTAATCGCGTTGTCTAAAAGGTTCACCAGGACTTGTTGAATTTGCACACCGTCAATAAACACTGGGGGCAAATCATCTTCCAATTCCAATTGCAGTTCTCGCTCCCTTAAACTTTTTTCGAGCGCCCCCATGGCTCCCTCAACCAGGTCCTCCAAGAGCTCCCAGTCACGCTGTGGCTTTAATGTTCCCGCTTCAATTCTGGACATGTCTAAGAGATTTTCCACCAGGCGAGTGAGGTGATCAATTTCGTGATTAATCGACTCTAAGTACTCCGCCCGTGGATGTGAAGTCCTTTCGCCGGAATGGTCGAGCGCCCTTGACGCCAGCGCTTTAATGGAAGTGAGAGGCGTACGAAGTTCATGCGAAACAGAAGACAACAACGCGGATTTGAGCGTATCGCTTTGGCGTAATGCCTGGAGAATCTGAGCCTCACTGTTTCGCAATTCGTCTTGAGCTTTTTGTCGCTCCCATATCTCGCGTTCTCTTTCTCTATTGGCCCTAATGACTTGCAGGGTGAGCGCAATTCCAAGAATCCCTATAAGAAAGGCCACGGCGATCTGCCCTTCCAGCCTTGCGGTCACCTTTGCCCTCGACTCTGTCGCGAGCATCTTCACCCCTTCTTCTGTGACGGTATGGAGGGATTCATGCAGGGTCCGCAGTTCATCCAAGGCTTCTTGATACCTGGGATCTGCCAGGGATAGCGTGAGGAACGCATCAGCTTTGTCCGTAAATTTCATAATAAACACTTTTTGCTCTTCCAGCTTCTGACGGATGGCTTCAGTGGACGCCTGGGGTAACATCTCAGTTTTGTCTTGTCCAAGATGAATGATCGCTTCCCCCCCGTTAGTCAACGCGTCCAATGTTTCATGCAACATCTTTCGAGTATACCCATAATCCGCCTGTACCCCTTGTGAAACCAGAAGGATCTGCATCATATGCTTGGTATTCAGCATCCGCTGCCGACCTGCAAGGTCAATCACGACCGCATCCGACCGTTGGCTGTGAAAGGTAAAAATGGTGTATGCGAGAATTCCAAACATGGTGGTGAGATAAAGCGCAATGATGCCCGCAAAGCTTGCGTGAATCCCAAAATGGCGATTCCAAAAGGTAGCCGTTTGGTCATTCATCCGGTTTCCTTTGGTGGGGAATAGCACGGATCGTCGTGGAGAGAGACACGTGGGAGAGGATCGCGGAGGTTGTGCGGTTCATCCGCCAGAAACAGTGCGTGCGCATTTTTTAACGATACAGGGTGATTGCCACATCGAACATTTCAAAAAGTTTCGTTTAAAAATTTCCGCCCACCATGTTTACGAATCTCTTTGGCAGCGAAAAAGGAACCCCTTCGTGAGAATGAGCATGCATCATTCTCACCATTACCGATAGTAATAGCCGATTTTCGGATAAGGCTGGACTGTGAACAATCTCATTTCTTCACTCTCAAGCGTAGGAAGAAAAACCTCCATTGTCTTTCGGCTGGGCGCTCCATGCATCATGGGAATCTCATCCCAGTTAGGTTGTTCCTGAACAATTTCAGTACGAAGCATCCGTTGGGTGCGGGGTGCATCCACATCAAACTGCCACATCCCGAGGCAAGTCATTCCCTTTGGGCGTACTTGAAATGGCTTGGATTCAACTCATAAGTGCAACTTGAACTCTTGGTTGAGGGGGGCAGCTGCGATAACATCGTGGCCTTGTCTCACCGACCAAAGTAAGAGGAGCACACATGAGCGGTTCTACGCAGCTGACCCGCGAACAACGATATCAAATTCATGCCCTCATGCAAACGGGCCAGAATCAAACCCAAATGGCGACGGTCGTCGGAGTCCATAAAGCCACGAGCAGTCGAGAACTCCGGCGGAACCGTGGACGGCGTGGCTATCGGCCTCACCAAGCCCATCGCCTCGCCCAAGCGAGGCAGGGCCCCAAGCGGCGCACTCGTTTGGCTCCGAGCACCTGGCAACAGGTGGAAGCCTTGGTGCGAGAAGCGTGGAGTCCCGAACAAATCCATGGCCGGTTACAGCGCGAACACGGGCAGACAATCAGTCATGAATGGATATATCAGTATATCTATCAGGATCAACAGGCGGGGGGCGATCTCTCCCGTTTCCTGCGGTGTCAGAAAACGCGGCGGAAGCGCTATGGCACGTATAGCCACCGTGGCCGGATTCCCAATCAAGTCTCGATTGAGGAACGCCCGGCGGTGGTCACCACTCGGCAGCGGCTTGGCGACTGGGAAGGGGATACGGTGATCGGGAAAAGGCATCGAGGAGTCTTCGTGACGTTGGTGGAACGGAAATCCAAGTATACCGTGCTCGAAGGCGTCCAACACAAGACTGCCGCTGCAGTCCGGAAGGCGGTCGCCCGTGGGCTCCACCCGCACCAAGCTCGTGTGCAGACGATCACGTATGACAATGGCCGGGAGTTTCGTGATCATGAGGGAATGGCCAAGGATCTCAACGCACGAATCGACTTTGCGCATCCCTATGCGTCCTGGGAACGAGGAGTGAACGAAAACACCAACGGTCTTATCCGCCAATTGTTCCCCAAAAACCGAGACCTCACCCACGTCACCGGGCAGGAACTCAAAGAAGTCATGGCCACACTGAATCACCGACCCAGAAAGACGCTCGGCTATCGTACGCCACATGAGGTATTCTTTGGTACGACCACATCACTAACCGTTGCACTTACAAGTTGAATCCAAGCTTGTTATTAAGCTGAAAAAAGAAAGGTTATCTTGAATAGAAGCCAGGAAGGAAAGAAAAAATTTCACCTACATGGGATTAAAGGTTAAATTGGATTTATTACGAGAAAAACACAACTTGCATCTCCAGAGCACTCCATATCTTGAGAGTCTTGCTTATGCGAGAAATTGCATTACGCACAGACACGGCATTGTTGCCGAAACGGATCTCAAAAATGGTGCGAGTGAATTAACTATTGAATGGAAGGGCATGGATGTATTTGTATCGACACCGGATGGGGAGGAAATAACCATTATTCCTTCAGGAGGGAGGGAGGAAATATTTCTAAAGGATGGAGGCAACGGTAAGCTGCGGGTTGATGTTGTGCGAACCTTAAAGTTCGCACAAGGTCAAATGATCCAATTATCTCCGCATCATTTAGCAGAGATTTGCTGGTTTGTGCAAAGAATGTCTAGGCAATTTATTCAGGAAACCCAATCCTATGTTAAGAAACAGGGAATTCCAGAAAAAGGGTAGAAGGCAGAAAGGTAGAGGTCAAATTCCGCAAAAAGCCAGTCCAAATTTTCATGTGTAATTTTTCTGGCTTCACCCTACCTTCCTAATCCCCATTTTTTGATGCAGGAGAGGAGTATGGTGGGTTTGAGGCCGAGGCGTTCGGCGGCTCCGCCGGTGCCGTAGATTTTTCAATCGGTTTGTTTTAGGGCGGATTCGATATTCGCCTTTTCGCGCAGGCGCATGTCGTCTTCGGTCAAAATTTCGTTGGGGGTGTCTCCCCGCAGGCCTGTGGACCGGGCAGATCGAATTTCAATTAAAAAGTTCTTATTACCTTTTCCTGTTGCTTGTTAAAAAGTCCTCTTGGATAGCTGTGAACCCGCACTTACAGACTGGCCAATTTGACTAGCGTTTTCAAAATAACGTCGATGTGTACGACGGAGAGCATCCTCGTTTGTCGCTTCGAGTAATACCACTTCACGGCCTAGGTGTAGCTTATGAAGCTCAAGTTCAATCAATAGCCTTTCATTTTCAGCTTTCGCCCGGTCATTATCACTGAAGCTGGTGATTTTAATTATCTTTCCTTTTGGTCGATCATATTCCATTAAGAAAAACATTTTATTTTTACCCCCATAATCTTAGTATTTCTTAATAAAATTCCTCAGGCTTCCAGACATTTCTTTTTTAATCTGTCTTAAATTTTCCCGTAATTCATTCAATTCTGACTTGTCTTTGCTATCAAATTTTTTCTTTTCTAGATAAGCAATTCTAATTTCAGTGCTCTCAATTTTAGCAATCAGAGAAGTGTATTCTAGCAGTTCAGCCTGAATATCGTCGTCGCCACCCCCATACTTAATGCTTGGATCAATCACATCCGATAATTTCTCAGAAAACTCGTCCCACAAATGTTGTAACATGCTTCGAACTTGGATTTCGACACACTGCCCCTCCACCTCCACGATAATATGAACTCCACGATATCCGTGACTCGGATGTAAGCGACGATCGATAATCTTGCTGTTAGGAAAAATGGTAATCAATGAGGAAACGATCTGGGTTTGATTGACAATTGTACCAACGACGATTCTACATCCAGCAATATCCTGGAATTGGCTGAGTCGAATACTCTCGCGTTTCAATTTTTCGATAATAGCCGTTGTAGATTTGGCAGGTCTGCCACTGGGTTCTGGTCCGAACGCGGATGGCTTTAACCGTTATCTCGTAGGCCTCATGAAAAGACCTCCTGAAATCATCCAGCAATTTCAAATCTGTCTCATTATATTTATCATTCCGTAATCTTTCACCGAGGCGGTCGACTTGGGATTTGGTCAATCGATCCTTCACTTTTTAATCCCCATCTTTTTGATGCAGGAGAGGAGTGTGGTGGCTTTGAGGCTGAGAAAGGCTGCGCACTTGTCTCATGTCAGGAAAAGATAAGCACCAAATCCAATGTGGCTCTGGGACTGAAAGCGAGCATGAGTGATCTGTGGTTGAACCGTAACAAATGCACGCTATTTAGGTCGGATCAAGACGTTTCCTGATCCACTGTGGGTCTCGACCGCCGTAGACAACCGCCAAAATCACGACTGTCGACTCCCCTACTATATAGAAAATTTTATAGGGAAACCGCTTGATTACATGCCTGCGAATCCCTTAGTAGATTTTGGGAAACACCAAAGGTGTTCGCTCTAAAAACCGAAATCCTGCATCGACCTGTAAAAGAAAATCATACCCCAAGCCTGTTCGTAGTCTTTCATACCAATGAAACGCCTCGGAAAGGTTCAGTTCCGCTTCTGGACGAACAAGGAGCTAAAGGCCATGTTGGCGAGTTAGTCGCTTATAGACATCTCCCCAAGGAGAACCGTCGGAAGAATTCTGATGATAGGCTTGTAACCGTTCATCAAGCACGTCCTTTTCCTCTTCTGTCAGATCCAGGGCTTCTGCTTGATTCGCAATCGTATCCCAAATGTCCTCAACCAATTGGATTCGCTCTGGTATGGAAAGTTGAAGAGCGTCGGTTGCTTTTAGTTGCTTCATACCCTCTTCCAATCGTTGATGGGTGTCACCAGAATCATGAAACATTATAGGTGAAGGCCAGTCGTAAGACAATTTTCTTAGATTGTGTAAGCTTGAAAACGCCGATTGAGAATGAAAACTTTCGTGTCATTGTCATTAACCCTCATCCAATCTTCACAATCCCCATTCTTTTGATGCGGGAGAGGAGAGTGATGGGTTTGAGGCCGAGGCGTTCGGCGGCCCCACCGTTGCCGTAGATTTTCCAACCAGTTTGGTTTATGCCAATTGTAATAATTGTTGAGTTGCCCGGACAACAACACTAACCAGTTAGAGTCACCCCAAAGCTCTGACTTGAATTTCACCTGGCGACCCTAAAAGCACGTGTTTCTTCTTCTAAGCTCAGAAGTAGCTTTTGCCAGTCTACTTGTTATGAGGAGAATTAAACATGACACAACCTGTGAGTGAGATCGCTTTTACTCCATCCGTGAAAGGCGCGCAGGAACGGTTGGGATCACGCAAACAATATGCGCGAATGGAGGAGGGCGCCGGATGGTCAAACACTATCACGGAAGAACTTGCGGCTTTTTTGAGTGAAGTAGACTCCATATATTTGGCCACTGCAAGCGCAGATGGCAGACCGTATATCCAACATCGGGGAGGCCCCAAAGGTTTCCTCAAGGTACTGGACGACCAAAATTTGGCTTTTGCTGATTTTGCAGGTAACCGGCAATACATCTCACTGGGGAACCTGGCTGAAAACAATCAAGCCTTTGTGTTTCTGATGGATTATGCGACCCAAACCCGGATCAAGGTTTGGGGAACGGCTGAGGTGATTGAGGATGATCCCGCCTTGCTTAACCAACTCACTGATCCGCAGTACAAAGGAAAGCCGGAACGGGTCATTCGGTTTCATGTGGAGGCCTGGGACGCCAACTGCCGACAACACATTCCCTTGAAATATTCTCAAAGGGAAGTAGACGCTATCGTCCGACCACTCATTGAACGCCTAGCACAACTGGAAACCGAGAAGGAGGCATTACAAAGCCCATCTCGCGTCACGGTGTAAACAGCGGTGGGTGGCTGCATGAAACTTTCATCACAAAAGAGGAGACAACGAAATGCCAACCACCGTACAATTGAAGGGTACACACGAATCTTTGACGGAAAACCAAATCATGAATGATCAATCAGAAAATTGGGTCGGAATCTTCAGGACTCTCTTTGACCGGAAGGTCGCCCTTTATAAAAACGGCACTCAGAAGGCGGAGGCCATGTTTTCAAAAGAGGAAGAAGAGTTCCTCCGCTCAATTGGAGCGACATCTCAAGAAATTTTCGACTTTGTCGAAGACTGGTGCGACGACGGAGAACCGGACCCTGACATGGTTGTTGCGATCACAGAGATACGGAGGGACTATTTTTTGAACGATCAACAGGGGCAATACTCCAAATTTGCGCGAAACACCGATTTGTTTCCGCCACGTGAAGCTTCACTGGCCGGGTTGGAATGGTTTCCGCGCATTATTGAAAAAGCCAAGGCCAAACTCCACGGTGAATTGCCGTCTGATTTAATGTATAGCTGTGGAGGGGACCGTCGATTTCTGAAAAAGGTGAAGGTGAATCCGGATGAATTTCTCCAGGTGGTGCGGGAGGCGGGGGATGATATGGATCACATCGTAAAATTCGTCACAACCCGTTTTCAGAAATAATATTCCACAATATAATCGAAGGTGATTCATGCCGAAAATCGTACGCTTTCACGAAACAGGCGGCCCGGAGGTCCTAAAACTGGAAGAGGCGCCTTTGGAGGACCCCGGAAAAGGGGAAGTCCGCATCAAGGTCGAAGCGATCGGACTGAACCGCGCGGAGATCATGTTTCGGAAGGGTCAATATCTGGAAACCCCTCAATTGCCATCTCGAATAGGATACGAAGCGGCAGGCCTCATTGATGCTATCGGACCCACCGTCACCGAATTTCAGATTGGTGACCGCGTAAGCACGATTCCGTCGTTCCCTATGGGCCAATATGGAGTCTATGGTGAGAGCGCCATTGTTCCTACCTATGCGGTGGCGAAATATCCGGATACGTTAACAGCCGTTGAAGGCGCCGCCATTTGGATGCAATACATGACGGCGTACGGGGCGCTCATCGAATACGGCCACCTGAAAAAGGGTGATGGTGTATTCATTACGGCAGGCAGCAGCAGTGTGGGTATCGCGGCTATTCAAATGACCAAAGCCGAAGGAGGGCTGGCCATCGCGACGACCCGGGGGGCAGACAAAAAAGCCTTTCTGCTGGAAGCTGGAGCCGATCACGTCATCGTGACGGATGAAGAAGACCTGGTGAAAAGAGGAATGGCCATAACTTCCGGGAAAGGGGTGCGCTTAGTCTTTGATCCCGTTGCGGGGCCCTTTCTAGAAAAGTTGGCCGAAGTGACGGCTGCTGGAGGAATGATCTTTGAATATGGGGCCTTGGCGCCCCACCCCACTCCATTCCCCTTGTTCCCGGCCCTGGCCAAAGGATTAACCATACGAGGCTATACGCTGTTCGAAATCGTCAAAAACCCGGAAATGCTGAAACGAGGGAAAGAGTATATTTATCGAGGGCTTGAGTCTGGTTCCTTAAAACCCATCATCGATCGCACGTTTCCCTTGACAGCGATTGCCGAAGCCCACCGCTACATGGCGTCCAACCAGCAAAAAGGCAAAATCGTCGTCACCGTGTAGCTTGGCCTCAGCATGAGATGAGGCCGCCATCTTTAAGGGGTCAGACTCGAAAAAAATATTTCGGTGCTGACTCCTTATTCCAGTCATAACCATATCCCTGAACGGCGGTTCAACATTCAGCAGAATTTAACCGATACTGCTTTTTTAGAACCATTTACCTTTTCCGGCCACCCTTAGACATGATCCGACAATGATTCAATCTACGCCACTTCGACTTTTCGTGCTGGCCTCAGGCTGGCTCAGCCTGATAGTGGGGATTTTCGGCATTTTCCTTCCGTTGTTGCCGACCACGCCATTTGTGCTCCTGTCGGCCTATTGTTTTTCCAGGAGCTCCCCTCGCCTTCATCAGTGGTTGATCAATCAGCCACGCCTGGGTCCGATGATTCAGAACTGGGAACAGCAAGGCAGCATTAGTCAGAACGCCAAAGTGACCGCAACGGTCCTCATAATAGGGCTCTTTTCTTTGTCCCTCCTGTTCCTCGGCCTTTCACTTCTCTTCACAATCGTCCTGATCTGCACAGGCGCAAGCGTACTGGCATATATCTGGACGCGTCCCCTACCGCTATGCCATCTTGATGAGTTCGGCAATGGCCCCACTCACACCCGCGAAGATTTGGTGCGGCTGGGCTGATCCATACATATAGGCCGGAGTGGTGATGATCCGGTTACTCTGATCTATGACAAATTTCTCGACCGCGCAATTGTGATGCTTGGCTCCGGTCTTTTCAATTTCTGACGCAGTCCCGGCATCGTCACCAATCGTCACATTCACGCCTTTTCCTCCGAAGGCTAACGCTATTATCGCCGGTGCAATACAGATCGCCGCAATCGGCTTTCGACTCTCATGAAATTCTTTCAGAATCCGAATCACCTGCGGATCAATTTCGCCCCCACTCCCCTTCTCTCCAAAATTGCACAGATGAAGTGCCGCGCCAAACCCACCAGGAAAAGCCAGGGCATCGAAATCCTGTGCCTTGAGATCCTCTAAAGGTTGAATCGCACCGCGCGCAATACGGGCCGCTTCCTGCAAGACATTTCGTTGCTTGCCTGTCGGTTTTTGCGTGAGATGATTAGTCTCAGCCACATCTTTATCCGGCGCAAACACTGTATACTGTCCCCCATGTTGTCCAATAGCTATGAGCGTGCTAATGGCTTCGGTAATTTCAGCTCCATCCAAAAACCCGCAGCCGGAAAGAATAACTGCCACGTTTTTCATAGGCTCCTCCTTGTAGTATCAGGATGAACGATACGTAAGATGACTCACACCCGGGATATCCCAAATCTCAGGTGCATCTGATACGCTAGTATGGCTCCAGCAGACAGGTCAACTCAAAGCCCCTCGCTTGCTGCGAGACATCCCTTCATTCTTACAATCCCATTCACTGAGGTGCAACAATGAATTTAGGTCAATTTGAGTTTCGCGGAACAGGATTGAGTTGTTTATGGTTGTTTCTTTGGACTTGGGCCCTCACTCTCCTCACCTTCGGCCTGTTTTTTCCCTGGGCATATTCCGCCCAACAACGCTGGATTTCAGGTCACACGTTTATCGAGCAGCGCCAGCTAGCCTTTCATGGAACCGGGCTTGGATTCTTTTGGAACTGGCTTTTGATTATGGTACTGACCATCATCACGTTTGGACTCTATATGCCTTGGGGCTTTTGCCGACTCAAACGATGGCAAACGAATAATCTCTCCTTTGCCGGTTGAACAGGCCAAGGCTAGCTCGCACACCGGATTCCCATGAACGTCTTAATTGTCGCGGTCGGAAGTTACGGAGATGTCTTGCCTTTGGTTGGCCTGGGTCGTGCGCTTCGTTCGCGAGGTCACGCCGTCACCTTGTTCACCAATGACCATTTCGCCAATCTGGTACAACAGGCCGGGTTAAACTTTGTTGCCATGGGTTCGGCTGAAGAATACGATGCCGTCGCCAACCATCCAGATATATGGCATCCCCACAAAGGCTGGCGAGTCATCATGAAACGAATGATGGCGGGAACTCTCCTGGAGGATGCCTATCACCTTCTCCGCTCTCACCTCGTACCTGGAAAAACGATACTCCTCGGCACCACCCTCGGATTCGTTGCTCGATTGGTGCAGGAAACGCATCGGACTCCTCTGGTGACCGTCCATTTATCTCCTGCCGTCTTTCATTCTGCGTATCAGGCTCCCCGCATGCCCGGCCTTCCTCTTCCTGATTGGCTTCCGGTACGTTTCAAACAGGGCGTCTGGACAATCATCGATCATGTGCTCATCGATCCTGTTCTCAAACCAAAGCTCAATTGCTTTCGGAGGACGCTGGGCCTTCCCCCTGTTTCACGAATCTTTCACACCTGGTTGCATTCTCCTGATTTGGTCCTGGGATTGTTCCCCAAATGGTTCGCCACCCCCCAACCAGACTGGCCACCAAAAACGGTTCTGACCGGATTTCCCCTCTATGACGACGGAGGAGATTCCACCCTACCGGCATCCATTCAGAAATTTTTAGAGGCGCACCCACAGCCATTGGTGTTTACGCCGGGATCCGCCAATAAACATGGAACAGCATTTTTTGTCGAAGCCGCGAAGGCCTGCCAGGAGATGAATCGACCCGGCATTTTTCTTACTCGTTATCCTGAACAACTCCCCCACCCCCTGCCTTCTCCTATAATGCACTGTTCGTATACTCCCCTGAGCGAGCTGCTGCCACATTGTGCCGCCCTGATCCATCATGGGGGCATTGGTACGTGTTCCCAAGCGTTACAAGCTGGTATTCCCCAACTCATTCAGCCCTATGCCTTTGATCAGTTTGACAACGGAGATCGCATTGAACAATTAGGCGTAGGCCGCACCCTGACCCGACGATCATTTCGTTCGCCAATCATCGCAGGGCACCTACAAGACCTGCTGTCTTCTCAAGAAGTCGCCACAGCCTGTCATTCCTTCAAAAATGCCCTCAACGGTATCACCCCTTTAGCGGAGAGCTGTATCCTGATTGAGCGCATGATGCCTTAGCCCATTTGCGACCCCATTACCACTTTGCCCACTGGTCTTTCACGGTCTGTCAACTCTTTTTTTCATTTTTCCAGAAATGCCTCAAAGGGTTGATGCCCTTTAGGAACGCTTGGTAGAGTGCCTTCCCTATGTCGACACCACCTGAGTTTCACTTTCAAAAGAAAAACCCCAAGGCCGTGATCTCCACACCGCTGGGGGACATTGAACTTCGGTTTTTTACCGACGACGCCCCGCGCCATGTGGAAAGCTTTTTTAATCTGGTCAGATTGAAATTCTTCGATGGCCTGTCATTTCATCGGGTCATCCCGGGGTTCATCATCCAGGGTGGAGATCCCCTGAGCAAGAATCCCGACCGGAGTCTGCATGGCACTGGCGGGCCAGGATTCAGCCTTCCCCCCGAAACCAGCGACCGTCCTCATCGCCGAGGCTCGGTTTCTATGGCCAAAGTGCCACGAGATGAAGATTCCACACGAGACATCTCCGATAGCGGCTCACAATTTTTTATTTGCGTGGAAGATCAGGGCAGCCTGGACCGAAGATATTCAGTCTTCGGAAAGGTGGTGAAAGGAATGGATGTGGTCGATCAGATTGTCGCAGCTCCACGGGACGACAGAGACAATCCTTTAGATCCGGTCAGGATGACCATACGAGCTGAAGAATAACTGAACGTGAAAGGGAAAAAGTGAGAGGTGGAAGAGTTAATTGGATACTGACAAATTGAATTCTGAGAATGCGCGAGACCTTCCCCCCTTCAGCTTCCGCAAGGATGTTCAAAAAGTCCACCGAGCGCGGCCGCAGCCAGCGAAGAGACGAAACGTACTGAGGTACGTTGAGGCTCTGAGGGAAGCGAGAACAAAGCTGGTGGGATTTTTCAACACCCGCTTAGACAAAGGCAATACTGGCGAACGTCACTGTCGAATTAAACTGATCCGTAATACCTCGGTCATAACGCAGCACCTGCCCCTTGAGTGGCTCCCCATCGCGTTGCAACAGTTTCATCAAGGTAAAAATCACCGAAAATCCTAGAATGCGTCGCTGATTGCCTTCTTTCAGAATAAATTCCGCAAATCCTTCCGGGTCAGCCTCTTCAACTTTTTTGAGCATTTCCAAATCAATCTGCATACATCGATGAAAGGAAAAATCCGTGGGGGGCTTTTGATCGCCGTACCGAATGCCAATATGCGCCAGGTCGGCGCTGCCAATCACACACACTTGTTGGCCACTGGCTTGAATCGCGCGTTTGGTGACGGTTAAGAATTGATCGATTCGATGAAAAAGCTGTTGATATTCTCCGCCGGTGAGCGTGTCGGGGGGAAAATCGACTAGAATCGGCACAATGGAAATTTGACGATCTTCGCCCACAGCATGCTGGAGAAACGGTAATTGCAATTCCAAGCTGTGCTCACGAAGGTGAGCAATGTCTTCCGCAAAAAACGTCTCGCCCGATTCTTGTCGAATCGCATCAACAATCGCTCGATTCACGGGCACCGTTCCAAACGGCGTTTCAAAATCTTTATCCGTCAATGCAATACCGCCTTCGAGACCAGCATGGCAGGTGCCAATCAACACAAACACATCCGGAACCTGGCCTTCCTGCAATTCCTGATAGCCCCAGGCGTAAATTGATCCGGCCTCCTTGATGTCAAAATTGGGAGCCACCAGGCCTTTGATCATCTGTCCGGTACATTCAGCCTTTCCCTTTTCCGGCCCTTCCTTCGAAGAATAAAAACCATCAATCTGTTCACGCAATTTGACGGGATCGGCTTCATATTGTTTTCCAGCAAACGCCATCGGCCTCACCTCCAACTTACGATAGGCCTCAAAGGCTTGCTTCTGGACTTGCTTCAATCGATCACCTTCCAAAAATAATTTTTCCTCCAGATCGGCGACTAATTTGGTGAGCTGATCCGGCATCATAAATTCGCCATACTTCTTCAGATATTCCCCACCCAGCTGCTCTAACGAATGCTCACCATCAAAAAACTGAAACAGCCAGAAATAATTGAGCGGCAGCACCAGCTTTTCCGCAGACAAGCCAGTGGGGTCCCACAACACAATATATTGCTCCTCCCCTTGCTTAAGGGGCGAATATTGTAAATTCCGAAGAATCGGGTAGTCTTTCGAATCTTTTTCCACAATCTCAGTACTCATAGGGGGTCCAATCTTGAAAAATAAAGGAGGGTGCCTCAAAAATGGTCATTATACGGGTGATTTCCACAGGCCCGCAACCGGACAGGACAAGGGGTTTGCAAGAATGAAGTAAAGCGTGTGAACAACCGTACACAAAAAAAGCTTCGCCCTATAGTAATAGGGTAAGGTGGTGGAGGCTGGGTTCACCAAGAATGCTCCACCATAGCCATGGGCTACAATGAACACCATAAATCCAAATCAACATGTGTAGCCGAGTACCAAGAACGGAAAACAACGAAACCACTCATGCCTGGGCACTCCCGTCGGACAATTGCGGTGAGTTCATTTTTCCACTGGGGAAGACGGATATGAGATTGGAAAAACGTGTCGACACTCTCTATGTGATCTTTTGCGACATCGAGGGCAACCCACGCATGTCCCGTCCAACCATTCTGAATGGCTTCCTCAAATTTTTCCTGGTACTTTGCTGCAATCTTCTGCACAATGAGATCTTTGTCAGCGGAAGGGCCAATTTGGCCACTATGTACCACACCCCTGCCCTCTTTTTTGATCGGTGGATTTTTCTCGATCGACAGATTTGTCACCTCGATGTACTTCTTTGTAACCCCACGCATCGCGAGGACATCCACGTCCTTGTCACCAAAGAAAGGCTCCTCTAAGTGTACATGCCATCCCTTCGACTTCAAGGTACTTGCGAGAGCAAGTTCGGATAGGGTGTTAAGAAACTGATTCGCGTTGTTTAGGAGCTTATCCATAAGCTTCACAGGCCTTCTTATCGCTTCCGCAGCATGCAGGACTCGGAGATTCTCATCCAATGCTCGGCAGATTTGCACCGGAGGACAGGGCTCCTGGAGTTTACTGGCAAGGCAGCCTGCTAGCGTCAACGGGCCATCATTTTCCCAAGCCGCAGGGTCGGCGCGGATGGCACGCTTGAGACGAGAGTCGCTTAAGAATTGATCGAGCGTTAGATATAAACGCTTGTTTAGAACCGCTCTCTGCCTTACTTCATTAAATTTTGCTAATTGTTCATCAGCCAGCATAACTTTCACACCCTGAAGCTCAAAAACTCACACCCGTTCTAAGCTTTCTTTTTCCCATTTTTTTCGATTTTTTTGCCCTATCCCATACCTTTCCCTGAATAAGTCGACAATTGTGAAAGATACATCAGGAATGTGGCTACGTATACAAATTGCACCAGACTTGGTGACCGCGTTCGGGTGGGCCAATGGCGATCAAAGAAATGTCGGTAGTTTTGCAAACATCTATTACTTCTGTCCCGCCATGCGTTTAGCCAGACGTTGGGCAACCCGCTTCATGGCAGTGGAACGGTCACTGGGGTCAAGTAGGACATTTAGCACATGCACTTGCTTAATATCATCAACGGCAGTATTCAGGGCCTGGACTAATTCTCCAAACGTTCCCACCCTATGGCCCACGCCTCCTCCCAATAAATCACAGACTTTTTCATACTGCCATTCATATATGTCATTGAACGGACCTTCCAGAATTTCCCGCTCCGTCCCATAACCGCGGTTATTCAGCACCACGATAATGGGGGCCTGCCCATAGCGAATGCACGTGGACAATTCGGTGCCTGTCATTTGAAATGCCCCATCTCCCACCAGCACCAGGGGCCTGAGAGTAGGATCGGCAAACCCGGCACCCAGAGCCGCCGGCACACTAAATCCCATGGACGTGTAATACGCCGGAGACAGAAACTCGGCGCTTTTTCGTACACGCAAATCCGCAGCCGCAAACAGCGATTCTCCGACATCGGCAATCACCACGGTCTTGTCATTCAGCAGACCATCCAGATATCCAAAGACATTGTAAAGGGACGCTGCCGCTTCCGGTCCGGGTGGGTCGAAGCGGACGCTGTCGCGAGGCGGGAGTGTCCGCGCAGGAAAGGACGGCAACGGCGACGTGACCAGGGCTCGAATAAAATCTTCGAAACGGACGTCTTCATATTTATGGTGCTTGATCGCAATGGCGTCTGCTGTCGCATGAACCGTGCGGCCAGCGGCAAGAAGCGTGGCGTGCGCTTCGGCGTCGTCAACATCCGTCAGCAATGTCCCTAAGGTCAGCAAGCAATCGGCGTGCTCCACAAACTCCAGAATTTCTTCACGCCCCACGAGACCGCCATAGACCCCGATGTTCAGGGGATGATCTTCGCGGATGACCGACTTCCCCAACAAGGTCGTGGCAATGGGCACATTCATATGCTCGACCAGTTGAGTTAATTCATCCTGAAGACCGAAGCGGTGAATTTCAGCCCCAGCCAGAATAACCGGGCGCTCGGAACCTGACAGAATCCCCCGTACTTCAGCCACAGCTTCCTTGAGGGCCGCAGGATCACTTTGGCAGGCATTTTCTTTTGGAGGTTCCGTCGAGACCACGTGCACGGGAGTCAGGACGAGGTCTCGTGGAATTTCTATATAGATCGGCCGTTTGAATTGCATCAATGCCTTCAAGGCCCGGTCAATATCGCGTTCGGCGGTATGCGGATCATCCAAAATGACGGAAGCGACGGTAATCTTTTCAAAGACATCCCGTTGGGTGGAGAAATCGCGGACCATGTGATGAAGGAAGGGGTGATTCACCCGCTCAGACAAACCGGGTGAGCCGGAGATCAGCACCACCGGCGACCGCTCGGCATAGGCACAGGCAATGGCATTGACCACGTTCAGGCCGCCCACGCAATACGTGACACAGGCGCCGCCAATCCCATGTATGCGGGCATAGGCATCCGCAGCAAAACCCGCGCAATCTTCCCGGGTCGTTCCGATATGCCGGATGGGCGATTCTTCAATGAGCTTAAAGAGCGTCAGCACATAATCGCCGGGAATGCCGAAAATGTGGTGCAAGCCCAGCTTATACAAGCGGTCCAGAAGAAGCGTGCCGATGGTGTAGGGTTCACTCATAAGAATCTCCTCTCTTTATCATTATATCGGACTATAGCTTGATAAAAAGAGGCGCCGCACTGTGACGGAAGGGGTTCCTGCCCGACCAACGGGAATGTTCTTACGTATAGAGATGGCACCAGACCTGGTGGCCGCGTTCGGGAGGTCCGATGTGAATCAATTGAGGTTCGACGGTTTTGCAGATATCCATGACTTCCGGGCAGCGGGGATGGAACCGGCATCCGCTCGGCGGATTTAACGGCGACGGAACATCACCGGGAAGCAGAATCCGCTTGGGCGGAGCCGTAGGATCGGGCACAGGATTGGCGGAGAGCAGGGCTTGCGTGTAGGGATGCTTGGGGGTCGCAAAGAGATCTTCTGTTGGGGCCACTTCTGCCAATTGGCCCAAATACATGACGGCAATGCGGTCGGCTAAATATTGCACGACATTCAGATCGTGCGTGATAAAAAGATAAGATAGATGAAATTCCTGCTGGAGGTCTCGAAGTAAATTTAATATTTGCGCCTGAATCGAGACATCCAACGCCGACACGGCTTCATCGCAGACAATAAATTTTGGATTGAGTGCAAGCGCGCGAGCAATCCCCACCCGTTGTCGCTGTCCGCCTGAAAACTCATGGGGATACCGTGACTGGTGTTCCGGTCTGAGTCCCACCTTCACAAACAATTGATTGACTCGATCTTGTAATTCCTGGCCCTTGGCGATTTTATGAATCTTAAGCGGTTCAGACACGATGGCGCCGATCGTCATGCGTGGATTGAGCGAGCTATAGGGGTCCTGAAAGATGATTTGCATGCGCCGGCGGGCCTGTCTCAACTCACGAGAGTTGAGGGCCAGCAAATCTTCGCCATCAAATACGATTTCGCCAGCTGTGGGCTCCATGAGACGGAGGATCGAGCGGCCAGCCGTTGTTTTCCCGCAACCCGATTCCCCTACCAGCCCTAACGTTTCGCCGTGATTCACATGCAGCGTAATATCATCGACAGCTTTCACCCATGCTGACACACGCGAAAAGATCCCGCTGCGCACAGGAAAATATTTTTTGAGCCCGGTGACTTGAAGGAGTGGCGTGGTGGCGTCAGGCATCAGGAATTCATGAGGAATGTGGAGACTCATGTAACCAACACACGGCTTCATGTGACTCTCCAACCATGACGGTTGGGGGCGGTTGGGTGGGACAGTGTTCCAAGACATCGGCGCATCGTGAGGAAAAATGGCACCCTGTGGGATATTGCAGAGGCGACGGCACCGTTCCTGGAATGGCCTCCAACCGCCCCTGTCGTTCTCCGGGACGCGGTAACGATTTCAACAGCGCGCGGGTATAGGGATGGCTCGGATGTTGAAAGAGCGTCTTCACTTCGGCTCGTTCCGCAATTTTACTGGCATACATCACAATCACCTCCTGGGCAAATTGCGCGACAACACCCAGGTTATGCGTGATCAACAAAATGGCCATACCTAATTCTTTTTGGAGGTCGGACAACAGATCAAGAATCTGGGCTTGAATGGTGACATCCAATGCTGTAGTCGGTTCATCGGCAATCAGCAAGTCCGGTTTGCAGGCTAAGGCCATGGCGATCATTACGCGTTGTTTCATCCCACCGGACATTTCATGGGGATATTGATCGATGCGTTGCTCTGGCGAGGCGATGCGAACTTTCTTCAATAGCACAATGACTTCTTGCCGAATTGCGGCATTCGATAAATCGGTGTGAATTTTCAAAACTTCCCCAATTTGATCTCCAATCCGCATGACCGGATTCAAGGAAGTCATGGGCTCTTGAAAGACCATGCCAATAGATTTCCCTCTGATCTTACGCATAGCCGTTTCGGGCAAGCTCAGCAGATCCCGCCCCTTAAAATTGATCGTCCCACCGACCACGCGGCCGGGTGAAGACAGTAATCGCATAATGGATAGAGCTGTCACTGACTTCCCACATCCTGACTCACCGACCAGGGCCAGCGTCTGTCCGCCCTGAATCGTAAAATTCACATCATCGACAGCTTGGATTTCCCCTTTGTCGGTGAAAAAAGAGGTTCGAAGATGGGATACCTGTAAAAGAGGGCTGACTCTTGATTCCATTTATCGACTTCGCAATTTTGGGTTGAGGGCTTCTCGCAATCCCTCACCGACAAGATTAAAAGCGAGCACAACAATAAAAATGGCGAGACCTGGAAGGAAAAAAAGCCACGGTGCGTCAAAAATGAATCCTTTGCCATCGGAGAGAATATTCCCCCAGGTGGCGTCCGGGGGAGGCACGCCAAACCCCAAAAAGCTCAGTCCGGATTCGGTGAGAATTGCGGAGGCCACACCAATCGTGGCAGAAACAAATACCGGCGCTAACGCATTGGGTACCATATGACGAAAAATGATCCGTCCCTCAGGTATCCCCAAAGCTTTCGCGGCTGTCACGAAGTCTAATTCTCGAATCGACAAAAATTCTGCTCGTACGAAACGCGTGGTCCCCATCCAACTAAACAGACCAATGATGATCATGATGGTGTAGATACTCGGGGGCAACAGAGCCACCGCGGTCAGAATGAGGAAAAAAGTCGGGAAGCACATCATCGCATCGGTGAATCGCATGATCAGAGTATCGACCGTGATGAATCCCACTTTGACATGGCCGTAAAAACCAGCCAGACCGCCTAAAAGAATGCCAATGCCCAAAGAAATGCCAACCGCCACAAATCCTATGGATAATGACACAAACGACCCTTGCAACATTCGGGCAAACACATCTCGTCCCAATTCGTCGGTCCCCATGAGATACAGTCCGCCAAAAGGCCTATCGGTTGGAAGACTATCGTGCGATGGGACAGAAAGCGGAGGGAGAAATTTGTCGGCTAGCCGGACGACTTCCGGATCAAACACCACCCACCATTCCGTGAGCGCTTTCCCAGCTAATGCCATCACCAAGAGAAGCATCAAGACCCAAAATCCCAAAAGTGCTTGGTAATCCTTCCGAAAGATCCGAAGGAATTCTTGCCAGGGCGATTCCGGGGGAGCCATCGCTTCCGGGTCGAGCGCCATGGGAACGGCCTGAATCGAACCGGATGACGGCGATTCATTCATGAACACATGACTTTCAAGATTTCCACCATTAATGTAAACGGATTCTGGGATCTACCACCGCATAGAGAATATCTGAGAGTAAGGTTCCTGCCAAGGTTAAGACGGCAGCAATAAAATTTAGGGTCATAATGATCGGGAAGTCCCGAGATAAAATAGCCTCGTACGCCAAACGCCCTAACCCCGGCCACGCAAAAATTTGTTCAAAGATGACAGACCCGCCAATCAAACCTGGGAGTAAGAGACCAAACATCGTGACAAAAGGAAGCAACGCATTACCGAGTGCATGACCATAAATGACGGTATCTTCTTTCAGCCCCTTCGCTCTGGCCGTTCGCACATAGTCCTGGCTCAAGACTTCTAACATTTGAGACCGGACGTACCGTGACAGGACGGCAATTCCCCCAATAGCCGTCATGACGGAGGGAATGACCAAATGCCACACACGATCCATGATTTTGTAGGCTGGCTCGGCATGCTCCATACCAAACGTCTTGATGCTAATCACCGGCACACCCAACCATCCCACGACCCACATAATTGCTAAATAGGACAAGAAAAATCCGGGGACAGAAATCAGCGCATAGGACAAAAAGATTGTACTTCGATCATACACCCCACCTCGAAACACCGCCCCGTAAATGCCGGTTGGAAACGCCCAAGTCCATACGAGAATCGTGGCTAAAATAAACAGGGGCAACGAGTTCAGAAATCGATCCCAAATTTTGGGAAGGACCGGCTGACTATCCTTGAACGATTTCAATTCTCCTGATGCCAAATCTCGAATCCAATAGGCATATTGCACATACAAGGGATCGTCCAGGTGAAACGCGGCGCGGATCTTGGCGATATCTTCGGGTTTCATTCTCGGATTCATCGGATCCACTTCGCTGGGTTCTCCCGGCGCCAAATGAATGAATGAATGGGCGACAAACGACACGATAACGAGCAAAATCAAGCGTTGTCCGATATTACGAAGAATAAAATTCCACATGGTCAGTCGTTATACATACATCATTCTGCGCATCTCATTGATTAAAAACTGGAGTAGATCCTAATTTGCGCCATTTATGAAAATGAAAGGTGATATCGCCACTTTTGAGAGGATAAATTTTTTGATAGGTCTCTTTCCCATCATCGCCTTCATTCACCAAGACAATTTTTTTGTCCAATACTCTCGTACTTAAGGGTGCATACAAGAACGTATAGGGTTGCTCCTCATGGATTAATCGATGCAGTTCGTGTGTGAGTTCACGTTGGCGATCTCGATTATATTCCTGCCGAATACGGACAATGAGTTCATCGGCTCGCCGGCTCTTGTAACCTACGAAATTCAGTTGCTGCGGCCCCGCCTGACTGGAATGCCAAATCTGATACAGATCAGGGTCGATGCCCATACTCCATCCCAACACCACCGCATCAAACTCGCCGGTGTTCACAAAGTCACCCAAGAACACGGCCCACTCGAACACCTGGGTATTCACTTTTACCCCGATTTTCTTCCAAGCATTTTGCGCAATCGTCATCAGATTTTTTCGAATGGGATTGCCGTTATTGGTTATCAGATTGAATTCGAAAATCTTTCCATTTTTTTCAAGCCATCCCTCGCTATTTAGCTGCCACCCATGCGTCTTAAAGATCGCTTGGGCTCCCTGAGGATCGTAGGGCAGCGGTTGAATGGTAGGATCGTACCATTCCGTATTTTTAGGATACGGACCTGTGGTCCGTTCGCCTTCTCCATACATCAAATACTGAATAATTTCCTTCACATTGATTGCCATCCCTAAGGCTTTCCGAATGTCCGCATGGGCAAACAACGGTTTTCGATTGTTATAGCCAATGTAGGTATAGGCAAAACCTAAGCTGGAAAACCATTGATACCTGGGATCGTTTTTATACCGGTCCACTTGATGCGGTTGCGCGCCATAAAAATCGATCGCTCCGGTGCGAAACTCCACTTCCTGCGTAAAGAGTTCCGGAATAATCCGCATATAATAGTCCTGATATTGTGCTGGCCCTTCCCAATAGCGCTCGAAACGTGTGAGATGAATAAATTCATCCCCCTGCCATTCCACAAACCGAAACCGCCCGCTGCCGACGGGGTGCCGATTGAATTGACTCTCTCTCATCCCGAAGTTTTTTTGTGCTTCTTCTGATAGGCCCCGCTCGCGCTTTTCACGAGTCAACGCCGCGTCATTCAGCAAATGTTCAGGCAGGATACCCATCGTCCAGGCATTGATGGCAGGGGAATACAACCGCTTGTATATGATTTTTACGGTATGTCGATCCACGATCTCCACCGTTTTGATTGGCTCGAAATCCGGTGTCCGCGGCGAAAGATTCTTCGGGTTCATGATGGCTTCATAGGTAAACTTCACATCCTCCGCATCGAATGTATGGCCATCTTGAAACATCACGCCCTTCCGCAACTGAAACACAATGATCGGATTGTGCTCTCCCACAGGAAGGATGTCCGGGTATTGTTCTCGAAGCGCTTCTTCGGTTTCCTTCGCAAGACCTTCCGGAAGGCGAATAACTTCATCGTAGGGAAAGTGTTCAAAATACTGTTTCCCCACAATCGGCTTGAGACGATCAAATAAATCTTGGTCCACCTGGGAAAGGGTGAACGCGACCCGTTCCGGAACCTGAACGGTCACGGAGATGTCTTTCAGTTGTGGCCGCCCTTCAATATTGGGCAATAATAAGGAAATAGTGTCTTGGCGTGTGGTGGCTGGTACGAGTTCCACCGATTGAACATACTTACTGACCGCTTCGTCAGTTCCGACTTTCCACGCCGTACGAATTTTTTGAAAGAGCCTCGCTCCCGTCACTTCTGTGCCATCAGGAAACCGATGATGAGCATTCACCGCAAGATAGGCCCGTTCAGAAATCCGCCAATCTGTTGCCAACCGTCCCCGCAAGTCCAGGTTCTCATCTAAATCCAAGAGTCCTTCAAACACCTGAATCACAATACCGGAGCTGGCAGAATCGGCATTCAATATGGGATTGAGAATTTTGGCATCACCACTCGACCCCTCAATGTACGTCACCAACCGATTCGGATTTCCAGCGGCTTGATTTTCATACGTAGGGACCCAGAAATAGGATTGAAGGAGCAGAAGGACCAGAACCAGGGGAATGAAAAGAAGAAGACGTTTAACAATCATGTATCGTGAAGAAAAACAGGAGAGACCAAAAATATTTCAATGGTATCAAGAACGTTCAGGGGATGCCATGCCTGGCTCACGTTATCCACAGTCGGTTGCTCTCCAACCCCACCGCTAGCCAGGAGCAGGACTCACCTCCTACCACATATTTACCTTGAAGTCTTTTTAGGATTTCGCTAGACTCCCCGTTCCTTTTCTTAAATACATTGCTGGGTACTGGTGCGGTACTGATATTTTCCCTATTGTTGCTCGGCAGTAATCTTTACCTGATCTCCATCCTATGCGAGCTGGTCAAATTCGAGAAACACGTTCCTTCTCTCATCAATTCCGGATGAGCTCTGTGTCCTATTCGTCTTTATTTTTCCCCCATCGTGACGTTCGACAGACAGAGTTCCATTTTTCGGATAGCCGATTGAAGGAGGGTTGTTCATGGAGGATTGGTCTCATTCACGCACGGTTTTAATCGTTGATGACCATCAGGGTCTGATTTCCCTCATCCAACGCTGCCTTTCGCGAGAAGGGTTTCATACCGCGTGCGCGCATAGCGGTCAAGAAGCACTCGCCTGGCTCTCCCAACACCACGCCGATCTCCTTCTTCTGGATTTGCAACTCGCCGATATGTCCGGCGAAGATCTGATACACCAGCTCAGTCAACAGCACCGCACGGTCCCATTTATCGTCGTCACGGGTCAAGGAGACGAACGTCTGGCTGTGAAGATGATGAAACAGGGCGCCCGCGATTATTTCATTAAAGACAGTAGTCTCATCGAGCTACTCCCCTCTATTGTCACGCAAACCTTTGACCAGATCCAGCAAGAGCAACGCCTGAGGCTTATCGAAGAGACGTTACGCGAAGAACGCGAACGCACGGCTATCACGCTGTCCTCCATCGTTGAAGGCGTCTTGACGACCGATACGCGAGGACGCATCACCTATATGAATGGCATGGCAGAAGAACTGAGTGGCTGGAAACAGCGGGATGCCATGGGACGATCGATTGAAGAAGTCGTGCGTTTCCTTCATTCTGGAGTGAACGAAGAAGCCGAACACCCTGTCAGTCATGTGTTAAAGGTGGGGGCTCCACTCCACCCACATGATCATTTTTCGGCTCTTCAGCAGAATCTGTGGGTGACTTCTGGTTCGGGTAGAGCTCCAAGT
>JBBDSY010000007.1:0-204196 GCA_040904705.1 Nitrospirales bacterium | reverse complement strand
GTCAAAGGGACTTGCACCCTCAAGCTGTTGAACATGCTCGGCACACTGGTTTTGGGTCCTTTTGCCGAAACAAAAGGACCTCGGCTGCCGTGACGAACCCCGGCATAAAAAGATATCAAGAAGGCGCCGGTTTTTTTTTATACAAGTCCACCTTGCCCAGGGAAGCAGACATGGGAGCCGCCACGGCTGGGATGGTCTCGACTTGAAAGATGCATGATTGGAAGACCCGACCCCCAGGCTGCATTCTGTGACGCCTAACGCTGGCGTAACAGGCGCGACGTAAGGAGCGTCCTGGTTGACGCGCTTGTTAAGTTTTGAACAGCCATTTCGCCAAGTCATATAAGAACTGCCCAAACCAACCCACGCTCAAAATGGCAAATAGTGCCCTATGAGCTAGCATCCTATTTCCTTTGCTTCGATATTCCACAAGAGGGCAAACCCACCTTAAGTAGTGAAAGAGCACTCTAAATATGAACAAGGTGGCAATAAATGCGTATAGATATAGTGCGCTAGTGGCAAAAGCATTACTGACCCCAAACACGCTTTCTATTTTTTCGGATAACTTGTAACAAACCCAAAACGAAAGAGGGAAACCTAATATCCATAACAATATGTCATACACGCTATGGCTGTGGACGATAGATAGCGTTGACGATCTGTTGTCTATAAACTTCTTGATTTCACTAAAAACGCCATTTACCCAAGTAGCGTCATAACCCTTGACTTCAATATTTGATTCGTTCGGGGTGCCGTGGCTTGGCATTAAGGACAAATCAAAAATCTTTGGCTTACTAAAATCGAGAAACACTTTGAATGAATTATGCGGATAGTAATTGTGTACGTGTCTAAGAGTTGATTCACTATCTACATAAAGCGATTTTACTTGTTCCGGAAAATTCGCCGATTCAAAAACCTCTTCAATTGACCCCCACAGTTCCTCGCCATCTTTACCGGAAATGGTTATTTTTAACTGAAAAGAATTTCTTATCGTTTGTTTATTAGCCTCGTACTGCTCATCCGTTTGTTCATTTTTCTGAAATAAACCTACTTCTATTTCTGCTGCCGAATTGACCCGTTCCTGAAGAATGTCGCTGAACTGCCGTAGATCATCTTTATCCAACGACAAAGATGAAACAACCATAGATTGTCTGTTATTGATTCGTGGCTGTTTTGTCGATTCCATCTTCATTCCCTAAAAACTTAACAATGATTAGACGGATCCGGATAAAACCCGGACCTTCGATTTTTTGTCCGTGTAACACGCCATCCGTTCGCTTGGAATATACGCAAAATAACTTTAATTTCAGTTAGTTGCTGTTCTTGTTGTCGTTATCACGGCATCTTATGCGGATCCGTATAACACCACCTCTTGAGGGGGCTCACAGTCCGTCCAGCGGACTGCGAACACCCGCCGGCCCACGGTTGAGCATATGGGTATCGATCATGGTCGTTTTGACCTCGCGAGGTCCCAACAAATCCTGGACGGTTCGAATGTCAGAACCGCTTTCGAGCAAGTGCCTGGCAAAGGCATGCCGGAATGAACCACAGAAAAGACTCCCGGTGCATTTTCTATTTCCAGCAGGCGCGTTAGGTGGTCGGCTGGAGCACCTGATCACCCGTTTCCCTTTAATCGTTTCCTGATCCACAACGGATTTTTGCGGCAATCCAATACGGCATACACGAGAACCACGTTCTCATCCACGCTGTAATAGATTGCAAACGGGAACCGCTTGGAGAGGCAACGGCAATGACCGTATACCACTTGATGAATTCCAGCGTATACGAGAAGGGAATCAATATCTGAGAACAGGCAGTGCGGGCGATGTCTTCCCACAGAGCTTCCATCTCAGCAAGCTTCTCGTGGTGGCCCATATCTTTGAGAGGGAGGTTGAACGACATGTGCTCAGTATACCTCAGCACCGGACAGATTAAATCCCTTTGGCAACGTTGCGCTAACGTGCGCGGTTCACCGAGTCGCCGTTCAGCGCTTTGTTAGATATCCTTGGAGTTCCTCAATGGTGTATGCCGGTTTTCGCTTGTGCAACATAGCATGGCAATTCGGACATACAGGTCGAAGGTCTCTGACAGGGTTAATCGTGTACTCGGTACCAATAGTCGAGAGTTCGAATAAATGATGGACGTGGATGAATTTCCGACCAATCTTGCCATACGCTTTCTCGAAGTCGAATGCACAGACACGGCATCTGTAGCCATACCTTGCGATGCACTGCCGCCTCGCCATCACATTCCGTTCAAAAGCGTTTACGGTCACCTGCTTCTTCGCGCCCTCGATCAGGGACTCATCAGAGCCCACTTCTTCCGGGTGAATCGGATCCGACTGCATAAAAGCTAGATGTTCCTCAAGCAGTTTACGTAGCTTCACCTGGCGACCGTGCCCAAGCGAATCATAGTAGTCAAGATGCTTTTTAAGGGCGGAAAGAGCACTACCCAGGGCGTCCACGCCGAAATCGGACCGAATATTCTTGAGGAAATAGCTGGTGGCGTGGAAATTCAAGGTGCGGTGATATACCTCCCCACTAAGCATGCGCCGTAGGTTATTAACGTAGTCGGTGGCAGACCCGGGATTCATTCCGGCTCCGGTGCTGAGTTCCTCAATTGCGGAAGCCTTATCCTTGGTGCCACGATAGACTGCTTTTGCTACTGCATAGGCTCTATCTGACATCTGGTCTGTAATTTTCACGAGGAAGACCTTTCGATTACTAACAGCTAACAGAGTTCGTGGCTCACCGGGCCGCCTCAGCGCGTCCGTGGGCAGCCGCTTGTTCGGCCCGTACTTCTGGCTTCTCTGTCAATGCTTGATGAGCAACGACCACTGGATTCGCCGTCTCGGGGACGACCGTGAAGCCCGATCGGCAGCGCCTCCAGCCAACGCAGGAGAGGAGAAAAAAGGGGCTCCGACTCCTTGGTGTACTTGATTCCCTGCCCATTCTTCAGGGCCGCTCGCAGTTGGTCCGGAAGCAGATTTCTGTAAGCATTGTTACCGTAGTAGGCGTAATCGGTGCCAATGTATACGATTGCGTGCCTCGTATCCTGCTCAAAGGTCCGGGCATCCTGGTGGTGGGGTCCCTTGTCTCGAAGCCACTTGCCCGAAGCGTCCTTGTGGTAAATGTTGTCGCCACACCTGTCTTCTGGCAGCCCGCGCAGGCGGGGCTTCTTTTCCTGAAAGCGGGGGTCTCGATAGTAACTGTCGTAGCCTATGACTTCCCGGACCCGCATCGCATAGACCAGACAAGGGGTTTCAGCATCGGTGAAGAAGCCAGCTATCCAGTCGCCTGGGAGCAGTTTTGCGCCCATGTGATTTGGGGTGCATGCAGCGAGTGTGCAGACCCCGTGAAAAGGGTTTGGAGCAAACCCGGTGTCGGCTGTCAAAGTATAGGTGCAGATTTTCATCTCATATCGGTGGCCTAACGACCAAGCTCACCAGCGGCAATGCAGCGCAGCGGAATTGGCGTCCGGTGCAGCGCCCTGTTCGGCGTTCCTGTCGGTTGGTATTTTTGATAGCTGGCCGCAGACTTGTGCGCGATAATTCTCCTTGGAGATGTAATTGGCGTAATGAGGAATGCCAACAATTTGAAACTCCTTGCACAGATTCCTTTTGACTATTTTCTCAGCATCTTTTCCGAATGCGACAAGAACCGGGTTCGAAAACCCGAGAACCTCAATTTCCTCGCGGAGTTTTAAAATATTTTCTCGCTCAAAGTCTTTGTTGCTTCTCAAAAAGCTCATCATCTTTCCCGATGCCCTTTCTTCAAAGTCCTTGATGATGTCTGTCATGTAGGAGCCCCAATAGCTCGTGTCCTTGAAAGCGTATCGGATCTTGAAATCGGTCGCCATTGATCTGGGATCATGAAAATTGCCAAGGGGGCGTTCAATTCTTCGTGAAATATTTAACCCAAGTAGAATCGAATTTCCATGTAACATCTTGAGAAGTCTAGGATTCACATACGGATTCAATACCGACAGGTCATCGATATTGTCCTTTGGGTTCGCCCCTTCGTCTGCCCATATTGCCCAGCTCGCAAAATGGCCAAAGTTTTCACGTATCTCGACAAACTTTTCGATGCTGATCATTTGTATTCCGCCGAATAGTGGCTTCAGGTACGGGGTCTGTTCAGCCGGACGCTCGCCAGGCACCCTACTGCCCATGCACCAGCCAGTGGCCCTTCGAACCGTGATCCGTTACCGACTCGCCGCCTGCGGCCGAACACCAAATCACGCAGCCGCCGGGTGCAGCGCGTGTTAGACGGCGCCGCCACGACCCACGGCTTCTCCGGCGATTCGATTCTCAAGACTACACGCAAGCCCGTCGAGTCCAGAGAAAAGACTCACACGACTGATGTTCATGCGGCGCAGAGCTGCAAGCGCGTCCCTGAGCAGTTCCGATGTGCAACAGATTTCGTACTTTCGTACGGCATCATCGCCGGCTTGAGCCGTTACGCCCTGAAGATTGGCCATCATCGAATTCGTTATGTCGAGCGGGAGCAAGAACACGCCCTGCTGGACGGCGAGCCGCTCGTCGAGGCTGAACGGATTATCCGGGACCACACCAAGGACTTGGTTTTCGAGCACTCTGGCTTGAAGCGCCGGAGTTTTCCCATTGTCTGGGCTTGCCTCGATCTCCGCCGCCAGGTCATGAGGAAGCTGACCCTTCGCGTGTTCCCAGCATGACTTCTGATCAATCACCCAAAGTGCGCAATGTTGTCCCCCCGTGGCATGCTCGATGGCGAAATGCATGGCCACGTAGAACGAGTACGTGCAGTCAAGGAGCCGAGTCGGTGCGCCGTGATGCTGCATGAGAGCCATCCACCGCATTCGGTCCACCGGCTCTGGAAGCCCGGTCGCGAACCGGTGGGCGTGTCGCTGAAACTCTGTGATGAGCCACGACTCGGCAGCCGGGAGAAGATCGGGCGAGAGACTGAAACGCCTTCCTGCACGTTCGAGTGTGGTTGCCAAGTCCCATCGAAACTCACGTTGACCGCGATATATCAGACACCTGCCCTGGTCCGCGAGCAGAGTCTGGTGCAAACATTCAAGCTGTCGCCAGTTCGCGATGACCTTCGGGGGTTCCATAGGCTTCCTCGCTTACAGGCAGAGCCGCCTAACGATTGCTTCAAGTGTGCGGTGAAACGGCGTCACTTTGCAAGCACTTGTTATGTGTAAATATCACAGACGAGGGACTGCTTCTTGATTTTTTTCGACGGCCAGCATAATAGCTTCAATTAATGGGGGCGCGGTTTCAACAGTGGTTGCGGTACCTCTAACACCATCTGCACTGGCTGTACAAATAACATCATTCGTCGCTGTATTGATAATTGAAAATGACAGAGTCACTCGAGTTTCGCCCTTGTTTCTTGCATAAGCGCCATCTTGCTGAAATACACTCGATAGTTCGCTGAGTAATATCGCATCAATATCTTGATCTCGGAGTTGCTCTAAAAACTCTCTGTTTGCAATTCCGCTCGTCACATAGTCTTCTATGAAATCTGCGTAATCATCGGCCAGCCCTAGATCGTTTAGAAAATTATTAAAATCGTTTGCAGAAATAAGTCTGAGGTTCGGATTTGCGGCGGCAATTGCTTGATTCACGTTCCTTCCGATCTGCTGGCTTTCTGCCGGAGCCAATCGAGCATTTCGTATACCCGGAACAGCAAGAGATTGTACAGAGCCAGTGGTATACGATGGCTCGTAGAAAGAAATGATTGTTCCTCTATTCGTTGCACAGCTGGCAAGTAAGGAGAGCAGTAGAGCCGAAAGGAGTATTCTAGAGGCTTAAGAGTTGCATTTGACGTTCTCATCATTTCATTCCATTTTTGTTGTTAAATATGAATCTAGCATTAGTATCGAATTTTACACATAACGTCGGCGTTCACCCTCGCCGGCTCATGATCGCGCGGGCCGGCGTCGGGTGCAACGCCCTGTTAGCCTGCGTATCGCATTACTACGAACGGATGTAACCGGCCGCCTCGCACACGCGCGCCGTTCGCTCGGCACCTGCCGAATCGACCAGAAGGACGATGTCCCCCCGGCCAAGACACTCGAGGATTAAACTGCTTGCTGCCCGGAGTACGTCCTTCTCAATACCCCGACCGTCCGTTGTCGGGAATTCATGAACCTTGAAGCGACGTGAGTAACAAACGTTCAACCATTCCTCGAAGGTCGGTTTGGGTCCGGGCTCCGTGGAGGAGCGAAATGGATAGTAGCTGAACTCCGAGTAGCCGGTTGTCTTCTGGCCGAGGAGGGAGACGATGTGAAGGACGTCCGCATCCGGAAGGCCGTTCGTCCATTGATCGATGACGGTGCCCGCCACCAGCACCTTCGCTCGACCGTGCGTTCCTCTGCCTGGCCGCCCGCACGTGAACAACCGACCGGACGCCACCTTCCCTTGACGCGGCCTCCATTCTCGAAGGTTGATTGGTTCCATGGCGCTAGCCTTGCACGTCTCGTGTTGCCCCGTTCCTCAGGCTCAGCAGGCTAACAATGTTTAGATGGATCCGCATAAGAGCCGGACCTGCCCATTTCTGTCCGTATAACACGCCAACGTATTTTCTGAAAATACCGACATGAATGTTGCCATTTTTATGAGTTACGCCCTATCGGCCATGTGTGACGGGGTCTTATGCGGATCAGCATAACCACCCATCGCTAACCTCAACGCTCATTTATCAGGTGGGAATAGCCGAGGCGAATTCTTGGCCAATTGAGAAAAATTGTCAAGTTGGGAGAATGTAGAAGGAAACGGGAATTGTAGGAATTCTCATTGTCGTATGATTCAACGGCCCCATAGGCCCTCCGGGAAGTGCAGGAAGTCCTCCCTGTCGATTCAACAGACGGATGTAGATGATCCTCCCTACAACCCTTCTTCCCTTGACATGGCATGAAAAGAACCCATAATCATCTAGAAGGCTCCTCCCCGATGGCGGGATAGTTGAGGGAAGGATCAAGGATCTCTCAATTTTCTCCCACACAGAAGGAATTATGAACCAATTGTACGGAGGTCGATCATGCTAAACACCGTTCGTGCCATTATTCGAAAGGGTCGGATCGAGTTGCTGGAGGATATACAAGTCCCGGAAGGAGCCGAATTGCTTGTCACCATATTGCCTCAGGAAGAAACCGATTTCTGGATGAAAGCAAGCCAAAGTTCGTTAGCGAAGGTTTGGGATAATTCCGAGGATGATGTGTATGCCAAACTTCTCGAAGCATGAAGTGGTCCTCGTGCGACATCCATTCTCTGATCTGACTGGAACGAAGGTCAGACCTGCTGTGATCATCGGCACCCCTCACGTCTCGCAAGACGTGTTCATTGTCCCGCTGACCAGTAAAACCCTTTCGCTTTTGCAGGGTGAATTTTTGTTAGCCGATTGGAAAGGAGCAGGCCTAAACGTGCCACGTGCCGTCAAGCGTGGAGTGTACACCGTACATGAAAGTTTGGTGGTGAAGAAGGTGGGGAAGGTTTCTGAAACAGATGTTGTGAGTCTCGACACATCGTTGCGAAATTGGCTGAATCTTCCCTGAAACGGCTTTCACACCACGATCTCCATGACTTTGTCACCTTTGAATATTTCAACATCTTTAATGTCTACAGACAAACAACCCTCAACTGCCTCGTAGATGTTTCCAAGGAGTTCGTCGAACGTCTCACCCTGAGTAGCACATCCTGGAATGGAGGGAACTTCGGCCCAATAGCCTCCTTCCTCCGCTTCATGAATAATGACTTTAAGTTTCATTAAATCACCTCACTTCTGTTTTGAATAGCTGCCATTTAATGAATAGAGGGATCCGCTTGGGTTGCGGATTTCTGATTTTTTCCGTTTAACATTTCCCAAAGTCCTCACTTTGGGAATTGTGAAAATTCAAGAACTTCCCGAGTAGCATCCAACATCTGGCGGAACCGGATACCGTCATCCTCCCGCATATTGGACCTCTGCCTCTTCGAAGACTCGCTGACGGAAATACCGGCTCAGGTCCTGTGGTGTGCGCAGGTCGACCTTCCTTCCGTCCAACAACCCCGAAAGCTCCCGCTCCATGCGGGCGATTCCAAAAAGCCCTGGTACGCGATCCGGTTCAAACTCGACCAACAAGTCAATGTCACTATCTGGACGAAAATCGGCACGGAGGGCCGAACCGAACATCGCCAGCCGCTTGATACCATGTTCACGGCAGAATGCAGCTATGGCATCCTTCGGCATGACAATTGTCGAATTCATTCTTCAATCTCCATATCCATCAGACTTTCGATGCCCGATTCGTCCACAATGTTCAACACGATGCCAGAGACCCTTATCCAAGCTCTAATTGCATCCAGGAAAAGGACAAACAAATTCTTCGTCAATTGAGTGGATAAGTCAAGCGGTGGGATAGCTAAAAGAGAACGGGGGCGTTCATGATATTGTAAGAGGAATTGCAAATTCTCCCAAAAGAGGGAAGGCTAGGTGGTTCAGCGGGTGGACATGCGTTTGAGGATGAGTTGAGTTTTCTTGTTGACGTAGTCGTTGTCGTCGGTGGGGCGGCGACGCAGGGGGCTGGGAATGACGGCAGCCAGACGGGCGGCCTCTTCCCTGGTGAGCTGCGAGGCCGGTTTATGAAAGTGGCGTTGCGCGGCGGCTTCGATGCCGAACATGCCGGGTCCCCATTCAATGATGTTCAGGTACAATTCGAGAATTCGCTTCTTGCCTAACCGGGCTTCCAACATCCAGGTAATCAGAAGTTCCTTCAATTTTCGAATGGGGTCTCTGGATGTGGAGAGGTAGAGATTCTTGGCGAGTTGCTGCGTGATGGTCGATCCGCCTCTGACAATTCTCCCCTTTTCCAAATTGGTTTCGACGGATGCCCAGACTTCATGCCAATCTACGCCGGCATGCGAATAGAACGCACCATCTTCCGCCACCAGGACCGCCATCCTGACATGCTTGGGAATTTTCGATAAGGACACCCAGCGATAGTCGATGCGCAACGTGTTGCCTGTATCTTTGGCTTCTTCTTTCCGTTGCTGCATGAGTGCCGTAACCTTGGGATTGTCGGTGTCCAGATTGGCAATGGAGAACAGCGGCAGCGTGAAGATTTTAAAAAGAAAAAACAGACCAACCATACCCAAAAATAATTTGAACGGAATTTTGCGAAACCAAACGAATCGTTTGGAGCGGCGGGTGCGCCCTCGGGAACGTTGACCAAGATTCCATAGAGGTCGGTCGGGACGAACCGGGCTTCTCCTCCTCGTTGCTTTACCCACTCTCTCTCCTTACCGTGATCTTCATTTGATCTGGGGAATTGGCTATGATGAATTCATGCCGAAAGGCCGACCTGCTTTTCCATCTCCACCGTGAGGGTGGAATCATGCCTTCTTTGGTTCAGCGAAAGCCAGACCCATAATGAAAGCGAGGCGACTCACACTCCATGATTGAATGATTCGATAGCCCTTGTTAGGGTGTTCAAAAATGTTTGTGAATGTAGGAAATATCGATCACCCCACGCCCTATGGAGCCGGAATATGCGTCATCTTCACCACCGACGGAACCCGATCAGGATCGATTTCTTCTCTCGCCTACGCTCCCCGCATGCGGAAGATGCAGGTTGGCGAGCGGAGGGCACAGCCAACCCGTCCCGCGCCCTTTCATGGGGCTGGCTCGTCATGCTCCTGACATTGGTACAAACGATGACGCTTCCGTGTTCGGTTCTCGCGATTGATGAACCGCTGGCAGAGCCACCCCAATCCGAGGCAGACCGGAAGGTCCTACAGAACATTCACACCATCCTCGTGGCCGGCACCGTTCAAACCTGGTTGGATGCGCCCGCACCGCCATACAACGTTGGCGTAACCTTGAAACTCAAACTGGAGGATGCGGGGTTTCAGGTGGTCTTCCACCCCAGCCAACCACATGATGCGATTCTCCACATTCAGTATGAGGAAATTCCCGGCGGCCAATTTCGGGTATTGGAACAGTCGACGGCCATCCGCTACCGGATGCAGTTGATGCATGACCGTTTAGGCGAGGTCTTTTCACACTACTTTGAAGCCGAACCTAGCGCGATTCCCCTCAAGAGTCTGTATTGGGACGCCATCGGCAACCTGGAGGAAGATCCTTATTATTGTTTTGTGGGAGACATCATCAAGGGACATATCCGGCAGGGTCAGAATAAACAGGACATGCTGCTGGAGGTATTGGTTCGCCCCTTTACCAGCGAGGATTTGGTCAACTCTGCCGGAGCCCGAGGAGCAGCCCAGGAAACCATCCAACAACGCGCCCGGCTGAATATCATTGAGAAATTGGGACACGGTGTGTTTCACACGCCGGAAGCACAGGCGACTCTTTGGACGATGGCCGGCAAGGCGCAACCCAATGAGCGCGGAGCAGCCATAACTCAACTGGGCAAGATCGGCGATTCATCGTTTCTCGCTCCGTTGGCCAAATTATTGGAAAAAGAGGACAATCAGGAAGTCCGGTTCGCCACGGAACAGGCCATGCGACTCATTGAATCCCGATGAGCACGAATGCCCAATCGGATGAGGGCTCGCCTGCGGATTTCTCTAGGCGCTCCGCACAGCATGTGCTATTTGTCCCTGCTAGAGTCGACTTGCGATGTCATCTTTCATCTCATAGGAATGCATAATGAATGCGATGATCCTTGAACACGAGGGTGATGTAACAACTCATCCCTTACAGATGCATGATCTTCCCCTCCCCGAGCCGGGACCCGGCCAGGTACGGGTGAAGGTCACCGTCTGCGGAGTCTGTCGCACTGACTTACATATCGTCGAAGGGGAATTACCGTCATCGAATCGTCCCATTGTTCCAGGACATGAAACGGTAGGAATCGTTGATCGAGTAGGTCCGAACGTCACTCTCCTGAAGGAAGGCAACCGAGTAGGGATTGCCTGGCTTCAGGGCACCTGTCAGACCTGCGAGTTTTGCCAAACCGGTCGAGAAAACCTTTGTGCTCACGCCACATTTACCGGATACCATGTAAACGGCGGATACGCCGAATATGCCCTGGTGTCCGAACGCTTTGCGTATCCAATCCCTGACATTTTCAGCGACGAGGAAGCGGCTCCACTCTTATGCGCCGGCATTATCGGCTACCGCGCCTTGCGACGCAGCCACGTGCAATCCGGACAGCGGCTCGGGCTGTATGGGTTTGGCGCCTCGGCGCACATCACGATTCAAATTGCTCGCCATTGGGGGTGTGAAGTCTATGTCTGTTCGCTGCGCGAAGAACATCGCCACCTTGCCCGGCAATTGGGAGCGGTTTGGGTGGGGGAAGCCTCCGACATGCCACCCGCAACCCTCCATTCCGCTATTCTCTTTGCACCAGCGGGCGACCTGGTTCCACCAGCCTTGCGGGCTTTAGAAAAAGGTGGGACGCTGGCTTTGGCGGGTATATACATGACACCTATCCCCTCATTGGATTATACCCTCGATCTTTTTCAAGAACGCACGCTCCAAAGCGTGACGGCCAATACACGACAAGATGGACTGGATCTCTTGCGCGAAGCTGCCGCCATCCCTATTCGCACGCATACGACGTTGTTTCCTCTTGAACATGCTAATATTGCGCTTCAAGAACTCAAAGCGGGAACGATCCAAGGTGCGGCTGTTCTCTCCGTCTCCTCGTAGATGGGTTGTTCATCAACCTGATTGTGGTTTCCACATTCCAAAGTTTTAGAAGTGAGAAGCTTCGGGGTTTTTATCCCACATTCGGCACACCATGATGACACTGGAAGACACGTTTCTCGGCTTTCTCGTCGCCCTGGCTGCCGGAGCGTTGATTGGGTTAGAGCGTCAACAAGACCTGGACTTCGAACGAAAATCAGGCATCGGCGGAGTGCGGACCTTCCCCCTCATTGCTCTCGCTGGGGCCTTGTCGGCTTTAGTGTCGCAAATTTTCGGAGTCTGGCCGATTGTCTCCACCTTATTAATCTTGGGCATCCTCTTGGCTGTCTCGTATCACCGCGAATGGAGCCGGAAGGATCATCCGGGCATCATAACTCCCCTCGCAGCCCTGATCACGTTTCTCCTGGGCGTCTTGGCCTTACTTCCCGGATTTCCCCTCAATACCCCTCACCGGTATCTCCTGATCGTCGGGAGCGCTGGAGTCGTCATGGCCCTGCTCTCATTAAAAGAGCGTCTCCACCAAGTGGTGGAACATCTGTCCGATCATGATATTTATGCCACCGCGAAATTCGTCATTCTCGCCCTGGTGGTCCTCCCCCTGTTGCCGGATCGCACCTTCGGCCCGCTGGATGTCTTGAATCCTTTTCACACCGGTATTATGGTGGTCCTTATTGCCGGTCTAAGCTTTCTGGGCTATCTCTGTACACGGCTAATTGGACCCAACAAAGGTCTCATCACAACCGGAATCTTGGGAGGCCTGGTGTCCTCAACGGCTGTGACTATGAGTATGGCCACACAAGCTCGAAGCACCCCCCACCTCGCGTTACCTGGAGCGATGGCCATTCTTGCGGCTTCGAGTACCATGTTCGCTCGAGTGCTGGTGGTCACCGGACTCCTTCTCCCCGAATTGTCTGTCATGCTTCTTGCGCCTCTAGGCGGGATGGCCATCAGTGGGTATGTCATGAGTGGGTTCCTCTATCGGAAAGCCCAACGCACACCAAATCATAGCCCTGATATCGCGCATCGCAATCCCTTCGAATTACGTCCCGCATTAGGATTTGGTGTCTTGTATGCCGGAGTCCTACTGTTGTCGAAGGCGGCCCAAACATATTTGGGTGACCAAGGGCTCTATGCTTCAAGCCTCCTAGCGGGAACAACCGACGTGGATGCCATCACGTTATCGGTGATCCGCCTCACACAGGAAGGCCTCTCATCATGGACCGCAGCAACAGCCATTACCCTGGCGGCTATGACAAATACTCTGGTCAAAGCCTGTTTGGCCGGCTGGTTTGGTGGAAAGACTCTCATCACGGATGTCGCACCAGGCATGCTCACCATTCTTCTTGTTGGCAGTGCCATTCTCTTTCTCTTTGGCTTTACGCACCCCTAGTAATTCACCATGTCTCATGAGAACCTTGACCAGATGCAGACCATCCTACACGTGCTGGTGGGTTCACAGGCCCATGGCCTGGCCACGGAAGAAAGCGACCGGGATTTCCGACGCGTGTATGTGATGCCAACGGAACAGATGTTTCATCTCGGCTTTAAATATCCAGCCACTCAGTGGACGAAAACAGAAGGCGACGAGACCGCCTGGGAAGTTGGGCAATTTCTCATGCTCGCCACCCAGGGCCATCCACTTGCCCTCGAAACCCTCCTGGCTCCCGTCGTCACCGCTGACCAATGGGGCAACCACCTTCGTGCACTCTTTCCAGCTATATGGTCCCCAACCCAGGCCTTTGAAGCCTTTACGAACTATGCCCGCAATCAACGTACCAAGTTTCTCGACAAAAAAGATGCGCGCCCGGCCAAATATGCCGCCGCCTACATCCGAGTGCTCGACAATTTACGGGAACTGTTAGAGACCGGAACATTCACGGTTGAGATTGCTTCTACCGCCATAGGGGCAACGCTTCTCCAGATCAAAAACAGCGAAATGGGAATGGGCCGCGTGATCGATCTTGGCGAAGATCTCCTACAACAATGTGGACACCATCTCAGGCACTGCACCCACACCCCCGACCGCACGCTGGTCCAAGATTTCCTGACAACCCTCCGAAAAGCCTTTCTTTTGTGACTGATTCCGCCAAGCGTTTGTCCAGAGCCGCCCACATGTCTTTTCTGCTTCAACTAAAAACCACGCCTCCAGAATACGGGTCGAATATTTTTTGTCAGTTGGATAAGATGGCTCCTCTACCAGCAAAGAACCAGGGGACATTTTTTTCGACCAAAATAGGCGATCTTCCTGAAACATCGCCATCCTTTTCGTTATAATGGACCGAAACGCTTCTACTTCTCGAAGGATGAACTATGGCCAACACGACCCAAGACTTTTACAGCATACTCGGCGTTCCCAAGACGGCCGACCAAAAGGAACTCAAAAAAGCCTATCGCCGACTGGCCCGCAAGTATCATCCGGACTTGCATCCTGGTGAAAAGAAAGCCGCGATGGAAAAGAAATTTCAAGAGCTCAATGAGGCCTATGAAGTGTTGGGCGATGAGGCTAACAGGAAAAAATACGATCAATACGGCCCCAACTGGAAAGAAGCCGAAGCCTATGAGCGGGCGCGACAACAAGCGGGAGGCGGATATCCCGGCGGGCAACCGCACCCTGGCTTTTCCCAAGGTGGGGGGGATTTCGGCGACATGTTTGAAAACATGTTCGGTCGTGGCGCTCAACGAGAAGGGGCAGGATTCAGAGGCTTCGCCATGGCCGGTGCCGATTTGGAGACTGACCTGCCGGTCTCCCTGAGAGAGGCGTTCACCGGTACCAGTCGCACCTTAACGTTACCGGATGCCAGAGGTCATTCCCGGCAAATTGAAGTCCGCATTCCTGCCGGGGTACGCGATGGTGAACGCCTCCGGGTGAAAGGTAAAGGCGAACCAGGGCGTGGCGGCGGCCCCACAGGAGATTTATTTTTTCATGTGCACATCGCCCCGCATCCGGTCTTTCATCGAAACGGGTCAGATATTGTCGTCACGCTCCCGGTGTGGCCATGGGAAACGGTTCTCGGAACTGACGTACAAGTCCCAACGTTGTCGGGACCCGTTCGCCTTAAAATTCCTCCAGGCAGTCAACCGCAACAACGAATGCGCTTAAAAGGGAAAGGGCTTCCCAAGCGCACGGGCGGACATGGCGATCAATTTGTCGTGTTGACGGTCATCACCCCCAAAAATCCGTCACCGGAAGACCTTCTCCTCTATGAACAGTTAGCGAAAACCGATCACCCTGATCCCCGTATATCCTTACTGAATGAGGCGACGCATGACTGATGAATCCGAACCCACACTGGAACAAGTCACCGCAGAAATTGTCACACGCGGCATGCTGCGTCGAGAAGAAGTCTGTGCTCAGCTCGGCATCGGTGATGATGTGCTGGAAGTCTGTTTACGATGGGAAATTATTCAACTCCCTGAACCAGATCCGCATGGCGTTCTCCTGTTTCCCCTTGACGCCTTTGACCGGCTCCAACGTGGGCTCCGATTGCATCATGATCTGGGAATTAATTGGCAAGGTGTCAGTGTGGCATTGGAATTACTGGAACGCATTGAAGACCTGGAACAGCAAGTGCACTACCTCTCCAACCAAAACGCCGAGGACCTCAACCAGTAGCCAGAGTCCTTCTTTCAACAACCTTTTTTCATGCCGCCCCGATATTTCACCTCCTCCTACACTCCCCGTTTGAGTGCCTGGAAACAGGGTTCAATGATTTTCGCATCAATCTTGCTTTGATTCATTTTTGCGACTGTTTTAGAATAGCTCTGCATTTGACGAACTCGCTGCGAGTTCTTCATACACACGACGTGTTCTGCACATGGTCATTCATCAGGAGGATGAGCGATGCCGACTGCGAAAGTTCAAGGGAAAATCTTCGATGCCCGACCCGACCGTATTGATTTACGCGATCGAGAGTATCAACCCCGCCTACGATCCCTGCCCCCGCGATTTCCCGACGTGACCTCCATGAAACAGCATTCAAAAAATTATGCGAAAGCCAATCTCATATTAGACCAGGGGGAAGAAGGGGCCTGCACGGGGTTTGGGTTGGCAGCCGTCATCAATTATTTGCGATGGCGGCAGGCGCTCGAGCTGGAGACTGCCAACTTTCCAAAGGTCAGTGAACGCATGCTCTACCATCTGGCCAAACAATATGACGAATGGCCGGGTGAAGATTACGAAGGCTCCAGTTGCCGCGGTGCCATGAAAGGCTGGCATCGACATGGCGTCTGCTTAGAAACAACCTGGCCCTATCGCGATGCTGAGGAAAATATCGTCTTTGTGACTCCACAGCCTGGCTGGGATAATGAGGCCGCCAACTGTCCGCTCGGCGCATACTATCGGGTCAATAAAGATTCCATTACCGAAATGCAGTGCGCATTGTGCGAAGTCGGAGCCTTGTTCGTGTCAGGCGAGGTGCACAGTGGCTGGCTTCCCAAGGGGAATACGTTTCAAACTATAGACGATATGGCCTACATCGAGATCCCCAAAACCATTCGCGATTCAGGGGGCCATGCCTTTGCCCTCATTGGGTATACCGAAATGGGGTTTATTGTCCAAAACTCATGGAGCCCCTCGTGGGGGACAAACGGGTTTGCCATTCTCACGTACCCTGATTGGATCAAGCACGGCATGGACGCCTGGGTGGCCGTATTGGGGGCGCCCATGGTAGGAGGGCAATCTCGACGCTACCAAACCCCAAAATCTCTGAATGACTCGACCAATGAACCCGCGCAAGCCTTTGGGCTGTTCAGCAGCAAAACCTACGTAGCAACCCGCACCTATCAGGAAGTCGAACCATGGGACCTGGATACCGCCTATGATCATTCCATCATACTTGGAAATAACGGGACGGTCTTAAATCGTAGCCTGATTCGTGAAACAGCCCTCGATTCCTTACAGGACATTGTGTTGGCCAACCCGCGGTCCTGGTTGGAAAAGGGCAACAAGAAAATTGTGATCTACGCGCATGGGGGCTTGAATTCGGAAGAGGCGGCGATGACGCGTGTCCGCATTTTGGCCCCGTATTTAAAGGCCAATGGCTTGTATCCCATATTTTTTAGTTGGCGCACCGGATTTCTAGAGAGTCTGATCAATATCACCGGTGATGCCGTTGGGCGCATCGAGCCTCAAGGAGCGTGGAAGGACATTTGGGATAGTGTCAAACATGCGGCTAAAGAAGCCAGGGACCGCGCCATTGAAGCGGCCTGCCAGCGCTTAGTCGTCAAAGCGGTCTGGTCCGAAATGAAACAAAATGCCCGCGCGGCGGCCAAACTCAAAAAACCCACCTTGGGTCTCGTGGCTGATAGCCTGTCGAGTCTGAAAGCGCAATATCCCAAGATGGAAATCCACTTTATGGGTCATTCCGCTGGATCCATTCTTCTCGGCTACTTTCTGGATATTTTTGTCGAACGAACGATGCGTGTGGATTCGTGTACCCTCTTCGCTCCGGCCTGCACGGTTGGCTTTGCCCTCAACCATTATAAGCCTGCCATTGAAACGCGAGGGGTGCTACGAAAATCTGATCTGAGGATTGAAATGCTCGATGATGAGGCAGAACTGGCCGATACGGTGGGGGCATATGGAAAATCCCTGCTCTACCTTGTCAGTCGCGCCCTGGAAAATTATCACAAAACTCCCTTGTGGGGAATGGCCAATGCGTGGAACCCGAAGGCCAATACCACATGGCATCCGGATTTAAAAGATACCGTGATCGCCTGGCAAAAATTTTGGGGACCTGGCACCAAACCACATCTGCACACAGGCACCCATGTATCGGATGGAGTTGACAAGATTCCGTTAGCCCATGGATCGTTTGATAACGACGTGGACACCATCGCCCGCGCACTCAAACAGCTTCTTGGGAAAAACCTCAAATTTCCGATTGAAAACTTGCAAGGGTTTTAAGCGCCAGTACATTCATCGAAACTCACACACAGGAAAAGGTCATCTGCAGGGAGGAGCAGGAACCATTTGGGGATTCCTCGCTGTTGAAGCAGTGGCCTAGGGGCCAGCATGTAATTGATGGCCGGTCAATCCCTCATAGGCCTCTTCGACGGTGCCAACCGGAGACACCTGCATGAGGAACGGTGTCTGCCAATCGCCATCACGTTCATCGTACACACTGGGGACGAAAACCCTTTGGTAATTATGGTGATAGGCGGCCAGAATTTTCAATTGCAACCCGCCTACCGCGCCAATCGTTCCCTGATCGGTAATCGTTCCCGTCAGGATTCGCCCATCCAGCAGCGCATCGCCCTTGACCATAGCTGCCACACTCAACCCCACCATAGCTGACAGGCTTTCACCATAGACGGTCAACCCGGCATAGGGAAATTTTAGTTGCACTGTCCAGGAGTCGATCGGAAGATCGGCCGCTTGTAAGGCTTGCGTAATCGCGTGATGAATGGATTTCCTGGCGAGCAACGAAAACTGTCCCGGCTCGGTATAAAATTGAATGCGTAAGCCATCCTGATCCCGTCGTTCAAAAATGTCGATATCAATATTCGACACCAAGCCCATGGGCAAATGATGGAGGTTCAATGATGTCCCTAAAATAGGGACCTGCAAATGCAGGATTTGGCTTGGTGAGGGTTTGGCCCACGTCATTTGACTCCACAACATGATGCTTCCCACTACAACAAGAAGCCATCCATTGGTAGGCATGCGAAAAGACATGTGCAATTTCTTTATCACCCGAAATACTCCCTTCTAAGTAGTATAACGTTTTCCAAGACAAGAATTAAGACCAGGACCTTCGCTCTTTTCACATGGTGATTTGCTGGGTCCTCAATGAAAAGATAACCATCTTACGTATATTTTCAACCGGTGAGTGAGGATATTTTTTCAGCATTTCTCGGCTTGTCACTTCTTTCTTTTTTAAAAAACGTATGCTAGCATTTCTTCAATGCAGAGTAAGGGACTTGGCTCTGAGCTATTCAATCACTAAAGTCCGTAACCGGTGTTCTTTTGCCCGAGAGTTTCCTGGAAAGTGCCTGACCTCAGTCGCCTCAATCTCGCGTCCGCGGCCTCTCCCTTCCCAAGGGTTCATGTATCTCGTGACAAAAGCAATATCAACTTTCAAAAAGGAGGAACCCCATGGGTTCAAAACTGTACGTAGGGGGATTGCCGTATTCTACAACCCAGGATGAATTAACTGATTTGTTTGCGGCACACGGAACCGTGGAATCAGCCAACGTTATTAGCGACAAATTTACCGGACAATCGCGCGGCTTCGGATTTGTGGAAATGTCTTCGCAAGAAGAAGCCACGGCCGCCATTGAAGCCTTGAACTCTACAGAGTATGGCGGCCGCACCTTGACCGTCAACGAAGCCAGGCCACAAGCTCCCCGCACAGGCGGCGGGGGTGGTGGACGCGGGGGTGGTGGATTTGGTGGTGGCGGCGGTGGAGGATTTGGCGACAAACGCCGTAACCGCTTCTAATACAGACATCAAGTCGATGTGTAGTAAAACGGGAGAGATCCTCAAGATCTCTCCCGTTTTTTGTTACATTTATGAACGCACCATAAGCACAGCCGCGAGCAAGATCCCTAAACCCAGTACCATGGTGGAACGCCCAAGTAGGGGCGAGAGGACAAGAAGAATTCTCTCGCTTGAAGTGAGTGCGAAAGATGATTTGTGTTTGAGCATTCGTACTTTGGGACCAATGATTCGATCATGGGCAAGAGACACGACGATGAGGATTAGCACAAGCAATAATTTGATAAGGACCATGAGTGGCCAACTCGTCAATGATTCGGAAAGATCCACCAGATGAGGTAGGAGAATCGACCCTGTGACGAGGAGAAGGGACAGCGCGCCCCACACGAGCTTCCGAAACCGACGCGCCAGATTCACAAACTCACGTTGAGCAGTAGCGGGGTCTGATGCCTTCTTAAGAAGAGGGACTGCGACTAGAGACAGAAATAGCATGCCTCCAATCCAAAACGTCGCCGCGGTCAGATGAATCCAAACAAGAATACTTTCAAAGAATGTCACCTCCAGGATTGTAGCGAGGCTCACCAGATTTCACTAGACGCGAATCCAAGAAAACCCCACTCTCAGACTTTTTACGCAATTTTGCCCTTTGCTGTTTCCCTTCTGGCATAAGATCTTTATAATTTCGCACTTTTCTCTTTCACGTATTCTGTTTTTCTATGTCCAATTCTACCCAACCACCGTCTCAAGCTTCCGCATCGGCTGCTTATAGACGGGCAGACTCGGATTTGGATTTTCTTCAACGAGAAGAGCTCCGAGCCGTTCGGCTACAACTGGAGTGGTTCAAACCCGAACTCATCCAACAGGACGAGGGGATCGAGTCCACGATCGTCGTCTTTGGGAGTGCACGCCTCCTTGAACCAGTTGCAGCCCGAGCCAAACTCGAAATCGCAGAGCAAGAACTCGCCGCAGCCCCCCACGATCCTGAAAAACAACGAGCTGTTGTCGTGGCAAAAAATCAAGCAGCTTTTTCTCCTTATTACCAGGACGCGAGAGAGTTTGGCCGGCTGGTTTCTTCCAGTTGCCAGATTGATGGACATCGGAAATTTGTCATTATTACTGGCGGGGGCCCTGGAATCATGGAGGCGGCCAATCGAGGTGCCGCCGACGTCAAAGCCAAATCCATCGGACTTAATATGGCACTCCCACATGAACAATTGCCCAATCCCTACATTACGCCTACCCTGTGCTTTCAATTCCGTTACTTTGCCTTACGGAAAATGCATTTTTTGAATCGGGCTAATGCGTTGGTCGTCTTTCCCGGTGGATTCGGGACGATGGATGAATTATTTGAAACCTTGACTCTCCTTCAAACAAGAAAAGTGCGGAATGTGTCAGTCGTGCTGATGGGACGAGATTTCTGGGAAGACCTCATCAATTGGAAGAAATTTGTCGAATATGGGTTGATTAGCCCTGAAGACTTGCAATTATTCCATTATGCTGAAACCGCCAGCGAAGCCTGGAATATCATCGTGGCAGAACACCCGCAAGATGCCCCTCCATGAAGCTATCTTTTCACGGTGCGGCACGATCGGTCACAGGAAGCCGGCATGTAGTTGATGCTGGTAAGACGCGGATCCTGCTTGATTGTGGCATGTTCCAAGGCAGACGTGATCAGGCCAGAGAACGCAACCAACATTTAGGATTTGATCAAAAATCCGTCGAGGCCGTCTGTCTTTCTCACGCGCACATCGACCATTCCGGCGCGCTCCCCATGCTCGCGAAGGGGGGATTTCGGGGTGCCGTCCACATGACCAGGGCCACAGCCGACTTGACCGACATTTTGCTGGCTGACTCGGCCCGCATTCAAGAAAGTGATTGTCGCTACGTCAATAAACTGGAGCGTCGTCGAGGACGACAATGCGTCAGTCCCATCTACTCACGCGATGATGCACAGAAAATTGTAAAGCACTTTCGAGGCGGAGCCTATGAGCAATCGGTGTCTCTTGCTCCCAATGTCACGGCACGCTTTTACGATGCTGGCCATATTATTGGATCGTCGGCGGTTTGGCTCCGACACCGAACACGTGGGAATTCAACCACGCTACTGTTCTCCGGTGATTTGGGCCGTGCCAACCTGCCGATACTTCGAGACCCGCATCCCCCGCCTCCATGCGATGTCTTGATTATCGAGTCCACCTATGGCGACCGGCTCCATAACGATGATGAAGATCAGCGGAAGGAGATGGCCAAAACACTCGTCCAACATGCCATCCAACACAAAAGCAAAATTCTCGTCCCGGCGTTTTCGGTGGGTCGCACGCAAGATATCATCATGCGAATAAAACAATTGGTACAAAATGGAGAAGTGGATCCCATTCCGATTTTTATCGATTCCCCGCTCGCCCTCAAAGCGACCCAGATTTTTCGCCAACACCCGGAATGCTATGACGAAGAAACGTATCGAACCTTTACGGCATCAGGTGATGTCTTTGCCGCCAAGTACATCAATTTTGTGTCAACGGCCAAAGACAGCAAACTGCTGAATCGACGGAAGGGGCCCTGCGTGATTATTTCGGCCTCCGGCATGTGCGAGGGTGGGCGTGTCGTCCATCATTTGAAACATTCGATTGAAGATGAAGCCAATGTGATTGCCATTGTCGGCTTTCAAGCCGAACATACACTGGGACGGAAACTCGTGGAGGAATGGGATACCGTGCCGATTTTTGGCGTACCCACCAAACGACGCGCGCAGGTGGTGCGACTCAACGGGTTTTCAGCTCATGCAGATCGCCACGATTTGTTGGCGTATGTCCGCGCCATACGCCCTCACCCGCAAAAAGTCTTCGTCGTTCATGGTGAAGAACGTCAATCTCTCGCATTCGCAATGACACTTCGAGAGGAATTTCCCGGCATGGACGTGGAAGTCCCCAAACCTGATTCCACTCATGAAATTTAACTCCATAACTATACCCCCAGCTCTTGTGTGTTTGTATTCAGGAATCTGCCGGAAGATGCCTCAACTCACTCTCATTGTCGGCAACCACAGCAAGAGAGTTTTTTAGATTTGGAACTTCTAAAAAAAACCCTCAAAGGCATGAACCCCTCAAACGACTTATCAATAGAAAATGGGCAGTGCATGGCCATTTTTGCGTATGATGTGGGGTTTGCAATACACATCGAAAAAGCTGAACGCCGGATCACCACGATCAAAGAACGAGAGCGAATCAAACGAACACGGCCAGCGCCGGACTATTTTGATTATCAACCTCCTCCCCTTCGAATCACCCAAGAACAGCCCCCTGTCAATGTGGGAAACCACCAGACCCTTCCCACGATTGAAACTGTCTTGTACGACTTTGGGGCCATGATGGTGATGTATCGAATTCCCTTCCAAGGCTCAATCTCAACTCTGCTCTCATTGAGTGAAGCCTTATATGAGCATCAAGGCCTTTTGAAGGCTTCACGCACCCATGTCCAACACCTTCTTGAAACGTTAGAAGATGGCGTAGAAAAACCAGAAATCTCTCCATTTGTGGAAGACTATGCCATTTTTCAGATTTTCAAGACTCAGCCACTCATCAACCCCGCTCAGTTCTTGGCACAATACGGGTCAGTGGTCGCGCAAATTCTCCGGTGTGAAGATCAACCACTATCCGAACAAGAGATTCGAGACGCCACCGGAACCCAAATTACGTTTGGGACAGAGGACCTCACCCTCATTGATTGGAATGCCGCGCTGGTCATCGGGGAAGAAATGGATGATGTGCGGGCAGTTCTGGAATTCGCGAACGTGGAGTTAGTCGAACGACGATTTTTGGACCATCAACTCGATAACGCGTTAGATGAAGCCTATCGACGATTCACCAAACGGCCGTGGAACATCTATCGCTGGCCCACATCAATGGAAGCCAACCTTCGTCACATTGCCGGGCTTCAGATGGACAGTGCGATGTTATTTGAACGAGTCACGAATACCCTGAAATTATTCGGCGATCAATATCTCGCCAGAGTCTATCGAATGACTTCACAACGATTTCACTTACAAATGTGGGATACGAGTATCTTTAGAAAATTGGAGACGCTTGAGAATCTCTATGGAAAAATGGCGCATAATGCTGGCAACCGACGTATGGAAATTTTGGAATGGATCATTATTATCCTCATTGCCGTCTCAATCCTTCTACCCTTCATCCCTGGCTTCCCAGGTTATTAGACATGTTGACATGCCCACGTTTTGTGGCACCCCTATATTGAGGAACAGCTCTTCCCATACTCCCTCTCATTCATATCAGGATGAAATAGCTGAATGTCATCAAGTGGATGTGAAAAGAGTCTGATTTTGAGAAAATTTTTAGTTATTGAATAGCTCCAACAACCAACTGCGGGAAAGGACAGGGAGGGATGAACATAACAAGGAAGGATACGGAGGCTTACTCTAAGACAACTTGATCATCGACATTTCTGATGAATATCGCACGACCGGCTTCATTGACAAAGGCTTCAATCCAATCGCCTTTATGCGCCGGGCGGTCCATGGCTTTTGCCATGTCGCTACGAGACGAATTCCCCGGCATGGAAGTCGAAGTGCCGAAGCCGGATTCCACTCATGACGTCTAAGCTGTCATCCAGCCGGACCTTTGAAACGACCTTTGCCCACTGACAGCAGGTTGATCAGAAGGTTTTGAAAACCATTTTTATGACAAGACGTGTGCGCACCGATCAAAGATTGGCGGGACACACACTCTTTCGTGCGTGACTAGCTTTGAGGCCTCTCTGAACAAGGCCTTGGCCGATTCAGACCTTTGGGGAGTGTAGTGTGAGGATCCAGGCAGGCCATGTTCATTTGTGATTGGGTCAGGCCTTCTGACTTCGTTAAATCGACCTCCTGCAATTGGGTTTTGAATAGCATGGCATCTCGGAAAGATATGTTTTCCTCAAAGTGAGTCTTGTGAAAAGTGGCAAGATGCAGCATGGCACTATCCATGTTAGCTCTTGTGAGTTGCGCGTGGCTGAAATTGGACCCGGAAAGATTGGCGCCCTGAAATTGAGCTTCGTTGAGTTGAGCTCCTATAAAGTTCGCGCCGGATAACATCGCCATCTGAAAGACGGCGGACCGGAGATCGGCATTTTGGAAATTTCCGGAGGAGACCTCAGCTCGACAAAAGTTGGCTTGCTGCCCGTGAGGATCTTGAGGATCTTTTAGCCACCTTTTATGTGCCACTCGTACCTTCCAGACATCGTCATCAGAGAGTGTCTTCCCCATAAATGGACCGCTGCATTGGTAAGGAAACGGTATGGAAATCGGGGGCGGGGATGTTTTCCCACCCGGGGGTGAGCATCCGAAAGTCAGTATCACGAACAACACACTGACAATCCGAAACAACGTCACTTTCACAACCTTATCCCAAAGCTTAAAGGGGTATGTGGGGGATTGGCCTTCACAAAATGCCTGGGGATACCCCGGAATACCAGAAGGATGAAAAGGCATAGAAAAAACGGAGAAGCTTATTCTAGCACAATTTGATCATCGACATTTTGGATGAACATCGCGCGCCCGGCTTCATTGACAAAGGCTTCAATCCAATCGCCTTTATGCGCCGGGCGGTCAATGTGCGTATTTTCATCGAAAGGGAGTCGAACTTCACTCTGCGTTTCCGTATGGACAACATAGGCAGCACCTTCAATATGATGGACTTGCCCTCGCACTTTTGTGACAGCGCCATTCCGCATCGTGGGGCCTGCTAGGAAATACCGATACCCTTTCGTGCCTTCGACAATTCCCAGGCCCAACGCTGCTTGCTCCGATGTCGGCTCGGTCATGTGGTTCGCACAGCCGGTAAGGCCTCCCACACTCATGATAATCATCATTCCGTTTAACCACTTCATAGTGTCACTCCTTAATAAGAGGAAGGGATTTTATTCTTATCCTAGCATAATCCTTCAAGGAGTCCAGGAGGTTGGACACTATGCCTTTTTATCATAGATACCAATCGTCTCATCATCACGTATTTCATGCCTCGAGGATGACTGGTCCGCTGTGCTTCAAATTGATTGACCTTCAACCGAATTTCTTTTACCCTCTCTCCACCCAATTGAATAGACCGTTGGAATGTCAGGAGAAGCGATCTTTGGCATTTCCCCCATAGGCATGTATCCACACCCCTCGGGCAAGAGAATGCCAGGCGCATCTCATCATTTTTTTCATGTGTGAGTGCCAGATATTCATTTCTTACCAAGGAGGTTCAGATGGCGACTATTGCCCGTGTAACCGAAATCATTGCGAGCTCCTCCAAAAGCTTTGACGATGCGATGGCGGGCGGGATCAAACGCGCCAACAAAACGTGAAAGAACATTTCCGGGGCGTGGGTCAAGGACCAATCCATCAAAATTGAAAAAGGGAAAATCGTGCAATATCGCGTCACGATGAAAATTACGTTCATTTTGACGAATTAACCCCCTCGTAAGAGGAGGCGATTGCGTTTCAATGTCCTCCTGCTTTCATTGATTGCTTCGTGTTGACCAGCTATGTTTGGCGCCATTCCTCACCCCTATTTGGTCTCCGCTGACGATTCGTTTCGAACTGCGGCCGCTCCGACCCGGCCTCCCAAATCGGCTCCGAGTCAAAAAGGTTGTGAAAAGCGTCTCCAGGCGTCCATCAAGGATTTGGATGAGTTCCAGCGGCAACGCTATGCTCACGATCAGTATTCCCTGCTCTTGATTCTTCAAGCAATGGATGCCGCCGGGAAAGACAGCGCCATTAGGGCAATGATGCGAGGAATGAATCCCCCTGGCTGCCAGGTGTTCTCTTTCAAACAACCATCTCCACAGGAATTAGACCATGATGTTTTATGGCGTTCTACCCGTTGTCCACGGTGAGCAAAGCTCAACGTCAGTCGTTTGCGACATTTCGCAAGCAACTCCAAGCCTGAGCGGCATCCACCGTACCACGTCCGATTGACTATGTGCCTGTTGCGCCGATTGGCGACCTTTCATGAAACGACGATCACCTCATCAAGGAACCACTCAAGATGATTGAAGATTTTTGGCAAGAATTTCTCACGGTGTGGCACGTAGGCATTTTAAATACGAGTCTGGGTGATATCTTCACGGCATTCGTAATCTTTTTGACCTTCTTGTTCGCCAGACGAATTGTTTTTCGCTTGTCTTCACGCGCGTTACAAAAATTGACGCGACGAACCAAAACGGATATGGATGACCGCATCTTGGAAGCGATGGAACGCCCACTTGAGTTCACTTTTGTAATCATCGGTCTCTACATTTCGGGACAAGTCGTGAATTTGTCGCCCGCGCTTAACGTCGTCTTTGGACAAATCATCCGATCGCTGATTGCCTATACCCTCTTCTGGGCGCTGTTTCGCATCCTCGACCCCTTGTCGGTGCTGCTGGATCGAACCATCATCCTCTTTGGTAGTCCGGGCATGCACGAAACCATCAAAGGGTTTTTCATAAAAGTGGCGAAATTTGTGGTGGTCTGCTTAGGCATCGCCTCCGTATTTCAAGAATGGGGGTTCAATGTCGCGGCCGTTCTCGGTAGTTTGGGACTGGTCGGCATGGCTGTCGCCCTCGGTGCCCAGGATTTCATTAAAAATATGTTTGCGGGATTGACGATCTTTTTGGATCGGGTCTTTGAACAAGGGAATTGGATCAAGACACCCGACGTGGAAGGCACAGTGGAGGAAATCGGATTTCGTGCGACGAAAGTCCGTCAATTCGATAAAGCCCTGGTCACGCTTCCCAACTCCAAATTGGCCAATGAAGCCTTGATCAATTATTCACGAATGACGAACCGGAGAATACATTGGATGATCGGCGTGGAGTACCGCTCGACCAAAGAGCAAATCCTGAATATTATTCAGGCTCTCACGCAGTATATTCACGAATGTGGAGATTTCGAAACCGATCCGAAAAAAACCAAAACATTTATTTTCCTCGATTCGTTTGGCAGCTCGAGTATCGATATTAAACTCTATTGTTTTACCAAGACCATCGTGTGGGGTGAGTGGTTGGAAGCCAAAGAACGATTGGCATACAAAATCAAAGAAATCGTCGAAGGGCAACACGCCAGCTTTGCCTTTCCCTCCACTTCACTGTATGTCGAAACGCTTCCCTTCGGCACACCCGAACCCTTTGCTCCTCCATCATCCGGCTCCCCTCCATCTGCTGCCTCTTCACGGTAACCACAACACACAGGCATATTCATTCAGCTATCAACATTGACCCGTCGTGTCCGGGTTCAAACATTGACCCTTTGCTGTATCTGGCCTACCATATCGCCTTAACGCTTCTCTGGATTGTGCCTTGGCCCAAGATCTTCCACAACTCGGCTCTCGTCGTTTCTCATTCTATGAACACCGTCACAAAAACATTTCGCCTCATCTTGATTAAACCGTCTCATTATGATGACGACGGCTACGTCATCCAATGGCTTCGGTCATCGATTCCATCCAACACACTGGCCGCTCTCTATGGACTCGTTCTCGATTGCGCCGAGCGTCGCGTCCTGGGAGACGACGTAGAATTAGTGGTAGAGGCATACGACGAAACCAATACCGTCCTGCCCATCAAAAAAATCATTCAATCTATTCAAGAAGCAGGCAACGGCCTCGTCGGACTCGTGGGTGTGCAAACCAATCAGTTTCCTCATGCTGTGGATTTGGCAGATCGCTTTTTACAAGCCAAAATTCCAGTGGTCATTGGCGGATTTCATGTCAGTGGGTGCTTAGCGATGTTGCCGTCCCTACCGTCTGATATCCGGCAAGCCATGGATAAAGGGATTACCATGTTTGCCGGAGAAGCCGAGGAACATCTGGCCACGCTTCTTCGCGACGCCTGCCACCATCGACTCAAACCGCTTTACAACGTGATGGATCGGCTTCCCGGGTTACAAGATACCCCTTCGCCATTCCTTCCCGCTCATATCATTAAGAACACGCTTCGCCGGCTGTCCAGCTTTGATGCCGGGCGCGGCTGCCCTTTTCAATGTAGCTTTTGTACCATCATCAATGTGCAAGGCCGTCAATCTCGTTGGCGATCGGCAGATGATATTGAAGCCATTATTCGAGCCAACTTGGCACAAGGCATACGTCGATTCTTTATCACCGACGATGACTTCGCACGGAATAAGGACTGGGAATCCCTACTCGATCGCTGTATCGCCATGCGTGAAGACGAACAGCTTCCCATTTCATTTACCATTCAAGTCGATACGCTCTGTCATAAAATTCCAAGATTTATAGAAAAATGTGCGCGAGCGGGATGTCGGAATGTGTTCATCGGGTTGGAAAACATCAATCCCGACTCGTTGGTGGGCGCAAAAAAACGTCAAAACAAAATTTGGGAATATCGAAAAATGGCGCAAATGTGGAAAGACCACGGATGCACCACTGTGGCCGGCTATATCCTGGGATTTCCCGGCGATACGCCGGAAACGATCACTCGTGATATTGACATCATCAAAAAAGAATTGCCCTTAGATTGTCTGGAGTTTTTCTGTCTGACCCCGCTTCCTGGATCGGAGGATCACAAGGTGCTTCACCAAAATGGCGTGTGGATGGAACCAGATATGAATTGCTATGACTTAGAGCATGTCACCGTGAACCATCCCCTCATGTCGAAGGAAACCTGGCAACACGTCTACCACACGGCTTGGAAACAATATTACACACCAGAACATGTCGAGACCGTGATTCGACGGGCTGCAGCCAAAGGACAAAATGTGAATAAAGTCACATCGTTTCTCACGTGGTTTTATGGCTGTACAACGATTGAAGGCGTTCATCCTTTGGAAGGCGGCATCTTCCGCCGAAAGATTCGGACGTTACGACGTCCGACCCTTCCACGAGAACACCCGCTTTGGTTTTATCCCAGGCGAGCGCTCGAGATTCTCCAAACCGGGATCAAATGGGGAATGCTCGTCTGGAAATTTCAACGAATTTTAAAGCGGGTCAACACTGACCCCAACAAACACGCCTATACCGACCTTGCGTTGACGCCCGTCTTAGAGCAAGACGATGAAAAATTTGGACTCATGCAAGTGTTTGCGAACCATATCCCCGTTTCGCAACTCACCCGATCACGCGAATCCCGCTCTGCTTCAGTTTCATAGAACACATTTCCTCCTTTTCCTGAGTCTGGTCTTTTTCCGGTAGAAGCAACTTCCCCAAGCTGCGACTTTTCATCCTCTTGATGCCTTGGATATCGATTTCTGACTTTCCGCTCGTAGGTTAACCTTTAGTCAATCTTTACATCCACCATGTTGACGCGTTTGGGTTCTGCAGGCATTCAGCATAAATCTGGAGACTTGGTGACACAAGATGAGGACTACCCTTTAAATGGGTAGGACTTCCTTTGGAAGGTATTAAACTGTTAATTTTGTGCTTAAAGTTGAAAAAAATCAACTCCTTGAAAATTCTTCGATTTACTGTTTTTTTATTTCATGAGAATCTGTAGGATGACGACTAAACAATACGGTCAAGGTCCTATATATTCAGATTGAAGAAACTATTATCCATGCTTTTCATAAACCACGATGTCGTAAGGCATCACACAAAGGAGGGTGATTATGTCTGAAGGGACTGCAGCCATGTTCGGTGGACATGCGACCAAAGGACGAGTGCTCATTGTTGATGATGAACCGGATGTCCGCAAAGTGGTCAAGATGACGCTGAACAAGGCCGGATATGATGTGATCGAAGCGGAAGATGGCGAAAAAGCCATTGCCGCCATTCAGGAAGGCGAAAACCCTTTGCTTTTGGATGTGATTATTTCGGATATTCGCATGCCCAAGGTCAATGGCGTGGAAGCCATTAATTACTTCCAACAACAATGGCCCACCGTTCCCTTAATTGTGCTCACAGGTTTTCCAGACATGGAAATGGCTACAGGGTTTATCAAGAAGGGCATAGTCGACTACTTGGTGAAGCCCGTCGAAAAGGAAAAATTGATTGCGGCCGTGACCAAGGCTATCGAACAACGGGAAATCACTCGACTCTAACATCTCTCATTGCCGTGGTTTTTCATCGCGCCCCAGAGCGCTGAGGACCTGCACACATGAGAAGAAAACACGGAGCACGCACAAAGCCCTATCATTTCTTGATAGGGCTTTGTGCTTTTGAAAGATTGAACCCGTTTGATGAGCCCAAGAGCTGCGCCATCTCATGAACATCTTTCAGGAAGACGCCAAATAATCGGGCACCATGACACACACCAAGGGAGAAACTCATCTCGTGTCGGAACGGCAAGCTGAAACCCAAATGCCAATCAATGTGGTCATTCTTGGGGCGGGGAAAGGCGGGAGGGCGTTACTGGAATCCTTTCTTAACTTGCCTCGAATTCACCTTATCGGGGTTGCGGACAAAGATGACAAGGCGCCAGGACTGAAACTCGCTCGGCGTCATCACATCGCCACCACCCAAGATGCCCTGCCGCTCATTCAACAACCCGACATTCACTTAATTGTGGATGTGACGGGCGACCCATCTTTCTCCGAAAACATTTATCGTCATAAACACCCAAACGCAGAAGTGTTAGGAGGGGCGGCCTCCAAGGTGCTGTGGGGCATTATCCAACATGAATCCCTGATGCAAACGCATTTGTTCCAGGCTGAGAAATTGGCGGGCATGGGCACCTTTGCATCCGGCATTGCACATGACATCAACAATCCGTTGTATATCATTCTGGCCATGGCCGAAGCTATTCAGGATGAAACCGACTCCGCGAGCATCCATCAACATGCGACCAGTATCCGGGACGCGGCGCAACGCATCCAGACCATCTCCCAAAATATCACTCAATATGCCCGCGCGTCGCACTCCCACGAGTCTTTTCCGGTTCCCGTCCAGGAAACGCTCGATGAAGCCTTGAAAATCGCGAAGTTTGCGACAAAATTTCATGAAATCACCGTCATCCAGAACTATCATGATCATGTCACGATTGATGCCAAGCCTGAAGAACTCCTCCAAGTGTTTGTCAATCTCATGATCAACGCCATCCAGGCGATGGAGAACCAAGGCCTCCTGACACTGACGGCAGAAAAGCGCAATGAGGTGGTTCGCGTCACGATTGCGGATACCGGCCAAGGAATTTCAGCTGAGCATTTGCCCAAAATCTTTGACCCGTTTTTTACGACCAAGGCCCAAGGAAAGGGCACGGGCCTGGGCTTGTATAATGTCCGTACCATTGTTCGAAAATATAAAGGAGAGCTCACTGTGGACAGCCAAGTGGGGAAGGGCACCACGTTTTGTCTTGTATTCCCCGCCGTTGATCCCTCACGCACGTGATGCCTTATGGATACAGCCACCAATGAGACCCCTGTAAAAAGGAAAAAAGGCCTCACCAAAAAGTTGGTCATTTCCATGCTGTTGGTGGGAGCCTTACCCCTCCTCATTGGGCTTTTCCTGGCTTTTTATCAAGGAACACAAAAAATTCAAGAGGTGAATGGGGCAAGTTTTGAGGCCTTGGCCAGCGAGACGGCAAGAAAACTGGATCTTGTTGTGGCTGAGGAAATATCGCAAACCTCTCTCATGACCACCGACGTGAACATTATCCAATTTTTGGAAGAACAACGAGATGCGCTGAGCACCCTTCCGGCGGAAACTCTTGCGGAATTTCTCAACCAGGAGCAAGCGGCATGGGAGGCGGGAGAGGTGGATATCACACAAAGAATCACCCAGGGACCCATCGCAGACAATCTCAAAAAACAAATTGAAGGCACCTATATTGACCCGGGGCATCCCATCCCCATTATTACTCGTTCCACGACCCGTGCGCTCTATATCACTGACATTCTTGGCCGGGTCGTCGCAAGTCTCGATACCAACCCCGCCTATCTTCATGCTCAAGAACAATGGTGGCAGGGAGCTTTTCATAAAGGCGTTGGTCAGCCTTTTTTAAGCCCCGTGGCTTTTGACCCTCAACTGCAAACCTATACCTTTACCCTGGCCCTTCCGATTATGGATAGCTTGCGATATGAAGCCATAGGCGTCTTGCGACGAGTGTATGATACCAAGGAGTTTTTTGCGCCCTCCATTGATACCATTCGCTTTGGGGAAACAGGGCATGTCATGCTTATCGATAGCCGTGGAGTGGTCCTGAGCTGTCCCATCCTTCCTACTGGAACGTCCTTAAGTGATAATCGCCTCATCCCATTAGTCACACCCATGCATGCCGGTTGGACTCCGGCACCCAGTGATGGCCATGGCGGACAAGACACATCCATTATCGGGTTTGCGCCCCTGGCGAATACAAGCCGGGTCACCCAAGTTTCAGCCGGCTTAGGTTGGCATATGTTTGTGTGGCAATCATCAGAAGAACTTTTTGCGCCCATTCAACAGTTCTTTCGGTGGACGGCAGGTTTTGGATTGTTAGGCGTCGGTTTGCTCGTGACCCTAGGCTATTTAGCGGCCCACCGTATCGCGTCACCCATTCGCCAGCTTCAAGAAGCCGCACGCCGAATAGGACGGGGAGAGTTCCAAGAACCCATTGCCATTTCCACTGGTGATGAAATCGAAGAACTGGCTGAAGAAATTAATCGGATGAACCAACAGTTAGCCTCGCAATTTGCCGGGTTGGAAAGCCAGGTGGAACTAAAAACTCAAGAGGTCAAGTATCTCCAGGAATCCACATCTCAAATCCTCGACAGCGTACCTGACCTTGTCTTCATGATCACCCAAAACAACACGATTGAATATCTCAATCAAGCCTCCAAGGATGCCCTTGAACTCTCTGAGAATGGATCCATTATCGGGTCACCACTCTTTCAGATCTTGAATGTTGACCAAAAAACGCAAGCCAAATTGGAACAAGAGCTTCACGCCATCCAAACGACATCGCTTCAGGTAGGTCTTCCGTCTCTTTCCATTCCCTCCACTGCAGAATTACGAGATCCGCTCGCCCAGGCCGGATGGGATCAATCTGTCGGCACTCGCCCGGAACTCCGAATGCGTCACCGAACTTACCGCTATCGGTGGTTCACCGTGGAAGCCGCGCCAGGAAAAGATGCGTTTGTCGGCCTGGTCTTACGGGACACCACCGAAGAAAGCGCTTTACAAGACCGCCTGATCCAAGGCGAAAAATTGGCGAGTCTCGGCGTCTTGAGTTCCGGCATCGGGCATGAACTCAACAATCCCTTGGTCGGAGTGATTGGTTTAGGTGAAGCCATTCAAGACGAAGAAGACATCACGAGTATGAAGGGGTATGCCAAGGATATTGTCCAGCACGGGAAACGAATGGCATCAATCATTCGAGACTTTACCGGGCAAATGACCAATCAATCCTTGGAAGCCAAAGGTCCTATTGATATCCACACTCAACTCACACGGGCGATGAATGTCGTCCAAGGGCAATTCCCCAACCCAGCCATCACGATACACACGGGATTTGGCTCATTACCGTTATTACGGGCCAATCCCTATGAACTCGAACAAGCCTTTACCAATGTGCTCACGAATGCCTATCAAGCCATCCAAGGGGAAGGCACAATCGACATCGTCACCACATTCCATGAAGGCAATATCCACATTCGCATTGCTGATACCGGATCGGGTGTGGCCTCGGCACATCTTCCCAAAGTGTTCGACCCATTTTTCACGACGAAACCTCAGGGTGAAGGGTCTGGCCTCGGCCTCACCGTGTCCTATCGGATCGTGAAAAAATTAGGGGGACAAATTCGTTTGGAAGATAACGCTGGTCATGGGACCGTTTGTCATATCACCATTCCGGTTCCTGCTGAACACTCAACACCGCGAAGGGAACATGAATCATGAACAAAAAGGGTTCCAGCCGCCACTTGCTCACGACCTTATTCCTGCTCAGCCTGATTCTAGGATTCAACCAAGACATACAGGCCTCGGATAAGCTGGTTCTTCCAGATCTGTCCCCTGAAAAGGTGGCAGACTACATGCATTCGATTATCGAAGCCGACCGAGCAATCTATACCACCTACGTGGTCAAACGCATGCAAGAGCAGGGGATCGTGGTGGCCCGAGAAGACTGGGAGAGTAAAAATGCCATCCCGTTGCCCGCTCAATTTCTTCATTTATCCAGCAAGCTCGTAGCTGAATCCGGAGTTGGCATCAGATTTCGTCTCATCAGTCTCTGGCCCATTCACCGACGCAATGGCCCAGCCACCGAATTTGAGCGAAAGGGCCTTGAAAATTTAAAAAGTTCGCCAGACATGCCACAACGAGGCATTGTGACCAGCGGTCAAAAAAGATTTTTTCAAGCCATCTATGCCGATAAAGCCATCAACACCGCATGCGCATCATGCCATAACGCCCATCCGCTCAGCCCAAAACGGGACTTTCAAGTTGGGGACCTCATGGGGGGTGTCGTGATTACTATTCCCTTAGAATAATAACGCGCAAGCGACGACACCCGCGGCAGCACCGCGACCGGGCGTTCTGGAGAAGCCCTTCGTTCACGCCCTCCCTATATTCGCACGAGATAATCCCTTCTTTCTCAAGGTCATTCGCTGACCCGTGTGCCTGCGAATCACCGCATATGTATCGTTTAGGTCAAGGCGTTTGGCACAGGCCGCCCCCAATGAACGACACGAAGATTGTTCCAAGGACTATCGCCTTTGACTGAAAAAATATCCTTGGTTAATTGCGGAAAGGGTCCTACCGCATGTTGAAAGAATGAAGGCAAAGAAGGAGCGAGAGAGGCATGTCGGCAGAACAACTCTACAATCGGAAAGAGTCCCGTTGCTGATCCCTGACGAATCAAAAGGTAAGAAAGGCGAGCGACGTTAACGTCCTCCTGTGTGCTCGGCAGGAGGACGTTCAGAAGGCAGAAGCAGAATCCATGACGTATCGCACCTCGAATTCCAGCACGTAGATTATCTCACACTTAATGTTTGACCTTTTCCATGACCTTTTCCTTGATGACTTCAATCTCTAATTTCAATGTGACCTCATCGCCCACCACTAACCCACCGTTGTCCAATAACTTACTGAATTTCATCCCAAAGTCTTTGCGATTCAAAGTGCCCTCTGCGGTAAATCCGGCCCGCATGTTCCCCCAGGGATCTTGAGCAACCCCATTAAAGGTACCAACCAGAGTGAGTTCCTTGGTGACGCCTAACAAGGTCAAATCGCCAACCGCCGTATAGCGATCGCCTGACTTGGTATAGCTTTTCATTTTGTAGGTCATGGTGGGAAACGCTTTCACATCAAAAAAGTCGGCACTTCGAAGATGTTCATCGCGTTTTTGATGATCCGTCGTGACCGAAGCCGTTTGAATCACGGCTTCAATCGTTTTAAATTCTTGCTTGTCAGCATCCATCTCCACCGTTCCTACATAGTCGGTAAACTTCCCTTTGGTTTTGGATACCACCATATGAGCCACTTCAAATCCCAGGGTCGTGTGATCTTTGTCTACATTCCATATTGACATTTCCGCACCGGCAGTCGTCGTCAGACAAACGCTCAACCATCCCAACAACCCAACCAACATGGACATGTTTTTCATCATTCTCATTCCCGAACCTCCTGTAGAAAATATAAACACACACAACATTCTACTGTACTCTCATTTCGATTCCTGAATTGAAGCCGGATCATTTCAGGCCACCTTTTGAAGAAATTGGTCTATCAAGGGTGCCAGATTCGCTACATCCTGATAGCCATGGGAGAGCATGGAAACAGATTTCCCCTTTTGCCCGAGCAACGTGGGAAATCCGCTTACACCTAATTCCCGCGATCGATCAAAATCCTCCCAGACCAATTGTTTGGTTTGGGAATCGTGAAAGGCCTGGCGAAAGGGTGAAGCCTCCATGCCTAATGCCACCCCTAATTCTTCCAGCACTTCGGGCTCGGTCACATCCGCATTCTGCACATAAAAAGCCTCCTGAACACGTTTCAAAAAATCCCATTCTTTTCCAGGAGCAAGGTGTCGGGTCACCACAGTAGCTCGGGAAGCCGGTTCTGTATCATAGGTAAACGATGGACCCATCTGAAAATCGAATGTAAACGGTTGGCCCGTTCGTTCATGCACCGCATGCCAATGTTGCAAAACATACCCACGTCTTGACTCATCAAACCGTTCGGTATTGCCTGGACGCAGTCCACCCAACACCAATTGAAACGTCACCCGATCCTGATATAGACGCCTGATTTCTTCCAGAACCGGCGAAAACCCCCAGCACCAGGAGCACATAGGATCGGCCACATAAATAATGGCAGGCATGGTCATTGTTAATCCTGGTCTTCCTCAAGCATCACTTCACTCCTCTTTATCCTAACAATGTCACCTCGCTCCTCTTTATCCTAACAATGTCACCTCGTTCCTCAATTCTTCGGTCACGGGATTCCTTCTATAATCCCTGTTCTGTTCCTTTAACAATAGGTTCACGATTCGATGAGCCTGCACCCTCACCCTGGTGAAAGTGCGAGGAATCTTGAATGACTTCAGTCAAAGCTTCACACATCTAGTAGAATTTATCCTTCCAAAACACTGCAAGCCAAATGGTATCGTGGTGTGGGTCAGTCCAGGCGACTCGGTGTTTCACATGAGCCGCGATATGATAGGTATCTCCTGGATTCAAGGTCACCGGATGTTCTTGCCCGTCAATTTGAAGTTCCGCCTTTCCCGCGAGGACCGCCACCCACTCATGCTCATCTTGATCGTACCAAAACCCAATCGGTGAATACTGTCCACGAGAGACAATGCGTTCCATGCGGAACGAATCCTGTTTGATCAATGTCTCCATGCATTCTTGATTGAGTCCGACGGGAATGCCTTGAAAAAGATTGATGGGTTGTCGCTTCATCGATGTCTCTATCGGACTCCTTCTCGTTGATAGCATTCCAGCGCTTCAACGAAAGCGTGATTGGCAAGATTGGCAGCCGTGGAGACGAGGTATTGATCCACGGCATAACAATACGCGCGCTCATCACCAACACGGCACGGTTTGAGTGGCTGTGAAGGATCCATGAGTCCATCTCTGGCCGCTTGTTCTGCATGGGCACGCTCTTGGTCTTGTCTGGCGATTTCCTGCCGAAGAAAGACCATCTGTCGGGCAAGCCCATCGGCTTGTGCAAGAGCTTCCGGGATAGACGCATGCAGTGAAGCACGCATCGTATCTCTAAAGGTGGAGGATTGAATAAATTGTAACGCCTTTTCCATTCTTGGCTGGAAGGAGGAGAGATCCGTTGGGCAGTGCTGTGCAGCAGATAGAATCACGGTTGCTTGATTGTTGGTGGAAGAGGACACGTCTGCGGAGGCGTCACCCTCATGACAGAGACTGCCATAAACCAGAAAAATACTGACTCCTATCACGCACATAAACTTTTCCCTCATCATCAACATGAACATTTTTGTCTCCGATCAAAGGCCAAGTCAGCAAATCAAGCTATAGAAAACCAGGATACTCCTACATTGGTTACATAATAAGTTCCGCCAACCCATAGGCCGGATAGTCCTGTCCATTGTAGTGCACATTTCCATGAATAATGCCCATGGCAAACCCTCCAATGACCCAATTGCCCATCGTCTTGAGGTCTTGAATTTCTACTTGAGCACGTCCCGTTCCGGATTTATTGACCCAATTGAGACCCCATGCACTGGGCCATCGATACAGTCCCCACGCCTGGTTATGATCAAGGAGTGTGACTTGCAAATGCTTAAAGGGTTTCGTTTCTCCTTGAATCGACAAAAATCCCGCGACGGTTCCAACTAACGGGGCCATCATGTCACTTTCTTGTGAATGAATATAGAGATCACCTAATCCTTCCACCACCAGATAGAGTCCCTGGAAATGTTTCCACAAGCCCCAATAGGTTCGAGAGAGGCGATTAAATTCCGGCATCATAAAATATTCATAAATGACTCGTCCCTGCAATGATCGACCCTTCCACTGCAATTCGGCCGCTGACGATCCCAACCAATACCGGCCACCTTCATGTTCACGCTCCAGTCGAATCGGAATCGGTTGTATCGAGAGGGTCAGGTTGTTAGGGCTGCTCTTGATGAACAAGCCTGTCTGGGGCATGCCTTCGATTTTAAAAAATGAGGAAGAAGGAATGGCCCGCAATTCATGGGTAGCATTGTCGTACGATCCTGAGCCCTGCAGGGATACCCATCCCTGGCGCTCATCATGCAACACCACAAAATGCTCAGCCTGCCAGGTCTCCCCATCTCGACCTCGATTATTGTCCAGGGCAAACGCCACACGACCCTGGGCGTCCTTACCGACAAACGACACATAATCCGACACGTACAACAGAGAGGTATCAGGAAGAGCAGGAATATCGGGAGAAGAAAGGGATGTCTCCGCCCCCAGGCCTAAACTTGGGAACAGGCCCCAATGAAGCGCAAACAGAATAGCGAGGGATAACCCAGATCGAACAAAAAGATTTTGCAGAAATTTCCCCTACGAGCGGATAGAGTGCCGCAATAAGATCGTGAACGTACCGTCAATGACAGGGAAAATGCCTCGTAGTCCGATTATTTGATGACAAAATGGCCACGCCGATTTTCTTGAAAACATTTCTCGGTGTGTTCCATACAAAAGGGTTTGTCTTTACCATAGCTCATCACTTGAAGGTTATCCGTCGGAACACCCAGATCTGCCAAAAATTGCTTGGCAGCTTTGGCTCGCCGCTCGCCGAGCACCATGTTGTAACTTTGCGTGCCTCGTTCGTCACAATGGCCTTCGATGACAATTTTTTTCTCTGCCAGCGTGCCAGACAATAACTTGGCATTAGCTTTCAAGAGGGCCATGGCATCGTCTCGAATGGTAAATCGATCATAATCAAAATAGATATCATTGAGCGCGGTTTCTAATGTTTTCGTGATAGTTGCAGTTTGGGCCATTTCTTCGGGCATGACTTTGGCTGTCTGCATTGGTTCTGGTGCAGCCGGAGGTGCCGGGACCGGAGAAATATCCTCGTGCGCAGGTTCTTCCGGTTGAGGAGCCAAGGCTGCCTCCTCCGATGATGGGGCAACAGCTATGGGCGATTCTTCAAAGTTAACAGGGCCTTCATCCTGAGGTACACTGGGCACCGCAGGCATTTCAGGTTCAAAGGCTATTGGGGGGATACCAACTGCAGGCTGTTGAATAGTCGGTTCTGGTGCGAGGGGCAACGAAGAGACCACAGGCTCCTCCTCCGTCGGCAAGGACGGCTCCAGCTCTGCGCGGGCTGTCATGTCAGATGGGACATCAGGGGTTTTCGCTGTCGCAAAAATTTCTGCTGGCAATTTGCTCCGAAGGGCAGGCCTAGCTGGTTCCTCCACAGGGATATCCATTCTGGTTTCTTTTTGACCCGGCCGAGCAACCACTTCTTCATCCACCACCACCTCAGGTTCCAATTGAGTGACCTCCAGCTTTGGTGGTTCACTAGCCGATGTAATGGTCGTACGCAATTGAGAACTACAGCCCGCTAGCAAACCCAAGACGCATCCACTCACCACTCCCATTTTGACTACTTGAATAAGAAAGCCCACCTCACGCTGTACCATCCTACACCTCCCTACCGCACTCACATAACAAAGTTAAACTCTCTACGCCAATTAAGCAGCACTGCATATATCAACTGTAGAAACTCTCTTCTCACGGAGTCAAGATGATACGGAAGGGACACCTCCTCTCATTTCAAGATTACGCATAGAACAGCCCGACCAACTGAATCGCCATTGGGTTTCGCCTACCTCATTAGAACTACCGGTCTCAAAGATGGCAACAGACCTCCGATTCTGGCCAATCCAAGCCTTTCCCAATTTACCCATTACTATTTCACCAAAGGGATTCCACACCGAACAGAAAACCTTTTGACTTTACTCGGTGATAGTCCGAAGATTTTCTGGGGAGCCCTGGTAGCGATGTTTCTGTTGAAGCGCTGTATCATTCTGGCACTTCAAGTATGAGCCTGGAACCAACTTACGCAGAGCGTGACCAACTGAAAAATGACAAAGTTGGGAGCATGTGGCAGCCACACACCCTATGGGCATCCATACCAATGATCATCTATCTTATGGTATTTTTCGGAACAGTGGGGCTTGAAGAATGGCTTGACCTCGCGGTAATTCCTGAGGCACTGACGAGAGGCCCCGACACAATCCTAGCCGTGCCTGCAGGGAGTACAATCCTGGACTGATTCTACCTTGCCATCAGATGCGCGTTTTTAACCCGTGATACCCACACAATCAAAACTCCAGTGCATCCTATGCGTTCGTGATGATCGTTCAGCTATGATACGAACTCATTGGAAGGGACGCATCCTCAAGCGTGCAAGAGTGGGGGGACCCGCGGACAAGGTCGTGAAACCGAAATCCCCTGCTCCTGAATGAACAATCGTGCTGTTAGGTCTTTCCACTGCAAACAACACTTCTTCCGAATCATGCAAAGAAAATTACAACTTCAGGTGTCCCCACGCACAGCTTCCAGTCCGCGACTACTTTCTGAAGAAATCAGAGCGCAACTTTCTCTCAAAAAAGGTTCCCCGCTTCAGCACAAAATTTTAAAACGCAGTATCGACGCTCGAGGCAGAGCCATACGGATCAGCCTCAGCCTTCTTGTCGCCATTGATGAAGAACTTCCTAGCGAAAAATTTGAATTTCATTACCGGGACGTCGCTTCTTCAAAAAAAATCTGTCACATCATCGGAGCCGGTCCTGGTGGTTTATTCGCGGCCCTACGTTGTCTGGAATTAGGCATCAAACCAATCGTGATCGAAAGAGGGAAGGATGTACGGGCACGTCGTCGTGATCTTGCGGCCATCCATAAGGCGCACCGAGTTAATCCCGAAAGCAATTATTGTTTTGGCGAAGGTGGCGCAGGCACTTACAGCGACGGCAAATTGTACACGCGATCCAACAAACGGGGAGATATTGCAAAGGTCCTTCAAACAATGGTCGCCCACGGTGCCAGCCCAGACATCATGGTCGATGCGCATCCGCATATTGGCACCAACAAGTTACCGCAATTGATTCAACATATCAGGGAAACCATACTGAAATATGGGGGAGAAATTCGTTTCAACACCAAATTGACCGATTTCCAAACCCGAAACCATACAATCATATCCATATTGCTCGAAAACGAAACAGGCGAAAAAGAGGTGCCCGTCACGCATCTCATTCTTGCCACAGGTCATTCAGCCAGGGATATTTATGAGCTACTGAACAAGAAACACATTGCGTTAGAAGCGAAACCGTTTGCGCTTGGCGTCAGGGCCGAACATCCGCAGGAACTCATCGACCACATCCAATACCATTGCCGCACCCTGGAAGACATACATCGCGCACGCGCCTATCTCCCTGCGGCCAGCTACAACCTATCGCAACAGGTTCATGACCGAGGCGTCTATTCATTTTGTATGTGTCCGGGGGGCATCATCGCTCCCTGCGCGACGGCACAGCAGGAAGTGGTCATCAATGGCTGGAGTCCCAGTAAGAGGAACAACCCCTATGCCAACAGCGGCATCGTGGTTAGTCTTGAACTCAAGGACTTTGAACCCTACAAAGAACATGGCCCCTTGGCGGGACTGGAATTCCAAAAGACACTTGAAAATCAAGCCTGGGTACTTGGTGGTCACACTCAAGCAGCTCCGGCCCAACGTTTAACGGATTTCATGAGCGGCAAACTGAGCTCGTCGCTTCCCAATTGCAGCTATCAACCTGGCGTTCGATCTATTGAATTGCTCCAGGTTCTTGGCCCCATGATCACGGAAGCCTTACAGGCTGGGTTCCAAGCTTTTGGTGACAAAATGCGTGGCTATCTGAGCCATGAGGCGATAGTCGTTGGGGTTGAATCGCGGACCTCAACGCCGGTGCGCATTCCACGCGACAAGAATCATATGCATCATCCACAGTTAGTGAACCTTTTTCCTTGCGGAGAAGGTGCCGGTTACGCCGGCGGCATCATGAGCGCAGCCATGGATGGGGAACGTTGCGCCAATAGCATGAAGTATTAAATCTGGCGGATAAAAGCACAAATAGGAAAAAATGGAATTTAACTATTTATGCTGAGACAAAGACCCCCTCATGTGAAAATAGGTTCCTCACAGACAATACACGTTCGATCACAATCTCATTAGACTGGCTTAGCGTGCCTCGATTATAGAAATGTGCCCGTGCCCCTTATATTAAAGGCTACCTTCTTGCCCGAGGAACATTATTTCTTCCAGGCAAAGGATTCTCTTGATTCTATTAGCTATCCCTTAATGCGTTTCCTTCATCAGGGGAGGACATTTCGCTAAGCCGTTTAGCCTCATTCTCATGCCAAGCAATATGCTTACGAAGTTCAGCAATTTCCGAATTGTATGCTCCAATTAACAATTCGGCGCCTTGTCGCTTGAACCCTTTGGTATCGAGATACGGTTTCTTGGTGAGCCGCTCAACCCGTTTTTCCAAGTGAGCCACCTTTGATTCCAATCCTACAAGGGTCTCTTCATAAAGTTCGGAAGCTTCCCAATGCTTCTCTGCAGCCAACTCATTGGGGATGTGAGGGGGATGGTCTGTCAGAAATATCTTTGCCTGCCCCCATCCTACGAGGCTTATTAGAACAACACTTGTCATAAGAACCTTAATCCAGTGCATGGCTTTCCTCCTTTTGGCAGAAATTTTATAATAAACCGTGACTATAACAGGTTTTTACCTCCAAAAAACCTTCTCAAATAGAGTCCTTCCCTAAAAAAATATCACCATGGTTCATCAGCCTTTTCTGATTTTTTTGCCAATTTCGACTCTCTCATTATGGGTATGCCCTCATTGAGAGGGTTAGAAATTCAATTTGTGTTTTTTGCCAAAGCAAAAATAGTTACATTGCAGAAAGTTTTGATGAATTTAAAAGTAGCAGGGACTCTCAACGCAGGGGGGGTAGCAAGCAATTATAGCTGCGATAATAATTGTTACGACAAAGAACCGGCACTTTTGTTTGCAATCACAAGATCAGACGAAAAACAGAATAAAGCTTAAGAGTCTGCTTAACTTCAAGCCTCATTTAGAGAAGTTATTTTTTGGAAGGGAGAGCTTCTTGGTTTTTTCCTGAGTCACCTAACTGAATGAGGCCTGCGGACTTCTGAGCATCTAGATCAGCGTAAAAGTCTTTGCCTTCGTGGTTGATGACGGTGAAAGCGGGAAAATCTTCGACTTCGATTTTCCACACGGCTTCCATGCCCAGGTCTTCGTATTCCAGGACTTCCACTTTTTTAATACTGTGTTCAGCCAATCGCGCAGCCGGGCCTCCAATGGAGCCCAGATAAAATCCGCCATATTTTCCGCAGGCCTCGCGTACCTGTTTGGAGCGGTTGCCTTTGGCCAGCATAACCATGCTTCCGCCTTCAGCTTGAAACTGATCCACATAAGAATCCATTCGTCCGGCGGTGGTAGGCCCAAACGATCCCGAAGCATGGCCTTCGGGTTTCTTGGCCGGTCCAGCGTAATACACGACATGATCTTTGAGATAGTGGGGGAGACCTTTCCCGGCATCCAGCCGTTCTTTAAGGCGCGCATGGGCTATATCCCGTGCCACGACGATAGGCCCAGTGAGAGAGAGTCGAGTGGCTACGGGGTGCTTGCGCAGTTCGGCCAAAATTTCCGGCATGGTCCGATTCAAATCGATCTTGACCACATGCCCATCCAAATCTTTTTCTGTGATCTCTGGAAGATATTGCGCAGGGTTCGTTTCCAACTGCTCAAGAAACACGCCGTCTTTGGTAATCTTGCCCAAGATTTGTCGGTCTGCTGAGCAGGACACGCCCAGACCCACAGGGCAGGAGGCGCCATGACGGGGAAGGCGGATGACCCGCACGTCATGCGCGAAGTATTTTCCGCCGAATTGCGCGCCGATACCGGTCTCTGCGCAGAGTTGAAGAATTTTTTTCTCCAGATCCGTGTCGCGGAAGGCGCGCCCTTGGTTGTTGCCCGTGGTGGGCAGGTCATCTAAATAATGACAGCTGGCCAGTTTGACGGTCTTCAAGGTGAATTCCGCGGACAGACCTCCTACCACGAATGCCAGATGGTAGGGAGGACAGGCTGAGGTTCCCAACGTGCGAATTTTTTCGGCCACGAACGCGAGCAGGGATTTGGGATTCAGCAGGGCTTTGGTTTCCTGATAGAGGAAGGTTTTATTCGCCGAGCCGCCGCCTTTGGCAATGAATAAAAAATGATACTCCGATCCCGGCTTGGCATAGAGGTCGATCTGAGCCGGAAGATTCGTGCCGGTATTGTTTTCGGTATACATATCAAGCGGGGCCATCTGCGAGTACCGCAGGTTACGTTGATCGTAGGCTTCAAAGATCCCGCGTGAGAGCGCTTCCGCATCATCCCCAGGCGTAAAGACTTGTTGTCCTTTATATCCCATGGCGATGGCAGTTCCCGTATCTTGACAGCCTGGCAGGACTCGGGCGGAGGCGATGTTGGCATTTTTGAGCAGTTCCAGCGCGACAAACCGGTCATTCTCAGAGGCCTCGGGGTCTTCCAGTATTTTGGCCAACTGTGCGAGATGGCTTGGTCTCAATAAATGGGCGATGTCATCCATGGCTTCACGTGCAAGGAGTTGCAGCGCTTCGGGTTGGACTTTGACAATTTCTTGGCCCTCGAACTTGGTCGTCGAGACATGGTCCGAGGTGAGCTTGCGATAGGTCGTCGTATCTTCCGTATGTTCGAAAATTTCTTGATATTGAAAATCAGCCATGACGATACTCCCCTTTAATGCTTCATAATGACAGTGCCCGCCAAGGCCCTACCCTACTCGTTGTTCCCCAATTTTCGCAAGACACGCTCCTTGGTTCCATCTTCACAATGTCTCAATCTGAAGTGAGGTGTTCACGTAGATGAATCGGGCGTTTGGAGATCGAAGTTTGGGCACGACATTCGTGAAATGTCTGAGAACGATGGGTGGTCATATGACCCGTGCAGTTCACGCAACTGGTGGCGGAATAGTGTCTGGTGACCATCCTCCACCTAACGCTTTGTACAGTTGAATGATCGAGACGAGGTGCAGGCGATGTGTGTCTGTGAGAGCGAGTTCCGCCTCGAATAAATTGCGTTTGGCCAGCAGCACATCAATATAACTGGTAATGCCCCCTTTATATCGGAGGTTGGCCAAATGCAAGGCTGACCGGAGGGCCGTCACTTGTGCTTCCTGGGCTTTGCGTTGGGCCCCAGCGGTGCGAACCGCCACGAGGGCATCCTCAACTTCCTGGAATGCCACAAGAATGGTCTGCTCATATTGGGCCAATACCTGCTTTGCCTGTGCTTCAACTGCCCGCTGTTCGAATCCCAGCGTTTCGGCATTGAGCACCGGTCCCGCCAAACCCAGCCCGGCTTGGCCAAACTCGTTTCCACTATTCAACAGATTCGACAGTTGTGGACTGGCCACCCCAAGCAGGCCGGTGATCGAGAGTCGGGGAAATCTCGCCGCCTTGGTGGCCCCGATTCTGGCGGTGGCGGCGGCAAGGGCCTGCTCCGCCTGCAGGATATCCGGACGTCGTTGCAACAGTTCGGACGGCAGTCCAGCTGGCACGGCCGGTGGCAACACTTGGTCCGTCAGTGAGTACCCTCGTGGAATCGGCGCCGGATTATGCCCCAATAACACGCTCAACTCGTTTTCTTTTTGAACCCTTTGGCGTTCCAGTTGTGCGACCCGGGCCGCGGCGTTGGCCCGTTCCGCCTCGAATTGGTCCGCATCGAGTTTTGAACTCACCCCTTGTCGTAAACGCGCACGAGCAATCGTCACCGATTCTTCCCACGACAGAAGGGTACGCTTTGCGATATCGAACTGCATGTCAAATTGCAACAAGTCAAAATACGACTGTGCCACTCCGCTCACCAATTGCAGCACCACCGCCCGCCGGTTTTCCTCGCGGGCCATCAGGTCGGCACGAGCCGCCTCTGTGGAGCGGCGAATGCGCCCCCAGATATCCAGTTCCCAATTCAGGTTGCCTTGTCCGAAATACGCGAACGGGGTGGCAAACCCCGGAGCCGTAAATCCTTGTAACCGCCCCAGCACCGGAGCATTCATTTGCATATCCGCCTGGGGAATGAAATCCGTGCGAGCGGTAAACAGACGGGCCTGAAATTCCTCGACGCTGGCCGCAGCCTGTTTGAGATCTTTGTTTTCGACCAGCGCCCGTTCTATGAGACGTTGCAATTCTTCATCGTGCAACAGCTCCCACCAGGGAAGATTCGCAATCGATTCCCCTTCCGTGTCCGCCATCCGAAAGGTGTCAGTCGTTTCAATTTCCGGGCGGGTATAATCCGGTCCCATGGCACAGGACAGGCTCACCATAGCTAACAGCACGATGCCAGTTACGGAACGCATGTTATCGTTCTCCTTCAAGGACGTGCTCGACCCGATCATCAGTGGGAGTGTCAACAGACTTCCCTTTCATGCGTTGTCCAAGCCGCCTGATGAGCACAAAAAACAGCGGCACAAAAAATATCGCCAAAAATGTGGCGGCCAACATTCCCCCGAACACTCCGGTCCCGATGGAATGGCGACTGGCTGCGCCTGCTCCAGAAGCAATCACAAGAGGCACCACGCCTAAAATAAAGGCCATGGATGTCATGATGATCGGACGGAATCGAAGTCGGACGGCCTCTAGCGCCGCCTCAACCAGTGGCATGCCCCCCTGGTAGCGATGGTTCGCAAATTCCACAATAAGAATGGCATTTCTGGCGGCCAACCCGATCAACGTGACCATCCCGATTTGAAAATAGATGTCATTGCTCAAACCTCGAATCCACACGGCAGATAAAGCTCCGAAGATGCCGAAGGGAACAGCCAGAATGACCGCAAAAGGAACCGACCAGCTCTCGTATAGGGCCGCCAGCACGAGAAAGACCATAAGTAATCCGAAAGCAAAAGCAAAGATGGATTCTACCCCGGCCCTGCGTTCCTGATAAGAAATCCCGCTCCAATCGATCGCGTAGCCTTTGGGAATCAACACCTCTTGAGCCAGTCGCTCCAACGCATCAAGTGCGGCCCCTGAACTGTATCCTGGGGCAGCAGAACCCAACACCGAAGCGGTGTTAAATCCGTTGAAATGTGTCACGGTATCCGGCCCACTGGTGAATTCGGTGCTCACGACGCTATCGAGCGGGATCATCGTCGATCCCTTGGCGTTCTGCGCACGCACATAGATTTTTGAGATGTCATCGGGACTCGACCGGAACTCCGGCAAGGCTTCCGTCTGCACCCGATAGACCCGTCCGAATTTGATGAAATCGTTGATGTACAAATTCCCGAAATACGCTTGCATCGTATCGAACACTTCAGAAATGGGCACGCCTAAAGCTTTGGCTCGTTCCCGATCCACCCGAGCGTACAATCGGGGCGCCGTCACACGAAAACTTGTGCCGACGGCACCAATAGCTGGATCCTGTTGCGCCTTGTTGACGAATTCTTGCGTCACGGTGGCAAATTTTTTGAAATCCCCTCCACTGGGATCCTGCAATTGAAGCGAGAATCCGCCAGTGGCGCCCAACCCCCGAATGGAGGGCGCATTAAAAGCCAGGATCAAGGCTTCGGGAATCTCTGCAAACTTCTGAAAGGCATTGCCAATCAGGGCTTTGACATGTTGGTCAGGTCGAGTGCGGTCATCCCAATGGTGCAACGGCACAAACATGGTCGCTTGATTCGCTCCTCGGGTATTAAAGACAAAATTCTGCCCGACAAGCGCATCGGTCGAATGCACCTCAGGAACGGAGAGGAAATACTGTTCCACTTTATTCAGGACCTCAATTGTGCGTTGCTTCGAGGCACCATCCGGCAATTGCATGATTGAAATAAAGTATCCCTGATCTTCTTCGGGTAAAAAGCTGGACGGAAGAGCTTGAAACAGCCCACCGCTGACAAGGAGTAGCACCCCGAAGATGGCAAGGGAGAGGACAGAGTGTTTGAGAATCGTTCCGACGGTCCCCACATATCGGTTCTGTGTCCAATTAAACCCCTGATTGAATTTCTTCCAGAAGCGGTTCTCCCGTTCCTGTTCAGGCTTGAGAATCAACGCACAGAGGGCAGGACTTAAGGTCAACGCCACGACACCGGATAGGACGACGGCCAGCGTAATGGTAATGGCAAATTGCTGATAGAGTTCACCGGTAATGCCTCCTAGGAACGCCACCGGCAGAAACACCGCCGCCAGCACTACAACGAGCGCAATGACCGGTCCGGTCACTTCCGTCATTGCCAACTTCGCGGCTTCCCGTGGAAGACGTCCTTCCTGTATGTGCCGGGCAACATTTTCTACCACCACAATGGCATCATCCACCACAATCCCGATGGCGAGTACCATCCCGAATAAGGTCAAGGTATTGATGGAAAATCCAAGGGCCGCCATGCCCGCAAACGTGCCGATGAGTGACACGGGGACCGCCACTGCGGGAATGATCGTCGCACGCCAACTTTGTAAAAAGAGGTACACCACCAAAATCACGAGGATGAGGGCTTCGCCCAGCGTTTTCACCACTTGTTGAATCGAGACCTCGATAAATCGGGTCGTATCGTAGGGAATATCGTATGAGACCCCGGCCGGAAAAACATTGACCAGACTCTTCATCTCCTCCCGGACCCGCTTGACCGTTTCAAGAGCATTGGCCCCCGGCGAGAGAAAGGTCAGCAGGAACACATTGGGTTGTCCATTCCATCGTCCCTCAAGATCATAGGACTGGGCTCCCAGTTCCACCGTGGCCACTTCACCAAGCCGAACCATGGAACCATCGGGAAAGGCTCTGACAATCATCTTTTCAAATTCCCCGGCTTCGCTCAATCGTCCTTGCGTGATGACGGGAATAGTGAGCTCGGTCCCGGCGGGAGCAGGCTCACGTCCAATCCGTCCAGCCGGAAAATCACGATTTTGTTCACGCACGACATTTGCGATGTCCGTTGGCGTCACATTCAGTTGGGCCATGCGAATGGGATCGAGAATCAACCGCATGGCATAATTCTGTCCTCCGAAGATCACCGCATCCCCCACTCCGGGAAGCCGTTTGATGTTATCGACAATCCGGAGAATCGCAAAATTGGAGAGAAAGACCGTATCTTGACGAGGATCACTGGAGCTGAGTGCCACGACGGCCAACAAATCTGGAGACACTTTTTTCACAGTAATACCCTGCCGGACCACTTCAGGCGGAAGTTGTGGTTCGGCCAGTCGTTGACGGTTTTGGGTTTGAACCTGCGCGATATCGACATCCGTCCCAATTTCGAAGGTCAAGCGGATCGTCATATGGCCATCGTTGGTGCTCGAAGAATCGTAATAAAGAAGATTGTCGATCCCTGGAAGTTGAACCTCAATCGGTCTGGCCACGGCTTCGGCCACGACTTCTGCACTGGCACCAGGGTAGTCGGCTTCAATTTGCACGACGGGTGGAGTAATCTCCGGGAATTGGGCGATAGGGAGAATCTGGAGAGACACCAGTCCCACCACCACGATGACGATTGAAATGACCGTGGCAAAAATCGGGCGGTCGATAAAGAAATGGGAACTCACGGCGTCTCCTGTGTGGTTCCAGGATGGATAGAATTCTTCTGGCTCGGGCTTTCCGATGTCGTCTCTTCATTTTGAAACGGAACAGGGTTGACCTTCACCCCCGGTTGAATACGGTGAAATCCTTCCACCACCAGTCGGTCTCCGGGTTGCAGCCCCTCTTCAATGAGCCAGTCGCTTCCCTTCCAACTTGTGGCTTGCACCTCATGCACCTCGATCTTGTCCTCCGGACCGACGACATTCACGAATGTTCCTGTGGGGCCCTGTTGTACGGCACGCTGTGGAATCAAGATCGCATCGGTCCGGATATAGCCCTTGAGACGAATCCTGACGAACTGTCCGGGATAAAAATAGGATTGCCCCGGAGAAAATCCCCCTTCGGGATTAGGAAACACAAAACGCCCCTGGAGAGTGCCCGTCTCCGCTCGAAGTCCGACGTCTGCAAAATCCAACTTGCCTTCGTGGGGATACACGCTGCCGTCCGCAAAGGTCATGACCCCGCGTAATTGAAAAAGATCCGGTCTCTGGACTCTATGGTCAGCCAATTCACGCCGCCGCCGCAACAGATAGGTTTCTGGAACGGACACATTCACATACATGGGATCTAACTGATCGATGGTCGTCAGCAAATCAGTCTGGGCCGAGACGAGACGTCCTTCATAAAACCGGCTGCGTCCGATTCGGCCATTGACCGGAGCAGTCAGGAGCGTGTTGCCAAGATCAAATCTCGATTTCACCAAATCACCCTGTGCCGCTTCCAAGGCGGCCTTCGCGGTTAATCGCTCGGCCACCGCATCATCCACATCTTTTTGGCTGACAGCTTGTTCTTCCAGAAGAGGTTTCACTCTGGCTAAATCCTGATTGGCCTGGACGAGCTTGGCCTGAGCTTGCGTCACCTTGGCTTTGGCACTGAGATAGTCCCCTCTAAACGGCACGGGATCGATCAAATACAACCGATCACCTTTTTTGACATTGCGGCCTTCGGTGAAGAACACTTTTTTAATAATTCCGGTGACCTGTGATCGAATCTCCACGGGTCGAAAGGCTTCCGTCTGACCAATAAATTCAGGTTCATCCGTAACCGTTTGAGTCGTCACCGTCACCACTTCCACTATCGGGAGTGGCGGGTCCGGCGCTGACCCACCTTCCTGTTGGCAGGCTGAGAGGATAAGCATAAGAAAAAACAAGCCAGGAAACAGCATTGGGGAGACCACGATTTTTGCGTCGTGTATGAGTTTCATCGTATTCATAAGAAACCTTGTGGCATTGACCATAATCCTTTCACCGGACCTGTCTCTTCCATAATGGCATTCATGATTGAATCGATTGAAAAAGTTCAGCCATGATAAAAATCTTCTCTGACGACCTTTCCATCTTTGCAGGTTTGTACGGCTACCTGTCGCATGCTTACCCGATTGCCGCCCTTGAAGGTCAGGTCAAAGGTCCATTCCACCGCGGCATGACCCCCGTCAACAATCGTCCGTCCGACCGGGGCACCATGAAATTCCTGAACATTTTCAAGAAATTGAACTTCATATTGTCGATTGGCCACTTTCCCGACCCGCTCGTCTTTCGATTTTCGCTCATGACCACATCATCGGCATAGTAAGCATCAAAGGTTTCCAGTATTTTCCCGGTTGAAATGCCATCAATCACGGCTTGGACTTGGGTCTTGATACTCATAGCCTAAGCTCTTTCTCAATTTTGTTAAAAAAATGCGTCCCTCGATTCAATCCAAATGCCCCATTTTTCCACCACGGTAATCATTCACGGCTTGCACTAATTCTTCTTCGGTGTTCATGACAAAGGGGCCCATACGGGCGACCGGTTCCTGAATCGGTTCTCCACTCAGCACTAACACCGTTGCCTCCTCCGTGGCTTCAAGTTTCACATGCGTCCCGTGCGGGTCACAGAGGGCCATCTCAGCTTCCCCGACTTTGTGCGATCCATTCAAGATCAACGCTCCACTTAACACGAACATCCCCGTATTGAAACCAGCAGGAAGATTCAGCTCAGCCTGGTGTCCGGTTACCAGTCTGAGATCATACAGGTGCACGGGTGTGAACGTCTTAGCCGGCCCCTTCAGTCCGTCATAATTTCCGGCGATCACACGGATCACACCTCCCTGTCCACCAAGATTGGATTGCGGAATGTCCTCATTAAGCACTGTCTGATAACGAGGTTCCCCCATTTTTAATGACTTGGGAAGATTCACCCAAAGTTGAATCATTTGTAAGGTTCCACCATCCTTGGCCCAGGCTTGTTCATGGAGTTCTTCATGCACCACACCAGAAGCCGCGGTCATCCATTGAACATCCCCCGGCCCGATGGTTCCTCCGTTACCGGCTGAATCCCGATGAGAAACTTTTCCCTGATAGACAATGGTGACAGTCTCAAACCCCCGATGAGGATGTTCCCCGACACCCAGCCGTTGATTCGTAGGAGGGAACGATGCCGGACCCGCATAATCCAACAACAGGAACGGGCTGATTTCTTCGGTGAGATCGTGACTCGGAAAGACATTGCGAACCGGAAATCCATCACCCACCATATGAGCGGACCCGGGTTTATAGATTCCTGAAATCGATTTCATCTGCGTCATGGTGTCCTCCTTTCGTCAATGCTTTTCTCAGCATATTGTTTACCGGAACACGTGATTTCCTCAACGTAGGCCCGGGTCAGACAGCCGGAAGAGAGAAAACTGGCTCCCTGCTGAAAGACCCGTTTCAACAAGCGTTTCCCCTCCTGATCGAAATACGTTACCCCTCGCAAATCAATTCGAGGGACTCGACCAGGATTCTCCGCGCATGTCACCTGCCAACACCGTTCAGCTTCCATAACGGCAGGCCCGGCAAGCCGGCCTTCTAACTGCAAGGTGATGGTCTCGTCATCTTTATGGACTGTGACTCGGAGCATGGCCTCATTCCTTATAACAACAGTTGAGAACAGAAGATCGGAATCTCTTAGGCTGCCATAGTCTTTCGAGCGTGAACCGTGCGGAAATACACACGATTCAGACTGTCCCGATCCTGACGGGCTTTGCGACGTGCGCTTTCTTGGTTCTGTGGCATCGTGTGTGATTCATTTTTTTTAAGATTTATGAATAGAAGACTCCCATCACTTAGGCTGCTACAGTCCGACGAGTACCAGCAACGTGCATTGCTTCCTGCCTTGCCAGCCACTTTCCAATTACCTGATCAACCGACCACTTACCCGCACCCGTTACCATTAACGAAAGACCCATCCCAATGACGAGCAGATGATACTCAAATCCTTCACCGGTCTGCTGGCCAAACCAGTTCATGAAAAACCCGTTAGACCAGTGCACTGTCGCGATGGCACCCAACATAATGATTCCCAGACTCGCCGCGGTGAATCTGGTCATGAATCCTGCTGCCAGTGCGAGTGCGCCTAGCGACTCTCCTATGATCACCAGAAACGCAATGAGCCAAGGCAAACCCATTTGTTGAGTAAAGAATCCCATCGTGCCCTCAAAACCGTTTCCTCCATACCATCCGAGTAGTTTTTGCGCTCCATGAGGGAAAATGACCAGCGCCAACATCACTCGTAAAATAACCGGCGCCCACCGCTCTTCTGTTTGGAATAATGTTTTCATGGCCTGCTCTCCTTTGTGAATGAATACATGTGATTGATTTGTCGTTGATTGTTCTAGTGAAAGCTTTGTTGAACTCTTAGCCCTTACATATGGCAAGAGCCATTCCAACCTGTGGGAAGATTAGGAAACGAGGTAAACCATTGAATGAATGAATGTTTTCATCGAAAACTCGGAAGACTGAGCAGATGTGTGTCGAACCCAATGTGACGATATGTCGACTTGTGTCGCCGGGACGACATCAGGAGAGGTGGGAGAAGTCAATTTCTGAATAGGTTTCCATTGAAGATTTGCCCCCTTTTCACATTCGGCGATGGTACCTGGCAATGCGGCTCTTTAAGAACCAAGTAAGCATTTCTCAAGCTGATCCCTCCCTTCATAAAATCGCGCCTCAATCATATTTCCTTCAGGATCGGAAAAATACATTGAGGTTCCGGATCCTCGTGCTCCCCACCGTTGGACCGGCCCTTCGCTGATGGCAATCTTATGGTCACGAAGTCGACCATGTAGGTCTTCCCAATCTGTTCTGGTGAGTGCAAGGCAAAAGTGATTCAGGTTGCGGAAACCTTTTCCAGCTGAAATTTTTGACTCCCACAACTTCTTGGGAAATAAATCGATCACGGTATGATCATTAATGCGAACAGAAGGAAAGGGTGCTTTCCCCGCACGATAGTCTTCCAGGCGCTCTGCGGGTAACTGTATCACTCGTGTGTAAAAGTCGATCATGGATTCATCATCTTCGATATTCAAAACAATGTGATCAAGAAATCCTTGCATATGCTCAATCTCCTCAATACGGTTCTTTAATGGTGGTGGAAACGAATAGCAAACCGATGTTCCTGACAAAAAATTCCGCTTCACTGATCAGGCAATGCCCGATGAATGCCGCGATTATAACGAACATGCCAAGTCTTGTGATGAGTTGTCATAGGTGAGGAACGAAGGATCTCGCCCAGCCGTGGCACTCTCAACCCGACATGTTCCCCCGAGCGCAGGGATGAACGCGGGTACCGCCATTTGAAATTCCTCGGTTTGCCAATATGACCAATTATGACTAGGATATGGTCATGAATACAGTCAAAATCGCCGAGCTCAAAAGTCACTTAAGTGAACATCTTCGACAAGTCAAACGAGGGCAGACGTTGATCATATTGGATCGGAATACTCCGATTGCCCGTGTCATTCCTTATTCTGACGACATGCAAGCAGGGCTCTTGCAGGTACGGGAACCTCTTCCTCAGAGTCCAAAACTCCATCAGATTCCCTTGCCTCCTCCGCTTCGATTACGAAAAGATATTGTGCAGTTGCTCTTAGATGAGCGGCAGGGTGAGCGGTGAAAGCCTATATTGATTCGTCCGTTTTGCTTCGTATCCTTTTTGGTCAACCACATGCCCTCAAAGAATGGAAATTCATCGAACAAGGGATTAGTTCGGCCCTCATCGAAGTGGAATGCTTGCGTACCCTTGATCGATTAAAATTGATTGAGCAATTGGATGAAAAAAGATTGCGAGTCGACGAGAAGCTGTTTTTCGATTGATCGAAGGGCTGACCCTCATAGAATTGACGCATCCCGTTCTTGTCCGAGCCGCTCAACCATTCCCGACTGTATTGAGCACCCTTGATGCTCTCCATCTTGCGAAAGCCCTGATGTGGCGAGAATACACCCGAGCCGATATCCTCATGGCGACACACGATTCTGCCCTCGGCACCGCGGCAAAAGCCAGTGGACTACGAGTCATCGGGGTATAAGCGGCCATTTTCCCTCTCAGGTGTCGTGCTAACAGAATTCAAGGGTTCATCGATCACGACTTGCATTCACGCATGATCATTTGCCTCCGTACCTCGTCCTCACCGTTCGTGACTATTCCATTGTCCCCCGACCGATTCATACGATGACGGGGTTTTCAATAAAGGCAATCACATCCCGTAAAACGCGAACCGTGAAAGGTAAGGAATGAAAAGAGAGGAGTAAAAAGGAGGGGCAAAGGGGAAGTAGCCTCTGCGGAGCCTTCAATGATTGATCCCGATGGGGTACTGATACTCCACGGACTCTACCTCACCTACCCTCTCCTGACAAAGGAGAAGAATGCGAAGCCGCTTCATGTCGAAAGAGGAACACGAGAATGGGAGTGACCGACGGAAAAGCCTGATGAACCAAAAAGGAAGGAGTAGGTGGTCGAAAAGAGTACGTGACTGAATGTTCCTCACTCCTTACTCCTTACTCCTTACTCCTTACTCCTCACTTCTCACCCCTTACCCCTTACGATCTTCCTTATGTCGGACGGGAGATTCCGAGCTTTTTCATTTTGGAGATCAACGTGGTGCGTTTCATCCCCAGCCGTTCCGCGGTGCCGGAGGAGCCGCCAATCACCCATTTCGTATCTTGTAAGGCCCGGAGGATATGATTCCGTTCGGCGCCTTCTAAGGTGTCCATTCCCTGACTCGACCGCTGAGAGCCAGCTTTGAGGTCCAACAACGGCACCGCCAGTACGGAATTCTGGGAAAGAATGACGGCTCGCTCAATCAGATTTTCCAGTTCTCGGATATTCCCCGGCCAGGAATAGCCTGCCAGACGCTCCATTGTCTTGGTAGGAATGGTCTCGATGGGCTTGTTCATTCGGGTGGCATACCGCTGGGTAAAATACCGAACGAGAATCGGGATATCCTCCTGCCGTTCGCGAAGAGGTGGAACCGTGATCGGGAAGACATTCAACCGGTAATACAAATCACGTCGAAACTCCCCGGCTTCTACCATCTGCATCAAATCGCGGTTGGTGGCTGCGACCAAGCGAACATCCACCCGGATCGTGCGCGTCCCGCCCAATCGTTCAAACTCTTGTTCCTGAAGCACCCGAAGCATTTTGGACTGCAGCTCTAATGGCACTTCCCCGATTTCGTCCAAAAAAATCGTTCCGCGATGCGCCAGCTCAAAGCGACCGACCTTTTGCGCAATGGCCCCGGTAAAGGCGCCTTTTTCGTGGCCGAACAGCTCGCTTTCCAATAGACCCGTCGGAATAGCTGCGCAATTAATTTTGACAAAGGCCCGGTCACTTCGCGTGCTGAGTTGGTGAAGGGCGCGGGCAATGAGTTCCTTCCCTGTTCCCGTCTCGCCAAGGACCAGCACCGTCGAATCGGTCGGAGCCACAATTTCAAGTTGCTGGAGAACATGCTTGAATCCACGACTCTCCCCGACGATGTCCTCAAAATTCGCTTCGGTGCGAATCTCCTCACGAAGATACACATTCTCCTTCTCCAATTTTTCCTTTAATTCGGTGATCTCCTGATAGGCCAGCGCATTATCAAGCGCGATGGCTATCTGCCCGCCCACTTGCATCAGTAGGTCGGCATCCGCCGCGGAAAAAGCCGAGGGACGGGTGCTACCAACATTCAACGTCCCCAACACCCGATCTGGCAGCATGAGCGGCACACAACACCCGGAATTCACGCCTTCCGCGATCAACTGCCCGGCAGTCTCGGAATGGAATTGTTGCAGGTCGGCTTTCTGCCAACAAACCGTTTTTCGGGATCGGAACGCTTCCCCGGCAGGCGTGTCATCGAGGGCAATCGAATGCCTTCCTCCTAACAAGCCTTTCCCCGACGGAAAATCCAGCACATGTCGATGAAAGTTCTTCGCGCCGGGATCATAAAGATACAAGCTGGTGACTTCATGCGGGACCACACGACGCATAGAGGAGACCATAGTGGTAAACAACGCCCCTAATTCCAGTTTCGAGACGACCGCATTGTTGACGTCCAGCAACACTTGCAGGCAATCCCGTTCACGGCCCAATTCCTCCTGATGCAGGACATTGTCCACCGCAACCGCAACCTGTCTGGCGACCTGAAGAAGAAACGTCAATTCCGAATCTTGATAGGTCCCCTTTTCCACGCTGGCAAAGTCAAGTGCTCCCAGACGGCGTAGGGCGGTGGTCAGCGGGACGGTACAGATAGACTGCACGCCGTCTTCGAGCATTAATGGGAGAACGGTCGGAAACCGGGAGTCTTGAGTCAGGTCAGTAATAATCAATGGCTGCTGGGCTTGCCACACCCAGCCGCTTGGATGGGCATCCAAAGCCCATTCTTTCCCGCCCTGAATATCCGCAGGAATGTTGGCCTGAATGATGTAATCCTGGATGGTGTTCCGGTCGGGCTGATACAGAGCCAGACCAATGAAATTCAGTGGAACGATACGAGGAAGGCGCTGGGCCAAATCCTGTAACAGGTTGGTGAGATTCCGGTGGGCGGCGATCGCCTCAGAGACCTCCAGAAGGGAATGATACTTCAGATCAGGATTGGCGGAAACCGATGGAGCATGATCAGACATAAGGGTCACTAGTATGGCCGATTACCCCCGGCAGCTCAATATCCCTTTGGTCTACTTCAACGTACCTCGTCCGTGGGGAGTCGTGAAATCCTGAACTGGACCAAGGGGAACAATACGTGTCGGATTAATGTCCTCATGGGTCATATAATAATGGCGTTTGATGTGATCAAAATTCACGGTATCCGAAATGCCCTCCTGCTGATACAAATCCTTGACATACCCGAACAGATTAGGAAAATCCGCAATACGCCGGATATTACATTTGAAATGGCCATGATAGACTGCATCAAAGCGGATCAACGTCACAAACAATCGCCAATCGGTTTCCAAATGCTTGTTAATGTGGCCAAGCCCCCACTTTACATCCACTAACTTGATACCGCGCCCTGTTCGCAGATATTGTCGAGCTCGCTCGACACGCTCCAATGAAATATCTGGGCGAAGGGCGAACAACGAAGTTCCCTCTCGGGGGTATTCATACCTTCCCGCTCACGATTTGATTGCTGACCCTTGAAATCGAAGTTTCATGTTTTTCCGTCTAACGTTCCGGTTCAGGCGCACGGTGCCTGCGCCGTGTCGATCTGCAACCGGCAGTTAGGCTGCTGGCGTCGCAGGTGACGGTGTGGTCAAGCGTTCTAGCAACTGATTGAAGTATGCGACGACGGCCTTGCGCCTACGTGCCCTTCGAGCTGCGTAGAAGGCGAACACGGGTCGTGAGAGTGTTGAGTCGTTCAGATGACGGCCGAAAAACGTGCTAAGCACTCGTTTACCGTCAAACTCCTCGCGGCGACGGTTTGCTGCACAGATAACGTCCACCGCAGTATTAGCCGCCGCCGCTGCGGCGGCCACGGCGGCTTCCGAGTACCTCTGCTCCAGTGATAATTGAAACGCTGCGATCTTTGCGCCAATTTCGGCAATCTGGGACGGAGGGTGGAAGAACGCCGGCCCGAGTGCCGCTGCCGTTCGACGGCCAACTTCAAAGTCTCGCGCCTCGGTGAGGATCGCGTCAAGCGCGGCCGGCACGTCATCTACTGTCTTGAACGGTGTACGCGTTCGCACGCTCTCGATGGCTTCGTAGATGACGTCAGGATCCAGAAGAAAGTTCTCGATCATGCTCACGGACAACAATTCCACGCCTTTCTCGACTAGCGGAGCGCAGTCCTTGTCCAGGAGTGCGATGACTCGGAGCGCCGGAGCAAACTCTGCGAGGGCAGGTTCGAGAGCGCGACGAAGTGAAATGCACTCGCGCTTTCCTCCTCCAGCGATCAGGGTAGCTCGGTCAAAGGCTGGGTGGAGAGCCCGGTACAGCTGCCGATCCGGCACAGCGCGTCCCTGCTCCGTGCTTACGCTCTCTACCACGATGACGGGAAGCATTGATGTGAGGTTGTGCACCGATCCAAAAAGGGAACGAAGTGTTGCGAGCCGGTCTTCGTCACTCGCCACGCGTACAAGTTGATTCTCGTCGCTACCAACCAATTCGGTTGGACGCAGAAGGAAAAGCTCCTCGAAGCTCGCTGCTTCTGCAACCGTTGGACTGTGGGTGGCGACGATGACTTGAACGGGCTGCTTGCTCGTAATTACCCGCAGGTAGTCCAGAACCTTTAGCTGAAGGTTCGGATGAAGGTGTAATTCCGGCTCATCGATCAGCACGCAGAGCTCTGGCCTTGCAGGCGGTGGGGCCACTAGTTCTATGTCCTTGATGAGCGCCTTGATTTCCCGCTCGATAAGGGGATAGAACATCTGCACGATCGACTTCTCACCAGAGCTTAGATCGTCCAAATCCACCAAGACGTCGAGACGGTGGACACGAAAGAGAACCCTGACTTGGTCGCGATTCGTGGCGTCAATTCGTATAAAAGCCATGTGAGGCAACAGGTTACTTGTCAATTCACGCAGCGGCTTCCACGGATCAATGATCGAATCCTTTTTGATCTCGCCTTCGCGATCAATTCGGTTCCCGATGGCTTGAAGGCGATCGACTTCGATTTGACACAAAGTGTGCTTGAGATAGTTAGCAGACTCATCGTAGCCCCATGGGTCTCGGTTGCCATCAAAGATGCGAATGCCCTCCATACCGGGGACATTCTGGCCGCTAAGCAGCGCCTCATATGACAGAGTTGCTGCCATCAGATGCGTTGCTGTACTTGCTGCTTGCGCATTGCGCGATGCGGGCCAACATAGACAACATTCGAATAGCCTGCTCCGCTGCGCACCATATTCAGAAGGGTCGATTTGCCGCTGCCGTTTGGGCCAACAACTATCATCAGGCGCGGAACAGCGTCGCATTTCGCATGGCGAATACTGCGCTGGTTGCGAATATCGAACTTTGGAATGCGCATTAGCAATGTCCCGGTAACGATATGGAGGCGCGTTGCAGCCTAACGGAGTCTGCGGCTGAGCAGCAGGCTGTGGCCTGTCGATTCGAGCCGCGCGTTCGGCTGCCGCAGGCGGCTGGAATGTGAGGCCAGCCGCGGACGCCGTTCCGCCGACCGCTCAGCATCATGCGCCTGCTCGCCGATATCGAGCCCCCACGGCCTGGGCAGACCCCGTGGCCTACCAGCTTTTGTCCCCACATCCAGTGCGCTTGTCCACTTCGAGTCAGCACCCCGCTCCAGCGCCGTCAGCACCCCGTCTGCCGCCAGCGGTCGGCTGAACGCCAAGCTAACCGGCGCGTTGCTGTTTGGCGCGTCCGGCTGCGCGACGAGTTAGGCGTGCAGTGGTCGCCGCAACATCCAGAAGTCCTCGCAACGCCTCGTTGACCGCCTTAGCATTCGGGAACGCTTCGGCAAGTTCGGGTTCGAGAACGACAACGTTTGTCTCCTTAGCAATCCGAGCCGCATACTTCCCGCGCACGAGCTTGCCAAAATCCGAGCGCCTGTATTCTGGCCTCAGTTCGTCTGCTGTTTTACGACTCCCCCTCTTCATAGATTCCCCTTTCCCGTCTCGTTACCAGACGAGCACTGATAATGCGAATAGTTTCGCCTTCATCGGTGTGTGCCACGACCAGAAGGCGACCCTGACTCGAATTGCCAAAAGTGACAAAGCGATGCTCCTCACCGGAATGGTCCGGATCGGAGCCGGTGACTGAGAGCACATCATGGAAGACCGTTGAGGCCTCTTCGAATGAGACACGGTGCTTTTTCAGGGTCGCAGCGGCTTTCTTCGGGTCCCAAGAGAATTTCATGCAGCCATCATAACCAGTGAGGACTTCGTACGTCTAACAGATTCTGCAGCAGAACAGCGGGCCGGAGGCCGGTCGAATCGAGCCGCGTGTTCGGCTGCTGCCGGCGGCTGAGAAGCGGATTAAGACACGGATTCTCTTCGATGGCTTCAACGCTCCTCCATCGGACGGGAATTGATCAGATGAATTCTTTGTCAATTGACAGGATAAATCAAGTTGGGTGGCTGGAAACATGAGCGCAGGTTTGTCGAAAGGGTCTCATTGTTGAAGTAGCGGAACATGTCTTATGATCGATCCGGTGGGTTCAAGAACTCCTCTCCCTCCGATTCCACAAAGGATGGCGTTGATGATCTCTACAACTTGCTTTCCCTTGACATGTCATTACAAGACCTGACCAAGACCTGACCCTTTACTCCCGCTACGTGGGATGCCGTAACTCTCGCAACTCTCCAAGCTCACCATGGAGCGGAGATTCGCCGCCGCGCCCCGACTAACCTTGAGGGTATAGGTAGTTTGGATCTATGCGGCGGAGTCGCTCGGCGTCCTTGCTCGTCTTGGAGTGCATATACCTCAGTGCGCCTTTCTCGATGCACAAATTGTCGATCCGCAACACCATGTCGTCGAGTATCCTCGGCGTCATTCGTTGCGGGTCGATCCCGAGGTAGAGCATCAGCTCCGCAAATTGGCCTGAGCCGTTGCCCGCCGCTAGGTACTCCGAGCTGATCGCCTTGACATAGAACGAGATGAACGTGATCGCCCCGTGCTGCCGGCGGGATTCGAGACAGACTGCGTACATCGCGCGGAACATGGCCGAGTAGGTCCCGGAGGGAGCCAGGACGATCAGCATCCGGGTCGGGTCACCGGCCGATGAGTCGAGCACCTTGTCGGTGAAGCTCTCGACGTCCTTGATCGATCCGTAGCGTGGGCTGAGAATAATTCCGAACATTCCGAGGAACTTGACGAACACGTCGATCATTTTCGGCAAACGCCCGGCCCATCGCCCCAGCATGTGGAGGTAGCCGTACGCTAGGCGCTTTCGTAACCGAGTGTAGAGATTCTGGGAGGTCGGGAAGTAGCTGGAAAACTGGCCGATCCGCACGTTCCCGACACCAAGCGGGAAATCAACCCACACTCCCCGCTCGTAAAGACTCTGGCCTGGGTCGGTGATCAGACGCTGAGACCCATCGATGAACGCGTCTGCGCTGAAAAACAGCTTCCGCTGATTGCGGACGATCGTGCGGAACTTCTGGCCTGGCTCCAGTCGGCAGGTCATCTCGGTGATCACGCCGTGCCGCCCGGTCCCACCAAGAATCCGGTAAAACTCCTCCCGGTTCGAATTGCGACCGCAGTGGCGCACGTCGCCCGCCCAATCGACATACTCGAGCGCGAGCACGTTGTCGATAAACAGCCCGAACCGGTGCGACGCCGGGCTGATCCCGCCGACGGAGGCGAAGCCGCCCGCGGTAATGTGATTGTGGTCACCGATCACCGGCAGTCCGAGCCCGTACTCGGCCAGGTACTCGTCGATCTCGGCGAGTACCGCCCCGCTCTGAATCCGGATCGTTCGCTGCTGCACGTCCAGCTCGACGACTTGATTCAGCTTCTCCGTACAAAGCACGACGCCGTCCTCGGCCAGCACGAGATCGTTGCTCGAGTGACCCTTGCTTCGGACGCGAAGGCGCTGGCCGAGCTGCACGGCTTCCTTCACAGCAGCAGCGACGTGGGCGGTCGATCGCGGCAGGTAGACCTTGAAGGGGAACTTCGGCTTGATGTTCGGATCCGCGACGCGCTCCCAATCATAGCCGAGCGCGTCGATGCTGTCGTGGTCGAACGATTCATGGCTGGTGTATCGGTATCGCATTACGGGAGTTCCCTTCCGTGTGGCGCGAGGTCAAGCGGACGAGCGTTCGCATTGAGGAACGTAAGGATGTGTGGGAAGACGTCGCGATGGACGTTATTCCCCATAAACACGTCCTGGTGGCCATACCCCGGGATGACGCGAAGCTGGTGACGGCCCGGCACCATCCGTTCGAGTCTTTCGTGGCACACGATGTTGGAGTCGCGGAACACGCGGTTCTCCTGGCCCGTCATGAACAGGACGGGCGTGTCGATCTCGCAGACGTGCGTCATGTAGTTGTCGGGCAACGCGCTGTGTCCGATGTTTGTCGGATCATATTTCACTGCAGTGTTGTCTGCCTGCACCATCTTTCGGACGTGACGGTAGTAGTGCATGCTAGTCGGACCATAGAGGTCGCCACCCCGGCGGTGCGTAACGTCCGCTAGATTCTTGTGATTGTAAAGCGCCGGCCACCCTGCGCCCCACATGAGACTCAGCATGTGACAAGCGGGGACGTCGCACTCCCGGTGGAAGAAGCTCGTAACCTTCCCGAAGATTTTGCCAAGGGTGAGCCCCGGCCGCTCGCTGAAACGCGGGTCCAGGTACGTCATCCCGAGGACGTATTCGGTCATGAACGGCGCGACCGTCAGCTTGAAAATGGACCAATTCGGCACCCGCGGCGTCAGGGCGGCGCTGTTGGCGACGACGCTCCGGACGCCCGTCACCGCCTTGCCGAACAGGCTCATGGTAAACGACACAGCGCCGAGGCAGTGGCAAATGACGTGGATGCGTACGTCCTGCCCCGCCTCCTCTCTGATCCGCGCTAGGGCCGGCGGGTAGTCGAACAGCGCGATGTCGTCCATTGTGAAGCGGTGCCGCTGCAGGTTGTAGGGCAAGCGGTTGCTCATACGGTAGTCAAGCGTCCAAACGTCTGTGAAGCCGTTGTCGAGCAGGTACGTGACGAGGTTATGGTGCTCCGGCATGATGAACATGTCGCTGGAGGTAGTCAGTCCGTGAATTATCAGAACGACGTCGTCGCACGTGCCGCGGCAGAACCGCAGCATCCCGAGCCCGAGCTTGTCCGCCGTGGTGATCGGGTGGACGGTGCACTGGGCATCCGGAACGCCTTCGGTGGTGAACAGCGGAATCTCACGCTCGAACTGATTGGTCGCGGGCGAGAACATCGGACGCCCGTAAACGTCCCAGAGGTTGCCGAGGAAGAACCGGCCGAAGCGCCCTAGCGCCGACCACCGCTCGGACTTGGTCGCGGCGAAGGAGCGGAACGTAGCCAGCTGGTTCATGAAGTCGAGTTTGCCGATGTGCATGAGACCGGCGGCGACGATATCGGTGGCCGAGTCCCCTGCGGGTTCTACGTGACCGCGGAGGATCGTTACGTGAAGCGTCGTCGTGTCCGACCATAAGTCCGGGCCGATGTCATCATAGATGTCCTTGTAGCCCGCGACTGTGAGCGGCTCGCCCTGTCGGTTGCGGACGAACAAGCGGTACAACATCTTCTTCCGCCCGTGATCGCCGGGGCTGTCGACGAAGAGGTTGAACCGCCCTCCCTTCACCAACACGCGACCACCGAGCAGTTCGCAATCGAGATGACCCGACGCGTCGGCTTCGTGCGAGATCGCGTCAATGAAGCGATTCACATCATCGATTCGGATCGTGAGCGTGAAGGAGATCGGCGTCGCCTGCCGTTTTCCGGCCTCATAGCCGGTGCGGTAGTCATACTGGCCAGCTCCCACGAAACCCCTCATCGTCTCGGTGAACTGGAGCGGGAGTCCTTCGGCGGGACCGGAACCGTGGCCTAATAAGTGGGCGGTCATGGTGTGGGCCTCCTGTGCGGGTTGGTCTTGGGGACCCTCTTATCGATGATGCCCATCGCGATGTGGCGGGCCATCGCGGCAATTGTGAGACTGGGGTTGCTGCCGACGGCTCCGGGCATGACCGAACCGTCCGCTATGTACAGATTCGGGTAGTTGAAGACCTCGCCGTTTGGGCCGACCACCCCATCGTCGAAATCCTTGCCCATCGAGCAGCCGCCGAGCGGATGGACGGTGATGATGCGATTAAGGAACCGCGTCGGCGGATTGGCGACGAACCTGCCGCCTATCGCCTTGGCGATCTTCTGGCAGGTTTCGGTCAGCTTGTCGAAGCACTCGGCGGAGTTGCGGCGCGTCCAGTCGACATCGAGGTACACGCCACTCCCGCGACGGGCCCTGCGGAGCCTGACCCGCCCGTCTGCCGAGTCGCAGCCCATGCCCAATAGCGGCAGTGAGCTGCTACTCAACACCGCTGGACCCAGCAACCTCGCGATTTCGGCGTCGATCTCGCTCCGCGGCTCCCCCGACCACGAATCGAGGATTCGGTTCATCACGAACCGCAGCATCCGGGGCAAGAGCCCGCCGACGTCGCTCATCTCCACCAGCCAGTTCACGAACTCCGGATACCCCGCGTCCTGGATCAGACCGCCCTTCCCCGGCGAGAACTCTATTTGCGCGGTCGTCGTGATGACGGGCCCGCGGCTGGGGTCGAGCACGCGCGGCTGCGCCGAACGGAGGGTGCCCTCCCGGCACCGCACGACGAAGGCCAGAAGGTCGCCGTTAGTCGAGTACCCGCTGCCGAGCCGGTGACTGATTCGCGGGAGACGGTGGTGGTTCCTGAGAAGAAGGTAGTTGGTTCCCAGCGTACCCGCGGCGAGCACGAGGCGATCGCAGGTGATCGAGTTCGGTCGCAAATGACGCGAGGGCGTCTCGTCCGCAGGGTCATGTCGAACGAAAGAGACCTCGTAGCCTTTGGCGGGGGCGTCGTGGTAGATAGGGCCGAAGCTCCGCACCTCGGACATCGTTCGGATTTCCACTCCGAGCCGCTTCGCCGCGCTGAGATAGTTAAAGTCGAGGGTGTTCTTGCTGCCGTAATTGCAGCCGATGTCACACTCGCCGCAGAGCCGGCAGGTGGAACGCGGCGCGGCGTGGAGGTTTGCCTCGGCCTCGCGGATGGGTGTGCCCATGGTCGGTCGGTCGCCGCAATTGGCGAACGTTACCGCCAACAACGGGCGATAGGGCTTGAGCCCGATCTTGGTAGTTGCCTCAGCGAAAGCCCGAGCCTTCGCCGTCGCGTCGTTCGGCAGGTCATCCAGCGGAAACACCTGTCCGCCGAGCATTCGCTCCACCTCATTGTAGTGCGGCTCTAGGACATCGTAGGTCACGGGCCAGGGCGCCTGTGTCCCGTCCGGTAGATCGCGTTTGAACCACTCCGGCGGCTTGCGGATCAGAACGTTGGCGTAGATCAGAGATCCGCCGCCAAGACCGCTCGCCACTACCGCCTCGCTCTTACGAAATGACCAGAGGTCAAACATCCCGTACAGGCGTTCGCTTGGGTCCCAGAAATTTCGACCGACCTCGCGCGGACTCCGTGGAAACGACCCCGGCGGAAACGCCCCCCCCCGCTCCAGAAGGCACACTGTCATCCCAGCTTTGGCCAGTTCGTATGCCATAACCGACCCACCGAAACCGGAGCCCACTACGATCGCTTGATAATGCTCGGGCATGTCTTGTCGCTCCCCTTGAACGCTTCGCCGGTCACTCGCAGCCGGTGCCATCGGTGTAAACAGTGCACATTTTTAGCCGACTCGCGGCCGGCTCGGGTATCAACGTCACTCGCTCGATGAGGCGCGGCGGCGTCGCCCGCTTGTCCTTCGGATGAGGCACCAACGTCGACGGGTGCTCTCCATCTGACCGCTTCCAGCGTCGGCACACGCGGTCGATCCCGATCGCGTAAATCTCGAGGTTTCCTCTGGCGTCGATTCGGAATCGAAGAAAACTCTTCCAATCTTGAATGCGGAGCCCGGAGAATGCGGCCGACACCTGCTTGCCGAAGTACGTCAGGCAGACAAACAGATAGGCGCCGAACAGGAACGAGCCAATGATCGCGCCAAGCGCGAAGACGAGCGCCAGCGCTGCCGCGTTGCCCATCGGATTGACCTCTTGGGTCGGCGTCGGCGTTTCCGTTATCGAGAACGCGAGCCAGGCGATCACGAGCGCGCCGACAACGTGCGCGAGGCCGTGCAGCATTCCACCGACGACGCGGAACACCCCGCTGCTGCGGTCGGAGAACAGGATGAAGCCGCCTTGCAGGAGCACGAGCCAAGTGAGCCAGATCGGATCGACCAGTGTCCGCGCCGCGGCGTCGGCGAGCAGTGAGCCGGCTTGGTCGACCCCATATCCACCATAGTCGAGCCGGGCGATCATTGCGGTCATCGTGTACACGATGGCCGGGATGATCGAGAATTCGGGATTAATCAATGGAAATGCTAAGTTCCGCCACGCCAACTTCGCCGACTCGCGGGGTGGTGGATAGCACGCACGCCGGTCAAAACTGCCGTCGAGCTTCTCGTCTTTCTTAGGGCGATGGGTCGCGTGTAGGAAGGCGCCACCGCCGCCGCAGATGATCTTCTGTACCTGGTTCGGTCCCTCATGCCTGGCGTAATAGTGCTGATCGCCGGCGACGAAAACCATCACCCGATGATTGAGCACCTTCTGCTCAAGGACAACAAGGTTGCCCTCGTCGACGCCGTCGCCGTTAAGCCGGCTGTAGATCCAGTGCGGCTCACTCACACAGAGGATGACCCGGGCGTCCTCATCGATCTCAGTTGCGATTCGTTCAAAGTATCGCATCTGCGCTGCGTCGATATCCGATCCGAGCTGAACGTCGACTGCAAGAAGCCACCAGTTGTGCGGCAACTTAAGCGCGAAATAACTGCGCTTCTGGAGGGTCTGGCAGGGCCCGAACTTCCGTTGTGCTACAAACAGCCGAGAGAACGCGACCAGACTGTCGTACCAGTCGTGGTTCCCGGGAATAGCGAAGACGTCTGGCGGATCGATCGCGCCGTGGAAAGCCGTGCGGTACGCACTCTCGAGGCGCCGTTGGTAATCCGTCTGAGACGGGGTCGGATAGACCTCGTCTCCGCCGAAGACCAGCAGCTGCCCTCGCCGCGTCGAATGAATCTCATCGCGAGCGGATAATCGGACGTCAAGCGTCGGTTGGGCGATAGCTAGTGCGATTGCGTAAGTTGAGTTCCACCCGTCGCCAGAGTCTGCGACGTAGTCGAACCAGAAGTCGCCCTGTTCGTTTCTCGATGTCGTGTAATCGTGCGGCGGGGCCGTCGGAACGGCCAACGCCTCGATCAGTCTCGCGTCGGAGTGCTTGCCGATCACAGACGAGGCCACCACGTCGACAGCTGTTCGGAGCAGTGCGGAAGGCGAGAACCACCGGGCCATTCGTGCCCTCTGGCTTTCCGGTGGGGGGGTGAGTTCGACCAGCTCAACAGCCTCGATGCCTCCGGCTACAGCTCGTCGTCGCCAGCTCTGATCTGCCACATCTTCCCTCTTCATTAAGTTGCCTCCGACCTAGACGCTGTAAGTGTCGATATTGACCGCCCTCGATCTCCTTCGCTTAAGGCTACGGTTCTTGTTCCGCATGCGTCCCCCCGGCGAATGTTACCTGCCCGGTGCGCGACACAGTGAGATCGTATCGTTTGATCAGGCCACACCACCAATGCCAATCGTAGCTGGTACCCACAAAGCCCCGGTCGGTTGCTTCCAGGACCTGCACGACCGGCTTCTCAATCTGTCGTAGCCCAGCACGTAATCGTTCCGACTCCCCGGAATAGAACCGGGTCGCGTCGACGAGATATGCGATCTGTTTCCCTGAAAGATAGGCGCCGCTGTGTCGAATATGGACTGACAAGAAGAACTCGAGGTACTCCTGGGCATCTTCAGCGGCTGCGATCGCAACCTGTTCCGTCGCCGCGAGGCTATTGAAGCTCGCAATGGCCTCGGCGGAGGAGGTCAGGACTTCGTCCTTGGTATAGAGCTTGCCGGGGACCATGCTCTCGACGTTCTGAAGAACATCACCCGTCATCAGATAGGGGTTCCCATCCCCGTCAACTGCGATCATGCACTCTTCCAGGTCGTGAACGATTCTGATCAGCCGAATCCTGGACCACCAATGCTGATCGACCTCGGTGATGTCACTCCCATTGGCTGGTAGACCTGACATCAGAAGAGCGGTGTCGGCGGCCGTATCGTCGGGTGGCCCCGCGCCGACGAATCCTCCGCTTGCCGTCAGCATCACTATCGCGAGTAGGACGAGGGTCTTCATCTTCTTCCGGTCGGTCTAACGGAGTCCGCGGCTAAGTGGCGGGCCGGAGGCCAGTCGATTCGAGCCGCGTGTTCGGCCGACGCCGGCGGTTGGGAACGCGTGGCCCCAGACACGGACTCCGTTCAGCCGACCGCTCATCAAGTTCCCTCCATCCCACGTCGAGCAGCCACGGCCCCCTTCATACCTGTCAGCACCCCATCCGGCGCCTACAGTCGGCTGAACAATGCTTAGGCGGATCCGCATAACACCACCTCTTGAGGAGGCTCACAGTCCATCCAGCGGACTGCGAACGCCCCCAGGCCCTCGGTTGAGGACATGCGTATAGATCATCGTTGTTTGGATGTCGCGATCCCAATAGTTCCTGAATAGTTCGAATGTCATGGCCACCTTCGAGCAAGTGTATGGCAAAGGACCGGAAGATGTGGCAGGTGGCTCGCTTCGTGAGCCAGGCCTTCGCCACGGCCTCTCTGACGGCTTTCTGCACCAGTGATTCGTCAAGGTGATGACGACCTTCTTCCTTTGTCTTGGGATTGATCCACCGGTGTTCCTGGAGAAAGACCCACTGCCCACGCCAATCTCGCGGCGAGTTGGGGTACTTGCGGTTCACATTCTCCAAACAAGCCTTCTCGGGCGTCTGAGCCAACCTTCAGGTCCTGGCCAATATCAGACTTCCATCGCAGACACTGAAATTGGACGGGCGAATTCTTGTTCATCTCACGAAATTTGTCAAGCTTGGAGTGGCAGGCTTGGGGTCTGTTTTGAAAATCGTCAGGAGTCAAAAGTGAGGAGTTGAAGGCTTGGAGGTCTGTTCTTTATCCTGCCTCCTGACTGAACCTCCCTGGTCATCATGTATAGGTCTGCCTGTGCGTTGCGCGCAGACAGGTGAGTCAACACTCATGACAACGGGAAAAATAGAGAAAAGGATGTCGAGGAGGTTTAACCTCTAAATAATTCCGCAGCCCCATGGAGGAATAGCAGAACGGCTTGGAGATTTCTCCACCTGGGCACAGATCCTTCGCCGAGCCTCAGGATGACAGACTCATTAAGAGGGACCTCAGCCTCAACCTGTTCGTCCAATGTCTATAAAGTCGCGCCTAAGGTTTTACACCTTAGTTAATGATAACTCTCAGCGTCGGTTGGAAATTTGCCGCATTCAATTTCTTCTTTATACCGGCGGAGCGCTTGCAGCGCATCAGCTTTCAGATGGGCATAGGGTTTGACGAATTTCGGGACAAAGTCATCGAACAGGCCTAACAGGTCGTAGAGCACCAACACCTGTCCATCGCACACCTGCCCGGCTCCAATGCCAATGGTGGGGATCGAGAGAGCTTCGGTAATCCGTTGAGCCAGCGCAGTCGGCATGCATTCCAGGACCACGGCAAACGCCCCGGCGGCTTCCAAGGCCTTGGCATCGCCCACAATGGTATCCGCTTCGTCCTGGGCTTTTCCTTTGACCGTATATCCGCCAGATTGATTGACCGACTGCGGGGTCATGCCCAGGTGACCCACACCGGAATGCCGAAACGGGTCATGGCCTCCACCCGATCGACCACTGCTGTACCACCCTCAAGTTTCACGGCGGCGGCCCCCGCTTGCAGAAAACGACCCGCATTCCGCACCGCGTCTTCCACGCTGACCTGGTCGGACATAAACGGCATGTCGCCAATCACCAGCGCCCGTTGGAGAGATAAAAAAAAAGGTGTCAGACACCTTTTTCTTTTGACGAGCACTGATAATGCGGATATGTTCGCCTTCATCGGTGTGTGCCACAACCAGAAGCCGACCCTGACTCGAATTGCCAAAAGTGACAAAGCGATGCTCCGCACCGGAATGGTCCGGATCGGAGCCGGTGACTGGGGGCAAATCATGGAAGACGTTGAGGCCTCTTAGAATGAGACACGGTGCTTTTTCAGGGTAGCAGCGGATTTCTTCGGGTCCCAAGAGAATTTCATGCAGCCATCATAACCAGTGAGGACTTCGTACGTCTAACAGATTCTGCAGCAGAACAGCGGGCCGGAGGCCGGTCGAATCGAGCCGCGTGTTCGGCTGCTGCCGGCGGCTGAGAAGCGGATTAAGACACGGATTCTCTTCGATGGCTTCAACGCTCCTCCATCGGACGGGAATTGATCAGATGAATTCTTTGTCAATTGACAGGATAAATCAAGTTGGGTGGCTGGAAACATGAGCGCAGGTTTGTCGAAAGGGTCTCATTGTTGAAGTAGCGGAACATGTCTTATGATCGATCCGGTGGGTTCAAGAACTCCTCTCCCTCCGATTCCACAAAGGATGGCGTTGATGCAAACGCCTAGGTTAAGCCGCGTTTTTGTGCAAGCCCTTGTTATGACGCTGGCGGCGCGTCGGCGCTGCTTGTCTTGGTTGCAAGCGACTGACGGTCGTAAGGTGCGACTCGTTGCCGAGATACCTGGTACTCGCCCCCGCTGTGGACAGAAATTCGGTCCGTAGCGCACTCGACTCTGAAGTGGCGGTTTCGCTCGATGAATCGCGGAATCCACGAGTAGTTCTCTGAGAAGAAGACGAAGTCTTCGGCTGAACGGACAAGAAGCTGATTGATGGCTCGAATCTCGTTGTGCCGAGGAGAACGGACGAAATAGCGAAACCCTCCAAACGATAGATCCGGATCCTGCTGCTTCGCGTCGATAGACGGAAGGATTCGTACTGCCAGAGTGGGTGAGAGCGGCACGATCTTGTTCATGATCCGTGGGTCTGACGATTGCTCGAGTCCAATTGGAAAGTCCGAGCTGAAGAATGGGCTACCTGATTCCCTATTTCTGAGAATCTCCCACGGAAAGTTGCCAAGCTGTGCTGCGAGGCGAACGATCTGAGCGATGCCGAGCGCCTGCGGAAACTTCGGGTCTACGTTGACCTTCAGCTTCTGGTTCTCTAAGAGTTCCTTGAGCGTCGACGCGCCGAGTTCCTCTGGAATTGGTGGGAGCTTGCCCTGTCGATCGAGCAGCTCAGCTGTACCCTCAACGGACGCGCGAAGCGGTGCTGAATTGAGCCGCATCCCCGTTGGGGAGCACGAGTAGACATATGCGATGAACCCGGCAACCGTCATGACCGCCAGGTCGTCTATGTAGGACGACTCAAGGGCGACCAAGGCCTGGTTGTAGTTGGGCTCTACGAGTCGAAGAAACTCTTCTACGGCGCGGGGGTCGGAAAGGTACTCGTTCGTGCTGCCCTCTTGGATCCTGCACACATTGTTCGGGGCTGGACTGAACTGCTTCAGGGTCGTCTTGCTAATCGCAAGCATCCGACTACCGATCGCGGGAGCCAGGAACTTTCGCAAGTGCACCTGCGACACGTAGTGATCAAGCGGCATATCACTGACTTCGCGTGGCGGCTTCAACCGAGCCCGCGGCATAACGATTGGCGTTAACGGCCCCATAAAGCGAAGCGACGAAGAAGCGCAACTTTATGTGGTCCGAGTTGACGCCCTTGTTATGCGGCCTTGTTCTTCCGCAAGGTTCAACTGTTGCGTGAGGTCTTTAATATATTCCTTCGTCTTAGGTAGCAACCTTTGATAGTGTGGTCGGAGGTCGCCTAGGTCCGCACCTATCATATTTTTAAAGAGTTCAAACGTACTAAGTTCATCAGTAACACACCTTTCATGCTTTATGGCGTTGTTCAGACAACGGAGTTCGTTGACTAAATCTGCGTGCTGAATATTCTCTTCATTAATCTGTAGAGGATTTGCTAATCTCAGCTTGAAACACTTATGGTTGAAAACACCTTTCGCAGCATTCTTCCCAAGCGCGTTACCTATTGACCTTTTACGGTATAGTTCCACACATCGCCACAGCCCTAAGATTGCGAATTCTCCCATCAGACTTGTAAAAGTATCGAGTTGCGCAAAGTCGTCAGCCAGCCAGTCGCTTAATTCTTCAACGTTTTCGGAAGAACCGAGTTGTGCCAGAAATGATTGCTTCGATTTATGAGCCTCGTTGGCGAGTTCTAAGAAGTGGTCGATTTCGTCTATCTCATATTGTGTCAATCGGCTAAATTGCTCAAAGGGGAATCTATGTTGGTACTGAAATGCCATGTTCACCTCTTTTCGCATAACGCCCCAGATGAGGCGCGCGCGCTGTTTGCGCGTCCCTCTCGATCTGGTTGTTAGGGCTACTTTTCAGAAAACCTTTCCTTGATATCCTCGACCCATTTATTGATAAGCCAATTGCGGAGAAAAACCACATACGCGACCAAGAAGACAATCAGGGTTGCATAGCTCGCAAGAATTGCATTCGTAGATGTTACACCAGCGTAACCGAGTGTTTGATACAGAAAGCCAAGGAACAATAAGAGGGTACCAAAAACCCCATCGCATTTTCCCGAGACCACGTGGACATAAGCTTTCGAATCCCACGTCGTCCCAGACTCCTGGATCATGGACTCGGTAGTCTTTAGAAAGAAAGCAAACCCGAGGAGGAGAACGCCGCAGGCATCAAATATTAGCCCGCAGGGTGTAAAGTTAAGCAGGTTCGATGTTAGAACCAACGAATCGGGGCTCGAATCAGGGCTCTGTGTCCGGCCGGTCAATGCCAGTATGAACACGACCAGCCAGAATGCAATGAACAATGCCGAAAGGTTGCTCATTATCTTGCTTACAGACGGCTTGCTCATAACCCATCGGTCGTACATGCTGAGTTCTTTGATCTCTTTGTGATTTAGAAGAGCCGCCTTTACGTCGGAATTAATCACCTTCTTCGAGGCCGAAAACATCTCAATATTTTCGCCGAGCTTCCTTTCCAGCTCGCTGGCACGATGTTCCCATCTGGACTGCCAGTACTTACTGCCCAGATTTACACAAAACCAAAGTATGGAAGTCAACGTACCAAAGATGGAGAGCGCTAACTGATACGCCCAGTCTTGGACTGAAAAGAAACCGACGGCTATGGCGGTATTTAATACCAAGAAATAATTGGATCGCTGCCAGAAAAGGCCGATTTCCAGATTTCGCGTTTCAACGGCGATCTTGTAGAGTTCGCTATTGTCCATGTGGTGTTCGGTCATTGCAGAGTTGCCCTAACAGAGTCCGCGGCTGAGTGGGGGCCGGAGGCCCGTCGATTCCAGCCGCGTGTTCGGCCGCCGCAGGCGGCTGGGAACGCACGGCCAGACGCGGACTCCGTTCAGCCGACCGCTCATCAATTGCCCACCATCCCACGTCGAGTCGCCACGGCTCCCTTCAACCCTGTCAGCACCCCGTCCACCGCCTGCGGTCGGCTGAACGGCTCCGCGGTGGCGGGCAGCCGACATCTTCAACTTGCGGGCGCCGCTTCACGCCAGCCGTCCGCTGCAGCCGCTGAGTTAGTCTTGTCGGCCACGGCGGCTACAGCCAGATCCAGAACATCAGCGGCTTCACGCAACACGCCAAGAGTCGCATCGATGTCCAAGCAGCCGCGGTGGTCGACGGTCCGGAACTCCCCGTCGAATACTGCAACCGTCATCGTCTGGCCAACCCCGAGCCGCTGCGGCCTTGCAACGGGGAAGTTCTTGTCACGCCCAGCCTTCCGGATTGAGTCGAGCCACTTTAAGCGAAGGGCGGGCCGTTTGGCAGCCTCATCAACCGAGATCTTGAAGCACAGATTGCCCTGCTCGATCTGCAGGTATTGCTCGGACTCGGCATCGGTGTGCCAGTGCCACCAGTAACCAAGGAATCCGCCTGATGGATTGGCAACGTAGCTCCACTCTCCGTCCCCAATGCGATGTTGAATCTCCGAGTAGAAACCTTGCCAAGCGTACCACTCCCACTCGGACAGTGGTTGCGTCCGGAATGCCTCTACGCGTCTCTCGATGTCCGCCAGATAGTCATGGAAATCGCGTGCGACCGTGTCTAAGCCGCCCTGGTTGAGATACTGGCTCAAAAGTGTGATCAGTTCACGACGTCGGACCACCCCGTACCCGGCCGCCTTGACGGCTCGGTAGCTGTCTTGCTCACCCGTCTGAACGTACACCGGGAGAATCTGGTCCTCCGAAAAGCCCTCCTCCTTCAGTCCAGCGAGATATCGCTGCAATTGGTCCGAATGCTCTGTGGTGCCGACCTTGTCCTCGATGCAGACGGCAATTGCGTCGTTGATCACGAGGAGAACATCGATACCCCTGTGCTGTTTCGTGATCTTGATCGGTGTCCGGATCACGGGCACCTGTTTGCCGTGCTTCTCGAAAGCGACCTTCAGAAAGGCCTGGCCGAGCCGATGCAAGGGGCCGTCATGCGCAGCGGAGTCCGGGTCTGCCCAGCCAGCCAGCCAGCAGAGGATCGCATCCTGCGAGAGTTCCGATGTCGCAAACTGGAACAGGTTTGGCTTCACTGTCGTTCCTCCACGAGCCTAACCGAGTCCGCGGATGAGTGGCGGGGCGGAGACCCGTCGATTCGAGCCGCGCGTTCGGCTGCCGCAGGCGGTTGGAACGCACGGCCAGACGCGGACTCGGTTCAGCCGACCGCTCATCAATTCCCCTCTATCCCACGTCGAGCCCCCAAGGCCCGGTCAAATTCAGCAGCCCACCAGCTTGTGTCCCCGCATCGAGTGCACTGGTCCACTTCGAGTCAGCACCCTGCTCCAGCGTCGTGAGCACCCCGACCGCCGCCTGCTCGCCGATATTGTGCCCCACGGCCTGGGCAGACCCCGTGGCCCACCAGCTTTTGTCCCCGTATCGAGTGCACTGGTCCATTTCGAGTCAGCACCCCACTCCAGTGCCGAGAGCACCCCGTCCGCCGGCTGCGGTCGGCTGAACGATTGAGGTAAGCGGGTTGGCGAACTAGCACAGCGACCGTCAAAGAAACAATGCCGTAAACGAAAGAAACAAGTTTCAAAAACCGACAGGCGAGCAAACTCCGGTTCACCGATTGGTTCGGCAGAACATCAATTCTTAGGCCAATTGCCTGAGTTAGTGTAGGCCCTGACATTGTTGCGAAATGTATCCAGCTTTCCTCTGAATTCATTGTTCGCGTTGAAGTAATCCTGAGGTTCATCCGGATACTTATTCTCTTCAATCATCTCAAGTAAGCTTTCCGCTTCTTGGGCTAGCTTCGAACCTTCGGGAAAGGTGAACGCACAGATGTAGGCCTCCATTTGAGGTCGGACATTTCCACGGACGCTGTCTCCGTAATAGGGTGGAATTTGTTCTAATTGCGCGGCCAAAATCGCTTGCTCTGCGATGTTTTTTTCGACTTGAACGGCATCGAACTGAATGAAGTTAAAAAAGAACGCGACGCATCCGACGACCAACTGTACGATAGTAATGTAGAACAGCTTTTCTTGCTGTTTATCATCGGCAAGTTTTATCCAGCCGACAACCGAAAGACACGTAATGATAACTGTGAAGACCAAGGCACCGACAAGAGTGTAGGCCACGATGAGTTGTATTATCTCGCTGTGCGTCATGTATCGAACCTCTTTAGGAGTTTTCCCAACCGAGTCCGCGGCTGAGTAGCGGGTCAGTGGCCCGTCGGTTCGAGCCGCGCGTTCGGCTGCCACAGGCGGCTGGAAGGTGCGGCCAGCCGCGGACTCTGTTCAGCCGACCGCTCATCATGCGCCTGCTCGCCGACATCGAACCCCCACGGCCTGGGCAGACCCCGTGCCCACCAGCTTTTGTCCCCGCATCCAGTGCCCTTCTCCACTTCGAGTCAGAACCCCGCTCCAGCGCCGTGAGCACCCCGTCCGCCGCCTGCGGTCGGCTGAACGTAAAGTTGAGGGGCGCGCCGCTTTTTGGCGCGTCCCTCTCGAACGCAATGTTAGACACTGATTCCACGAGTGATGCTTATATCGCCCGGAGAAGGTGGGTTGGGTGGATCGTAATCCGGTATGCAATCATCGCACCCAGACATCACGGCATCCTCCATACCTCTCCCAAATTCTTGGGCAAAAATATCCTTCGTTTGTAAAAACCGAGATTCGAATTCGGCGCGAGAAAGAGATGGATTTCTTAGAAGAATGTTCGGCGTGTGGTGCAGGAAGAAGCCAAACAGTGTCATGCAATCATTGAAGTATTGTTTCGTGTCTATGATGTGCAGCTCCCAGAATGCATCGACCACGTCACTAGGTACGATCTTCCCTCTGTACTTAAAACACAGGAAAAGATACCGACGATAAAGATTTTCAACTCTCGTCGCTTTCGACTTTGACCACCCAAGTTTCTTTGTTGCGTTGAAGGTAATCATGGACAAGTCAAAAGACAAACAACGGTTAAGGACTTCCTGTTCACGGATTAAAGTCTCCGCCGTGTGGACGCAGGAAGATAGTGAAATACTCTCTGGAGTCTTAAAGGTGGTTTCCATATTCATCTCCGTGGTAGTCGCCGCGAACTCTGCGAACCTTCGACTGCGGCGGAAGATCGAAGGATCTGTCTAACAGAGTCCGCGGCTGAGCAGCAGGCTGTGGCCCTGTCGGTTCCAGCCGCGCGTTCGGCTGCCGCAGGCGGCTGGAACGCACGGCCAGCCGCGGACTCTGTTCAGCCGACCGCACATCATGAGTCCGCTCGCCCACATCGAGCGACGCTGGCCCCGTCATGCCGAGGCCCCCCCAGCTTTTGTCCCCGCATCCAGTACTCTTGTGCACTTCGAGTCAGTCTCCAGCGCCGTGAGCACACCGTCCGTCGCCAGCGGTCGGCTGAACACTGTTTAGGCCGATCCGTATAAGAGCCGTGTTTGCCGATCTCTGTCCGGATAACACACCATCGAAATTTCTGAATATTGCGGAAATAACGTTGCCATTTCAATTGGTTATGTCCTAACGATCATTTATGACGAGGTGTTATCCAGATCGGCATAACACCCTTCCTACAATGGCTTTACATCTCGTCCAGCGGACTGCAAACTCCGTCCGGCCATAAATGAATGACATGCGTATAGATCATCGTCGTTTTGACAACCTCCTTTCTCCCGGCCGTACCCGAATGGTCTCCAGCGTCATCATCGTCTCTCCCCTATCGATTCAGCTCCGGGGTATCCCCGGCACGTCCTCGGCTCCCTGGGAATGTCACGACCAGCACGGGCCCGCTTGCGTCACCGTGCGAGGCATTCTTGAATATCCGGCAAATTATGTCAAGGAATTTTGCTGGTGATCAGCGCCACCATTCCGCCGGCGGCTGGTTCACCGAAGCAGAGCCGATTTCCCTTCTTCATTGACAGCCAGAGATGCGCTTTTTAGAACGCGCGACACTCTTCAGGGAGGGGAGAAGCACCATGAACCTATCGACGAACACGGTCCTAAACGGGGAACGGGAAACGGTCCCAGGTAAGGGGCTCCTCGCACACTTCAGAAAACGCTGCATCCTTCTCCTTAGCGATGATTTCATGATTTCTAGATTATGCTAAGCCGTGTTGCTGACCTCCACAAACCGGTGGGCTTCACCCATTCCTGAACGGAACGACAGTCCATCTCACACCCAGCAAGGAGGGACACCATGAGAGACAAAGGCGGAAAAAAAGACAAAGACAAAGCTCAAAAACAAAAAGCCAGCCAACAAACCACAAAAGACAAAAAGAAATAGCCGAGGCGCGTTCCTGGTTGGACCGTCTGGATACCGTCAACACGGTGGATGTGCTTTCCAATGTCTCCGGCGGCATTCGCAAAAAAACTGCGACCGTAGGCGATCTGGACCTGCTGCTGACCATAGATATGAACAAATTAATTGACGATTGGAAGGGGGCACTGTTCGTCTACGGCCTTGGCACCTATGGCGACGATCCGGGCAAGCACGTCGGTGACATTCAGGCCGTGAGCAGCATCGCGGGACCAAACACCTGGAAACTGTTTGAAGCCTGGTATCAACAAAATTTCTTTTAGGCCAATTGTTCCCGTCCGTGGGGAGTCGTGAAATCCTGAACTGGACCGAGGGGAACAATACGTGTCGGATTAATGTCCTCATGGGTCATATAATAATGGCGTTTGATGTGATCAAAATTCACGGTATCCGAAATGCCCTCCTGCTGATACAAATCCTTGACATACCCGAACAGATTAGGAAAATCCGCAACGCGCCGGATATTACATTTAAAGTGTCCGTGATAGACGGCATCAAAGCGGATCAACGTCACAAACAATCTCCAATCCGTCTCCACGATCCGGCCGCCGAAGAGGTATCGCCGGTCTGACAAACGATTTTCCAGCGAACCCAAAGCCTCAAACACACCACTGACGGCCTTTTCATACGCTCCTTGAGACGTTGCAAATCCAGCCTGGTACACCCCGTTATTGATGCGGTCATACATGTCGGCATTCAGTTGATCAATCTCATCTCTCATTCCCTTTGGATACAGATCTTCTTTGCTGTCGGTGAATGCATTGAATGCGCTATTGAACATTCTCATGATGTCATCGTCGGAATTACTCACCAGGCGGCTGGTTTGGCAATCCCATAATACCGGGACGGTCACACGACCCCGATAGTCAGGTTCCATTCTGGTATAGGCTTCACTCAGAAAACGGAACCCGTTAATGGGATCGGTCGTATGTCCCGGCCCATCGCGAAAGCTCCATCCCCGATCATCCCGGATCGGATCTACGACCGTCATGCCGATGATCGATTCAAGATGTTTCAATTTACGGACAATAATTGTGCGGTGCGCCCAGGGACAGGCCCATGACACGTACAAATGATAACGCCCTTCCTCCGCCGGATACCCGGAACTGCCATCCTCGGTCACCCAATCGCGGAACACATCATCCTGCCTCTGGAACGTCCCATCTTGGGATTGTTCATCCGGGAATTGCGCGCTGAAGTTCATACCCTACTCTTTCTTGACTGCATCGGTTGCTCCTCTTCCGGGTACGGGCGCAAAGATAATTCCTAAGTCTTGGACCTCCCGGTAGGGAAGAAGCCAGACTAATGATTCGTCATGCAAATCTCCCACCTGAATACGATTGCCCCACGGATCGCGAAAATCACACTGGAAATCCGGATGGACAGCCAACCCGTATTTCCGGGTGATCTTTTCCCTGACTTCTTTCACTTGCGCGTCATCCCGTACCATGATGCCGAAATGCTTGGTACGGTCCGGCTGTAGCTTGTCGACTTCAAAGATAGCCAGAAATTGGTGTTCCCCCATTTTGCACCAGGCCGCGCCCTCCCCGCCTCTCAACATTTCCAGGTTAAAGACGTCAACATAAAATTCCACGGCCCTCTGCGCATCGTCAACTTCAATCACCACATGATTCACTCCATACACTTGAACAGCCACGTTGCATTCTCCTTTCACAGAATCCTGATCGCTTCAGTATGAGGATATTATTCGTTCTCTCATCCTAAGCATCATTCCCCATTCTCCTAAATTTTGAGGGCCTTAATGGGCGCCAAGACGGCCTGGGGATCTTGTCTCCAATCAACTCCCGGTACATCCACATACAGTTCAACTTCATTGCCATCCGGATCGTTCAAATACAGACTTTGGGTGACGGTGTGATCGCTCATGCCGGAAATTGGAATGCCTCTTTGCTCCAATTCCTTTTTCGCTGTACGGAGTTCTTCAAGACTGTCGCCTATCTTGATGCCGATGTGATACAGCCCAAGTCTCACTCCGGATGGGGAAGCCGGCGCCTCTCCCACTTCAATAAGGAGGATTTCATGATGCGTGCGCCCTGAGGTCAACGCCACGGCTTTTCCTCCGAATGTCGTACCAATTTCCTTAAAACCCACCACATCCCGGTAGAACCCTAGAGATCGTTCGAGATCTTTCACATAAAAGACGACATGTCCTAAATAATGTGCCTGCATGATGCTCTTCCCTTCCATTGTTTCCTGATCGCATAAATCTTGCCCAGTGTCTCCATCCCCAAAACCCTGCGTGAGGCTTTATCAGGGTCATTGGGCTTTCTGGCCTTTCGTCTTTCGAATTGACCTCACGGTCCGAACCGGGTTCTTTGGTGTTTTTGGAACATCCGAATTGGTCGATGGAATCTTTGGGCGATCCGAACTTGTCTCTCGCACACTCAAGGACCCAGTAAAGCTATCCCGAAGTTGACGAAGTAACCGTTTGGCGACTTCTACCTCACTCGGCTTTAACGCCTGAACGAAAAAAGGCTTCATAAACTCCGCATGCACCGGGAAGACTTGATCAAAAAATGCCTGACCTTTTTGAGTCAATTGAATGTTGGTGGACCGACGGTCACCATTCATTGATGCTCGTCGAAGAAAACCCCGACTCTCCAGACGGTCTATCACTCCGGTCAACGTGCCCTTCGTGGTCAAAGTTTTTTCGGATAATTGACCACAGGTCAGTCCCTCCGTACCTTCCAGTTCGGCAATCACATCAAACTGGCCAGGCGTTAACCCCAATGATTGAATATGCCGATTCCCTATCCGGTAAAAGGCGAGATACGCCTCCACTAATGGCCGCAAGAGACTTAAATATGGATCATCCTTGTAGTCACGTATGTGCATCAATTCTCCTTCAGCGCTTGGAAGGCAGCCTACTTATTACTAATAAGTCTATTCCTAGCTAGGATTTCTTTCAAGACTTTTTCATCTCCCATCGTTTTCATTTTTGGTCTTTCTAAAGGAACGGATAGCTCTGTTAATTTTTTTGCCTTCCGCGTGTGTGTTTATCTGAAGGTCTTTCCTCTAGCCTGTAGGCCACTTCCTTCAGAACCATACTTGAACGTGTAGAACATCTTTTTCTCAACCGCTTAATTTATATAGGTTTTTCGAAATTTTTTATTCTTGGAATACCCTTTGCATTTCATTTTTTATACTTACAGAATTTCCTCCTCAAGCCAGGAGGTGGTTAGTCAAAATGGGCATGCCCCATTAATACAAGAGCCCTTCTATCCACGGCGGAGGGACTGGTTTTAAGGAAGCTATGATTCCGACCGCACCCGGGATCTGGTTTCCCATCAACCACCTTCCCAATGGTCCCTCCGCCACCTTAATTAAGGCCGGCAATCTAAGGACATGGTTATCATGGACATTTTTAGTCTCACCCATCAGCCCACAAAATCAAGCACCGCTTTCCCTCAAGAAAGCATTTTGCTCGTTGATGATGACGATCTTCATCGGTCCTGCCTCAAAGAATTTCTCGAACGACGGGGGTATTTTTGTTTGGAAGCGGTAAACGGAGTGAAGGGGCTAGAGATGTTTCGTCAAGAATCCATCTCGCTCATTATTACCGACAACAATATGCCGGAGATGGATGGATTAACGTTTATTGAAAAGGTGAAACAGGAGTTCCCTGAGGAATTCCTGCCTATTTTCCTGATCACGGCGGAGGCCTCCAACCCTGTTCGCCTTCGCGCCTTCAAGAATGGCGTCTACCGGGTTTTCGAAAAACCGCTCGATTTCCAAGAAATTTGCTATGCCGTTGATTGGGTAGCCAAATTCGACCTGAATACTCCTTTGATAAAAAGGTCTCCCGCTTCGTAACTCCCGTCACCGGTTCACTCCTCACCTCGAAAGATCGTTGCGCTATACCCTGGTCCCTCTCCCACGATGGAAAGCGGCCAGGGTCTACTCATCAGGTCAAAAAAGGAAGAGAAAACAGGTGCGGGTTCGAGCGGATAGCACAACCAACCGTTTATACGTTCTGCCCAGATTGTCCTGGAGAATCCCCTAACAGGTCTTGCAATGTCTTCGCGAGCAAGTCACCATTAACGGGCTTCATCAAAAATCCCTTGATGCCAAGTTGCTTCGCCTTCTCTTCAGACATGGTGTGACTAAACCCCGTACAGAGCACAATGGCAACATCTGGGCGAATCTCCAACAGCGTCTTTGCAAATGTTTCTCCACTCATGGTCGGCATCGTTTGATCGGTTACCACAATATCGAACTGATAGGGTTGACTGCGAAAGAGCTCAACGGCTTCATGAGGGTTGGTCTTAGCAACGACCGTATAGCCCAAATGCGTCAGCACTTGTTCACCCCACCTTGCCAACACATCCTCATCATCGACAAATAACACCCTCCCCGTTCCCTGAGGGCAATCCAGAGCATTAGGGCTTTGATCAGGAAGAACGACATCCAACCGAGGCAGTAAAATCGTGAACGTGGTGCCTTGGCCAATCTCACTCGACACAGCGATATGACCGCCATGTCCTACAATAATGCCATGCACCACGGCCAACCCCAACCCTGTCCCTTCGCCTAAGGCCTTTGTGGTGAAAAATGGCTCAAAAATCCTTTCCAACACGTCACGAGACATTCCCTGTCCGGTATCTTGAATAAGGAGTTGCAAGTACGTTCCTGGATTCAACTCAGGGAATTCTTGACTCGAGGGCTCCGCGACTTCAGTCGAGGAAACCATTAAGCTCAAGACTCCCCCATGTTCTCGCATGGCCTGTTCGGCATTGGCACACAAATTCATGATGACCTGATGCATTTGTGTGGAATCCGCAAAAACCACGGCTGAATCCATCGTGAATGTGGACCGTATGTCTATTGTGGTCGGGAGAGTTGCCCGTACCATTCGTAAGGCCTCTTGCACCATCACGTTCAGGTCCACAGCCTCCCGTTCATGATCAGACCGTCGGCTAAACGCCAGGATTTGCTTGACGAGTTCTTTCGCCCGATGTCCTGCTGTTAACACCTCGCCTAAATAAGAGGTTAACTTCGGCTCTTGTTTGGCCTGCGTCAACGCAAGTTCAGAATAGCCTAGAATCGCTCCCAAAATATTATTGAAGTCGTGGGCGATTCCCCCGGCTAGGGTACCGATGGCTTCCATTTTTTGAGTGTGCCGCAATTGCTGCTCACTGATGGCCAAGGCCGCTTCCGCCTGCTTTCGTTCAGTAATATCCTCACAGGACAGCAACAAGACCCTTGGCCCTGGAAATTGGTCAGGGGCTTGAATGGTTGCCTTCACCCATAAAATCGTTCCATTCTTTTTCACGTTTCGATATTCAGCTATGGCGCCTTTTGTAGCCCCTTGCATATTTTTCTGGATACTCGACTGAAACAGCCCGCGGTCTTCTGGGTGAACCACAGAAAATACCGCAGTTCCCAGCAATTCCTTGATGGCATAACCCAACAATGTTGCCCCATAGTGATTCACCGAAAGAATCGTGCCTTGCGGATTGACGGTTAAATAAATGAGGGGCGTCTGATCATAAAGTCCCCGGTACTGAATTTGACTGTTTTCCAGATCTTCCTGAGCTCGTTTTCTCTCAAGTTCCGTGCCCGCACGAGCAGCAAAAATCTCCAGCAGGTATTTTCCTTGAGCGGAGAGCAGAAGGGGTTGGATATCCATGATGGCAAAATTTCCCACAACCTCTTTCCTGGAATTAATAAGGGGAAATCCAAAATAGGCCTCAACGTCAAATGTTTTAAGAGTGCCACTATCAGGAAACAGCGCTTGCGCCCCAAAAGGATATTCAACAGGATAGCCCTCCAACACGCGTTCGCATGGACCTCCCAGGCAATCATATCCGGATGGGGGCTCAAAGTGATCATGATTCCAAAACGCCAAGATCTTGGCTTTTCCATGAGATCCCTCAAGACACTCAAACAGTAACACCATGGGCACATTGAGGACTTTGGCCAATTCTTCAACTAATATTTCAAAGAAATTTGGAGATCCCGGGATCACATGCCCTTTGACAATCGCTTCTAATGCATCATCGGCTTGCTTCCTTCGGGTAATATCTCGAGAGATCACCACGCCACGCCGCTCCCCCAAGGCCGTGCGGAACACCCTTCCCGTGCTTTCAAACCACCGGTATTCGCCCTGTAAACCTCGATACCGGCACACCGATTGACCGGATCCCTCCGATTCCATACTGCGTTGAAATTCGGCAATCACAGCTGGGCGATCATCCGAATGCACGAGAGCGAAAATATTCGAACCCAGTAACTCTTTGGGAGAAAACCCCAAGACCTCCTTGTAATTGGGACTCACATAGAGAAACTGTCCTTCCTCATTAACTTCCGCAATGAGGTCATAGGCATTTTCCATAATTGCCCGATACCGTCTCTCCCGTTCTTGGATCGTCAATTCCTCGGCTTTGCGGAAGGTAATATCACGAGCAATGCAAAACAGCCCCTCAAGACCTTCCCCCGTCAGACTAAAAATCTCTTTGGTGACGAGAAACGTGCGAGAAACCACGCCAGCATCTTCTACATCAATTTCAAAGGAGTGTGGTGTTTTTTCACGAATCACGTCATCGGAATATTTCGTAAAAAGAGGATGGACTCCTTTGGGGAACAATTCCACATCGGTCCTTCCGATCACTTCTTCAATCTGGCGACCTAACAAGGCTGCACCCGTTGAATTCACCAACAAATACCGCCCGTCAAGGTCTTTGACAAAAATGATATCGCTGGTCCCCTCCACCACGGTTGTTAATAACACATGCTCCCTTTTGAGGGCGTCTTCGGCCGCCTTCTGAGCGGTAATATCTCGAATCGTTCCGCTACCTCGAACGAAGGTTCCCTGTGTATCATAAATCGCTTGGCCTTTCCCTTTAAACCATCGATATTCCCCTTGTTTCGTCCTCAGTCGAGATTCCAGGTCATACGGCGCATGATTCTCAATATGATCCTTCAACGCTTGAAAGACTCGATCACGATCGTCGGGGTGTATACGTGATCCCCAAGACTCCAAGACCGGAGGAAATTCATGCTCTTCAAAACCCAAGAGGGCTTTAAATTGTGCCGAATACCAAACCGGAGTCTCCGGGGAATTCCAGGGTTGCCCTGACAATGGACGACCTTCCCATAGACCTTCCTGAGAACCCACAGTCGCCATTTCGAACCGATCAAGCTGCTCTCGCAATATGGCAATAGTCTGTTGCGCATCCCCAAGTGCGCTGCGAAGCTGTTCATTCGACTGCACACGATCATCCGCCTCAGACTTCTCAATGGTTTCGATTTTTTTTTGAACACGTTGAGACTTCAGCTCTTGAGTATTCCGTGCCGTCACATCGACGACCACGCCTTCATATCCCCAAATACCACCATGCTCATCACGGATCGCCCGGGCGTGCTCTTCAACCCACACACGACTCTCGTTGCGTTGATTCCCTTGCCACACGAACGGTCCGACATTTTCTTGCTGTTGAAAAAGCTTGCGCCATGCCGTTCGTTGCGCTGGATGAGCATATAACTGCTTTCGAATATCCGTGACGCATTTCAACATTTCTTCAGGAGAGCCATAGCCAAAAATTCGAGCCAGAGCCATATTCGCCACCACCAGTTTCCCAGCAACGGTACTGCGGTATATCCCCACAACTTTTTGATTCAGAAATTGTCCTAATGTATCCTCAAAAATGCATTCTGAAGAAACGACCTGCCCTTCAGAGGAGCGGAGAGACAGACGCAAATCTGCGATGTGTTTATCTAAAATTTCTCGTTGCTGTGAGAATGGCGTACTCACGGGATAATGGTGATCCATGAAAGCCGCATCTGCTTTAAATGGAAAATCTAGCGGGGGAGAGATACCTATACAACATACTGATCGAACCACAATGAGATATCTGCAAACTTATGTCAAGAGAAAATGCTCATCTCGGACCCCCTTTTCATGTTGGCTACGGTGTCAATCGCCGAAATTTTTCACAGAGATGGACAATGTTCCGTTTTGATACCACGGAAACGCCATGGTAGACTTCTGGTCACTTTTTTCTTTCTTTGTCTCACGACGATGAATATATGAAAATACCAGTTCTCACAATTGCCGGCTCCGACTCAAGCGGAGGCGCGGGTATTCAGGCTGACCTTAAAGCCTTTTCGGCCAACGGGGTGTATGGTATGTCGGTCCTGACCTCAATTACGGCCCAAAACACGTGTGGAGTGTCGTCAGTTTTCCACCTCCCCTCTCCCATCATTGACGCTCAGCTTGATGCGATTTTCTCAGACATTCCAGTCAACACCATCAAAACCGGCATGCTGGCCACACGAGACATCATCGCCACTGTGAGCAAAAAACTCGCATCACAACCGATCGAACATCTTGTGGTCGATCCGGTTATGGTTGCGAAAGACGGGCATGTCCTCATGGAGGAAGAAGGGATTTCCTCTCTGAAATCGCAGCTCTGTTCTCAGGCTTTTTTGATCACGCCAAACATTTACGAAGCTCAAGTGTTATCAGGGATGACGATTCAGACTATGGCGGAGGCTCGCGCGGCGGCAAAAATCATTTATCAATTAGGGTGTCAACATGTGTTGATTAAAGGTGGGCACCTCGCCGAGCAGCCAGGGACGGACCTCCTCTACGATGGGCGTTTTTTTCGGATGTACAAAGGGGAATATTTCCAGACTCAGAATACCCATGGCACCGGGTGCACCTTCGCATCAGCCATTGCGGCACATCTGGCGAAAGGAAAGCCTATCGCCGACGCCGTCCAGGCAGCCAAGACATACATTACCGAAGCCATCCGGCATAGCTTCGCCCTCGGCAAAGGACATGGACCAACCGATCACTTTTACTTTCTCCAAGCCTAACTACCCATGGATCTCACCTTGCAGAAAGACCAGGAACACATCATTGAAACGCCTGAGACCTTTTCGAGTTCCTCGGGTCTCTCGACACCGGCAATCTTGGCTCAACCGTCTGCGCCAACACACCGGTGCGTCATTCTGTGTCATGGCTTCCTCTCTGATAAGCAAAGTCGTACCAATCGACGCCTCACCGAGCTCCTGGTTCCTCAGGGCATCGCGACATTTCGATTCGATTGGTATGGCATGGGAGAATCGCAACAGCATTTTCCCAACATGACTCTCAAGCACTGCCAAGACCAACTCGATGCGGCATTTCAGATGTTGCCAGAACAAGGAATGACCCAACTCGGACTTATAGGTTCCAGCTTTGGCGGACTACTAGCCATTCTTGCCGCTCCTCACCAACCCACACTTCAGGCATTGGGACTGAAATGCCCCGTCGTGGATTTTCCCGAGGTCCTTCGTATGGAATTCGGGCCAGATGCCATGGCACGTTGGAAATCCACAAACCACATTCCCAATATTGTTGGTGACGGCTCACCAGTTCCCTTACATTATGGTTTCTATGAAGAATGTCTGACCTGTGATGCCTATGCTGCTCTCCCATGTATTCAGGCTCCCACTTTGGTCGTTCATGGCGATCAAGACGAGCTCATTCCTCGACCCCAAATCGATCGCTTACTGACGACCCTGACGACCACAAAACAATTGCAACTCATTGAAGGGGCCGACCATCAGTTTGGAAAACCCGATGATTTCAGGGTCATGACCACTCATCTGGCTCAATGGATGATGACCCATTTGACAAGCCCATGATGACCGTGACGAAAAGGATAAGCCATCCCAGTTTGGCTCCGGTGGAATTCTCCGATAAACAATTAGAAGTCTTTCGTGTGCTCTATCCTCTCTTTAAAGAGGAAGTCTTCAAAAGACGCGAACACATGATGCGACTCACCGCCCGAGGCAGCACCGTTTTGATTGTGATACTCGTTGCGCTGTTTATCCTTTCACCGTGGTCAGTACCGAGTTCCCCTTCTCGATGGTTCTTGATATCGGGAGTAGCCTTGTTTTCAAGTCTCTTTGCCTATTTAATCCTCCAGCATGCCGATCGACATCGGATGGCCAAGCAACAGGTCATTGAATTGGAAAAAACGTTGGGCCTGTATCAAGAAGAGTGGAAACTCACCGGAGAATCGCTTTTCCCCAAGAACTGGCAGACGGAATGGGCTACAGATCGAAGCGTCACGCTGTATCTCGTCGCCCTCGCAACCCTCACCACTTTAGTGATCTGTAGCCTGTTCGTTTCAGGTTGAATTGAAGCCGTGCAGCCGCGCGATCATCAACCAGCGGCCTCACAAGCATTAACCTTATGTTAAAGTCCTATCGAGGCATCACGCCCATTGTGGCTGCCAACGCGTTCATTGAAGACACCGCGGTCGTCATCGGGGATGTGGTGATTGGCTCTGATTCGAGTGTATGGTTTCATGCCGTCGTGCGGGGAGATGTGCATTTCATACGCATCGGCCATCGAACCAACATTCAAGACCTTTCGCTGTTGCATGTGGCACACGATACCTATCCTCTCACGCTTGGAGATGACGTTACGATTGGACATCGCGTCATTTTGCATGGATGTACTATCCGTGATCGCGTCCTCGTGGGCATGGGCGCGATTATCATGGACGGAGTTGTGGTGGAAGAAGATTGCATTATCGGAGCAGGCAGCCTGGTCACCGAACGCACACAGATTCCACCGAAAAGCCTCGTGATCGGATCTCCAGCTAAGGTGAAACGCATTCTGACTGATGCCGAAATATCCTGGATCAAAGAATCGGCGACCAATTATTCTCGATATGCGCAATATTATGTCGCCGACCAACAGGGATAATGCTGGATGAGGCATGTTGTCCAAACAGATGTCTTCCGGTTATAGGACCAATCTGGCCGCCCGAGTCTACCCGTCTTGACTCTTCTTCTCTCACGCCGCCCTTCACTTCAACAACACCCCTTGGTGATTCTCGGGGCAGGTTATACCGGCCTTCGACTCTATCGGCAAGCCACGGAACGAGGCTGGCATGTCTTCGCCACCAGTCGTCGTCCCCATATCCATTTAGGGACCATTCCTTCAGAACATCGAGTGCATTTTGATCTGACCCAGGGTGAAACCTGGGCACATATCCCCGATCCGGCCCATCTCATCTGGTGTTTTCCTGTCGTTCCTCTAGATCTCATCACCATGTTTTTGTCGGAACGCAATACTCGAACTGGTCGCCTGCTCCTCATGGGAAGTACGTCAGCTTACATACCAGATGGGCACCCCATTACCGAGGACACTCCCCTCAAAACACATTTGCCTCGGGTCCAGACAGAGGAATACATTCGAACCACATTTGGAGCCGTGATTATCCGACTGGCTGGCCTCTATGGACCAGGACGTCACGTGTATGATTGGATACGAAAAGGGAAGATCCACAATACAAAGAAATGGGTCAACCTTCTCCATGTGGAAGACGCGGCAGCCATTTGTCTTCAGGCCATTGAACAGGCTTCCGATGGAAGCACGTATTTGGCTAGCGATGGCTGTCCACGAACCTGGCATGAGATTTGTTCTATGGCCTCATCAAAATGGCGCGTCCCCATTCCGGCTCTCACTCCGCCAAAGAACACGGGGAAGCAAGTATCTATTCACAAACTGCGTACTGAGTTACAGTACACCTTCCTTTTTCCCGATTTATTCCAAGCATTAGATCAAATTGAGACGGGGGGCCATCGCGTTCCAGGTATTACCGAAAAATAGCCACCAGAGAATACAGGACGAATCCATTATTGATGGCATGCGCGCAGATGCCAGGAAGAATACTCCCCGTTCGTTCATAGGCCCATGCCCAGAGCAGTCCGCTCCAGAAGACTGTCAGAAATGCCACCAACCCATACCCATGGGCTAACGCGAAAATCAGCGCACTCCCGATAATCGAAAAAGAACTAGTAAATTTGGCTCTCAGGGTGGAGTACAACAATCCACGGAAAATGATTTCTTCAAACACGGGAGCTAGCAGGACCACCTCAAATCCTGTCTTGAGGAGTTCCATCTGACTTCCCCAAACCAATTGAGGAAGAAACCAGTCTCTCCAATTCACCGACCATTCAAACGCCTCGCCTCCAAGCACAATCAGTAGATCACCAAGAAGCCCCAACGCCACCACACTGACCACCACAGGCAGAAACGCTCCTCGCGCCGGAAGCGGTCGTTGACAACCCACGACAGCTAAGAGCGACATTCCTCGTGATCGACCTAACAACAGGGCGGCAAGCATCACGGTGGGGACATAGAGGAGCAGTGATCCAAATATTTCCAGGATGATGTCCCCATGCGGAACCAGCACGATACCCCCGATGAGCAGAATCGTGACCGCCCCTCCGCGGACCATGACGGCAAAACCTTCCCCGAATGACCAGGGTGACCGAATGACGTCATCGCCCTGATGAGAGCTAGCTCTGCGGTTTCGCCAATACTGCACAGCCATGAGAGGAAGGACCAACAGCCCAATTCCGACTAAGCTCCCCTCGACCACCAACAGTATGCGTCCATGCCAAAGTTGCGGGTCTGTGAGCCGTACAAATTGTTGCCGCAAGCTGTCTTCCAATTCCGTATTCTGTGCTTTTGCCGCTAAGGTGGTCGCTAATTGAAAATAGAACCAATTGCCAGGCACTTCCTCTGCTAATCGCGCCTGCACGGTCCGATGCTGTTGAAAGGCATTTCCGGAATAACCATATGCGCGGTCCAACACCTCATGAAATAACGCGATGGTCTCTTCTTCGTCTGCTCCTTTGCTTGTCGGGCGCAATACATCAACGGGCAACCCTCGTTCCGCCTGTAACACCCCGAGGTACAACCGGTCCAATGGACGGGAATTTTCGTCAACCACTTCGGTGTACCACCCTCGAATTTCATCTAGGGTATCTTCTGGCTGCCCCAATACCCGGTATAACGCTTGTTCAATGGATGATACATCTTTCATTCGAGATTCCAACCCCAACAAGCGGCTCGCGACTCGTTCGAGATCACGACTGACCACGGTGGGTTCAGGGTTAGTCTCGCCATTCAGCACTTCCCATATCACAAGCCCTAATCCAGATAGACAAAACAGAAGACAACTCACGGTGACAATTGAAGAAAATCGAGTTTTTCTCAACGACACTGATTCTGGTTCAGGAATGGGATCGACCGATCGCAGAGAGTCAGTCATCGGGTGAAGTACCGTTCATAGCTTGAAGTGACTGCCTGGCATCCACAATGAAGGCTCAACGACACGATGACAATTTCCTCTCGCGTTCGTCTCCACGAAATTTCCTCTATCTTTAGGCCAATATTCGATACAATAAGGAAAACACCTTTTATCGACCCAGGAGCCATGATCAGATGTGGAATTTTTTCAAACGAAATCGGGATACTCGTAGTTCGGCGCAAGATGTTGGTCCATATTCCAACTACCGGATGGCTATACGCTTGGAGCTGACACAACGAACTGGGGTCTTTGCACAATTAGCCACCGCCATGGCCGAAGAAAATGCCAGTTTAGGAGCCATGGACATCGTCTCCGCGACACGCACCAAGATCATTCGTGATATCACCGTAGATGTCCAAAGCGAAGAGCATGGCGAGCAAGTGCTCAAACGGCTGAACACGTTGCCGGATGTTCGAGTTATCGCATCATCCGACCGAATCTTCCTCATGCATCTGGGAGGGAAAATTCGTGTCGAAAGTAAGTTCCCCATCAAAACACGCAATACCTTATCGATGGTCTATACCCCTGGAGTCGGACGGGTCGTCAAAGCCATCGCCAGTGACGAAAAACAGGCCTATACCTTCACCAGTAAAAGCAACAGTATCGCGGTCGTCACCGATGGATCGGCGATTTTGGGGCTAGGCAACCTCGGCCCTCTCGCCGCCCTCCCCGTGATGGAAGGGAAAGCCATGCTTTTTCAGCAATTTGCGGGGATCGATGCCTGGCCCTTATGTTTGAACACCCAGGATCCAGAAAAAATCATACAGACAGTGTTGGCGATTGCTCCAACATTCGGCGGTATCAATCTCGAAGATATCAGCGCCCCGCGATGTTTCGAAATCGAACAACGGCTTCAACGCGAACTCGAGATTCCGGTGATGCATGATGACCAGCATGGGACCGCCGTGGTGATTCTCGCCGCTCTCCACAACGCCTTGCAGGTAGTTGACCGACAGATTCAGGACATCACCATTGTCGTGATCGGACTGGGTGCGGCCGGAACCGCCTGCTGCGAATTGCTGCTGGGAGCAGGAATCACCAGGCTAAGGGGTTGCGATAAGCAAGGGTGGGTCTTAAACCGAACAATCACAGAGCTTCTTCCTCATCGCCATAACTTACGGACGCTTATTCAATATGACGCTCCGACGGGAACCATTCAAGATGCTTTAAAAGATGCGCATGTGGTCATCGGCCTCTCCACCGCAAACATCTTAAAACCGGAAGACCTCGCCGTCATGGCCAACGATCCAATTGTCTTCGCACTCGCCAATCCCGACCCGGAAATCTCTCCTGAATTGGCCATTCCGCGTTGCCGCGTGTATGCCAGTGGTCGCTCGGATTTTCCTAATCAATGCAATAATCTGTTGTCTTTTCCAGGTATATTTCGAGGCGCACTGGATGTACAGGCGAAATCCATCAACGAACCCATGCTGCTGGCCGCGGCTACAGCCTTATCGAGGATTGTTCCAGAATCGGCACTAAGCGAGGAATATATTCTCCCCAGCGTATTTGATAAACAGATTGTCCCTAAAGTCTCCAAAGCCGTGGCTCAGGCAGCAATCGACAGTGGTATCGCTCGCCGAACTAAGAAAGATATGGAAGAGGAAATGTAAGAACGACCAACCCTCCAACCCGACAGGGAGAACAGACACCTCAGGGCTTGAACCCTCCCCAGAGGAGAATCCCAATTCCCAGAGGCCAGAGATAATAAGAGAAGAAATAAAAATGATTTTGGCGAACTAAACGCAGAATAACTCCTATCGACCAATACCCGACGAGCGCCGCCACTCCCATTCCCACCACATAGATGCCGACTGAGTCATGATCTTGTCCAAACACCTTTATCACCTCTAAAAGTGTGGCCCCGACAATCGCCGGAATAGAAATGAGCAAAGAAAATCGCGCCGCGAGTTCACGGTCTAACCCGAGCACCATGCCCCCCGCAATGGTGGAGCCTGAGCGAGAAATTCCGGGAAGGACGGCCACGCCTTGAATGAGGCCAATGAGCAGTGCGTCCCAAGGCCTCATTTCCTTCGCCGTCCGAGCCGAGGTCCCACCTCGAGCCACCCACAAAATCATCCCGGTGACGAGGAACATCACCGCTACTAACGAAGGCCTGGCCAATTTTTCAAATCCAAAAGACTGCACACCTAAGCCAATAATCGCCGTGGGCACCGAGGCCAATACCACAAAATGAATCGTCTGGCGCTCACATCCTTGAAACATACTTCCCGACTCAGTCGGCAACCCCACATACCCTTTCCCGAGAGTCAGAAGATCTTGCCAAAAATACAGAAGAATGGCCGTGACCGTTGCCATATGCAACATGACGTCATAGAGCAAGTTTTTCTCACTAAATTGCCCGAGCCAATGCTGGGCCATCACTAAATGTCCGGAAGAGGAGACCGGGAGAAATTCGGTGAGTCCTTGAATAACCGCTAAGACAATCGCTTCGACATATCCCATAGGTTAGACGTGTGTCCACTTCATATTTGTGAAAAGGCAGAAGTCAATCACAGATTGGGCCCGTTCCATTGAGCGGAAAATTCTCGTACGCCTTCTTCCCATGGCGGCAGGGTGATGGATGGATCCTGCAAAGAAGCTAATACGGCATAAGCTGGACGTGGCGCTGGCAAGGGATACTCTGACGTGGCAATGGGCACCACTGCGGTTTGAATTCCACGAGCCTGATAGAGGTGTTTGGTGAAATCATACCAATTCGTCCCTCCTGATCCCGCAAGGTGATATGTCCCATACGCGTCCGTTTCAAGTAAACGCGACACCGCCTGGGCCAAATGTGGGCAATAGGTTGGCGAACCGAATTGATCATTCACGACCCGAACCTGTTCTTGTTGCGCCAGACGCAAGATTGTCTGCGGAAAATTTCTTCCGACAATGTGATAGAGCCACGCGGTTCGAACAATAAAATGTCGCCGGTTTCCCTTCTGCACTTCCTTTTCTCCAGCCAATTTACTCTGACCATAGATCGACAACGGATTGGGTCGATCAAATTCATGATACGGTCGAGATTGCCGCCCATCAAAAACGTAATCGGTGGAGAAATGCACGAGGGGAATATTCATTTCTTTGGTGGCCAGTGCGAGATTCCTCGGACCCAACGCATTCCCACGATAAGCCGCCTCCTGATGGGTTTCTGCTTGATCCACCTGAGTAAACGCGGCGGCATTGATCACGATATCCGGCCGTAGCTGATTCACAGCCTTTCGGACGAGTTCAAGCTGACAAATATCCAAATTCTGAATATCCCAACCGATCACGTTGCGATCGGAAAACTGGGCTTGTAGAGCCTGGCCTAATTGTCCTTGCGCACCCGTGATGAGCAACGTAGAAAATTTCATACCTGATAATCCGGGAGCTGGTCCCACAACACGCGCAGGGATTCTCCAGCGGCGTCTTTGGGAGACAGAATTGGACTGTCACCGGGCCATTGAAGACCAATTTGAGCATCATTCCAGGCAATCGTGATCTCGTCTCCTGGCATATAGACATCGGTACATTTGTACTCCACCTCCGCAACGTCTGAAAGGACGCAAAACCCATGGGCAAAACCAGGCGGAATATAGATCTGCTTGAAATTATCTGCGGTCAATGTCACACTTTCCCAAGAAGCAAACGTGGGAGACCCACGCCGAATATCCACGGCCACATCAAAAATTTCTCCCCTGGTCACTCGTACTAATTTCCCTTGAGGTCGTGACAATTGAGCATGCAACCCTCGTAGCGTCCCACGAACCGATGAGGAACAATTATCCTGCACAAATCCTAAAGGAATGCCTCCATCTTGATATTTATTCACATGGTACGTTTCGACAAACCATCCACGCGCGTCACGATAAACATCCGGTTCAATAATGAGAACACCGGGTAAGGTGGTCAGTACAATATTCATCAAGAATTAAGGGACTGGCTCTTCACCAAGTTGAGCAAATACCGGCCATAACTGTTGTTCTTCATGTCTGTCCCCATCCGTGCCACATCATCGGCCTGAATATATCCCATGGTATAGGCAATCTCTTCTGGACACGCCACCATTAACCCTTGTCGCTCTTGCAACACCTGAATATACTGTGCCGCTTGCATGAGGGACTCATGGGTTCCCGTATCCAACCAGGCAATACCCCGGCTCAGCACCCGAACATGAAGCGATTCGGTTTCTAGGTAGATTTTGTTCACATCGGTGATTTCTAACTCACCCCGGGCCGAGGGCTTGAGAGAATCGGCAATCGACACGACCCGATTGTCATAAAAATACAGCCCCGTCACGGCAAATGCCGATTTAGGATGAAGAGGCTTTTCTTCCAAACTCGTCGCCTGGCCATCTTTATTAAACGTCACCACACCATAGCGTTCCGGATCGCGAACTTGGTAAGCAAACACTTGAGCTCCAACAACCTGGGCAACGGCTGCCAGCAAATATCCCGACAACCCATGCCCGTAGAAAATATTATCCCCAAGAATAAGCGCCACTCGATCACGCGCAATAAACTCCCGACCAATAACGAATGCCTGAGCGATCCCTTCCGGTTGCGGTTGGACCTGATACTGTATATTTAACCCTAGCTGGCTTCCATTACCGAGTAATCGCACAAATCCTTCTTGTTCATGCGGAGTCGTAATGACCAGGATATCCTGGATGCCAGCCAGCATGAGCGTTGACAATGGATAGTAAATCATCGGTTTATCAAAAACTGGCATCAGCTGTTTGCTCACCGCGCGCGTGAGAGGATAAAGCCGCGTTCCGGATCCTCCGGCTAAGATGATGCCCTTTAACCGTGCCATATGCTGCTTTCTGATTTTTTCATGCATTGGACCATTTCCATCACCTCGCTCCTGTCAGCTACTGAATCTCGACATCTGACAATCCGAGTCGCTCTCCTTCGTAGGACTGCTTGGTGACCACCTCGCACCATTGCCGGTTGTTCACATACCATTGGATCGTTCGCCGCAAACCAGCTTCAAACGTATGGCGTGGCTGCCACCCTAATTTCGCGTGGATTTTTGCCGGGTCGATACCATATCGAAAATCATGGCCGGGCCGATCGGAGACGAAGGTTTTAAGATCCCTATATTGAGCGATTCCCCGTTCACGCAGAACAGGATTTCTGTCACAGGGAAACAGCTCGTCAAGAATTCTGCAAATGGCCTCCACCACTTCCAGATTCGTACATTCAGTCTTCCCCCCTAAATTGTATTTTTCTCCTGGGACACCATTCTGAAGGACTTGCAACAACCCCTCGCAATGATCCTCGACAAATAACCAATCGCGAATATTCTTGCCGTCGCCATAAATCGGAAGCGGTTTGCCCTCCAACGCACTCAACACCATAAGGGGAATGAGTTTCTCCGGAAATTGATACGGCCCATAATTATTCGAACAATTGGTGATAATCGTGGGAACCCCATAGGTATGAAAATAGGCACGGACGAGATGATCAGCGCTGGCCTTTGATGCTGCATAGGGGGAATTGGGAGCATACGGTGTCTCTTCTGTGAATAATCCGGTTGCACCCAATGTCCCATAGACTTCATCTGTTGAGACGTGCAGGAATCGAAAGGCTTGTATCTGATCTGCGCCCGCCTTCTTCAAAAAACGCCTGACCGTATCAAGCAACACCAGGGTCCCGGTTACATTTGTACGAATAAAGGGATAGGGGTCATCGATAGAACGATCCACATGCGATTCAGCAGCGAAATTGACGAGCCATTTGGGGCGGCTGGCCTCAACGACCTTGTCCATTTCCGCCTCATCAGCTATGTCTGCCTGGACAAACTGCAACCGAGGATTTCGCCAGAGGTCTTCCAAGTTTTCTCGATGACCGGCATACGTTAATTTATCCACGACAAGGATATGGGCGTCGGTCTTGGCTAAGACGATGCGGACAAAATTGGCGCCAATAAACCCCGCACCTCCGGTCACTATCATGGTATCCATCAGTACACTATCTTCCGGAAGAGAAGGACAACGTCAAGAGGTGGTGGCATCAAGGGAACAGAAAAGGAGCATCGCGTTTGACCGTGCACACGACAGTTATTCCACGGTCACACTTTTGGCTAGGTTTCTTGGTCGATCAACATCCAAACCACGGAGGACGGCGATATAGTAGGCCAGGAGTTGCAAGCCGACCGTAAACAGAATGGGCGTGAGCAGAGGATGCACATCTGGAATGGCAAAAACATGATCAGCCACTTGATCTAAGGCGTGATCCCCTTCCGAAACAAAGGCAATCACCGGGGCGCTTCTCGCCCGAACTTCCATTAAATTACTCACAGATTTTTCATACAGACGGTCTTTCGGCGACAGCACGACCACGGGCATTTCGCTATCAATTAAGGCAATGGGCCCATGCTTCATTTCCCCTGCCGCATAGCCTTCCGCATGGATATAAGAAATCTCTTTGAGCTTCAGAGCCCCTTCTAAGGCAATGGGATAATTAATACCACGCCCTAAGTACAAAAAATTTCGTTTTTGCGCATAGTGATTGGCAATCGACTCAATGGCTTTTTCTTGTTTTAAAATATGCTCGACATGACCCGGCAGCATGAGAAAATGATCTAACCACCACCGTCCTTCTTCGGGGCTCAATACGCCGTGAACCCGTCCAACATGAAGCGCCAGTAAATACAGAGCAATAACCTGCCCCGTAAACGCTTTGGTTGAGGCCACGCTAATCTCCGGCCCGCAACGCGTATAGATCACCCCGTCGGCTTCACGAGCTAACGTACTCCCTACGGCATTCACGATGGCCAGAATTCGTGCCCCTCGCCGCTTCGCCTCTCGCGCCGCCGCCAGCGTGTCAGCCGTTTCACCTGATTGCGAAATGGCAATAAACACATCACCGGCCTGAATCATGGGCTCACGATACCGAAACTCCGAACCAATGTCGACTTGAATGGGCCTTCGGACCATCTCTTCGAAGAGATATTTCCCCACCAATCCGGCATGCCAGGACGTCCCACATGCGACAATCCAAAACCGTCTCGCACTTAGGATCTCTTCCTTGGTCATAGCCAAGTCCGGGAGATCGGCTTCCCCGGTTTCGTAATCGAACCGACCGCAGAGCGTATCCATAATGACTTGTGGCTGTTCGTGAATTTCCTTCATCATGAAATCTGCATACCCGCCCTTTTCTGCAGCTTCCGCATCCCAGTGAATGGTTTCAGCCTGAAAGGTCTTGGGCCGACCATCGGAATCAAAGATTTGAATCTCAGATTCCTGCAAGATCCCGACATCGCCATCTTCCAAAAACACCACCTCACGAGTATGGACCAATAAAGGCGTCACATCAGAAGCTAAAAATGCCCCCGTTCCGTTTAATCCAAGAACCAACGGACACCCTGAACGACTCACCACAATTCGCCCTGGCTCCGCAAGAGACATGACTGCAATGGCATAACTCCCATGTAATTCATGCGCCACCTGTCGCACAGCTTCGTCCAATCGACTTCCCCTCTTAATCATTGAGGACAATAAATGCGCGATGACCTCGGTGTCGGTTTCAGACTCAAATCGATGTCCCTCCGACTCCAACCGATGGCGTAAGGTCATGAAATTTTCGATGATCCCGTTATGAACGAGTACGACTTCTCCCGAACGATGTGGATGCGCATTCTGTTCAGACGGCCGCCCATGAGTCGCCCAACGCGTATGGCCAATGCCCGTCAGGCCTTCAACAGAACCATGTTGGAGATTCGCTTCCAAATTGATCAACTTCCCGACGCTCCGTCGAATTTCGAGACTTCCATTATGCTGAATAGCAATGCCAGCTGAGTCATACCCGCGATATTCCAGTCGTCGTAACCCTGCTATCAGGATTGGCGCCGCCGATTCTCGCCCGACATATCCCATAATCCCACACATGCGTTCGCTTCCTTACCTTGTTAATTTTTTGGATATTTCATGACGATATACGATTTTTCGGTTGGTTCATGAAAAAACTTTACGCAGCAAAAAATGATCCCCGCCATGCAGGAGGAAGCATAAGCAGGTTTATGATGATTTTTGTTGTTTCTGAAGTACTGGCGTCGTTGAAGGTCTATCTTTCGCCTGCCCGCTTTGATTATTGGCGGGGAGACCCGAGGGATCCAACAATGCACGACGACGGGCTGCCGTTCCTTCCTTGTTGGATTGCGGGGTGCGAGATATTCCTAACGCATCGGCTGGCACATTCTCCGTAATGGTCGTCCCCGCAGCGATTAATGCACCTGAGCCAATCGTCACGGGAGCGATCAGTTGAACGTCGCTTCCAATAAATACATTATCTTCTATGATGGTTCGTGCCTTTCGATACCCATCATAATTACAGGTAATGGTTCCCGCACCCACATTCACATTCCTCCCAATCAGGGTATCCCCAAGATAGCTGAGATGATTCACCTTGGATCCCTCCCCAACTTCCGTTTTTTTGAGTTCCACAAAATTTCCCACCTTGGCTTTTCGATGGATCACACAGCCTGGCCGTACGTGAGCCATGGGACCAATCACCGCTTCCTCCTCTATCGTAGACTCCTGAACCACGGAACCATCTTGAATCCTCACCCCTCGATGAACAATAGAATTGGTGAGTCGGGAATTGGCGCGGATCGTACAGTGGTCACCGATATGAGTGTCGCCTTCAAGAACCACTCCCGGGTGAAGCACCGTATCACGCCCCACCGTGACTTGATGATCGACCATGACCCGTTCGGGATCCAACAGGGTCACTCCGTTCAACATTAATCGTTCACAAATCCGCCGACGCATTTCTTTTTCCGCCAATGCCAAATGCACCCGGGTATTCACTCCAAGTGTTTCCAACGAATCTTCAGTGACCCAGGCGACAACTTTCTTCGCATCCCGAGCGGCTATCTCAATAATATCGGTGAGATAATATTCGCCCTGGGCATTTTGCGGTTTCAACTGTCCGAGGGCTTTCTCAAGAAATTGAGCTTCGACCACATAGGTGCCAACGTTAATTTCTGACACCTGTTTTTCCTCCGATGACGCATCTCGATCTTCGACAACCCGGCAAACTGTGCCATCTTTTCCACGAAGGACCCGCCCATATCCGCTCGGACTGGTTAAATGTGTGGTAAGCAATGTCAGCGTGGCGCCTTCGGATTGGTGAAACCTCACCAAGGCGGCAACCGTTTCCGTCGTTAATAGTGGCGTATCACCACACATAATGACAAACTGGCTGGCCGCCGTCGAAGACAGTGCGGTCAATGCTGGATAGGCCTGTTGAACCGCATGCCCCGTCCCTAATTGCCTTGACTGTTCCACGACGAGATGCGAATCGAACTGTGCCTCTTCACGTGTCAGGTAGGTTCGGACTAAATCTGCCCCATGACCGACCACCACCGCCACATGGTTGGTCGACACCTGGCGGGCCAAGAGTATGGCATAGCCCAACATGGGACGACCCGCGACCGTGTGCAACACCTTTGGCATGGTCGACTTCATTCGAGTCCCTTGCCCGGCAGCCAGGATGATCACTGAGGTGTGATTTTGGCAACTCATACCCAGAACGTCCAAATGAAACAGTGTGCCATTTATGATGTCGGAACTTTCGGTGAACGCTTTACGCTCATTGTACTCGCTTTACGTGCAAGTTCAATGCTAGAGGCCTTGTCCGGCGGAGAATAAAATCCCCCGGATACAATGAGCTTCATCGCCTCTTCGACGCTCATGTCAACTGGCACAACCTCAGTTTCTGGCACCAGCAAAAAATACCCCGATGTCGGATTAGGAGAGGTTGGCACAAACACATGAACCAAAGGCTCAGGTGCCAGACATTGAATTTCTTCCCTCGTCTCTCCAGTCACAAAGGCTAGACAATAGTTCCCATTTTTGGGGAACTGGATCATGACCACCTTGTCATATTTTTCCCGTTGTTTAAAGGATAAAATATCCATCATGGACTTCAATGTGGCATAAATCCCGCGAACAATGGGCACTCGATCTAAAAATTCTTCCCAGCGATTCACCATCCGCCTCCCCAGAAAATTCGTGGCCAGCACGCCGGCAAGCAAAATGAGGAGCACCAACGCCAAGATCCCAAGACCCGGGAAGTAATAATCAGGGAGGACTAAATCGGCTAACGCCGTCCCGAGAATGCTATCGACGGCGACAAAGAGAGTTTTGAGAATAAGAATAGTTCCCCAGATAGGGGTAATTACCAATAGTCCCGTGATGAAATATCGCTTCAGGGAAGAGCGTAGGGAATTCATGGGGAATGACCCGCTTTTATGATGACAAGAGAGGATACCATGAAATAAAAGGGGGAAAGTTGCCTAGGATATCTTACAAGCCCAATTGATCACCGGCAAGACTTTTCTTTCAAAATTCAATGACTTAGACTAGGGGTGAGAAAGGACGTTGTTGATGGAATACAGGGGTTCACAAACAAAAAAGCCCCGCTCCCTTCACGGAGCGTTTATCACCTTTGAAGGTACGGAAGGATCTGGGAAATCCACCCAATGTCGACGACTTGCTCGATCCCTGCGAGACCAAGGCTACCACGTCCTCGAAACCCGGGAACCCGGGGGAACGCCTCTGGCTGAAACCATTCGAAAACTATTCCTCACATCGTCCAAGGCCAAAGTTCGAATGGAGGCTATCACCCCCGTGTGTGAATCCATGCTGATTTTCGCGGCTCGTTCCCAACACATGACGCATATCATTCAACCAGCGCTCGATAAAGGCATGATTGTCCTCTGTGACCGGTTTTTTGACTCCACCCTGGCCTATCAGGGGTATGCTCGAGGTCTCGATAAGACATTTCTTCAAGAGACTCAAATGTTTGTGACCAATAAGCTTGAGCCTCATCTCACATTCTTCATGGACCTCCCTATTCAAGATGGGTTAGCCAGACGGCAACAATCGAACAAGCAGGACCGCCTCGATCAGGAATCACTCGGCTTCCACCAACGCGTCCGTCGGGGATTTCTGGCGTTGGTGAAGCAATACCCCAAACGGATACATAAAGTGGATGCCCGACAATCGCCTCAGACCTTAGCTTCACATATTACCTCTGTAACTGGGCAATTAATCCACAATACGAAAACCTTACAGTTGATCCGTTCTTCTCCAAAAAAATCGCTAAAATAACCCCAGACATAATGCCATTTCACAAGATCATTGGACATCAGCGCCCCATCAAGTGGCTTCAGACTGCGGTAAAAACGAACCATCTCGGGCATGCCTATCTGTTTCACGGGGAACCCGCTATCGGAAAACGATACACCGCGATGGCTCTCACGCAATTACTCCATTGTGAACATCCCCTGGTAGACTCAACACCGGATGCCTGCGGGACTTGTCGGTCCTGTCACCAAGTTGAACAAGCCATTCACCCTGACTGTTTAATTATTCAGCCGGAAGATACCCAAAAGTCGAGCCCCAAAATTAAAATCGACCAAATTCGGGCCATCGAACATTTGGCCATTTATCGCCCACTCATCGGATCGCACAAAGTCTGCCTTATTGATGACGCTGATACGATGACGACAGAGGCCGCCAACGCCCTCCTCAAAACACTGGAGGACCCCCCGGATCATTGCCTCTTCCTCCTTGTCTCAAGTCGACCAGAACATCTTTTACCGACGGTTCGATCGAGATGTATTGCGCTTCGTTTTTCGCCTCTCCCCGTCAGTCTCATTGATGAATGTCTCAAAAACCAGAGGTCTCTGGAGGCCGGAGACGCCAAACTGCTCTCGACCTTTTCGGAAGGTCGCCTGGGACAAGCGCTCCACCTGGACCCTGAAGAATTGAAGGTCAAGCTTCGCCAATACTGGGCCTTGTTATTTGGAGAACATCGCACGTCGATCGCGCAGGTCTTTGACATCAGCGAAAGTCTGGTCAAATCGAACCAGGTACCAGAAGCCATCTATTGGTTTCAGCAAGGCCTCCGTGATGTGCTCTTACTCGCGTTAGACGAGTCAAACGCTCCCATGCTCTACCGGGACCAGGAACCGGCACTTCGTCGATTAGCACAGCAGATGACTGCCTCGGCCATCATAGAACTCGCACAAGAATTGAACCAGCTTGAACGGGGCCAACAACGCAATTTGAACATGCAAATAGGGTTGGAACAATTTTTCTTCCACCTCCAAGACCACCTGGATTATGCCCAGGCTCATGAATAAATTCCAACACCATCCCCCCGGATTGACGGATCATCCTTGAATAACTCCAAGGTGTTCCTCCATTGCGCCACGAAGGAATCATTACGTTATGCCCAATAAGTTTTACGTGACAACCCCCATTTATTACGTCAACGATGTGCCGCATATCGGCCATGCTTATACGACGATTGCCGCTGATGTCCTCGCCCGTTTTTATCGCTTGCGCGGAACGGACGTCTTTTTTCTCACTGGATTGGACGAACACGGGCAAAAAGTCCAGCAGGCTGCGGCAAAGGCCGGCATCGATCCGAAAACCCATTGCGATCAGCTCACGACCAAATTTAAAGATTTGTGGGCCAAATTAAATATTTCACACGATGGCTTTATTCGCACGACCGACCCTCAGCATCAATCCGTTGTCCAACGTTGCCTTCAATCCCTCCATGACAAGGGATTGATTTACCAGGCCGAGTACACAGGGTGGTACTGCACCTTCGATGAGCGGTTTTGGACTGAGAAAGACGTGGACCAGGGCCTTTGCCCTGACTGCCGACGTCCAGTGGAACAGGTGAGTGAACGCAATTATTTTTTCCGCATGAGCCAATTTCAAGATCGCCTCAAAGAACATATTCACACACATCCGGAATTTATTCGGCCCGACTCACGCCGCAACGAAGTGTTGGGGTTTCTTCAAAAGCCACTTGAAGATTTGTCCATCTCTCGACCCAAATCACGTCTTTCATGGGGGATCGAATTACCCTTTGACCAAGACTGTGTGACCTATGTGTGGTTCGATGCGCTGGTCAATTATCTTTCCGGATTGGAATATCTCGGCTCCCATTCGCCGGCATCAGCCTTCTGGCCCGCGTCCGTTCATCTGGTGGGCAAGGATATCCTCACGACCCACGCCGTCTATTGGTCTACCATGCTCATGGGCATGGAACGTCCCCTCCCACAATCGATCTTCGCCCACGGATGGTGGACGGTAGACGGGGAAAAGATGTCAAAAAGTCGCGGAAATGTGGTTGACCCAAATGTCATGATCGAACAATTCGGCACGGATGCGTTCCGGTATTTCCTATTACGAGAAGTACCATTTGGCCAGGATGGAGATTTTTCTCTCACGGCCTTCCATAGCCGCTATCAAGCAGAACTGGCCAATGACCTGGGCAATCTCGTTTCGCGAACGCTCGCGATGATGGGCAATTTCTCGAACAATAGGGTTCCATCTGCCTATTCCCAAACGGAGACTGAGTTGGACCACCAACTCCAACAGACCGCATCGACTCTTCTTGGGAAGATTGAACACCACCTTCATGGCTTGGAGTTTCATCGTGCCCTAGAAACCATTACGGGGTTGGTCCACATGGCCAATCAATATATCGATAAAACCGCTCCCTGGGTTATAGCGAAAGATCCTGAAAAAGCACTGCGGCTCCAGACCGTCTTGTTTCATCTGGCAGAGGTCCTACGATTCCTGACGTACGCCCTTGCTCCCTTCATGCCCCACACGGCGGAAATTATGAAAACCCGATTGGGATTAACAGAAGACAGTTCGAGTGCAACGATTTCGAACTTTCCAACCTGGGGCGAATACACCTATATCAATCCAGTCACCAAAGGAGCCTCATTGTTCCCCAAAAAGGACCTGCCAACGACAGATGAATCCCAACCCGTTTCGTCACTGCCCCCTTCTCCCGCCACAGGGAAACATACTGCGGCTTCAGCGACTCCCTCACAACCTCCCATCTCCCCTAACGACACTCTGCTCATCGGCATTGAAGAGTTCCAGAAAATCCAACTGAAAGTCGCCAAAATTCTTGAAGCCGAACGGGTGCCAAAATCTTCAAAGCTCTTGAGGTTGCAAGTGGATATCGGGGAGGAACGACGTCAAATCGTGGCAGGAATCGGCAAAAAATACACGCCAGAAGAATTGGTAGGAAAAACAATTGTGGTCGTGGCTAATCTCAAATCAGCAAAGCTGATGGGCATTGAATCACAAGGCATGGTCCTGGCAGCGGGAGAAAACGACCTGCTGGGATTACTCGGAGTATCAGAAGATCTCCCTCCTGGGACCAAAGTAAAATAGGGATGAGCTAAGAAGCAGACACCTTATTGTTCAATAGGCCTCTTTATGAATAAATCCTTTCCAACACGTCAAGAACATGATTTTCAGGTCCAACCACAATGACCAATGTTCAATGTAATACATATCAAGAGCCAATCGCTTTTCCCACGACGTATTCCCTCGAAACCCATTCACCTGCGCCCATCCCGTAATACCCGCCTTCATCTTATGTCTCAAGTTGTATTGAGGGAATTGCTCGCGAAATTTATGAATAAATTCAGGCCGCTCCGGGCGTGGGCCAACGATACTCATCTCCCCCTTGAGCACATTCCAAAACTGCGGGAGTTCGTCCAAGCTGGTTTGCCGGAGTCTTTTCCCCACGGCCGTGCATCGGTCATCCCCTGATTGTGCCCAGATCGGCCCTGTTTTTGATTCGGCATTCAGCTCCATCGTTCGAAATTTTATAATCTCAAATGACCTTCCATCCAACCCAATACGTTTTTGCCGGTACAAGACAGGGCCAGGAGACGTTATTTTGATCATCGCAGCAATCAGACCCATAAGAGGCATGGTCATCCCCAAAGCCACAAGAGAACCCGCGACGTCAAACCACCGCTTGAGAAAGAGATTCCATCCAAACAAAGGCGAGCCCTGCAACGTAATGACTGGTAACCCGTCGAATATTTCCGCCTCAGCCCGAAGGGTAATGAACTCATAAATCGAGGGAATGATTTTTACTTCAGCGGTCATAGTGGAAAGAATCTTCATCAGCCGCTCAGCTTCACCTTCTACAGCCGGTGGCAAACACAAAAATACGACATCCACCTCCGGAGTAAGAAACGTATTGGCTTGGTTGAAAGTTCCAAGCACAGGGACCTCTTCCAATACTTGTCCGACCTTAACTTCATTTCTCGACAAGTACCCACGCACGTTCATTCCCAATTCAGGATGGGCTCGAAGCATGTGAACCACTCGCTGCCCCAAATTGCCCGCTCCAATCACCACCACATGCCGCTGGTTATACCCTAACCGGCGCAACAGTCTTAAAATTTCCCGAAACACCATCCGGGAAAATCCCAACACCGCCAAATTTAATATCCAAAAATAAAGAATAACCAATCTAGAAAAATCATATGTTTTCAAGAAGAAGGAAAGGGCAAGAAGGATTAAAAGACAGAGGGAATTGGCTTTGGCCACATCCACGAATTCAGCCAGATGCGACCCCATTCGGCGAGGGCGATACAAATTCAAAGACGAAAAACAGATTCCCCATACAAGAATAATGGGGATAATCAGCCACAAATAGGGTTCAACTGGCGGGACTCCCTTGGTCACAGGGAAAAAAGTAGAAGAAAAACGAATATAGTAGGCCGCGACCCAGCAAGCACTGATGAGAAGGAGATCAGATAGGAAGAGGAGGTTTTTGAAAAATTCAGAATGACGTCTTAGCATAAATGGAGCTGATGAAATTGACTATAATTCGTCATAATCACCTGGTGAATGCGTTCCTTAAAATGTTTTCGATCAAACACTTCAACATGAGCGCGAATATTTTTTGGGTTGAATTTATGGTGATATGTTTCAAACGAATGAATTGCCTGGCTCAGCGACTCGGCGGTTTGCTCATAAAAAAAGACGCCTGTTGGAGGAGATTCATCCTGAATTGAAGCCCTAGCGTTTAGTGGAACCACCGTTTCCAACACCCCGCCTTTTCCATAAGCAATCACTGGCTTCCCACTGGCCATAGCTTCTAATGGCACGATACCAAAATCTTCTTCACCTGGAAAGAGAACAGCCCGGCATCGCCGGTAAAGGCCTCGAACGCGCTCATCGCATTGCCAACCTAAAAATTCCACGGTAGGACCGGCCAGGCGTTTTAACCGTTTTTCCTCCTGTCCTTTTCCAATAATCTTGAGGGGTATGCGCAAGGCATTTGCAGCTTTAATCGCCAAGTCCACGCGCTTATACGGCGCAAAAGCGGTGACCATCAAATAAAATGCCTCGTCACATTCAGAGGTCTCAAACGCATGCCATTCCACGGGTGGATGAACCACTGAAGCATCCCGGCCATAGTGCTGTTTAATGCGCTCTGCGACATTAGAGGAGTTGGCAATAAATCCATGGACATGAACGTTGGACTGGACATCCCACTGTTGGAGCCGTTTTCGAAAAATTGCCATTCCCATGTTCTGAAAACTGAAAAGTGTTGCTCCCCCAAAGTATTGCTCATGAACATCCCAAATATATCGCATGGGTGTATGAACGTACGATATGTGGCAAGTCCCCTCAGGCACTCGAATTCCTTTTGCCACACAATGGCTGGAGCTCAGGATCAAATCGAAACGATCAAACTCAAATGATTGAATAGCAGAAGGGAACAAAGGCAGAAGATATCGGTAGAACTGTCCTACTTTCGGAATGAGATTCAAAGAACTCGGAATAATTGAATGCCGCTCAATCGATTCTGAAACACTACCTTTCACATGCACCAGGGTATAAATCGGCGCATCCGGAAACAGCTCACACAAGGCCTCCAAACACCGCTCCCCACCCCGCATCCCCGTCAACCAATCATGAACCAGCGCGACTTTTAGGGGGGGTGAAGAATTTCCTGTTTTGAACATGTGTTATTGAATTCCTTGATATACACGACGAAGAGAGCGGAGCATCTGCTCTTCAGAAAATTTTTCTTTTATCTTTGATCGCGCATTCTGAATAATGCTTGCCCTCAAGGAGAAATCTTCCGTCACTCGCTTCACTCCATTGGCCAAGCTCTCTCCTGACCGCTGATTGATAAGGACTCCGTCCTTTCCATTCTCAATGATTTCACTCATTCCACTCACATTCATACCAACAACTGGGACACCCATCCGCATGGATTCCAATGCAGTGAGCGGAAGACCTTCCCAACGTGAAGAAAGAACAACCACGCTCAACATAGAAATAACTTTTAACGTTTCCGATTGAGATAAGGCCCCTAGCATTCTCACACGCTTGGTTAAACCCCGACGGCGAATTTCCTTCCTCACCAAGGCATTCAGACTTCCGGTGCCCACAATTGTGGCGGAATATTCGGGAAGTTGCCCTAGAGTATCTAGGAATAAGATAGGGTCTTTTTGAGGTTCTAAGCGTCCAATGAATCCAATGTGCCGCAAACGAAGGCAATCTGACGGAGGTATGTCATGGAACGCAATACCATTGTAAATCAACTCATGAGGCTTGCCTTTTTGAAGCAATCCAAGATTTCTTGCAAGGGCAACATCATGCTGGGAGACGAAAATAATTCGTCTAGCTCGATGAAAAATAAACCGTTCAACTTGTAACGCAAGCCACCTTAAGACCAAAGGTTTGTGAAGAAAATGAAACCCATGGACAGTGTAAAGAGTCGGCAAATCTTTGTATGCCATGGAATAGAAAAATCCGGCACGACCTCCGTGGATATGCACCACGTGAGGCTGAATACTCGAACAGATACGACGCAGCTGTATAGGAATTATTGGATTGAGTCGACTATGAAAAAAGTCCAGGCCATGACAGGAAACACCAAGTTCTTGGGCCTGCTGTAAAAGATGAGAACCTGCTTGAGCAACCAACTCAAAAGAGGCGAAATCATGAAGGCCCTTCAGAATTTGAAGGACATGAGTCGTTCCTCCACCAGGGCTCCCATCAGCAACAATTTCTAGAACACGCATGTGCTCTGCTTATCCACCAGGCACCACCTTTTGCGACGCTCAGAAGCCACAGCCTATACAGACGGGCCAATGCGGTCATTCGCAAACTGTCGGTAAAGCTTCAAACGAGAATAGACCCCTTGTAAAAGTGACAAACAAAAGGCTGAAAGACGCCCGCAATGTTTTTGGAAAAAATATTGTTGGTTGCTAAAATATACCCCCTTTTGAAAGTCTTGATTCCCGGCGAATGACGCTCCAGACTGATGAGAAACAACTGCCTCAGGAACATGCCACACTTCCCACCCAGCCTGTGTGGATCGTAAGCAAAGATCAACATCCTCAAAGTAAAGGAAAAATTTCTCGTCGAATCCACTTAGATCTTCCCAGGTAGAACGTCGGCAACATAAGGCCGCTCCAGAAACCCAGGGGACAGACTCCGGTTTACTCGGCAAGCGAAACTTTGCTGATATTCTCCCTATAAACATACGCAATAAACCCCGAGGCCCCACGCGTTGTGCGACCCAGGCTATTGGCTTATCTAAAACTAATCCAAGCAAAGAAGGACTATCTCCCATGGATTGTAAGGGTTGGCCCAAGGGATCAATCAGGCGTGCGCCAACAATTCCAGCCTGCGGATGATCTTCTAAAAAGGTGACAAGAGTTTTCAGAGCATCTGGTGAGGCGACGGCATCAGGATTCAAAAACACAAAAAAAGAGCTGCTTGAAGCCGCAACCCCAATATTACACGCACGTCCAAAACCAAGATTTTCATTTAGAGCTATGACCTTTATTGAGGGAAAACCCTGCTCTATAAGGGCGGAGGTCCCATCTTTCGAATCATTGTCAACAATGATAATTTCAACGTTTGACATCGCAATGAGCCGATCAAGACACTCACCAATACATGCAATTGAGCGATAGGTAACAATTATGATGGAACAATATTTCGGCCCACCAAAAACACTCATTGGCCTATTTTCCAGAGGTTGGGCAACGCTTTGTTCTTCCGGCATCAAAAGGGAGGGAAACCCATTATTGATATTATATGCCTGGAGGTGTGCGAGAAATAATACTACCAAAACCTTTTGCCATTTGCTTCAATATAGCGGATGCTGGCACTTTTTTATTTGCTTGAATCATGGCGCGCTTGCGCCACATCACTGGAATGCCTTGTATAGCATTAATTTTGGCTCGAAGAATAACACACCCTTTCCGACGAAAAATTAAGTGGAAAATATTATACAAATTTAAAAGACAGTGCTGGGGTAAATATAGCCAGAAAAAAACCCCTGGCATATTCTTGATATAGGTCCAAACGAGATTCCGATGTCCGTGATAAATAACAAAGCTGCTATTCTCTCCTCCTGCGGTTGCGGAACCAACATGATGCGCGACCGCACGAGGAAGTAACATGCACCGATGGCCGGCAAGACGCAACCGAAACCCTAAGTCCACATCTTCATAATAGCAAAAATAATCTTCATCAAAGCCACCGACCTCTTGCAACGCCTCACGTTTATATATTGCAGCAGCGGCGCACGGAGAAAAAATTTCGCACTCATGCGGAGATCGTTGATGAAGGCCCCAGGCATGTGCATCCTTCCACGCCAATCCACTCGTATGGTATACATCACCCAAACCATCGAAGTAAGAACGATTATTAGCTTGAATTAAAAGGCCGGAAAAAAAAGAAAACCCGGGAAAGCGATGAATGCCCGAAACCATCTTCTCTAACCAATCTGGCTCAAGAAAAGCATCTGGATTGACCAGAGCTATCCATTCGCAATCTTGAAGCATTTCAAATGCAATATTGTTGGCCCTGGCAAAACCGGTATTACCAGGAAGCTTGATATACTCAGTGTTTTCTGGACGAGCACAGGTTAAATCCTCAAACTGAGGGTGACTGCCATTGTCAACTACCACCACTCTTGAAAAATTCAATGTTTGCTTTGTTAAGGCAAACAAACATTGCCCAAGCACCTCATATGAATTCCAATTTACAATCACCGCCCCTACGTTGGAATTTGATGAAGTGTTCTCCCATATATGTAAATTGTTCATACTTCATCTTCGACTTAAATGAATGTGGAAACCCCACCGAACTTCCTAGCATTTTTAGCTTTTCGAAATTTTCTTACCCAAACCTCTTGAAATAAACGTTGAGTATATATGTTCAATTTTTCCCCTTGGGGATCAAAGAAAGATGCCTTGTCGGAAACGATACACTTTTGGCATCATTCGTTGAAGAGAGCAGGTGTAATATACCCAGCTTCAAATACATGGCTTGTCATATAAGGAGTGCAAAAACAAACATTACCAATCCTTTGAAATAATAGAGGACGATTAAACTACCGAAATATCCCTCCAAACAAACGTCGAATAGAGGGAAAAATTCGAGGCTTTCCCAAACGTAGTCGCTCGTAGGGTGGAATAAAGTCTCTATCCATATGGCGTAAGCGGAAAGGAGAAGTACCAACCTGATCGCAGCCTTGCTCTACTTCCACTTGCAGAGATGGACGAACATGACCAACTGTCACTTCTCGCTCCAATTCTTTTTGAGAAATAAAACCCGCATCTAGGGCGCGCCGCAAAAATCCGACCCAAATTGGACCAAGAGGATTGGCTGATGCTACCCAAGGTTGCGTAGGCATATTGGTATAGTGCAAGAGCGCAGTTTCGTCAGATTTGTACTGTTCAAGGGAATTCCAATCTGGGCGAATATCCCATCCAATCTGGTCAACAATGCACATTTCGCGCATCAACTGAACATATTCCAATTCTCCTGAATCCAGTGCGGAAATGATTTCCTCAATATTCCAATGCAGACGGGCACACTCAAGCAACATCACACTAAATTGACTAGATAGCCCTTGTCTTGGCTCCTTTATAGCCTGAAGATCACAATCATTTAATGGTTGATTCCATAATTCCGCAATATCCCGAAAAACTAACATATCCGCATCAAGATAAATGGCTTTCCCCTCATAACTGCACAATTCCGGAATTAAAAATCGCTGAAAAGAAAATGGAGTCCGAGGCCAGTTTTTTTTGGCTTGGGGCCTTGGAATAGGCCGGTCGAAAGAATACAGTGCAGAAAATTCCAACGGTAAATTTGTCGTCTCCCGGATTGAAAATTCAAGAACGCGCATGGCCAACCACTCAGAGGGAGTTCCTGCAACAAAAACACGAATAATATCGGACATGTTGTTTAACTCTGGAATTTACAAAAGTTCTCTATTTTCAAATGCAGATGAGACAAAAGGGTTATTCTTAATGTTTTCCATATAGGTTCGAACAACTGCGTGCGAAAGAATTTGGCTTGTGATCTCCTTAGACAAAAAGCTTCGGTCATAATGCTTGGTGGGGTCGGAAACAAGCATATTCTCATAAGCTAAATCAGCACCAAGAAAACCATTAATCCTGGCGACCGAACCATGAAAGTCAAAAACCAGCTCCTCATAATGTAAGTGAAAAACTTCAGGGCGGCCCTCAATTTGCTGGATAGTTTGATAGGCATCTGACCACGCACTGATCATTTCTTCAAAAACCGTCATGGCTTTCCACCAGTCTTTACCCTGACGAGTCATTTCACAACGACGCATAATTGAATTCACGACATCAAGGGGATTTCTTGTAATGTGAAGATATTTTATCCCTGAGACTGCCATGACAACATCAATATTTTTATAATAATTGGGGAATTTATCTCCCCAAAGGACTAAAGGTACGCCAGGGGATAGCTGTTCATGGTGCGATTGATAAATAAACCGTAACGTTGGCCACATCGAAACTTGGCTGAAGTTGTGCCTATTGATGTTCTTTTCATTGAGTGACTCTCGCAGAGATAAAACCCGCATACCTTTATGACTAATGACCTCGTTCCGATGCTCTTGAGTACCTAATACTTTACTCAAAGTACCAAGTACCTTAGGGATATTTTCTTCTGAGGATATGTAACAGGAAGGGTTGGAGTTTAGGACCTGAAGAAGAGCAGTCGTTCCGCTACGCGGACACCCCCCGATCAATAAGGGAAAAGGATGCATGGCATTACAATGGATTTCATGATTATTTAGACATCATTAATATTGACGATAAAGGCCTTGCCTGCCCAACTATAGGAAAAGTATTCGGTAACACAATACTTATTCCCACGAGACCAAAGCTCAAATGCAGCACGAACGCCATAGCGGCGATGGCCACGAAAACAAAACCAATCGTCAAAAAGCAAGATGGTCCCCTCAGCCAACCGGCCATCTAAAAAGGTAAGACAATCCAGGGCTGAGCTATACAAATCACAATCAATATGAGCGATAGACACTAAAGAGTCAGAAAAATATTCAACCACGCTTGCGGATTTCAGAGTGTCAGAAAATAGACCGGAAACTAATTTTATTTTGTCTGGGTTAAAACCCCCTTCTGAAATCCGCCGAAGCACCATCTCGACGCTTGTGTCGTCAAACTGGCCTTCCTTGAATACCCCATACCCATCAAGCTGATCGCCATGTTGAAATGGAGGTAAACCCTGAAATGAGTCAAATCCGAAAAATCGCTTTACGTGACGTCGATTCGTTTGTTTTCGCCATTTATAGTCAGCCTGTAGAGCTCTAAGCAAGGATACTCCTTGATACACTCCAAACTCGCAATAATCACCGTCCGTCTCGGATTTATAAATAAACTCAAAGGCCTTATCCAAAGCACCTAATCGATCAATTCCAGAAGTCAAGAAATTTCCTCAAATAAAAAAGTTCGCAGCCAATAATCCAAGTCTTTCCAGGTATGGTTTTACCATTCCAAAAGTTATTGTACACATTCTGGGCTGTCTCTCTGTTCCTGACCGAGTCTGATAACCTTTCGCTCTTAACTGGCATCAACATGCAGACGGCAAATGCCTTAAGTATCGAGGAGGTCAACACGATGCTTGAAAGCTAAGGTCTTCTGGTAGATGGCAAAGAACGAAGTCAGCTATTAAAAGGCCTGCCAATTGCCACTCTGAATTTTTGGAAATTTAACAGACGAGATCTAGGCTCACTATTCAAACTCCGGTCGTCACGCTCTTCCATCATAAAGTCCAAAGGCCTCAGTTTTCTATCAATAGCTGCATTATCCCAAACAATAAGAGTAATGGCGTTCTTAAGACGGCCTGAATAGTAGTGCTTTCGAACAGTTCGAATATCAATCAGCCCCGTCTTCTCAAATGCTACGAGTGTCGAATATAGATTTTGATTAAGCCCATTCGATTTAGCGTACGTTGAACAATTTTCGTCAATTTATTTCATAACTTCTTCATTTTTTGGCGTATACAACCAACTATTACCCGGTATCTGGAAACCTACCGGTTCAAAATGAAAGCATCTGTGAAATCCAGGAATTGCGAGAATCTTCTCAAAAAAAGATGGATGTATCTCAGTTATTTGTTCTATGGAACAATTTGTAAAAATGACGGTTTTTTATTGGTGTCGCCAAGAAATGAAAAATCGGGAAAATTGAAGTCAAAGTTATGAGTAATTAAGTTGATTTTCCCAGAAGCCTGCGCGACTGCATTGGCGATTTTTGCTCCAGTTTCAGTAATGTCTAAGGCCCAATATTCAGCATTTCTTGCCCCGCCATTCAGCCAAACTTTGAATATATTTCGCCCCCAGCCGCTTCCTAATTCAATGATTCTTTCGATGTCTTCACCACAAGATTCAATAATCGGTATGAGTTTTAAGGGTTCCAACATTGTGGGCTGAAATCTTGTGCTCATAGAATCAAACCGAACAAGTTTGCGATCGAAAATGTATCCTGTCTTCTTTCTATTTTCTTCATCTTTCCGATATTTTTTTGCCAAATTAGGGTCTGAATTGTTGAAGCGATATTGATTTCTTACCCGCAGCACAAGGCGAGATAGGTCGGTTTCACCCTCTGCAATGATTTTTTGACATTGCTCCCAAGCGGTTGCCCATACCGCCTCATAGTCAAGCCTTTTGCCCAGTTCGGGTTTCTTTTCGGCGATCAATTTTAGTTCTTTGAGAGTCTTTTCCCCGGTTTTTATGTCACTCATTTGAAGTCACTTCTCAAAACGTTTAAACAGTAAATGACCAATTCGCTCGCTTTTGTACTGGGATAGCATAAAGAAGTTCTCCCGTAACACGGAACGGGATGGCCGACGACATACAAAGATGCTCACGTCCATCGGGACTCATGACCTGGACAGAAACCGAGTAAGCTCCAGGATTGAGTTCCACAGGGCCAAGATCGGCACAGACACATGTAGGATTCCTCGGCCATTCGATGTTGTTCCGCGCTGAATTCCAGTCCATAATCAAACCACTCCCCGCATCTCGTAAAAGTACACGCAGTTGTGCTTCCCGTGGCACTTTGGATATATCTCCCTTAAGCGCTAAAGGCTCACCATAATTTATGCTTTGCCCAGCACTCACCTTATTTCCAGAAGCAAATAGTTCTATGCTGACTAAATCAGGGTTCAACACATATCGGTTAGATTTTTCGTTACCTTGTCCTAGCTTATCCTGATAAATCCGAATCGCCTCCTGCGCGGACCCGTCATAAAGCACCCTCCCCTTTTCAAGGAAAATGCCACGATTGCACATACGGGCCACTTGACCAAGAGAGTGTGAGACGAATAACACGCCAGCCTTACGAGAAATTTCATTAATACGTTCATAACATTTAATTCTGAAGCTGAGATCACCAACTGCCAATACTTCATCAAGAATCAGAATGTCCGAATTCATCACGGAGGAGGCAGCAAAACCGAGCCTTGCACGCATGCCGGAACTATAAAACTGGACGGGGGCATCAAAGAACTCACCAATGTCCGCGAAATCGGCTACCTCCTGAATATATTTTTCAATTGCCCTGCCCTTTAAATTTAGCAAACGTCCGCGCAACCTCACGTTTTCTTTTCCAGACAAAGCCTGCTCAAAACCTGCGCTCATTTCAAGCATATGACCAATTGACCCGTTTATATGTATGGACCCCGTATCACTTTGCAACTTTCCTGCAATACACTTAAGCAAAGTGCTTTTACCGGCACCATTGTGCCCAAGAACTGCCAGGACTTCCCCACGCCGTAACTCCAAAGACACATCACGAAGTGCCCAAAATTCTTTACTCTTCAGGGTTACCACATCCTGCCTCGCACCAAAATATGAGTTGAGAATACTTTTTGCGCCGGCCTTCATTGACGCCTTCAGATCACGTGAGAACTTTTTACCGAGTCCTTCCACCCTCAAAAGAGTCTCCATCATGTTCCCATCCTTTCTAAAAGAATAGGAATTTGCCGTTTAAGTTGATGCAAAGACCACAATATAAGTAAAAGTCCAAATAGTAACCATCCCAAGAGCGCATAACCATAAAATGGAGGATTCCCCATCAAAGCATCCAGCATTGTTGCAAGAATCGATGCCAATGGATTTACACAATTAATCAAAAAAAGGTAACTGTCCACTTGGGTTGTGGCAGGATAAAACACCGGTGATATCAAAATAAGAGGCATATTGATAGAGCGCATACTTTTTCCCACATCGGGATACAGTGCCGCCCAGGGAGCAAGAATTAGCCCAAGTGCGGAAGCAGATACTAACAGAGTACACAAACTGATCAAGAACCAACCCCATCCGATTAAATTCACAGGAAAGGACAAATCAAGGAACAATATTGCCAACACGATTGTAATCAAGCGAATGGCAAGACCTATACATGCCTCGAATATGACCGCAAATATAAGAGGTTTTTCTGATATAGTCATACCTCGCAGTAAAGAGCGACGTCTCCGCACTAATTCAGACATATCCTGAACGAGCTGAAACCATAATTGAAACAAACTCACTCCCATAAATGCCCGTAAGACTTCCCACGCATGTGCATTGTCTATCGAAATCTTCCCTACAAGGCTCTGCTTAACCACAACGAAACACACCGCATAAATAATGGGGGTAAGAATGGCCCACCCATATCCCAATGCATGCTCCTTGGTTTGGAGCCGGACTTTACTGAAAGCGAGGACCCATCCGGTGGTGATGTGCCTTAAAACCAGGGGAATCATTTGGAGAGTTCTGTCAAAACATCCTCTGCTAATGCATTAAACCGAGGCTGGGAAAACTTAGGTTGCGACAAATCGAAAGCATAATTCGAAAGGAACCAATCAAAGAATACTTGATACCGCGGTAAAAGATTTTTCGGAGTAGCCTCATGACAGTATTTCCATGCTTCAGGAATACTTTCTAAGGAAGCCCTAAAACACACACAATCGTATTCTGCCCGACCAAACAGCACCACAGGTTTAAGTTGAAGCAACGCCTCAAAACCGACGCCACTATTAATAGTGAACACACCCGTTGAATACTCAATCAAACTTTGAACATTAGCAGTACTCCAAAATGCATTTTTTTCTTTGACCAACTCGAAGAATGGGTCCATACTTTTTTTATTTACAGGGTGGGGTTTAAATACAACAGGAACACCGGCTCGGGACGACCAATCAAGGATGCCTAGAACAATTTTTTCTTCCGAAAAATCGGAGAAATATTGAATCGATTGGTCGTGTGGAATCTGCAATGGGAAAAACACATATGCTCCTTTGGGAATTTGCCCAGAAGAGACAAGGCTTTCCCTTGAAGCCGTATCCTCCTGACTAAACTTGGTCTGTAAACGTCCCTCCCCCAACCACCGACGGTAGATCTTAAATGCTCCAGGACGTTCAGATTGAAGTCCGCTCAGAACAAAGGGGTACAATGTTGAAGCTGCACTCCAACCATTGGGATCAACAACAAAGACCCAGCGAAAGTATTCTTGCATAAAATAAAAGATCTTGGTTTTACCCTTTTGAAAATTGAGATGACAGCGATGTGGGATAAAAGCGAGTTGAAATCCAAGACGATCGACTGTCTCCGGTTGAATTTCCCATGCAGGCCATTCAAACACGGCAACCTCAATACCATGGTTCTCAAGCGAATGAGCCAATCTAACGGCAAACTGTTTCCAATAGAGACGCAAGTTAAGAGTATCTTCTTTCAAAACAGGCAAAGTATTCGATCTGTCCACAGCCCTCAATTTCCAAGGAAGGTCAAGCCGAGGTAGAAAGATGGCCACTCGATTCAGGAGCTTATGAGATTCATTTGGGTCGCCTGTACTAGTAATTGGATGCTGTTCCGATCGGCGGTCAGAAAGCATCTCCATCAAAAATGCGTAGCGGTTTTCAGAGCTCTTCCTTTTACCCTTCGCTGTCCAAATAACACTGGATGGTCGAAAATCCCAATCCAGGTACTCAGTGCGAATTTGGCCAATCACAAGTTTATCCTGAAATTCCAAGAGCTTCTGAGCAACGACAATCTGGTCAATATACCAAGAAGGAAAACCCTTACCAAAAGCTGATACCAACTCTTCCCGCACCTGAGAAACGAATTCTTGCACAATCTCGCTGGGCCGGAACCAGATCGATCCATTTTTTACGCCCCATTTTTCTTTATCACCCCTATTAAGGTCCTGGTTGAAAACTACAATATCTGCGTCACTTTGTTCGGAAAATTGAAAATCAATAGGATTGACGCAAAGCGAATCGGCATCGAGACATAATACCGGAAGATCCAATTCCGGCAGTAAATCTGGAAGTTGCATAAACCGCGCACATGCATAATAGTTACGCATTACCTCATCCGATGTTCCCTCCAGCATCTTTACTGTTTCGTTTGAGACAGCTAGGCGAGTATTTGACAAGCACCGACCAAATTCCGTCACGCGCCGAATATCCAAATCACTTGGATTGACCACATGCAGAACAAATAAGAACCCTGGAGAAAAAAACTCCAGACTGCGAATCAACGGAATGGCGTAATCCAGGTAGGCACTATCACACGCAGTAAAAATAATCAGCTTGTCACTGGGCAAAAGCTCCGGCTTTATATGCCAAGTGGCTCGGCGTCTAAAGTTACCTTTACTCTCTTCGGTATCCACGTTATCTAGTCTTGGATTGGCTTAGACCCTGGGTTCAACTTACTAGTGCAACGACTTTTTCCACCAAATTCGAGTCACGTCTTCAGTAAGCAAGTGGGCAAGAAAACGGAAAATTTTCTAAAAAAACAGCTCGCCAACGCAGGGGCGGGCTGCAGAGAGGGTCACGCGTGGCCCATTTCGCTGTTGTTCATCCTTGTAGACACAAATATCAGAAAACCCAATATCCCTAAGTATTTTTTTTATGTCATCGAGCAATAACCACTTGGCATGATCATACATTCCAGAAAAAACTTCGTCTCGTCCTTTTTCTTGATAGTGGCAATACCGATAGGCATGTTGACCTACCACTGAAGTCGATTTTGCCATATCATTTGTCGCGTAGTGGGTATCCAGCAAAATACCTTGACGAGCCAGTGCTCCTACCTTGATGAGGTGATTCACGGGGTTTTTAAGATGGTAGAGGACCCCAACATGGTGAACGACATCTACCACCGGCAATCTTTCAACATCTTTTTCCTGCTCTAGATCGCACACGGACACAGCGGGACTGAATCCCAATAAATTTGCTCGAACAATCGTTTTGACCACATTCTCTATCCTAGAATCTATGGCATACACTTTTGCGGCGCGTTGCGCCAAAGCTATGGTATGAATCCCCTCAAAGCACCCAAATTCCAAAACTGATTTGTCTGATAGATTGAAGAGCGAGTCAAGCCAAACAATTCTCTTATCCGGAATAACTTGCGGGGAATTTCGCTTCCCCTTCCAGGCAGGATTTCCAAAACGCCGCCCTCGAGAATCGGTGGTAAAACACTTCCAGGGCAACAGGCTATTTAAACGGGAAAGATCATCATCCCCCAAAAATTCGATTTGACCCGACTCAAGATTGTTTTCTCGAAAACCTTTTAGTGGTAATTCCCATGTATCCGGCAAACTGTTAATGGTATGTTTCGCCTCGGCCTTGTTACATTGGCTGGGCTGTCCCCGCACTCTGCGCTGGAGAAACTCTAAAATTTTCTTCATAGGCCTGACTCCGAATCTTGTGTTTATCATTCCGTGTGATTTGAAGTTACGAAACCCGGCCAATTTAGAATATTCATGAGCGGCTCACCTCATCTTACGACTGAGTAGCTACAGTATTTAAGTCGTCCCGAATGCCTCCCGAAACCGGAAATTTCCCACTATCATGATTTGGCGCCCAAACAATCATAGTTGTCGCATTATTGATTAAATGGGAGGTGAAATACTTCCGAACTGTATGAATGGTAATTCGACCTGCCTGTTCCAATTCTCTCAATAGATTATAAAGATTGGTATTCTGATTGCGTTTTACCGCAAAACGCTTATTGGCCTCATCAATTTCAGTCATTAACCCACTCTGACTCGAATCAGCCAACCAATTGTTCCCGGGAATTTGAAACCCACAAGGTTCAAAATGTAGACAGCAGCGGAATCCTGGAATCGAAAGAATACGCTCGATGAGTTGAACCGATACCTCAGGAATCTGCTCAATGCTATGATGGGTAAACACACACGTATTTGCAGGAGTCGCAAACAAAGAAAAATCTGCATTGTAGTAATCAAATGGGGCCGTACCAACTTTCATGCTCGACACGGTTTCAGTGGCAACCCTCTTCATAAGCTCACGCCCTGACTGCGTTAACTCCATTCCCCAATACTCGGCCTCTAAGGGAGCCCCAAATTTAAACAGGTTAAAGAGATTCTTTCCCCATCCCGAACCCAATTCAACTATTCGTCCAACATCCGGCCCAAAAACAGATATGGCTTCCCGCATTTTCACTGCATCCGTCATCAACGTCACAATCCGCGGATCCATAGCTATCACACGAATCAATTGACGATCACAAATAAATCCAGATTCGGAAACCTTTTTTTCGTGATCATTATATTTTTCCTGAAGATGGGCATCATCAAATCCTGGGCCAAAATTTCTCCTCATAAAAAGATGGACCCGACTAAGATCCCGTTCTCCATGTGCAAGCACATTCTCCAATTTACTCTTTACTCCCTCCCAAAGATGATCGTATTGCGCTTTGACAAAATTACGCCGTTCTTCAAGAGCATCGGAAATGTGATCGTCGGGCATTTGGTTCTCCTGATCTTTACTCAGAATTCATCAAATTTTTTACAATTTTCATCAACCGCCATTATAGGCAAAAATATGATATCGATCAGTTGACTCTCCACGCTTGAGAGCTCTTGCAACCATTCGCCCGAACCAAAGATTGAGCAAACCATCTTCGGCAAGACCCTCAACGCTACTGGATGATAAAAGACCACGATCAACACGCGCGTATGCCCAACTTCGAACCAGATCTTTGGCAAGGGGTTCATGCACGATCTCAATTTTATTAAACCCTGCGGATTCCAGAATTTGAGCCATCCGGTGCGGAGGTATTAAAACGATGTGCCGAGGACATTCCAACCCCCACCAGGCTGAACGATACCGATTGGCTGAGGGCCCATTAGGATTAGGGGTGGAAAGATGTAAAATCCCACCTGGACTCATTGCCCTACAGATCACTCGCAGAACCTTTTCGGGGTCATACAGGTGCTCTATCACATGGTTCATACGGACGAATCCAACGGTCCCCACACCCACCGTCTCCCAGGATGAATCGTCAATAGGGAGCGCCTGGTGCCCACGAGATCGGACTTGGTCCAGTGCCTGACTTGAAAAGTCCATACCAATGGTGATACACCCGAATTTCCTCGCTCGATCAAGATATTTACCGGCACCACATCCGAAATCAAGCATCCTCATACCCTGCTTGAGATGCGCCTCGACTTGGACGATTCGTTGACGAAAAGCATACGCCCCGACAAGTCGATCTGCTAAGTGATGAGCGACCCCATTCAGCCATTTCGGCACTTTGAGCAAGGTGTTTCGTTGATGTAATTTTCGATGAGGGCCATAGTTATTCGGATAACACTTCCAGATATCTTCTTGTATGGGCCGAATAGATTGGTACAACGCTTCACAGTTCAGACACCGGCTATACTCAAACGTTTGCTCTGTCGTGTGGTGCAATCGATCATTGGCCGTAGACCAAAATTCTTTATCGTTCCCTTTACAAACAGGACAGCAGTTGATTTCTTCGGTAACCAAGTGAACCATCGATGAAGTTGGGTGGCCTTGAAAAACTCCTGTATATTTGTCGATTAGGATGAAAACTTCTTTCCCAAATGACGTAGATTTTTTCCGACGATGTATCGAGTTAACTTGAGGTAGCGAATATTATCCTGGATGAGCGTTGTCCCTCGAGGAATGTCCTTGTTTTCAATAAAACTCGCCTGACCGGTTTCCCGGCATATCCTTTCAAAGTCAAGACCAGGGTCATCAAGCTTGACGAATGGATTCATGCTAAAAACATTGACCCCTCGGAGTCTCAGCACATTACGCACTTCAGCTACCCCCTCGTAATACTGCCTGTAGCGAATATCAGGTGACTCCCCTTTCCACATGGTATGTTGTTCATGCGCGTGATGGTTCCCCCCAATCGCTCCATTGTCACATCCTATTAATATGATATTTTTTGCTCCCATATTTGCTGCCAGGTTCATGGCACTTTGTGATATGGAAGTCCAAAGATACAGTTTTTCAGAACTTGGATTTAACACCCAATCCAAGACTCGTCCGGCTTCACTGATTTCTTCTAACCCAGTTAAACTTACCGCGCCGTCGTTTTCAAACCCATAGAAGTGCTTCTCTGCATATTCGATTTCGTCTGGAGTACATTGGACTCTAATTTTTGATGGCTTAGTTACCCAGGTAATTCCTGGATGGGGCTGTTCTCCTTCGATAAATTCTGGGATATTAAGCTTTGGCATCATCGTAATCGCATACGTCGTACCGACGACCTTCCAAGCCTGATTTAAGCCAATGGTGATCTTTCCTTTGAGAAAATCGAGAGGAAAGACCCTCAGACTTGTTCCTGTTCCAACAATGTAAATATCACCCCCAACATGGAGGTTGTACAACTCAGAAATAGATCGCATAAAAATCTACTTTTGAATTACCCAGAAGAGCATTGAGCTCTATACCCGATTGCCTCCAGTACATCAAAAGCATCATGGCGCACATTGTTTTCTTTAATATGCTTGCGAAGAAATCCCTCATCAATAAAATCTTCCTCCATGGCGCCACGAAGCAATTCAAAAAAAAGTTTTTCCTGGGTTGGGTCAGGATGTGGTTGATATTTTTCCCCACTGTGAGTACGAACGGCCTTCTCCATTGTAAACATGTTGGACAAGTCCCTGATCAAGCCACCGATTAAGGAGCGCGCTGAGGATGGCATGGGGGATCTTATAGAATGAATATTGAGGTTAAAATCTATCGGAAGACCGGTTTTCCATGGCTGAGTGACTCGTTCAGTCGTATGCAACAATTTCGTCTCCGGGGTCAACTTATCAAAGGAATTCCACTCTTCCCCTATTTCTCCGATACTCTCGGGGTCTTCAGCTTGTAAGCCAATCCATGGCCCATAATCCAATTCCATCTTAAACATTTGATCAATCTCTTCATCCCAACGCCAATGAGTGAGAAGCGAACAATCAAGCAGCATCACGCTACTGGCATAAAAAGCATGTCCATTACCTTTGTACCCTTCTGAGATATTGCGGCACAGTATCGCCTTGCCTTTCATATCGACGTTAAGCAACTCAAAAACATCCCCGATTGCAAAGACATCTGGATCTGTGACAAGTGCTCTGCCTTTGAAGCCCATCATTTGAGGAACCTTTCGCCGCAAGGGACTCCATGACTGCAAGTCCTCGTTGTGCCATACCGCCGGTCGCCCTTTTCGGAGATAGGGCTGTCCTTGTCGTTTGTGCAAGTGAGGCGTCTCTTCAAACCGATTTAACTTGACCTCAAATTTGTCAGCGTACCTTGATGATTTTTTCATCGAGTACATGGCAACCTTGGCTCCAAAAATCTGGTTGTCGTTTGTGTTGATAAAGACGACTGGCTTCTCAATCATTGTCATGACCCCTAAATGGAAAATAGCTCTTAGACCCTGACGAGTTGGAATACACCCACAGCTAAAGAGTAAAGGAAAACATTCAATAGTTATATTGCTTTTTTCTTTTGTGCCTTAAGACACCCAATTAAATCATCCACAATATTTTCAGCTGCATTCCCATCCAGGTGGACGCGGTCAATAAATGCCTTGTTCGATTCCTGCAATACCCTCCGACTTGAAGCGTTCGTTACAGAAACCAAAAACGTCTGCCAATCTTCATTTTTTCCGATTATGAAAAGAGGAGAATAATTGTCAAGCGTTAAAGAATGTGCCACGAGAGCTACAGGCACTCCCATGCGCGCAGCATCAAAGGCTACAGTGGAAGGAGAAGTAATGACTGCATCAAAATTGCTGATAATCTGTGGAACGGTTAATGCCTGCCAAGTCGGTTTCTGCTGATCTACAATAATCAAGTTTTTTTCTTTGTACCCTAATCGAGAATACTCACTGATAAGCCATCTCCCAGCAGGGTGGGATTTCATCACAAAAGTGACAGACGGAAAATCACGCGCAAGTCGGCGAACCCCTTCTATGAAAAACACCTGATATTCGCCTGAATATCGATGCCAGTGAAGATTTTCAAATATCCCCACCACCAAACCCTGCTTAGGCAGAATGGAGGACAAATCTGTCTGTATTGGCTTCATTATCTTTGTGCAACCCACAGACATGCATTTCTTCAATGTTCTAATAGGAACTTCTGCATGCAAAGTCTTCAATGGTCCCCATAGATAGATTCGGTCGGAGGCAAAATCTACCTTTTTTATTGAGTGTCGTTCATCGCTATAGGTGAGACCGACATTTTCAAGACCATGTTGTAATGTTCCAGTTATTATGCCAAGCTCCTTGGCAATTTTGGTGAGGGAGTAAGAAAACTGATGTGCTTCCAGGCTGGATTCCGATGCCGTCAGTAACACCTTCGCTGAATGAAAACTTTTGCTTATTTCCCATTTATCAAATTCTTCTGACCAAATCCTCCAGGGAACACCGACTTCTTCTAGATCAGCCCTCACCCTTGGTGAATTCTTGAACAAGGAAAAGCTACACCACACTTCACTAGGAATGGAACGTCTCAATGCTACCTTCAAAACAGGTACCACCAATTCAAGGTCTTGAATCAGATTTAAAACGAAAATAAACTCTCCGCCTTGCACCTTAATACCCTGGGTCCTTGTTCCCGTCTTCTCAATGATGCCTAGCCACGCTTGACCAATCGCAGCTTGCCCGTAAAGCTCTTGAACAAGTTTTCTCCCACAATCTGCTTGTCGTTTAGCAAAATCACGGTCACTCAGATAGCGACGCAACCCACCTATGAAATCGTCGAGTTGGATACATTCTCGGAGGTCCGTCAAGGCTGGAGTACTTGTCGCAACGACCGGAACACAGCAAGCAAGCGCAAGGACTGTGCGATTGGAGGATTTGCAATAGCTAAAGGGATCACAAGTGTTCGGCACCACGACAATATCCGAGTTCTTCACGTGTTGAGCCATCCCCTCAACGGACCATTCAACATAACGGGAAGGAATTTTAATGGGTTGAATAAATTTGAGAAATTTTTCAAAGTTATTGCTGACCACGATCAGTTCGACCGGAAACTCTACGGCTATCGCTTCAAGCTCTTTACGTATATGGAGCAAATCTAACATTCCGAAGCTGGCATAAGGGGCACCATGGTGACCGAACCATAGAATACGATGGATTCTTTTGTTTATGTGAGTTGCGGTTTCCCCTCCTATGGGAGCTTGATTTACATAACAACGATTACCTAGCGTGTCAGGGACGCCGCTTGGCTCTAGCTGAACTTGAATGGCTTGCGGGTTCCGAGAAGTTTTATATAAATACATGGAATCGGATATTTTTATTTTTAGGGCATGAACAGAAAACTTCCTCCGACAAAATCCTGCCATCCTGAAAAGAATCCCTTTAAACGAAGACCCCCTAAGCGACTTGAGCTTTTTGATTACGTTGTCCCATGTGTCTACACATAAACCCTTTTCCCTGGTTACTGTTATTAACTGGGCAGCTTTCAACCTCTGTAGCCCGAGCTCTACCAGTGGTTGAGTTTCTATACCATCCGGCACAATGTATATTGGAACACAATCCTCACTTTGCCGACGAATTTCATCTGCCAAGGGCGCGGTGCTTGTCACAATTGCAGAAGCATATTTTGTGATGGAGAAAAATACATCCCTAACCCAATTGGTGGTGGACTTGCCATAACCATCAACAAAAATATTGTCGCATAAGTCAAAGACAAGAGGGATACCTCTCACTCTTGCCTCATGGGCCAAGGACACGTCGTCGATTGAGAAGCTTTTAATAATTATAAGAAGATCAAGGCCATCTAAATTGGTTACATCACCATTTGCGAACAGACGAGACTTAACGTTCTGCTCTTCCAACGCAAGCATTGGCAAAAGAGCCCGATACCTCACACTGGCAACAATTGGTGAAAGCGTTGAAACTTTCCAACCAATGACTAATGGCAACTCGTCAGCACTGTTCATAGCAAATCAGGTGTTTCCTGAGGACTATCCGTGCCCCCTACTCCCCTCAGCTCCAATTGCACAATGGGGATATTTCTGCTCGGTCCTTGGCATACCTTTCACGGATGTCTCTAAACCACAGGCCATCAATATCCAAAACAAATAGGCCAGACTGCCGGCAAACATATAATCAAACAAGTTTCGACAAAAGAAGCCCACTAACACAATCCCCAAACAAAGCTTGAGGGCTTCTGTGTCTGTCCAATTTTTTTGATTTATTTTAGGAAAAAGTTCCACCGCTAAACGAACAAATACCCACAAAAAAAACCCTAATGCTGGTAGCCCGCTTCCAACACCAACCATCAAAGGCGTATTGTGTAGATGCATCAGGCTATCGCCCATTGGAGAATCGGCTAAAAGAGGTTGAAAAATATTATTACCATATCCAATTCCCACAATTGGATGCTTGATTATTTGGCTGGTCCCTAACTTCCAGACCTGAATTCGTGTCTTTACAGTCCACGTATCCAGCGTGTCGGCCTGATAGCCCCTCTGAGCAAGCCCAACCAGGACAACAGAAACAAGAATAATTCCAAGAATCCCACTCATCAAGAGAACGCGTCGCCGCGTAATAAGCCCCCAAGAGATCATTTGGACCACAAACGTCAACCAACCCGCTCGGCTGTATGACGCAGCCTGCGCCAGTAAACCAAGTACGAAGATACACACGGAAAATATCTTCCTCCACAACCCAAGGGAGGTCATTACACAATACGCCACAATCGGCATAGCAAGAATCAAATAGGTGCTCAGCCAGTTATAGTCTGACCCCGGAACAATCCCGCGAATGTCTCGGTCCTTCCAATTTCCCCCTTGCACAATGAAATCAACCAGCGAAACCCCGGACAGCAACAAGGTTCCAAGAAGAATTCCGGGGAAGATTATCTGTGAAGAGCTTTGGCCTTTCATCCCTTCCAACCACCGAAAAGGGGGCCTGAGACTTTTCACAGGCCGTCTTTCAGAAATTTCACGCATGACAGACACAGCCCAATAAAAGACTAAGCATTGGGCTACGAGTTTTCGCCATTCCTCAAAACTGTATTCGGGGTTCAAAGAGAAGGGGATGGTCAGCAATATCCAGACCACTAACAGTATAAGGGGAAGATCAACTGGCGTTCGAACCCTCAGGTCTTTATCTCCCAGCCATCCCGCAAAGAGGGCTAATCCCAACAGTATAAAAAAAATAATTTCTTCCAAATGGAATAACTGTGGGAAAAAACTGCTGACGGTTAGAAGAAATAAACCTCCTTCTTGTATCGTCCAGACCCCTTGGGAACAAAACGAATACAAAGGCGTGTTCCTCAGAAGGATTCGAGATTGGGTAAACAGATGCGGATCCTTATTTCATTGTTCAGTTGTTCTACTAAAAATCACCGTGTAATCTATAACCAGTCGGTCCATTTCGTTTTTTCCTATTTGTCCTGACAAAACATTAAATTCCTAGAGAAATGAGGTCATGAAGATGAATCATCCCAACCACTTTATCCTGTCGATCCAGAACGGGAAGCACGGAAATCGGCTTTTCGCGCTTCTCCATACATTCCAGCGCATTGAAGGCTTTTTCATCAACGTAGATAAAATCCGGTTTCTCATTCATCACCTCAGCAATCGTCATCGAAAAAAAATCCTGCCCTTCTTCCAAAGTCCGTCGGATATCAAAATCTGTAATAAGTCCAAGAAGTCGATGCTGATCGTCAATGATAGAAACCGCTCCGGCCCGCTTGCTCGTCATTTCGCACAACATTGTCTGAACGGACTGTGACAATTCAGTAATCGGATTGGCCTCACCTTGGCGCATACAATCGCCAACCGTCAGCAACAACCGCTTTCCTAATTGGCCCCCAGGGTGAAACGACGCAAAATCATCGGGCTGGAAATTTCGAAGTTTCATCAAAGCCATGGCCATGGCATCTCCTAAAACCAGTGCGGCTGTCGTGCTACAAGTTGGGGCCATATTGAGAGGACAGGCTTCTTCTTCAATCGGTGTCATCAAGACCAGATCGCTCCCACGCGCAAGCGCCGACTCGCCCTTCGCGGTGATAGAAATAATTCGTGCTCCAATCTTCCGAATAAAGGGAAGCAATACGAGCAGTTCTTCGCTTTCACCCGACTTGCCAACCGCAATGACAATATCATCTTTGGCCACAATCCCAATGTCGCCATGCATGCCTTCTGAGCCATGGAGAAACACGGCAGGGGTCCCCGTAGAAACCATCGTGGCTGAAATTTTATTCGCGATGAGTCCTGATTTTCCGACTCCCATGAGGATGACTTTCCCTTGGCAAGCTTGTAACATTCTGACGGCTTCTTCAAATTGTGGAGTCAGACTCTCCTCCAAATGAGTGAGCGTCTTGGCCTCCAACCGAATGACTCGGCGTAATTCGTTAAGAATATCCATTTGTCTACGTTTTTATAGGCCTATGAGAAATTTGAGTTCGCATACAGTCACGCATGAAGGGAACGTTATCTCGTTCGTCGTAGGAAATTCGCGAACGTCCTTTAAGAGGAATGAACCACAAGCCAAGATTCCGTTAGCCAAAAAATGAGTAAACACGTACGGAGGAGGAACTGACTGACCAGTGTAAGGAATGGAATATCTCCCTTAACGGACGTCTGAGGGAAAGACACTAATGAATACACCAATTCGATATTTTGGTCAACCCTACAAAGGGAAATGCCCATTTGGCGACCCCTAAGGAAACCGCTCCTCACACTCATTCTTTTCTCTGCAAAAAAAAAAGGAACAACCGACGAATAATGACCCCTTCACCATCAAAAACACCACGCCTGGCAAAAAAAACCACCCAGCAGATTCAACACTTCTATCAGACGCTTGACTACCAGGGCCTCGGACCGATTTATTGCGACGAAGGCGGCGACCAATTTTGGGAAGACCGCCGAGGGCCATGCCAGAAAATGGGGAGTGCGATCGCCAAAGCCCTCAAAGTCCGCCTCCCACCACAAGGACGGAGCTTGTACGTGGGTGCGGGAGTCCCGGAAATTCCTCCTCTGTTGATGGAACAACTGGAATTGAATCGTACTGTCTGCCCATACAATCTACGGCATGAGGAAGTCGACATTCTGAACCAAGCCGGAGGAGAAAACGGCATACCTTTTTCCTGTGGTTCGGCAGAGTCCGCCACCGGCACATTTGATCATCTTTGGATCGTCAGCGTCTTGAATGATCCGGAAGAATTCCCCAACCTGGCAGTACTTTTTTCTTACGGCCGCGCAGACCCGCTGGCCTTTGACGTCTCAGCTTTTTCCTCCGAACGAGAAACCGGCATTCGCTTATTCGCAAGTTGTATGGCGAAACTCACTAAGCCAGGGCTACTTACTACCTCGGTGGAAGAACTTCCCTGGGTTGACCATTGGTGTACCATCAATCGTCAACCCTATCATATCGAAGAAGCTACCTACCCAACAGCCCTCGTGGGCGATCCCGTATGTTTTATTCGAATTTAATAAATCGAGCAATCCGGGGGCTTCTACCATGAGAGCCAGAATGAATACACACAGGAAGCTCAATTGAACAAACCGATATTAGTAGGACTCATTGGACTTGGACGTCATGGCAGTCGTTATCTTCGGCATCTCCTCGAAGAAGACACCGGTGGCCAACTGGTAGCCATTAGCAGGCAGCACGTACAGAAAGGCTATGAGCAAGCCGCTATCCACCGCGTCCAATTCTTCCCAGACTATCGAGACCTGATCGCCGATCCCGCTATCCAGGCGGTCTTGGTAGTCACGCCACCCGCATTGAATGTCCCCATCGCTTTAGAGGCCATCGCACACCGCAAAGCTGTCCTCCTAGAAAAACCATTAGCGGTGGATTCGAGCGAAGGAAGTCGCATCGTCAAAGCCGCCACCCAAGCCGGAGTCCCTCTCATGACAGGTCACACGCTGCGCTACGAACCCGTGATTCAAAAGATTCTAGACATAGGGGAAAGTCTTGGACCTTGGCAGTCTCTAAATGGAACGATGCAATTAGAAGAACGTCCCCAGATCGATAACATCCAGGGAATTGACCTTGGAGTTCTCCTGGAATTCGGCATTCATCTGTTGGATTGGATTAGAGTCATGATCCCGGAAGAACCACTCACCGTGTCAGGAATCATGACGTCTTCGTCTCCCGATACACCTGAAAGAGAGGCGGTAATCACTCTTACCACGGCTTCCGGCATCTCCTGTCGATTGAATATAGCCAGAGTGAGCACCAAGCGGGTCACCCACATTGAAATTCATGGGGCAAAAGGACGCGTTCGAGGTGATTGGACGAGCGGTCTGGTTCAAATTTTTGACCGGGAGCAACTCATCTCTGAGGAAACCGTGCCACCTACACCCACGATCGTACTCATGCTCAGGGATTTTTTTCAGGCTCTTAAAACAGGCCAACCGATGCCTATTACTGGAAAGGATGGATTGCGCGCGGTCGAATTGGCTGAGGCCTGTTACCAAGCAGCTCGGACCGGTCAACACGTGTACGTGAAATAAATTCCCATCTTCGAATTTAGGACTTCCTACCGGGCATGTTCATTCGCCAAGTTTGATACACACTGTGAATTGATCGTCCTTGTTCATGAAATATCACTTCGGCCTGATGAAAGAGGTCAGCGACCAACATCCAATCTGCGCGAGTCACATTAAATTCCTGCAGAGCTAAGACAATATTCGGATCACCCCATAGGGAGTACTCCTGATCATAGTCAATGAAGGCCCCTAAAACCTTCGAGGTTAAGCCCTCGCCCCCAGTCTCTCCCTGCGGTCCTTCTGTGTGTTGGCTCCTCCAAAACGCCTCAGCAGCGACCCGATAGGCACCCAACTCAGGTGACGATGATTTCATCACGGCAGATTGTAGTTGAATCAACCCATGAATCACTTGGTTGGCCTGCGAGGTCCCTTCTGGCGGCAACACGCCTGCTTCCTCAAGGGTGGCTAATAACGCCATGATGGTGGCTACGGTGGAGGAGCTGGCTCGATCCGACGTCAAAATTATGTGAAGTGGACGTGGCCCAATGGGTTCAGGGTTTCCTCCTGCATTCACCAGTCCTATCCCCGCCTGAAAAGTCTCTCCAGGGGGAAAAAAAGACATCACCACAGACAGCATGCAAGCGTTTATCCAAGGACGCCAATAACCCCTGTGAATTGCGTGAACGGGCGCACACCCTCCCTGGGTTGTCCCCACAAACCTCGCAAGAGTACGATAGCTTCGGCTTGCCTGTTCTTGAGGAATTTCTAGCATGTCATCAGCACCCGTACCATCACCTTCCAACTCAAACCTCCAACGTTCTTTACACTATTACCAAAAAGGCGTGCTCCAGGCTGAGTCCTGGTTCCGTATTGTGGAACAGGATTACGCCCAACTCATCGCGGCGATCAATTGGCGAGAAATGTTCCCTCACCAACACGCAGATTTTCAATTATTGGATGTGGGATGTGGGACGGGACGGTTTCCCAAGATGCTCCAACCCCTATTGCCCACAACCCACCGCATTCACTACGACTATCTTGACCCCTCTCATTATTGCTTGGCTACGTGCGGACAGGAGCTCAATCCGCCCTTCCTTCCTCGCTATGGCTGGCAGACGACCCTTGAACATGCACAGGAGGTCCTCATCCCGGGAACCTATGACCTGGCTTGGTCCATTCAGTCCCTCTATTGCCTAGAACAAGCCAATGTGCGAAAAGCGCTGAAACACCTCATCCAAGCCATACATCCGTCACGAGGGACCGCTTGTCTGGTACTGGCCAAACGGGAGGCATTTTTTCCTCAAGTCCATCAGATATTTTTTGAACATTGTGCCGAACAGACGCCACCACCCTACCTTTCAGCCGAAGACGTGATGACTGCCTTGGGAGAACTCGGAGTCAGGAGTGTGGTTCGTGAATTGCCTTGCACTCACACGATTTCCATCAGAGAAGATCGCCTGTTAGAACAATACCTCCAGCAAAGCGTCATGGATACCATGCCGCTCCCAAAATGGCGGCAACACCTCAGATTGCGCGAATTCTTAGAGGCCCATCGTCAGGACGACGCGTACCAATTCCACAACCCCTATTGGCTTATCCTCAGCGTACCGTCTTCCGCAGGGGAGGCAGGCAAACACCGCTTGCAAAACTACCTCTCCCCCGTCACCTCACCACGACAGGCAAGGTAAGCTGGCGGAAAGAACCGGTTTTGCCCGATTGACCCCTTTAATACAGTTGTGAGACATTCAGATTTTGACGGATCTTTGTGGCATAATCCCCAGATTTCAAGCCTTATCATCACTAACCATCTAACCCTCGTACTTCAACGCTTTCTCTCAAAGTAGAAGTCAAACCGTCGACCAAAAAGGAGTGCTCATTCATGCCTGATTCTCTCAAACACAATAGCAAAACCTTGACGGAAGGACCTGACCGAGCCCCCGCGCGTGCCATGCTGCGAGCCGTCGGCCTGGTGGATGAGGACTTCAATAAACCATTGATCGCAGTGGCCAATACCTGGTCGGAGATCACTCCTTGTAACTATCATCTCCGCGAGCTCGCTGCCAGCGTCAAACAGGGCATTCGGGAGGCTGGGGGCACCCCGATCGAATTTAACACTATTGTGGTTTCGGATGGCATCAGCATGGGCACCGAAGGCATGAAAGCCTCCCTCATCAGCCGGGAGGTCATCGCCGATTCCATCGAACTTGCCGTTCGGGGACACCTTTTTGACGGCGTCATCGCCCTCTCCGGCTGCGACAAAACCATCCCAGGATGCGTCATGGCCTTAGCGAGACTCAATCTTCCTTCACTCATGCTCTACGGCGGCTCGATCATGCCTGGGGAATTCCACGGAAAACCCGTCTCGATCCAAGACGTCTTCGAAGCCGTCGGGTCGCATGCCCGAGGCAAAATGAGTCTCGAAGATCTGACCGAATTGGAGCGACGCGCCTGCCCAGGGGCTGGAGCCTGCGGCGGACAATTTACTGCCAATACCATGGCCATTGCGTTTGAATTTTTGGGCATCTCGCCTATGGGGTTCAATGGCATTCCTGCTCTCGATCCTAAGAAGCATCAAGTGGCCAAAGAATGTGGGGCGTTACTCATCAATATGCTGAAAAAGAACCTTCGGCCACGAGACATCATCACATGTCCCGCCCTAGAAAATGCCATTGCGGCCATCGCCACAACTGGCGGTTCAACAAATGGGGTGTTGCATTTACTCTCCATTGCCCATGAACTGTCTGTCCCCTTGACTATCGATGACTTCGATACGATCAATCGTACGGTGCCGTTATTAGCAGACTTGAAACCTGGCGGACAATATATGGCAGCGGATCTTTACCAAGCAGGTGGAACTCCGCTGGTGGCTAAATGGCTTCTCGATGCGGGGCATCTTCAAGGTGACCAGATCACTGTGACAGGTCGAACATTGAGGGAAGAAGCGGCCTCAGCCAAAGAAACCGCCGGGCAACACGTGCTTCACACCGTTGCAAATCCTATCAAACCCAGTGGAGGCCTGGTTATTTTAAAAGGCAATCTGGCACCCGAAGGCTGTGTGGTGAAAGTGGCAGGGCACAAAAAACTCATCCACAAGGGCCCAGCCAAAGTCTTTGAATGCGAAGAAGAGGCCTTTAAAGCGGTTCAACAAGGGGGCATCGAAGCCGGTGATGTGGTCGTGATTCGCTACGAAGGCCCACAAGGCGGGCCTGGCATGAGGGAAATGTTGGGCGTCACCAGCGCCATTGTGGGAGCGGGATTAGGAGACTCCGTTGCCCTCTTAACCGACGGGCGATTTTCCGGAGCCACCCACGGCCTCATGGCTGGACATGTCGCACCCGAAGCCGCCAAAGGTGGCCCCATCGCTGCCGTGCAAAACGGAGATATCATCAATATGGACATTACCAACCGCCGATTAGACGTGGAACTGTCGGATCAGGAAATTCAAGCCAGGTTAGTAAAATGGACACCACCTGCGCCGCACTATACCCACGGGGTCATGGCCAAATACGCCAAGTTAGTCTCATCCGCGTCACTAGGGGCGGTAACCAGCTGAAGAAAAGATACCTTTCCTACGCAAGCTCCAACGTTGGTTTAAATACGGTTAAAAAATTCCCCGGATTGCTACTTCTTCAAGAGGACGTTCGTTTTTTTCTCAGCGATTTGAACGACTTGGAAAGCTCGGTCTTTTTGGCCGAGAGGGGCATCCTGTTCCACTTGCTTCAAGAAATCTTGAGGCCCATGAACAGGAGCATAGGTAAGTGTGACGACCACATCCATGGAAGGCGCATCTTTGGGTGTGGGGAAGGTAAACAATTCTTTACGCGTTTCTTCAGGCTGGAGCAGTGTGTCTTGTAACACTTTCTGGGCTTCAAAATCGAAAACGGTCTCTTTCCCATCGCCTCCACCAAACACTCGCTGATAAAATCGCTGTTCGTTATAGACGGTTTTCAAGTTTTTCCCTTTAATGGAAAGATCGACGACCACTCTAGACCACCCTGGGTGGGGCATCGGCAGATTGTGGGGCACGAGACTTTTTATCGTGACCTCCACCTGAGAGGTTGCCCCGTTAACCGTGGTCAAAAAATCAAGTTCCACGGCTTCGGCACGTACTTTCCCAAATCTTCCAGGAAAACTATGATTCGCCACTTTCCTGATTTTTTCGCCATTGGCTGATTCGCCTACGGCTTCCGGCATGTGACAGGATTGGCACGGCTTGCCGCTCGTTTCGGCTTGAGACGTCTTCCAAGCGCCCAACCAACCGGGAAGACCTTTTGCTGTTTGTGAGGTCTGGGGTAAGGAATCATGACACGTGACACAGAGTTGGGAACTCCCAAATAATTCAAGCTTTTGTGATTGATGCGCAAGATTTTCGGCAGCTTTATCATAGCTCCCAAAAATGGTTTTACCCAATTCAAACGTCGGTATCGGGGGATGGGCCTTGGCATCCACCTCTTTAATTAAATGACACTGCGAGCATCCCACGCCATCCATCTGCGGATCTTTGGATTGCACTTCTTTGATGAACTGGGGCAACAATTCACGATATTCAGCAATATGCGGGGCATGGCATTGAAAGCACATGGCCTCGTCCTTTTTATCGGCTTTGGCCAAATACCGCTCCAGCGTGATTCGAAATGGCGCAGACACGATTGACCGGGACTGTGCCGAAGCCTCCCATTCTTCAAAGACTCGAAGATGGCAGCGCTTACATTTTTCGGAACTGGGGAAAGCCTTTTCCAGAGGTTTTTGGGCTGCCGACGTGGAAGGCACACCCCACCCCAACAGAATTGCTACCAGGATGCTCACCATGATCGCCATGATGGGCAGGGCCAAGGGTGCTCGCTCCTTCATTCCCTTAAGCATAAGTCTGTTCCTTTAACATGGGACATCGTCATCTTCGTATGGATTATATTCAAAATACTTATAAGTTCATGGTCCGAAACGTGAGCAACCGTGGCGACGAATAGTCTTGAATAATGGCATTGGCCTTCTCACGATCTTTGTCCGTGGCTAAAGTTGCCAGGTACGCGGCTTTTAACTCTGCCGGTGGATTCGGAATTAACGCATAACTCACGACCGCTTCAAGCACCAATCCCTTGGTGTCTGATGGGGATTTCAACGAAAAGGGAATATGGCGAGTGGTGCCTCCATTCACTAAGGGCCGCGGTATAGGTCCTCGCAATAATTCCTCAAACGTTTTTCCAAATCGTTCTTCATATTGATCCACAATTTCCCCGGCCTTGGTCTTCAACATGACCGTGACAAAAAATTGTTTCAGAACCGGGTCGCCACCTGGAAAGGTATGCGGAAGCGCGCCATTTTTCACGAGTACTTCACCTTCAATCACACCTTGGCTAGGCTTGACATCAATATCGACACGGGAAAACCATTCGGCCTGTAAGTTTCGATTGCTGAGCATAATCCCAGGAATGACAATGCCTTGAAACCAATGTCGCCCGATGGGCCGGGTTAACGCTCCCCGTTGGGAGGTCGAACTGCCAGTCGATTGCTCCATATGGCAATCCTGGCAAATGGTCCCTTTGAGAATTTGCCCCGGGATATCTTCCCGCATGACATCTTTGACCTTCTCAAAGTGACAAGAGGCGCAATAGTGCGCTCCCTTATAGACCTCTGCCTGTTTCGATGGATGAACAAGATTTTCATCCGGTTCGGCATAGGGACCAAAGATCGTGGCACCCGCAGAAATTTTGAAGGTCGGGTGTCCATTCGGATTTTCTTGGGTCCCGGAAATCAAATGGCAGGCACTGCAACCGATTCCTTCAACGGTGACGTGTTTTCCGCCCTTCATCACCTGATCAATAATTCGATCAGTATGCTGTGGAAACACCGTGACCGACGGGGCATGACACGAAAGGCAACGATTACGTTGATCGACATCAGGTTTGGTTTGAAGCCACAAACCCAGGACTGTTTGAAAAACCGGAGAGGTCAGCGCGGTGCCATGTAACAGGGCGCCATCCACACGACCAAAGGTCTTGAGATCCATGGTCTGTTCACGCATGCCCTTCCATTCTTCATAATGGCGGTCATGGCATTGCTTGCATTGTTCAGATGGAATAAATATCTTTTCAATCTCTTCAATCCAGCTTCGGTCCACTTCGGCTGCCGCTGGCCGGTCTTGGGCTCTCACGATTTCGGCAAGACTGAAGGCCAGGACGAAACTCCAAAGCAAAACCAGGAGCAGGCTCCACCCCCATACCTTTCGGCAATCAAATTCCTTCATCATGATTGATCACTAATCCTGCAATACACGAACAAAATGAAAATTCAATCCGCCCGTGACTCCCTGATCGGCAATATCCGCCGGTTCATAGGTCGCGACGGTAAAATTTTTCGTCGACATGGTCTGTTCCAACGCATTTCCCAGATCCACCAACGTCCGAATTTCATAAGTATCCACTTCTTTGATGACAGCTTTAACCTTAATGCCAGATAATTCAGCAGGGGACCCCCCGATGACCGCAAAAATGACCACCCCTTCGGCTTTGGTCAACCCGAGAATTTCTTGAATTTCCTTATCAACGGCTCCAACATCGACACCAAACTGTTCGGCAAGCTTGATGGCTTTTTCTTCCGTCATTTGCCCATTCGACGACTGAGCCGGCGCAGGGGTCGAAGCCATTCCGACGCCCATATAGGACGTACACACCAACACCATAATGGCTATTTGTACTGTCTCAATTATTTGCCGCATTCGAAACCTTCACTCTGAAAAAATGGTGTGCCCTATCCTTAAGGACCACTTGAACCGGTTACCACTGGATCAATTTGCAATTGCATCCAAGATGCCACGGCTTTCTGGCCATTGCGTTCTTTGTTTTCGCCATTCCAGACGGCAAACGCAATCGCTTGTAGACGCCCAGGAATCAGCATGGCCTCATTTTCCAGATCATCTCCTTCAACGGTCAAAGGCCGCTTCATCACCACCCGCCAGAGTCCCCGTTTCCACTCTGCTTGGCCCGTAATTCGCCCTTGCCGCTCCTTACTGGTCAATGTACTGAAGCCTCCACCAATCAGATCCTCCACTGAAGATGGTCGGCGTGGAATGACTTCAAACCGACGAGGGCCTTTTCTCTCTCGCTTAGATTCCTGAGCTCGGGCTTTTCGGCGATCCACATCGCTTTGCCAATCCGCTTTCCAATGCCAAATATTCACGTAATGGTCTAACTGCCCCATGCAAAAGAACGCCGGAGCATCGCCGACAGGAAACGCCACGGCGGCACCATCTCTGAACACGCCAGGTGTGAGGGATTCATTGACCGTGGCATCCTGCCATTCCATTAAAAATGCCACGTCTTTCCCATTGTGAATGGACCGTATGGATAACGCACGGACACTGGGTTCTGGCCAGACAGGCCGAGTAATGATTTGTCCGCTCAAGGGAAGAGGAAGGGGTGAGACTTTCTCCCAGGCGGGATCAGCGGGATAATCAGGCACTTCGCCTTCTTGAAAATGTGCCCGAACGACCATGCCTTGCGAACTCACCAATGGGACTTCATACCAGGTCAAGCCAACGAGCAATGTTAGACCCATCGCTCCCCACACCCACAGTGGCTGCATCAATATTGCGTTAATTTGTTTGAATGCCCTATTCAATTTGAAGACCCCTTAGGATCGCTTTTTAAAATATCCTATCTGATCAGGAAAGGAACCTTTTGGCATTGAATGCTCACCAACGACCTCACTTCATCCCTCAATGCACCAACATTCATTCTAGCTTACCATTTTCAGGTGACAGGACGCGTACTTGAAAGGAACAAACGCCCCACATAGAAGAAATATTACGGTTGTTGGGAAAAATGGATTTCACGGAAACGACAGAAGGGTCAATGCTTGTAACGACAGCCAAAGTAGTTGGACTATTTGGTTATTCAAGGATTGGGGAAAACTATGCCAGCTTCACTCGTCGAATTTTATTTTCATTGCGCTCACAAATGTATAGATGTCCTTGGGAATCCAAAGCAAGCCCCGAGGGGGTGTTGACGATCGCCTCAGTGGCAATCAAACCATCCCCGTGCTTGAGCATGCCTGCGTCTTCTTTGGCCACAAAGCGAGCGGCCCCACAGCCACCCATATTTTTATCATCATAGCCACTGTCTCCATTGCCGACGACTGTCGTGATGAGACCTGTCTGGGCATCAACCTTCCGCACCCGATGATTCATCGAATCGGAAATATACACATTTCCTTCTGAATCCACGACGGCACTTTCTGGAACATTAAGCATGGATTTGACGGCTAACTTCCCATCCCCATCAAACCCAAACCGACACACACCCGCAATGGTAGAAACCAGTCCAGTCTTCATGGTGATTTTTCGAATGCGATTGGTGCCTTTATCCGTCAAGTACAGATCGCCATGACCATCGATATCGATGCCTACTACATCATAAAATTTACATTCCATGGCAGGCTTTCCATCATCCAAGTAGAGTTCCAAATCCAATCCATCAGAACATTTCGGGCGCAACAATCCTTCGTCGTTACTAAAATCGATCCCAATCGCATCACCAGATAACACGATTAAGTTTTGTGCAGTCAACGGACTGATTCGCTCATCATCTTCCTCAGTCCAACATCCACCAATCGTGGTGACTAGGCCTGTTTCCGTATCATATTTTCGTATACGGTGGGCTTGCGTATCGGCAATGTACAGGCAATCTTGTTTATCAAAGACAATGGCGGCTGGATAGGTGAGATTCACCTCTAACGCAGGTCCATCGCCATTAAATCCCCATTGTCCGGTGCCCACAACCGTCGTAATAATTCCTGTTTCTGCATCGATTTTTCTAATCCTATTACTCCCCGAATCACAGACATAGAGATTATTTTTTGAATCACAGGCAACATCCAGTGGAAGGTACAACCCTGCTTCGCCACACGGGCCATAATCCCCGCTATAGCATGTTTCGCCAGTTCCGGCGAAATTATGGAGGAGGCCGGTTTCCATATCGACTCGACGAACCCGGTCAGAACCGCATTCAGCAATGTAGAGATACCGACCTTCTCGATCTACGGTGACCTGGTTGGGAAGAGGGATGCCCGCTTTAACCGCTCGCTTTCCATCACCCGTACTACGGGACTTTCCATTTCCTGCAAATGTTTCAATCACCGAAACTTCGACAACGGTCTCCGTATTCATATGAATCCAATCCTCTTCTTAGCTAAAAGAACTACCGTCTTCCACATGCTTCACGCGCAATCCCTATTAGCCCTTCGTCTCTCTAGGCCTTAGCTGACGCTGCCATGGGGTCGGGAGACGCAGGCTGATTCACCGCTGGTTGCGGTGGTGGTGCCGAGGCCTCAACAGACACTGTCTGATTGGGCTGAGGGATTTGCGGAGAGGCTGTAGTTTGAGCGGATGTGCCCTCTTGAGCCTGGGCTTGAGGGTCAATATCAAACGCCTCGGCTTCATGAACGGATTGTTTAAATCCTTTAATGGCCTTTCCAACCCCTTCACCTAATTGCGGCAATTTCCCGGCTCCAAAAATGATGAGGACGATCACCAAGATAAGAATCAACTCTGTAAACCCTAAACTTCCAAACATAGTCAATCTCCTTGCTAGGATATTACTTTTTTGCCGTTTCTCTGGAACGTTTACTAAATCGCTCTTTTAAGCGATTGCGTGTCTCTTCCGCCTGTTCAAACATCTTGCATTTTTCATACGTATTGATCAAATTATAATAGGCTAACGGTTCATCAGGATTGCTGTCGACTGCATCTTCCATCACTTTGACGGCCATGTCAGGCTTCTTGAGATTCAAAGAAATCTCCATAAGTTTAAAACTCGATTCCAAATGAGTGGGATCAAATTCCAACACTTTCATATAGGCTTGCATCGCCATGTCCAAAGTATTGAAATCGGAAATTTGGGGGTCGTCCAATTTTTCGTAGACGCCTGCTAAATTATACCAAGCAATCGGATCTTCAGAGGAAATTTCAATGAGTCGCTCAAAGTATTCTTTGGCTTGCAAATACTCCGCCCTATCGTTATGCAACCGCCCCACGTTAAACAACGCCAAGACGTCATATGCATTTAACTCCAACGCCCGTTTGAATTGCGCGATCGCGTCATCTAGCATCCCCTTGGTTCCATAAATCGTCCCAAGATTCGAGTAATACATTGCCAGAGACCGATCCATTTCTACACGAAGACCTTCAGCCATTTCAATGGATTTTTTGACTTCCGACAAAGCTTCATCCATGCGCCCTTTATTGAAATACAGTTCGCCCAACCGGCAGCGCGCTTGGAAATCATCTGGCTCTTCACCCAAGAGTTTTTCTAATTCGGCAATTTCCTCATCGACGGTCAAGGCCCGTTCTTCAGAGGCAACATCCCCAGATTGTGCGTCCATCGTTTGAATTCCAGCAGATTGTTCTTCCATTGCGTATATCCTAACTACGGTGTTTGTCCCCCGTATACGGGTCGAATGGGTTGATAGAAAGGTTCGTCATGAATTTTCTTGCGGAGTCGCCCTAAGCTCCCTCGTTTATCGATATTTAGTAACATTAACCCAAGCACTACCATCAAGGTCAAATGCGACAATTGGAGGGCATACCCGGCCATAAACATTAAACCCAGGCCATAACCTGCTAGCCGCCCAATAAGGACCAATTTAATGACGGTATAGGCCCAGCAGGTAAACCCTGCCACATAAAATGCAAAGGGGAGGTAAAAGGTATACCCCATACCCATTTGGAAAATCCATCCGATGCCTTCACCGGCTTTTCGCACTTCCAAGGCAGTTTCAGGACTCCAAAGAGAGAGGAAATAGTCCATGAATAACAGGAGCAGAAAAACGCCTCCCCCACTGATTAAAAGGGTTAATCCCCATTTTCGTTGTGATTTATTCTTGGTAACGAATGAGGTGCTCCCATAGGCCCAAAAGACTAAAATACTCGATAGGACCATCAACGCTTCCCCTAATCGGTTCACTTCATGAACCAATGGTGGGGCATCAAGAATGTTTAATAACCCATAGGAGGTCGACATGGTTTGATAATAAAGCCATCCCGTAATTCCCAGGAAAAACGTGCCCACCATAAGCCGTTGACTCCACAAACGATGGGTCCCCCAATATTCCACTAGAAGGAAGACCAGAATGCCAAAGGCTATGATGTTGTAGGCGACCGCCCCCAGCATGGCCGGTGGAAAAAACAAATACCCCACAGTGCAGGCAACGAGGAGGGCAACCATAGGAATGACCACTTTGTCCCACTGGCCGACCCATAGCCTGGTCCGCATTTTTTGTATAAGCAAAATACCCAAAATAAGAAAAACGAGAATTGCCGTCATATTTAACAAGACAAATCCTAAAGACGACAGGGTTCGGAATCCAATTCGTACCGCCTCATATTTTTCCGCCAGTTTCCCGAGATGCATTCCCAAACGAGAAACCAAGCGATACAATACCAACTCAAAGAAAGCCGCGAAGAGCAGGCTCTTGAGACCCCACTCAAACAGCAGACCAGGATTCTCTAATTTCTCTAATTTTTTTCCTGTGGCTGCAATCATATTGAGTCCTTTAAACTACCAACAAGCCCATTCTCTTGGTTGCCACTACAGGCGAATGAAGACATGGATCATACTCCCGAGAGCTGCGCTTCTCGTTCTTTATTGTGACGGGCAATGTATAATAGACCATCTGCCATGGAATAATTAAACGGCAACTCACAGACGACTTCACTAATTTTCTCATACACATATTGATAGACTTTTTCGGCCTGATCCGGGGTCATCCCTGATTTCACTTCGTAAAAGAACCCAAGGCTCAAATCTTCCGAGGCCGGGCGCATAATTCGCTGAACACCATAGGCTCCAGGATCACTCATAATCGGCGCTTCTTTTTCTAAATCAAATAGGCATGGCTGGCATGAAAATCCATAGGAGGTATTAAGTTTAGTATTGTTGACAATAAAGTTCATGGTCTCCAGTGATTCTTCTTCCGTTTCGGTTGGGAACCCAACAATCACATAACAATGGACAGCAATACCAAGGTCTACACAATCAGAACAAATCCTGGCCACATTCTCCTGAGTAATCCCTTTGACCATAAAGTCCATTAACCGCGCGTTATAGGTTTCCAACCCAAAAACAATTTTCTGGCAGCCAGCCTCCCGCAAGGAACTCAAAAGCTCGCGAGACAGATTTTTCTCGAATCGAAACTCAGCAGTCCACTGTAAGTCCAACCCTCGCTTGATCAATTCTTTACACAATCGTTTGGTCGGAGAAAGAGCCAGACATTCGTCCGTAAAGAAAAAGTAGGGCGTGTCATGCAATTTGGATAACGCTTCCAATTCATCGACCACCTTCACCGGGTCTTTTTGTCGGAAATTCTGATGATCCAATGTCAATGCGCAAAAGGCACAATCCTTGTAATAACACCCTCGTGAAAATTGAACAGGCAAAACAGTGTAGGGAGCCAAATATTGGTCTAACGGAAATCCTTTATAATTAGGAGCCGGATGCTCCGTCAGATTTTCCGAATAAAAAGGCTGATTAACAGTAATTTTTCCATTTTGCCGCCAGATGAGATTGGGAACTTTGCTAAAGTCTTTTCGGCCTTCCAATTGATGAATCATCTCTAAGAGCGCAGTTTCTCCTTCAAAGACGATGAAATCATCCGTGATTTCAAACAACCGGTCGCAGCGCCGGAGATTATCCACCAAACGCGTAAAAATACTTCCGCCGACCGTGACATGAACCTGAGGAAATTGTTCTTTGATCAACCGACAGAGACTTAATCCAGGGATTATCTGGGAAGTGGCCGTGATCGACACGCCAACAAAATCAGGAGTATTTTGAGTAAATCCAGGCAAAAAGAATCTTCGATACAGGTCAAGATATGGATTTTGAGTTTCATCATGAACCGCTTTAATAATATCCCTTGAAGAATAGATCGAGTAGGAAAGTTGGTTATCAACCACGGTCATTCTCGTTGGGAAATAAAGAGACGAGACCACGTCTAGCCATCGATCAATCACAAAGAGGGATTCTCGATACCGATCTTCGTCAAAAAATTCTTGTCCTCGAAGGGACGTTTTAGCGCGCTCCACTTCATCAATTAAATGAGGAAACCGATCTAAAGACTCAACAGCTTTGGCGTAATGCTCTTTACTCCCCGGCCCGGTCTCTCCGTCAACGGACTGCTCAAGCTTTTTGACCAAGTCAACTAGTTGTTGATGAATATCTAGCCCGAAACTTTTCGTTAACATCCGGTCCAACAATTCAATATTAAGATCCCTTTGTTCTTGAACCGGGACTCCAGATTGCTCAAGAAACGCGGAAAGACAAGGAATGCTCAGATATGGCTGAGACGGATGCCAGCTTGGTGGAAATAGAAGAGAAATATTCACAGCGCAGCTCCCAATCTATGAGGTAGGGAAGATAAAAATACTAAACCTTACTATAACGTACTATAAATTTATACACGTCTGATTCTTCACAACGCAACTACGACATTCTTCTAATAGATTCTTCTAATAGAAGAAGGAGAGAAAGAACCGCTGGACATTTCAACTTCTAGGGCCTCAAAGATTTCCCCGTCAGGATTCAAACAAAGAGAATAAAGGAAAAAAAAGCCCCCGGTAAACTACCCTAATTAAAGAGGCAATTCACCGGAGGCTTCATTTTTATCGAGAGTCTTCGTTAGCTAGAAAGACTCTAATGCCAATAACTACAATGCAATTATGGCATCTGAGCAGTAAACCAGGTCGAAATGCCCTTCATGCCGTTCCGTTCAACGTTGGAACCGTCCCACACGGCGAATGCCACTGGGAAGCTTGCACCAGCTTTGAACTGAACATCATTAGGATCATTCGTCGCCAAGCTCCGCTTCATCACCACGCGCCAGGTTGGCCCACTACAGCAACCACCCTTTAACGCACCATATGGTTCCCACAACCCATTCCCCACAACATCCTGGGAAGCTTGTGTGGTCAAGGTGCTAAAACCATTGGCATTTAAATCCTCCACAGAACCTACCCGCATGTTGGGATCTGACATGATATTTCCTGACCAAATACCGGGGTTGAATGGCCCTAGGCTCCGTCCAATCCGGTCTGGATAGGTCACGCCACCTGCTGGCTCTTCATAATAATAATCCCAAGCAATCGAGGGATATTGGTTGTCCACATCCCACATGCCGGCCACGCCTCGACCCAAGTCTTTTTGCCATTCTGCGTTCCACCGCCAAATATTCACGGTTCCGCCAGATTGGCCCATACATTGGAACGGTGGCGCTCCAGCTGTTTGCACCGGGAATTGCACCGCCACCTGATCCCTGAAATCTTGAGGACCAATGGTGGTGTTATTCAGAGTCTGATCTCCCCAGTTCGCCCACACGCCAATGTCAGTGCCATTAGTGGCCATTTTGATCATGACGGTTTTGACGGAAATGTTGGGGTGCATAGGAGTGGTGATCGTTTGCCCACTTAACGGGGCGACGATTCCAGGAACGGACTCCCATACAGGGTTGGCCGCATCCATTGGGATTGGGCCGGAAATTTTCCCAACCGGAATAGTAACCGGCTGCGAGACGGCCAGCGGAATCTGCCCAAGGGTCAATCCTACGCATACCACCAGGACAGATAGAAGAACGCCAAACACCAGTCGTTTGTTACGCGTCTGCACCAATCTCATAATGACGCATCCTCCTTTGATAAAAGATTAAAACCGAAAGGACTGCTAACAACCTGTCTCTTAAAACCTGTCAACAAAAATCTACTATCCAAATCAATTTGATTAGGCATTTCCAGATGGCTCAGATGTCCCACTTTCTTTATCGAGAAAAGCGTCTGCCCCCACTTCGTTCATGAGCAGACTCAATTCGTTCCCTTTATCTTGAGCTCCGCATTCAAAGGTTTGCCCTTCAGGATTCATATAAGACGCAGGACGATAATCTGTTTCAGAATAGGGCTGAGGCGTCACACCCAGAAAAGCGATGTCAAAGGCCATCCAGTCGGTTGTAAAGTCAGCTAAAATTTTATAAAAGCCGTAATCAGCCTTCCTCTTTAACATCCCAGAAAATAATGGGACCCACCGACCAATATGTTCTTTGACAAATTTTTTCTCTGCTTCAATAACCGTTTTTAGCTTTTCTTCGCCATCATGAAGTATGGCATAAGATTCTTTATAGGATAAATAATGCATAAATTCCAACTCGACACTCAAATGATCCAACCGTTCATGGATATCTGGGGATAGTTGAAGACCAAATGCACTATAGAAACCGGCAATATCACCCATAACATAGGATTGACCAAACACATGATCGTTTCCAAACAACGTTTCGTAGGGGGGGCAATCTAATGCAATCACATTACTAAAGACTCGGCGGTGCTCATCACGTAAATCTTGGAGGTTCCAGTTTTCCCCTTCGGAAGAAATCCAATCTTCAATAGAATCAAAATGGGCAGCGACTGCCTTAAGGCGATCTTCTGTTTCTTGCCCACCGATGCTCTTGAGTTCTTTTCGTAACCCTTCTAAGGCTGTCCGACCATCCTCGACAAATTCTCCGCTTTGAAGATAATCCAAAAATTCATCGTCTTCCGGATACAGATACCCCCAAGAAACCAGGAGATAGAGTTTGCTTCGGCAAAGCGCACGATCAACAGCCGGAGCATCCTTCGGAGAAATCTTTACCGCTTTGTTGTCGTCCGCTCGTGACGATCCCTTTGCACCGATATTTTTATTTTCTTTAATCACAGTTGCCATACAAGTCACCTAAGAAATTTAAAATTTTCTTAATTTTCGTTCTTTTATATATTTCGATTAAAATAATTATTATTCATGAAAAGGGGACCAGATGATAGGACAACAGACCTATGAAGTCAAGCCGTGAATATCATCCAAATGGACACTCTCATTCAAGGATTTAACAGAACATTCTACGCGTCTTTTTTCAACAAATTCATTCAATGAATCAAAGTTTTGCGTGCTTAATAGTTCTAATCCTAATGATAAAAGATCTTTCATGGCCATTACGTATTTTAACTTATGAGCAATTCAAAAATACTCACTTCTGTCTATCTTCACGAGTTAACTGGCAGCACACGTGGCGCCACTCGGATGGCAGCACGATCATTTACGGTCCCACATATATAGTGACAAATACCACACCCAACACAAATGCTTTCGTCAACCGCCACGACAAACGCCCCAAAATCCATGGAAATTGCCCCGGTAGGGCACTTTGACACACAGGCATTGCAACCATTATCGGCCGTGCACACGTTTCGGGAAACCTTGGCTACTCCCATACGAACGTCATAGAGGCTATGGAGGGGCACCAAGGCTTCAGCTTCACAGGCAAGAATACAAGGGAAATCCTCACACAATTGACAGGGAGTTTCTCCTGGATATATTCCCGGGGTTTCCTGAACCAGCAATGACTCGATCGCGTCATGAGGACAGGCATCAATGCAATCTCCGCATTTCGTACAACGCTCCAAAAAGAGGCCTTCCGTTACAGCTCCAGGCGGTCGAAGCCATCCGGGTTTATCTACGACTTTTACTTTCTCCGGCTCTTCAGCAGAAGGTGCATCACGATGCTTGACAAACTCTTGGACCGTAGCCCCGAGTGACACCATGGAATGACGAAGAAAGCTCCGCCTTCCCAGCGCCTGATCGCTTGCCGTTTGGTCAGAGGATGATTCAGATGGTGTCATCAACAAACGCCTAGACTACGCCGGAGGCTCGCAATTTATACACTTCCACACATCGGTCACAGGCCCCATATTCAACATCCCAACCGGGATGATTTTCACGAATAAAATCTAAAATAAACCCTTCTAGCGTCTCTTCCATATCTTCTACCCAGGTATAGGTGGGAAAACGACAGAGAGGGCAAGGAAACCCAGGGAGCAACATGGGCTTGGTCGGAACATCTGGCACTTCACTTTCTTCAAATTCCACGGCCCGCTCAATGACGCGAGTCGTATCCGATGCCATTTCCACAAGCTCAGCATGGGTAAGATAATCCGCCTGCCAAATACCTTCAAACACCGACTCCACTTGCCCCGGGAGGATCTTTCGATACCACGAACGAAATTCTCGAAATCGATATTCTCGGGAGAACATGGGCTCTTTTCCCGACCTGGCAATTCGACTATCCACATGCAAACTCCACAACACGCGATAGCGATTCAAGATCAAATGTTCCTCCCCAGGGTTTAATCCCACTTTCGTATCAGGATCATACCCAAAATCCTCATCAAGCATATCGGAAATATGCGTGAGCTCATGACGTAAATATCGCGGGATCGCCGGATCATAGAATCGACGGGGAACCAACTTGATGCCTACGCCTTTTTTGCCCGCCTCTTCAAATTCTCGCGCCAGCTTTTCTTCCACGACGCCCCATTTTCGAAGGACATCCACTCCTTCTTGATCTTCCTTCAATACCCCACGCACCAGCACAATCCCCGTTTTGTCTCGAAGGGCGGGAAAATCATCGAATCCATCTCGGAGAATGTCAGCAAACCCCCATTTCGCGAATAAATGTTGATAGAGGCGCTTAAACTCCGGCTCACGATCATCAAGGCCAAACTTCTCATAAATTGGATCAGCCAATTCATGAAATTCATTGTAATACGTTGGATCGCCCTCACGTTCAGTTTTCTCGGCAAACGAGTCGATCACTTCTTGAAGAAGGGCGGGCTGAAAGCGGATTTCCATGAACAAGCCTCCGTGTCGGTCCTCATCACTAGGCAACCATCATTTCATACATGCCGAGCAATGGTTACATCGCAATATGTGAATAACTGCAAACTGATGCGTCTTGACTCCCTTCAAAAGCGGCGATTAGTATCAAGATGAATAGATTATAGAAATGGGTTTTCCTATTTGGCAAGGGAAGCGCATTGCTCATCCATAAACGGTAGCCTATGAAACGAGGACCTTCATGACACAGACAACGAGTTCCGATACATTTGCCCCGCAGATGGGTGTTCCACAACCGGGGATGGACCCGGCCCCGATTTTGAATTCCCTGCCCTATTGGAAAAGCGGCATTAAGGAACTAAAGTCTTTCAGAGGGCATTCACAAGAAATTTGGTCGGTCGCATTTTCCCCAGATGGACTCACGCTTGCCAGTGCAGGTAATGATCGATTTATTCGTCTCTGGGATATTGAAACCGGTCGACTGCTTCGATCACTTCGGGGCCATACCCAACAGGTCCGAGAAGTCCGCTACAGTCCCGATGGCCAAATTTTAGCAACCGCCAGCGAGGATCGAACGATTCGATTATGGAATCCCCAAACCGGCGAATCGCTTCGTATGCTCTTTACTCGGTATGATCATGCCGTCACAAGTATCTCATTTTCTCCAGACGGTTTAATGCTCGCCCGCTGCGGCCAAAATAAAGATATCAAAATATGGGAAGTCACCACAGGGACCGAACTCATGTCCCTGTTAGGGAAAGACCAATTTGATCACAACTGGAGCGTGTGTTCGGCATTTTCTCCGGATGGACTCCATCTGGTAGCAGGCAGTGATGTCGGGAAAATCAAGCTGTATGAAGTACTACCGAGTGGGGAAGAAATAATTTCCATGAACGGCCACTGGCGAGATGACGAAGACGACGAGGAAACCGAAAATCGAGGATTCTATGTGGATGAGCATGGAGGCTTTCAAAAACCCATGCAGTATTGGATTGGAGCGCTCACGTTTACCCCGGATGGATTGACCATGATTTCTGGCAGCCGAGATTGCACCATTAAATTTTGGGACATGCCTAACCTCCAAGAGCGACGCACATTGAAGGGACATTCCGAATGGGTGAGGAATCTGATCGTCACTCGGGATGGGAAAGTCCTGATCAGCGCCAGCGACGATGGGACTGTAAAAATGTGGGATATCGAGAATGGCCGGCAATTTCGGACTATCAAGTCACATAAAGGACCCGTCAGAGGTATCGCGCTATCAACAGACGAGAAATACCTTGCCACCGCTGGCAACGACCGGATTATTACCCTTTGGGAAGGTGGAGAGTAAGGCTCCGCATTGTAGGGGGGGGAAGCCTCAGATTCAGTCTTCATGAGCATCCTCTTTGTCTGGACCAGCCCCTTCTCCGGATCGGACAATGTTGTAGCGTTTACATTTTTCCCAAAGGCCTTTTCGAGACAAACCCAACACTTGAGCAGCAGTCGTTCGGCTCCACCCGGTTCGCTGAAGGATTTCGAGAATATGGGCACGCTCAAATTGCTCACGAGCTGCCACTAACGTTTCCACTATTCCACTTTTCGTAGCAGTTCTGCGATCCTGCCCTCCACAAAACCCACAATCCTTTTGCGGTTCCCCACCTGAATAAGGACATTGGCTTTGCCCACACAGATCCACCACTTGAATTTCTTCAGATTGTTGAGCCAATGCGACGGCCCGCTCGATAGTATTTTCTAATTCCCGGACATTCCCCGGAAACCCATATCGAAACAAGACCTCCCGAGCTTGCCGTGATAACGTCTGACTTTTTTGTTGATTTCGAGTAGCCAGGGTCTGCAAAAAATGTTGGGCCAGCGTCAAAATATCCTCCCGTCGTTCTCGAAGGGGCGGCAGCTGAACTGGCACCACATTGAGACGATAATACAAATCCTCCCGAAACCGTCCCCGCTCGACCTCTTTCTTCAGATCCTTTTGTGTGGCACAGACAAGCCGCACATCGGCTTCGATCCTCTCATTCCCGCCTACTCTTTCGAATTGCCGTTCCTGCAACACCCGGAGTAATTTGATCTGGACGACAGGGGAAATTTCTCCTATCTCATCCAAAAATAATGTCCCCTGGTGGGCTAATTCAAATCGTCCACGACGCTGTCGAAGCGCACCAGTAAAGGCGCCTTTTTCATGACCAAATAATTCGGCTTCCAACAATGTTTCTGGAAGCGCGGCACAACTAACTTTGATGAGGGCATGCTGGTGTCTAGCGCTATTCGCATGAATGGCGTTCGCAACCAATTCTTTTCCGGTCCCACTTTCCCCCACAATTAACACCGTTGAATCCGTATTGGCGACCAGCTTGATCTTCTCTAACGCCTGACGCATCCGGTCGTTTTTCCCGATGATCCCCTGAAAACTGAATTTATGTTCTAATTCCTCCCGCAACACTCGATTTTCTTCACGAAGAGCAACCATTCCACAGACACGTTCCACGCTCAATAATAATTCATCCATCGAAAAGGGTTTCGTTATATAATCATAGGCGCCACCTTTCATGGCATGAACGGCCGTATCGACCGAACCATGGGCTGTGATCACAATGACTTCTGTTTTCGGCCATTGTTCTTTGCACTTTGAGACAATCTGAAGCCCATCTGCTCCGGGCAGTCGCAAGTCGGTAATGACCAAATTAAATTCTGAGGCCTGCAATCGATTCAATCCTTCCACGCCCGTACTGGCCTCTTGAACCTCATAGCCAACCGCAGCGAGCGCATCCACCATGGACACTCGCATGAGCGGCTCATCATCAATGATGAGGATTGCCCCCTTTGTCATGAATTCACCCTGATCATCGAAGGTATCCGTGATCGAACGAAGGGCAAACGAATCCTAAACCGGGTCCCTTGCCCCTCCTCACTCTCCACCAACATTTCCCCGCCATGTCGTTGCACAATTCCCAAACTCACTGACAAACCTAACCCCGTCCCCTCTCCAGTTCCTTTTGTCGTAAAAAATGGATCAAAAATATGAGGACGCACATTGGAAGGAATTCCACACCCATTATCTTCGACAATAATTTCACAAATATCGTCATCCTTTCGTGTCTTAAGACTCACGTATCCTCCTGCTTGAAGCGACTGCACGGCATTCAGCACAAGATTCATCATCACCTGTTCAATCATCGCACTATCAACCAGTAATTGGGGAAGGGTCCCATCATACTCTTTCCTCAGGACCGCATGCCGTTCAACAAACACATGCTCGGTTAACACCACCACACGATCAAGAATGAGATGCAGGTCAGCTAAGGCCAGCTCTAGCTCACGTTGCTGTGAAAAATCCAACAACTGCCGCACGATGCGTTGCACTCTCTGCAGGCCATCCTCCATAAAATGAAGATATTCTTGGGAACGCTCAGGGGTCAGTGTCCCTTTTCGTATATTGTATAGACAATTCAATATCCCACCTAAGGGATTATTGATTTCATGGGCGACACCAGCAGCTAATTGGCCAATCGAGGCCAACCGTTCAGAATTTTGAACCTGCTGTTCTAATTGTTTGCGTTCGGTAATATCCCGAGCAATGCCTAAGACACCTTGTTGCCCTCCCGCATCATTTAACAGGGGAGCCACGCTCACAAGTACTGATCGCAATTCTCCGTGTCCGCTCACTATCTCCACTTCATAGATTTGCTTCTCACCCATATCCAATGTCTCCTGTAAATAGCGGCTCCGAAACCGTTTAGACAGGAGAGACAAATACGGCTTACCGATCAAATCCTCTTTTGTATACCCCCAAGCCTCCACTTTGCCGTTTAAGTAAGTGAACCGCAAGTCGACATCTAAGGTATAAATCACGTCATTGGCATTTTCTAACAAACTTTCAATATATACCTTCGCCTGTTCGATCTCGCGTGTCCGTTCAATCACCTTCTCTTCTAAGGCTTCGTTATAGCGCTGCAGCGCGACTTCCAGTTTTTTGTGTTCCGTGATATCCCGCATTTGCACCATAATAGAGGATCGTGGTCCCATATCAATTCGAACCAGATCCATTTCCATAGACCGTTTGGCGCCATTACGATCAACAGTTTCAATTTCTGTGGTCGGCACAGTTGGCTCACCGTGACTCACTCGTCCAAATAACATGTGGCTTATCTCCTGGAAGTCGGGCGAGACCACCTTCATAAACGATTCACCCACCAACTCAGAAGGGGCATAGCCTAAAATATCGCACGCACGGGCATTGCCATCAACGACTATTCCTGCAAAATCGACGACAAATATAGAGTCCGCTGCCAAATTAAACAAGGCTTTATACCCTGCCTCCGAATCCGATAACTGTTCCGTTCGTTCTGCAACTAAATCCTCCAGCTGATTGGTGTAATGGGCCACTTCCTCTTGCAGCGCTATTCGGTCAGTAATATCTCGGACAAACCCTCGAGAAAACACGATGGTTTGCGTATCTGGGTCGATCAACGTGGTCGAATGAATTTCCACCTTAATCTCTTTATTCGAGGCCGTGCAAAACACCGTTTCGATCGTACGGGACCCATCCAGGGCCAAGCCACGAACATAGGCCCGCATGGTCTCTTGGTGGTCCGGTGGCACAATATCCCACACAGACATCTTAAGCATATCGGACAGAGCATACTCGAGCTTCTGCAATTCTGTGCTATTCACATGCACAAAACGTCCCATCGGGTCTAATTGATGAATCATTTCCGGGGCGTTTTCAATCAGATCTCGGTATTTTTCTTTCAATTGACCGATTTCTTCGACCTTTTGGTTCAACTGGGAAAACGAACGTTGCAGATTTCCCGCCATCCCATTAAACGTTTCCGCCAACCGCTCGATTTCATCACCCGTGCGAATATTAATTTTGTCGACCAAGTTTCCTCTACCGAATTGTTCAACCCCTTCTGAGAGGGCCTGGATCGGCCTGACGATGCGCCCAGCGACGATTATGCCCACGCCCCACAAAATTACGAATACGGCCCCGCCATACGCCAACACCTTGATTAACAATTGATCCAACGGTGCATAGGTTTCTGCCGGATCTTGGCTGGCTAACATTTGCCATGATTTGCCACCAAAGCTTTGAGACGCCAAAGGCAGGCCTAAATGCAATGGGGCATAGCCGACAATCGCATGCCGGGCGCCATGGGAATCAGGGTCAGCCACTAACCAACCGGCTACGCCTTGTTGAAACGCCCCTACAAGACTCGCCGGCACATTATGCTCTTCCAGGGAAAGCGTGGGACACAGAATAGGAATCCCATCGGTCGTCACTAGCATGGCATGACCGGTTTTGCCGGCCGCCACTTCGGAAATGGAACGAAATAAGGAATCCCGCCGCAGGAGGATACTAATGGCACCCACAACCTTCTTGCGAGCATCATCCCAAATGGGCACACCCACATTGAGCACATGAGTCCCGAATCCAGGGTCAAAGGACAAGTCGCTCACAAATGCCTGCATCTCTTGCTGTTGCATGACGGCTTGCCACCACGCTCTGTTCCCATGGAAAAATCCCACCTGCGGGAAAGAGCTCAGCACCAAAGCCCCTTTATTATCCACCACAACAATCGCTAAATAATCTGACTTTCGAATCGCATGCCATTGCGTCAGATAATCCGTCGCATATTTATTAATAAAAACAGGAAATTCATGTTGAGTTGATTGAGCCCGCCACGTATCTTGCCATTCCTGAATTAGCGCCTGAATTTCCTCGGCGCTTTTATACACATAACTCTGATTTGAGTTAATCACTGCACTTCTAATGAAAGGAATAGTCGCCAACTGTTGCGCTTCGTTAATACTCCGAATGATTTGCGTCTCAACTTTACGAGCCACTTCAACGGCGATCCCCTTCATAGTGATCCCGGCAGCTTCTCGTAATGCCCGCTTTTCTTCAAAATAGGTCAGAAGGAGGGAAAGAATGAGGGGCAAAAGACCAACGAGCACGATCGCGAGAATGGTCTTGCCCTTTAACTGGAGAGGAAACCCCAAGCGTGTCATTTCGGTCACATTACCCTACCCATGAAAATGACAAACTCCCTAGATTACGTTACATATTGGAAATCCTTCCTCCTGACTATCAAGAAACAGAACGAGGGGATTTATTTGCCACGACTTAATAATTTCCCTTCAGCACCGGGCCACAAAAGAAGGAGTGGGCTTGCCACAAAGATGGAGGAATACGTCCCGACGAGGACACCTAAGAGAAGCGCCAACGAAAAATCATGCAACACCTCTCCGCCCCATAGGGTCAAAGGCATCAACACCAATACTACGGTCAACGTGGTGACTAACGTCCGGCTCAAGACCTGGTTGATTCCGCTATTAATAATATCGGAGACCGTCTCACGTCGACGGCGACGCAGGTTTTCCCGAATCCGATCGAAGACGACTACCGTATCCGTTAATGAATATCCAGCCAACGTCAGCAAGGCGGTCACAACCAGCAAGGTAATTTCCTTATTCAACAGAAAATAAATCCCCAATACTGCCAACACATCGTGAAAAGTCGCAATCGCAGCAGCCAGGCCAAAACGAAACTCGAAGCGAACCGCAACATAGAACATGATCCCCATCAGCGACAACACGATCGCAATCAGCGCGTCTTCTTGAAGTTTCTTCCCAATAGTTGGCCCAATGGATGAACTCGAATCCACCACAAAGCCATGATTAGGAAACTCGGTTTGAAACGCTTCGATAATCTGCTTACTGATTTCATCTTCAATCGTCGTTTCGGTTTTGACCCGGATAAGAATTTTTTGGTCTTGCGGAAAATCTTGAATCTCAGCATCACCCAAACCATGAGTTTGAAGGGCTTTTCTCGCATCCTCAATACCCAACGGTTTGTCAAATTTGAGCTGTACCGCCGTACCCCCAGCGAAATCAATCCCTAAATTGGCCCACCCAGCTAAAATCCCGACAACAGCCAATAGCCCGAGAAGAACCAGAACACCCGATACGGCAAATGCGATGTTCCGCTTTCCCATAAAATCAACGGAGGTTTTTCCCAAAATTTCCATCATGGCTGAATCAAGCTCCTCTAAACAATCACTCGCTGTTTAAATACTCAAGGTTTCTAATTTTCGACGATTCATAAAATCAAAGACGACCTTCGTGCCCACGAACGCCGTAAACAAATTAATGGCTATACCCAGACAAAGCGTCACCGCAAAACCTTTAATCGGGCCGGTGCCGAATAAAAAGAGGGCCAACCCTGTGATCAGGGTCGTAACGTGCGCATCCACGATCGTCAAAAATGCCTTCTCAAACCCGGCATCGACAGCCAGACGAACGGGACGACCATTCCGCAATTCTTCCCGGATACGCTCAAAGATTAGCACATTGGAATCCACGCCCATCCCGATCGTTAAAATAATCCCCGCAATCCCCGGCAGGGTTAAGGTCGCATTCAGCCCGGACAACGCCCCTAAGAGGCCGATTAAATTCAACGCGAGAGCCATATTGGCGATCACCCCTGAAAGACGGTAATACACAATCATAAAAATCAGCACAAGAGCGCCAGCAATCAGAGTCGTGCGCAGCCCTTTCTCAATGGAATCTTTTCCCAGGGAAGGCCCAACGGTTAAATCCTGTAGAGTTTTGAGCGGTGCAGGCAGCGCACCGGCCCGAAGAACGACGGCCAAGTCATTGGCTTCGTTTGTCGTAAACGTGCCACTGATCACCGCTCGCCCACCACTAATGCGCTCATTAATCCTGGGAGCTGAATACACCTTCCCATCCAACACAATAGCCATCCGCTTTCCGACGTTGGCCGCCGTGACCAAATCAAATTCACGCGCGCCCTTACTATCGAACGTCACACTCACATTGGGCTCACTAAAGTCCCCGATGGTCACCCGCGCATCTTGCAGTAAATCCCCAATTAAGGCGGCGTCTTTTTTCACTAAATAAGGAATACTATAAGTGGAATCATCCAGCTCCGCTTCCACCGTTTCAAACAAAATTTCGGCCCCTTCAGGAATTTTCCCGATAAAGTCTTGTCGAACCTTTTCTTCCTGGCCTCGCTCCACACGTGGTGGCAGATCTAAGGCCTCTTTGGATTCATGTAACATTTTGAATTCCAATAAGGCGGTTTTTTGGATGAGGTCCTTGGCTCTTTGCGGATCTTGAACGCCTGGCAATTGGATCGCAATTTGATTGACACCTAATCGCTGAATGAGCGGTTCGGCCACGCCAAACTGGTCGATCCGGTTCCGGATCGTCTCCAACGCCTGATTAATGGCTGATGTTTTGATACGCTCTACATCGTCAGAACTGAGTTCAAACTCTAGTCGAGTGCCAGAACTTTTCTTCGGCACAAAATTTGAAAATGACTCAGCAACGAGTATTTGCACCGCTTCCGCATCAGATTCATTTTGCAAATTAATCGAGACGCCAGTCGAACCCTCACGTGTCACCCCATCTACCGCAATCGTTTTTTCCGCCAACAGGTCTTCCATGCTTTTTCGTAAACGATCCACCGCAATCTCAACCGCCCGCTTTTCTTCGACCTCCAATACGAGATGAATCCCGCCTTGCAGGTCCAATCCCAACGACAAGCCCTGGTGGCTCACAATATTTCTCACACCTTCAGGTAACGATTGATACAAACCCGGCAAAGAAGGTAGAGCGAGAATACAGGACGCCACGATGACGATAAGGAGGAGAAGAAATCTCCCACGAAGCTTTTTCATGCATTAACCTCTTGATCCATCATGATTCACTCGATGTACGAATACTGGAAATATGATCCCGTTGCAACCGAATTTTCGTATTATCGGCCACTTGAAGAGTCGCAGTTTCTTTATCCAAATTAGTGACCGTCCCCCAAATGCCTGAAGACGTAATGACCTTATCGCCTTTTTTGAGGCCCTCTAACAGCTCCCGCTGCTTTTTCTGCCGACGTTGTTGCGGCAAAATGAGTAAAAAATAAAAAACAATAAAAATTAAGACGAAGGGAATAAGAGACAGCAACCCGGCGGATGTTTCAGGGGCGGCACCTCCGGCTTGGGCCCATGCTTGGGAAACAAAATCCATATCTACCTCAAATTGTCAAATGGTTTAACATGAGACCATCAATTTATAGCGTCCTGAGACAACCGCTCATTCGACACGAATTCCCGACGCCGATAAAAATCGCGCCGAAAGTCTTCGAACCGGTTTTCCGTAACTGCGGAACGGATTTCGGCCATAAGCCGTCCATAATACCAAATATTGTGCAGGCTATTCAGTCGAACCCCTAACATTTCACGAGAAATAAATAAATGTCGTAAATAGGCCCGGGAAAATCGCTGGCACACAGGACACTCACAGTCGGCATCAATAGGATTGGAGTCCTTCTTATAGCGTGCTTGCTTGATCAGAACACGTCCAGTAGACGTAAACAGCCAGCCCGTTCGACCATGGCGGGTGGGAATGACGCAATCAAATAAATCCAAGCCTCGCGCGACCCCCTCCACAAGATCTTCCGGAAGCCCCACTCCCATAAGATACCGAGGACGGTCATGTGGTAGGAGACCCACTACGGTTTCAATCATCTCGAACATAGCAGGCTTTTCTTCCCCTAACGATAACCCTCCCAGAGCATACCCATCCATGCTTAAGTCGACCAACTCCTGAGTGGCTTCCTTCCTTAATTCTGGAAAGATCCCTCCCTGAACAATCCCAAACATCCATTGATGAGGCTTCTTGGGTACATTGGCGCACCGTTTGGCCCAACGAGTGGTGCGGTTCATGGCTTCCAGAGCTTGCGGTTTGGTACAGGGAAAAGTCGGACAATGATCTAACACCATCATAATATCGGAACCCAGTGCTACTTGAATGTTCATGCTTTTCTCTGGAGAGAGCATATGCCATTCTCCGTTAATATGAGAACGAAATCTCACACCCTCCTCAGTAATTTTGCAAAGATCGGCCAGACTGACCATCTGAAAGCCACCACTATCGGTAAGAATTCCTCCAGACCATTGCATAAATTGGTGCAATCCTCCTTGCTCTTCAATCAGCTCATGCCCAGGTCGAAGAAATAAATGATACGCATTGGCCAAAATCATCTGAAAACCACAATCACGGATTTCGTGAGGATCTAAACCTTTGACCGTCCCTTGTGAACCCACGGGCATAAAGGCCGGAGTGTCGATACCGCCATGTGACGTAGACAGCAGACCGACTCGGGGCCCAGATGCGGAAGTGTGATGAACCTGGAAACGATTTGTGCCGGATGAGGCGAGAGATTGTTGATCAGAAAGAGTCATTCTGGGTCATTCTACCAATTCGTTACATTTTCTCCGGAGAAGAAATTCCGAGCAATGTGAGACCATTGCGAAGCACCGTCTGTATTTGACGCAGTAACACCAAACGTGCAGCCGTCACAGCAGGCGAGAGAGATTCATGAACAGATTCTTTTCCAGAATTCAACTCATGTCCCTTTGGCTCCAATGACCCCTCCTGCGCCCCGTCGCCAAACATGTCCGTATGGTCCACTGGAGGAAGCACCCGATGTTTGTTGTAATAGGAATGAAATTGGGCCGCAAGTTCTTGAAGATAAAACGTGACACGATGTGGCTCTAACGCGACGGCACTCCCTTCAAGAATAAAGGGATAGTGCGCCAGAGTCTTGATCAATCCCAATTCTTCTTTATGAAGCAATATCGTCGGATCCACGTCTTGAATAACCGGGAGAATCACTTGGCGTTCCTGGGCAACGCGAAATACACTTGCTATTCGAGCATGGGCATATTGCACATAATAGACCGGGTTATCTGAAGACTGCTGCTTGGCCAATTCCAAATCAAAATCCAAATGGGTATCGGCCCTCCGCATCAAGAAAAAAAACTTGGCAGCGTCGGCGCCGACTTCCTCCACGACCTCTCGAAGGGTCACAAATTCTCCGGCACGCTTAGACATCTCAATCTTCTGTGTTCCACGCAGCAAATTCACCATTTGAACCAACACCACCCGCAACGACTCTTTGTCATGGCCAAAGGCCTGCACCGTCGCCTCCATCCTTGGAATATACCCATGATGATCTGCACCCCAAATATTAATGAGAGTATCGAAGCCCCGTGCCAATTTATCTCGATGATAGGCCATATCGGCAGCCAAGTAGGTATAACTTCCATTCTGTTTTTTGACAACTCGATCTTTTTCGTCTCCAAATTCCGACGAACAAAACCACAACGCTCCCCCCTCCTCCTTGGCCAAACCTCGTTCTCGCAGTTCATCCAGCGTCATCTGAACACGGCCTTTAGCATGAAGGGTCGCTTCTGAAAACCATGTCTCGAAATTCACGCCAAAGCTCACTAAATCCTCCTTGATACGATCAAGCAGAATCTGACTGGCTAACTGGGCACAAACCGTCTCAGCCTCGTCTTGTGGTCTGTCCAATAAAGTCATCCCATGAGTATGGGCGACCGATTCACCTAATGCTTTTATATAGTCTCCATGATATCCATCTTCAGGAAACGATGAATCCTTTTCCCAATATTCTCGATAACGTGCATAGACAGACCTCCCTAATAACTGAAGCTGTCGCCCAGCGTCATTAATGTAAAATTCGCGTGACACGGTGAATCCTGTAGCCGTCAAAAGCGAGGCCATCGCCTGTCCCAATGCCGCGCCTCGCCCATGCCCCACATGTAAGGGCCCAGTCGGATTCGCACTGACAAATTCCAGAAGAACTTTTTTCCCTTTTCCTATTTGTCGTGTCCCATAGGAAGAGCCTTGTTCCTGAATAGTTCCCAACACTTCTATCCAGCGAAAAGGATGCAGGGTAAGGTTCAAAAATCCTGGTGGTGCGACATCTATGCGTTTGAATAACCCGGGGAATTGCTCACCAAGACTGGTGGCCAGCACTCCAGCCACTTTTAATGGAGGTTGCCGGACCCTGGACGCCATTGTCATGGCCACATTGCATGAAAAATCTCCCCATTCGGCGCGCTTGGGAGGTTCCACCATTGGAGAAGGAATCGTCTCCATTGGTAATTGACCAGACTCATTCACCTTTTCCAAGGTTGCCGCAATGGCCTCAACCACCTGGGTTTGGAGTAATTTTTCCACGTCAAGCAATCCTATCTACGCAAAAAATAAGGGGTTTTATCCCGCGGCGAATGTAGCACAGCATTTTTGACAAGGCAAGGATTAGTCTCTTCCAATATGAAATGAGTCTGAACAGGGGCCGTGTTTCCAACATGAAGTGAGTCTGAACCCAGGCTGAGTTTCGGGCATGATGGGAGGATGAACACCATCATGACTCTCCATGCGCTGACGACCCTTCCTCAACTGGAAGACTTCCTGGCGGGGACCCAGCCCGTCACGTTTTCTGTGCTCAGTACCAAGGATGATTGTTATCAGTGGATTCAAACGAGCTTGGTCACGTTTGAGTATCTGACCCTCTCCAAGCCCCATAAAGGGTTGGTCATTCGCTATCTGGTGAAGATCAGCGGGTATTCTCGACAGCAGCTCACGCGCCTGATTCAGCAGTATCGCCAGACGGGACGGGTGACGCGCCGCCAGCGCACCGTGCAGGGCTTTGCCCGTCGGTATACCGACGAGGATATCCGCTTGCTGGCCGCCATGGATGCCCGCCACGATACGCCCAGCGGCCCCGCGATCAAGAAGCTCTGTGAGCGGGCCTGTCAGCTCTTTGGCGAGGCGGAGTATCAGCGGCTGGCAACCATCTCCATCGGCCATCTGTCCAACTTGCGGCAATCACAGGGCTATCGGCGTCAGCGGCGATCCGTGGAGAAGACCCGGCCCACTCGCTCCACCATCGGCGAGCGCCGGAAACCGCATCCGGCGGGGCAACCCGGCTTTCTCCGCATCGATACGGTCCATCAAGGCGATTGGGACAAACAGAAGGGCGTGTATCACATCAATGCGGTGGATGAGGTCACGCAATTTCAAGTGGTCTGTACCGTGGAGAAAATCAGTGAAGCATATCTGATTCCCGCGCTGGAACAGCTGCTGGCCGCGTTTCCGTTCACCATTCAGGGCTTCCACTCCGACAATGGCTCGGAATACATCAATGGGCGGGTGGCCGCCCTCCTCGGCAAGCTCTTGATCGCCTTCACCAAATCCCGTGCCCGTCAGACCAACGAGAACGCCCTCGTTGAAAGTAAGAATGGGGCGGTGGTCCGAAAACTCTTTGGCCATGCGCACATTCCTCAACGGTGGGCGTCGCTGATCAATGTCTTCAATCAGGAGCACCTCACGCCCTACCTCAATTTCCACCGGCCCTGCTTCTTTCCGGAGATTCGGACGGATCCGAAGGGCAAGGAACGCAAGGTGTACCACTATGAGACGATGATGACGCCCGATGAGAAGCTGAAAGCGCTCCCGAAGGCCAAGGATCACTTGAAACCCGGGATCACGTTTGAAATACTGGAGGCGACCGCGCATCGGCTCAGTGACAATCACGTGGCGGACCTGCTTCAGAAGGCCCGTCAGCACGTATTCACCACGATCCATGACCGGACTCAGAACACTGGGTAACTCACTCATCACCGACCCAGAGTTCAGACTCATTTACGGATTGGAAAATACTGGATTGCAATGGCATCAAAATTCCAAGCCACAATTCATCCTTCAGCATTTTCTTTGTCCCCTATGCCCCACCTCCAAACACCCAGATAATCGGAAAATGCTTTTTTTTGGAGGACACCAACAGCTTCCGAAAGCAGAAGCGAATGCCATAAGACTCCTGAAGGAAATACACTTCAAAAATGGAAGATCACTCATGAAGGGGGAGAGGAGTGCAAAGAAATCTGTCTAGCAAATTCCAAATCAGCGGGAGTGTTGATATTCATAAACGTTCTTCCATAGGGGTCAATCTCTTGAAATACTGATTGGTCAAGAACTTCTATGGCGAGATCTGGATGCGTGACTAAACTTTGAATTTTTAGATCTCCTTCATGAATTTTCTGTTCAATAATGGTGACACAGTCCTTGGAATAACGAGCATGTAAGGGTTGTAGACCAGTGGAAAGTTTCACGACTAGGACATCGCTGACGGTACGTTCACACATCCGCGCAATGCATTCTGAATTTAAAAAAGGCATGTCGCAGGCAACGACAAAGGTTAACAAATTTCTAGCCTCTACTAACCCTGTGTAAAGACCGCCTAAAGAACCTTTATGTGGAATTTTATCAGTGACTAATCGAACAGATAGGTGTGAACACTCATAATCCTCTTGAGCAGTGACCACGAGAACTTCATCAAAGAGGCAATTCATTAATCGACATACTCGGTCCAGAAAAGGCTCTCCTTCCCAAAGGAGATGTCGTTTATCACGACCCATCCGCAGGCTCTGACCACCGCCAAGAATAACGCCAGTGATGTCGGGAAATGTAGGGTGTATCGGCATAAAAAAAGGGGGTGGTACAACCCACCCCCTTCTCCATACTTGTGGTCACCGTCCCCGATAAATCGGGAACCAGATATTAGCTGGTACCTTGCTCTTTGCGACGATTAGACCGTCGAGTCAATATCCACCCTTCAACGATGACGAGACCTACAGCAGCAAGCCCAGCATACCATTTGGCTTCAGCAGGAATTGGTGGCTCTAACACCAGATAATAAAAAGCTGAGACACCCATTTTCCGTCCTACATCGCCGTTGTGCCCATCCCATACAAAGAAATTAATCGGAATGTACTTGCCGAGCTCAATATAGGTATCTTCTTCGTAGTCAGCCTTCAGTGGTCGTGAAATAATGACCGTCCAACGACCATCTTTCCACTCTGCCTTCACGAGCTTCAACTGTTCAGTAAAGTCATCACGATCATCAAAGCCCACATCCCATCCACTTCCCATGTAGGCCCTGAGATTTCCATCAGCCGTCCATTTGGCAATGTCTACAGGATATGTTTCATCACCCCAAAAGTACCGGGGTTTCCGCGGCGCTGGGAGTTCTTGAAATTTAATTGGCATTTGAAACGCGATAGCATCATTAAATACTTGATAGCTATTTTGTTTGGCGGCTATGGAATCTGGATGAGTGGTGTCATCTGCAAACTTACTGCCTCCTGGCGCTTGTTCAACAATGCCATAGTCCTCAAGATTAACTTCCCACGGATCCCAATCCACCTCATCTACTTGCACACTCTTGGTTCGATCATCCCATTGAAACATGAGGGATACATGCGTTTCGTTGTAGAGAGATCGAACCCAGACATCATCAATGCGGGTGACGAAATTACGTGGTTTATGTGTGATCTGTCCGCCAATGGCCACAATACGCCGTTCAACCACATTCCAACGTTCATCGAATTGGTCAACAGGCAACTCGCCCTTAACAAATTTTGAAGGGATCACAAAGTTAACCTTAGGTTTATCGGTCAAGGGGTCAATGCCCCGTGGTTTAGCCTCAAATAATGCCTTGGCAATTTCGTCGGTCACCTTCCCGCCGGCAATATCCACGTCAACATCCCGTTCACAGAGGGAAGCGACATAGTTGGCAATATGCCATCGGTTTTCTACCGTGATGTTATCGGCGAACGATGGCATCGGGGTCCCATTGATTCCGGTCGAGAAGGTGCGGAAAATATTATTAACATTATAGGCATCCTGGCGGCTGCCACGGAAATTCCAGCATTTATGCCAGTCTGCCGGTTGAATGGGAAATCCCCAGTCATCTTTAAGATTGAATGCGTTGCCATCGCCACGACCTTCCAAGCCATGGCATTCAATGCATTTATTTTCTACGACAAGTTCCGAGCCACGCTTGATGGACTCCGCTGAAATGGGGACGGCTTGTCCCGCTAATTTATCAAGCTCTAAGACATGTAATTCTTCAAATTCTTCATCCTGCCATGATCGAAATTTGACCAACTCCGTGGTGACAAAGGCCAACACATCCCGCCGTTGATCTTCACTCAAAATTCCTTCCCACGAAGGCATGGCGGAACCAGGCAGTCCATGGGTGACAGTTTGGAGCAAGTCGACATCGATCAATGGCAATTGTCCACTAGCCGTATGGCGGATTTTAAAGGTTCCCGAATTGAAATTTCGTGGTCTCGGCCATAGGCGATCCGCACCAGGACCGTCCCCTGACCCGTCTACCCCATGACACCAGACACATTTAGTAAAGTATACTCGTTTTCCCGCTTCAATCTGTTCCGCAGGTGGCGGTGAAGGCAATTTCTGTGCGATAAAACCTTCTGCCTCTTGGGCAAATACGGGATTAGTAAAACCCACACCAAACATGAGGACCCCTAGTGCGAGTAGACCCAGCTTTGCCCCTTTTCCTTGGTGATTACCCATTCCCTGTCTGTTCATTGCATTCCTCTTTTTTTCTGAATTGATCGTATATGAGTGTTTTAAATTCATTGGCCCGCTTCCCTTAATCCCAGGTACGGGGGTAGTAACCCGTGTGCCAATATTCAAACATGATCACTTTCCAGATTTCATCAACCGTAAGATGTTGTTCCCATGGTGGCATCACCGATGCCCATGGGAACCCTTCACCGGGTAGCCCAATTCCACCTTTGGCCACGCGCCAAAATACAAACGTTTCCTGCAACTGGGCAATAGTGCCAGCATCAGTGAAGTTAGCCGGAATGGGATTAAAGGCAAAGGCCCAAAGTCCTCTTCCATTTAGGTTATCTCCATGACAAAAATGGCAATTCTGAAAGAATATTTCTCCGCCCTCCCGCACATGCTTAATATACCCCTTGGCGTTTGGATCCCACGGGTTATCTTCCGGACTATTCACATTTTTCATCAGGCGGCCCATAGATTGATCCACGATATGGGCATTGGAATAAGCCGGATCGTATTTTCCGCTTGGATCAATACGGTAGGGCTGTTGCGCCGTTTGCAGGACATAAGTCTTACCATGCACTTTGGTGGTGGCCGGTGGTGCCGGATGTACCGTTCGAAGTTCAATGGGTTCGTCAAAACTTGGCAATAGCGAGTTATACGCGAATCCACCAAGCCCAATCGGCAGCAGGACCAATAATGCGGTACGGATTACCTTCGTAAAGCCGGTATTGGCATCCAATACATTAATAATGGGGCGTTTAAACTCTAGCCACTCTTCTTGTGATCCCGAGACCCACATAAAAATACCGCAGGCCGAAACGGTGCCATAAATTGCACGAACGCTAAAAGGAATGGGAGGGTAGATCCGATACTTCAAGTAAAATAAATTGATGAAGCACCAGACGAGGATTCCCGCCCAGAATTTAGGTACGCCGATGCCTGCTCGTTTAAGCAGGTAATTACAGATCGAAAAGAACAGGATGCAGATGGCCAGCTCCGTAATCATCTGCATCGGCATGTAGCCTTCTACCAATTTAAGCCAGGTCATGCGTCTGTACTCCTATATTCAGTTTAAGAACTTGTGAAATTTTGTTACTCTTTTGCCGGCAACGGTTGGCCCTCTTTTAACTGAGCCAAATAATCTACAATTTTATTTAAAGCTCCGCCGGTTAATCTTACTCCAAAATCCTTAGGCATTTGGTTATCAGGGAAATCCTTCACAACATAAGCACTCGGATCTAGAATTGATTCCGTAATGTATTCTTTTGTTGTTTTAGCTTTCCCCGCATATCCAGCTTCTTTAACCCGCTTAGGAGCATTGGTCCCTTCCCACAGCTCAGGACCGACTTTACCCACAGCTCCTTCAATGCCTGGGATCGTATGACAAGCCGGACATCCCGCATTCATAAATAGCTTGTCAGTTGGTTCACTACCATCAGCCAAAAGATTTCCTCCGGCGCCTCCGCCTTCCCCCTCTTCACTTGCCTTTGGTCGATCTTCTTCAGGGATAAATTTTTCGTAAGAAGCCACGATGGCATCATATCCTGGAGATTCCTTACCCTCTCGGTCATACATCCACATGTCCACTGCTGCCAATTCTCCTAGTTGAAGAGAAATTGGTGGCTTATGAATTTTAGGCATTGGGCTTACCGTGTCATTCGAACCCTTCACACCAAAACCCGTTACGACGAAGCAGCTAGGACATGCGTGTGATTCCGCAATATATTCTTGTGCATTTGTGGCTGTTCCCGATCCTTCAAACGCTTCCTTTTGTTCCGTATTGCGGGCAGCCGCATCATTCATATGATAAGTTGGCTCCTTTAAGCGCTCAGCAGCGCGATCCGGAATTCCAAAGAGGTTTGGAGCTCTTTCACTGAGGAACCCCTGCTGAAAACCATGGCATAAAGGACATTGCCCTTTTCCAATAGCTCCCTGGGTTCTACTTTGACCAATACCCCCAAAAATAATCTTCTCCCCTTCATCAGCTAACTGCTGGGCGGACATACTCTGGAAATCCAATTTCACCACCGGAGGGGGAAAACCACCTTCAACTTGGGGCAGCCAATTTCCATAACCTGAAAGAGCCGCAGCCACAAAAAACATAAATCCTCCGATTTTCATCAGAGCACTAATGTTTATGAAATATAGCCCCATAATAAAGGCCATGGCTGTAATCATGACTAATGATACCGGGAGCATTCCTGGGTCAGTTTCAAAATTATACATGTAATTTGAAACGGCAATAAACACTAAAAACATGCATAATATTCCAATCAATGTCTGGAATGTTGCCCGTTTTTTTTGCGCTGGATCCTTTATGGTCGCTTGAAAGTAGATTAGGAGACCAACAAGCATAAGCATAACTGGCCATCCCATATCCCATGCTCTTCCTAGTAATTCAACCACAGTTCACTCCTCCAACTTTTGGCCACTCGTCCGGGCCGTATAATTAGTATTGAAACCCTTTTTCCTTAATGACCAGTTGCAGGCTGTGGAGATGCTCCACCAGGAACAGGCTGAGAAACAGGTCCCTTTACCGGTACTTTTTTGGCACCCAATGTTCCCAACCAAAAGACAAACATAATACTGATCCAGAAAAACAACACATTAAAGGAGATGACATTGGCGGCAAAGCCAATTGTGTGGGTATAGGCCCATGGAGAATTGTCTCTCATGACTTCATTGACATGCCAGAACAATCTCACCGAGGAACGGATATAACCCATCAATCCCATCATCCAGGTGAAAGCCGTAGCCAGCATGATAATTGCATACTGAGAACGCGGAGGAATTTGACCCCAACGAATAGGCCCCAATTCTCTTCCACCTTTTAGCATGGCTAAGTTTAATGGAGTCATCAGCAATAAGCATGACAACGTTCCTGCCACTTGAGGCACTGACAAACCAATTCGAACGTTTGCCGGGATGAAATATCCATAACACGCCAGCCAAATATTATTCAGCTGCGCAATCACGAAAAAACACCCCATGAATATATTCCCAAACTTCGACCAACTGACAGTGGGTACCCTATTCCCTCGTTGGTACCAAATAAAACTCAGAATTGTTGTCATAATAATGGCATTAATTCCACCATTTTTGGCAGACATGACGCCATAATTACCCAACACCGGATGCTGCTGACCACCCATGGCCTTCAATTCAGCAGGCGACATCACAATCGTATGTGGGGTGATGAACACGAGAAGTCCAACGACTAAGATAAACACCAGATACTTGATATATTTCTGGAATCTTTCCCCTCCGGTCATTCGTCCTAGCGCTTGCCACAAGTAGTAATTGGTCGTAAGGAACAAAATTCCAATCATCGTGGCCTGAATAATAAAGAGCCACGCCAACAACCCACCCATGAGCGTGATACCCATTTGCTGCCTATAGGCATACACCTCCCGCATCAGCCAATAGCCGGCAAATGGCAGAGGAATAAGGAAGGCCACCCCCAAACTCATGGCGATGTACCCCATCCAATCATAATGGGCCCGTTCTTCATCTGTGTTTGAAGAGAGAAAACGATAGGCTGCATAGGCTGCCACTACGCCACCACCAAAGGCCATATTTCCTAAAATTCTATGGACATTCAAGGGATTCCATAGCGCAGTATGAACCACGTGCCAAATGTTCCCCAAATAACGACCCTGTTCATCCACGCCAGCTGGAGACATCATGAACGCAATCCAGGAATTGGCCAACATCATCAGGACCGTTCCGATGACGTTTAGGACGACTGACATGCTCAAGTGAACCCACTTCAACACGCCTTCTCTCATTTTGTCCCAACCATAATAGTATATGTAGAGAACTCCACTTTCCGCTACGAAGGTGAGGGCATAGATATGCATGACAGGGCGGAATATGCCTGACAAATAACCAAAAAATGCCGGATAGAGAGTCAAAAATGTAAAGATCAGGATTCCGCCCAAGATGGCGGTCAAGGAATAGGCCGTCAAACTAATTTTGATAAAATCATAGGCCAACTGGTCATACTTTTTGGCCATCGCCTTATCCTTGCTCACCATCCCGGCAAATTCGATACACATACAGAAGATAGGCACGGCCAACACAAAACTACCGTAATACAAATGCTGTTGATTGGCTACCCAGAGGAGTACCCGGCTTTCAAAATTATACCGGGGATAAAAAGTTTCATTATCCTCAGTAACAGGGGCAGGCATGCCAATGGCCGGGCCTTCTGTTTTGTAATAGACATCACGACCCATCTCTACCTTGACTTCCTCACCCTCTTCCCCTCCACCTTCAGCTGCAGCAGCTTCCTGTGCAGCCAAAACTTCCGGCGGAGGGCCACCAGCAGAGCCGCCTCCACCACTGGCTAACGCCGTGACCGACAAAAGTATGGGGAGCGTTAAAAACACCCCGGCCACAATTAATGCGGTGACGGCAAAAATCTTCTTTTTACCTCGGGCCATTGGAGTGAAAAGGCGACCCATGGACCTACCTCCTTTGAAAACGTGTTGTTTGTATAACCAATCTATTTACTTTGACAGCTCTTCAATTTTACACCGGCGTTAAACTTTAAAACGCAAGCCCTATAGCTTTACCGAAACATATAAAAATAATCTAAGCCTTGGGCATCCATAAGGACCCAATCCAAAAATTGAAAGTATATAAAACAAATCACTAGAGAGATTGCGACATATACAGCAGTCATTAGGCTCCTCCTTCGCTTATAGAATATTTAATTGCTAATTCTTTTTGCTGTAAAGATATAAAACCTAGCAGGGGCATTGAATGCCGGCAAACCAATAAAAAAACCACAGACTCACTGCGGAAGTGACGTAAAAAATCGCCTTCCCAATTTTTGTTTCCATCCGCGTTGCCTCTCTTACTGGTCCTGCTTCAGCCATTTTTCATCACCCCTTGGTTAATACACGTTTTTAGCTAGATATATACACCTAAACTATTTTATTGACAGATTCTTAAATATCATGTTATTTCAAAGAATTATTGCTTTCAAAAAAAAGGAAAAACCCTATGCGTACCAATGCAAAAGTGTTCGACATTATAGTTTTGGCCGGAATGGTTGTCAATATTCTACTCGCCGTGTTTCTCATCCTCTACTATTTCGATTTTCTTGGATAACGCGTCTCGAATCCAGGAGACAAACTTGCCATTTGCTTGTCCTATTTTGACCGGGCGCACCGGAAGCCGATAGTTTCATCACGGAAGTCTGGAACAATAAAACTGCGATTGGTTATACGTAAGTCCACCCCTTGACTCGTATACCCTCCGCCACGCATAGTTTTATACGTTGAAACTGGTTGAAGGCGGACAGCCTCAGGCTTCACGTGTCTGCTATAGCTATCCTCCACATACCAATCTTCCACCCACTCCATCACATTGCCCGCGCCATCATACACACCATACATACTTTTATCTTGCGAAAAGGTGCCCACAGGTGCCGTAACTTCATACCCATCGGCCTCTCCAGCAAAGTTGGCAGGAAAACCTTCCCGGCCTTCACCCCATGGCCACGTTCGACCATCCGATCCTCTAACGGCTTTCTCCCATTCTCGCTCAGTGGGGAGTCGCTTCCCTTTCCACTCACAATAGTCCATGGCATCACTCCAAGAAACATAGGTCACGGGTTGATTGGGGCCACGTAGGGCTTCCAGTTTCCTGGCATAACGGGATGGAGGTCCAGGCTGTCGATGCCCCGTCGCTTCGACGAACGCCATATACTGCTGATACGTGACTTCATACTGATCAATCCAATAGGTATCCAACATGGCGACATGCTGAGGCTTTTCATTGTAGCCCCCCTGATTGCTGCCGAGGATAAATTCCCCAGCAGGAATTTCGACCATCGTATCTTCTGAAAGCTTGGGGAATGTTTGAGTCGAGACGGATGGTTTTTTGTCGAGAGAATAGGGCGGATCGTCCTCTTGAACTGGCACAGGCGGACCTTTCAAAATTCCCATAATCGGCAAACTGCACATGACTAACACGGCAAGGAGAAAGATGACTTTAAAGCGAGTATCCATTGATGCCTTTACCGAGATCCACAACCTTTACCAATGCCATAGACGCTATAACCGCAATGGAAAAGCTGAAACCTCCGCCTAGGTCGAAGGCACATGATTTGTTGGAGGATCTTTTGCACAACGAAAGCCTACGGTCGCATCGGCTCTCCACATCTTAGCCGAAAAGCGTTTGGTCACGCGTGCACCTAATCGAGATTCACGCCAGGACCCGCCACGAATCACCTTAAAGACATCATCCGTTTTCGGGCCTGGGGGATCACGGTACGGGGCGTTCTGGTAATAGTCGGCCGTATAATCATCCATCACCCATTCGGCGACATTACCCGTGGCATCATACAGCCCGAAAGGACTCCGCCCCACTTCAAACGACCCGACCGGGGCCAAGTATTGAAACCCATCATCTTCGCCATCCACATTGGCAAAGGTATATTCAAATTTATTCCCCCAGGGATACCGACGCTTCCCTTCGCCCCGTGCCGCCTTCTCCCATTCCGCTTCTGTTGGTAGCCGCTTGCCTGCCCAACGACAATAGCCGAATGCATCATTCCAGGTTAATCCAACAACCGGAAAATCCGGATTGATGAGCTTTTCGATCGCATCCTCAAACACTGGCACTTTCGGCTTTTCTCGTTTAGTCATTTTCACAAATCGCTCATAATCCCCTTGGGTCACTTCCCTTAGGTCCATATAGAAGGTTTGCAGATACACAGGATGTGCTGGCCCCTCATCAGGATCCCCATCGCTCACACCCATGGTAAATGGACCTTCAGGGATTTCCACCATCTCTCGATTATCATCCCCAACCAGGGTTTTATACATCGAGAAATCCTGGGTGGGCATGGGCTGAAGGACTCGCACCTTAGCCGGGCGACCTGCCGAAAACGCATCCAATTCACGCTTATTCTTAGCGGTCTCATACACGAACAGCACTATCATCCCAATAAATGAGGCAAAAACAAAAATAATCGACCCTATAAGGAAACCGCGACTTTCCATCTATTACGTTATCCCCTTATTCAACTCCGATGACTGATCAAACATGTCAGGCCATCATGATGAAGGATGACTCGGTTGCTCGACTGGCGGAGTCACCACAGATTCCTTCCGTTGCTGGAAGAGATCAAGCAACATGGAAATCCACACACCCAAAAATCCCCCCATTGCGGCACCGGAAGAAGCTCCGACGGTCATCGCATCAATTCCCCCTAATCCCCAAGCCAACAATGCTCCAGAAATCGTGCCCATAAAGATACTCACGAAAAATCGCCGTCCTCCAAAAAATCCTACGCCTGCACCCAAACCCATTCCGATCAACAGAGCGACCGGGAGAAATCCGATCCCCATGGACAGACCGGTCAAAACTCCAACTGTCCCTAACACCAAGCCTCCAAATGCCACGTCAAATATTTTCGAGGAGGACATTTCCACGTTATTGCGCCTCAACTCGGATCGTACCAAAATCAATTTCTACGGCTGGACCGCCTAGCAACGAGATTCCCCAAGCTAAAGGGGCAGGCTCATGATTATGGATCTTTATAAAGTCTTCGTAGACATTGACTCGCTCTTCCACCCATTCGCCGAGCGGCTCGGCTCCGCTTCGGATCACAATTTCCGTCGAACTAAACATTCCACCTTCTTTGATCAACCCTACTGGCAATTTTCCACTCCACACGTATTTGGTATTGACTGGGATAAACATCAAATCCGTATCTAACGACGGGTAGATGGCCGCAATAAATTCTTCTCCTTCTGGAACAGCCTGTAACCGCCAACGCCACACCAAGACGGGATGAGTCTTAGGATCCCATGTCATCTGCTTCGTAAAAACCCGTTGACTGGCCTTTTTGGCTCTCAGAAATGACACATCGTCGTCTTTCTGAATCCTGTACGTTTCATGAGCCGTTACCACACTCCGTTGTGCTCCCCAACCTTGAGGAAACCCTCGCTCATCCGGATTGCGAAAATCTTCGATGAGCATGGAGTCTACTGAAGATGCTTGGCTAGCAGAGTTTTCCGCACGGACCAACCCAGAGTCAGTCACACACACAACCATCACCACGCAACATAGAGATAGCCACCAGGTACGAATGACACCTTCAAGGAGACAATAGCCCTGTCCATATACATCTAAAGTCATGCAGATTCCTCTTGTGAAAGAACTTGAACCACAGGTGTAGACCGAACTGGCTGAGCCGTTCGTTCCTCGCTCACCCGATGATCCCAACGGCTAAGCCAAAAAACCAAAAATACCGCGGACCAAAACGTAATCATATTTATCGTCACCATTTTCGCCGAAAACCATAAAGAAGGGGTAAAGGCCCACGGAGACTGATCCTGCATGAGTTCATGGACATGCCATTCCAATCGACCCGCTGACCGGATATATCCCATTAAGCCCATCACCCAAGTAAACGCGGCAGCTACAACTAGTAACGACACCATTCCCCGTGAAGTAATGTTTCCCCATTGAACAGAGCCAATGACTTTCGAATCCCGAAGCATTACACGATTGAGCAGGAGTCCCCCAATCACCACGGTCGCGGTCGTGACCCCTTGAGGCGAAGACAGACCGACCCGCACATTCGCCGGAATATAAAACCCATAAATAGCCAACCACACAATATTTCCAATACCCAAAGCAAACAACAGACCAAGAAAAATATTTCCCCATAAAGCCCAGGAGACTGTCACAATTCTATTCGCCCGGCGATACAGGATAAAACTCAGGGCTGTCAAACAAATCATGACATTAATTGCCCCGTTTTTTGCAGACATCACCCCGAATGGGCCGATAACCGGGTGCTGGGCAGCACCCATGGCCTTCATTTCGCTTGCACTCGTGGCCAGCGTATGGGGGGTAAACCACACGAGAAAACACAGCATCAAGGCAAAAATAATGGCCTTAAAATAGGGATGAAAGCGTTCTCCTCCCTGTAGCCGGGCTAAAGATTGCCATATATAATAATTAATTCCCAGAAATAAGACACCCACCGTGATGGCCTGAAGGACAAATAACCACGACAACATCCCTCCCATCATTGTTACCCCCATTTCCTGCCGAAATTCAAAGACCGCGCGCATTAGCCAATAGCCCGCAATCGGCATAGGCAAGAGGGCACACACCGTCACGACAATAAAGACGTATCCCACCCAGTCATAATAGGCACGCTCTTCGACGGTCTTGGACATGAAAAAACGATACCCCGCATAGGCGACGAGGACAGCTCCTCCAGACATAATATCCGCCAAAAATCGATGCGCATTGAGGGGATTCCAAAGTGGCGAATGTAATAGATGCCAGACGTTTCCTAGGAAATGCCCTTCAGCATCCACACCCGATGGAGCCATCATAAATGACGCCCACGCATTGGCAGACAGGAGCAGAATGACACCCGTCGCATTCACCAACACGCCGATTGACATATGAACCCACTTGGTCATTGGAGTCTTCAAACGTTCCCACGTGTAGTAATACAGTGCAAGCAAAAAGGCTTCTGCAACAAACACCGCTGCGTAGACCGGCATCAGCGACTTAAACGTCGAACCCATATAATTCATGAAGCCAGGATAGAGGGTAATAAACAGACCCAGCATCACGGCACCCAATACCGCCGTGATCGAAAGAGACAGTAAGCCCACGCGTAAAATGTCGCGAGCTAATCCATCAAACTGTTCCCGTCCTTCCCCCTGCTTTCGAGTCACGCCTAAAAACTCCAAAAGGAGACTGAATAACGGGAGAGCTAAGACAAACCCACCAAAGTACGTATGTTGCTGAGTGACAAACCAGACAACTAAACGGTTATTCACAAAGGGAACACTAGAGTAACTTCGGGGACTTTCCGCAGCAGCCGGCCCCACAATTGACCCGGGAGTTTGGTAAAAAATATCCTGACCTTCTTCCACAAGGCTCTTGGGATCTGAGTCTGATGCCCAAGTGAGCCCGGCAGAAAAGAAAAAAAGAACCAATAGAGAGATCAATGAGCGGCGTAACCACATCATTTATTTTACCAAGTCACCTTCTGGAACCAGAGGAGGACCCGTTTCAGTGGCTTTAGATTGCTGAAGGAGCCCCATCACAAACGGACATCGTTGAATATTTTCTGGAATCGTCACCAACCGCTCTTCATAGGATTTTCGCCATCCTAGAAAGAGGGAATATAACGTCATTACTACACCGGTAGTGGCGGCCGTCGCTGCAAATCCCCACTGAGTAATCTGTTCAATTCGGAATACATAGGAGGCCAGCCCGATCATCACGAGAAAATAGGTCAGGGTAAACGTCCAACTTGGCCACACCCAAAACCACAAACAAGACAACCATGTATGAGACTTGAGTCGCCCCTCTCCCTTTTCATATGAAACCTCTCCGGCAAAAAACGCCAGTAAACTGAAAGATGCCACAACCAAAGGAACGAGTACCGCCTGAAGGATGGGTTGCCAAGAAACAAGTCCTAAACCATAGACCATCCAAGAACTGAGGATACTACCCAGAACCACAAGGCTTCCCCATTTCATCACCATACCCCAATGGTTGGGAATCCATTTCCGCAACGCGGCCCCATCCGGAAAAGTTGGCACAACAATTCCTTCTTTAGCCAAACGTTGCACCAGGCCAATCTCAAAGGCATCTCGAGTCACGGAAGTACAGGGTATGATCATCGCCATCATGGCCGGACCTTCAGGATGAAGAAGAAAATCGTAGTTCACAAACACTTGAAGAATGGCTAAGACTAAGAGCGAAAGCTGCATGCCATACACGACCCCGATCCAACCCACAATCCAGATCCACTTCCGCAACCCATCCTGCTGAAACGATTCTTGAAGAGAAAGCCCACGCCCTTGTCGATAGGCCCAGGTCGCAGCAAGGGCTGACACGCATCCACTCAGCCCTAACAGCGCAAGCGGTTCAGATAACGGCAGTACATCTTTGAGTAGACGATAGATCCCAAAAGCGACAAGCCCAGGAGCCAACATGACCCAGCGCTTGCGTTTTCTGACCGGCAAGTCTGTGACGAGAAGATTTAATTGGGGAAGAACACGTAATGAGAGCCGATGCAACATTGTTCTAGGTACTGAGTGGGATCATCCCGACAGACATGCAGCGAGAGCTATGGACGTTCATCATTTATGACAGCCGGGTGGCCATACCGAAATATCGCGTTTTCACTTCTTCCATCAGGGCAACCGTCACTTCCGGCATACCACGATCGAGGGCTGTGCGTTCCAATTCAGTTTTCGCCATCGTGCGGATACCAGAAGGTACATTGGCCAATCGACGTTCCGCATCAGAGCTCCATTCCACCATGCCCTTATTTCGTGCGGACACCAGCCGAGCATAGGTCAGGACCGTAAAGTGCTGCTCTTGAGCGAAGGCCTCAACTTCATCACGCACCAAACCGGCTAAATAGGGTGGCATTCGTGAAAGATGATAACGCGCCTCATCGCTCCAAGTCTTTGCAGGAATGAGAAAATCCATTTCTTTCAGCGATCCTTCAGCACCGACAGTCCATTCACAGGCTACACAATGAAATCGTGCAAATACCACATCAAACTCTAACTCCTCAACTTCCTCTACAGAGAAAGGCTCTTGACATTCACACTGCACAGAAGGTTTATCCGATCTTTCCAGGATACAGAATATATAACATCGTGTAGGTCGCAGTTCCCGTCACAAATAACACACAATAAATCATCATGGTGAATTTCCCCAATACTCGATGACGGCGCCCCCCGTTGGGCCATATGCGTTGAATCGCAATTTCAATCCCAAACACCATCGCAATAATAAGGGCCAACCCTAAATAAACACTCAACTTCCCCAGGGAAAAACCAGACGTCATGACACGGGAGAAGAAGAATAACCCCACCAACGCGGTAATGCCCCCCAGGATCGTCACAATCCGAAACCCAGAGGTCTGTAAGAGGGCATCTTTCAAGACACGCCGACCTTCGACGAATGCCTGAGACCGAAACCCCAGTACCAGCATATAAATGGCCATGATCAAACCGATGACCACTAAGAAAATGTGGACGGTTAACAAAGGGATAAAGACATTCTCATACAGAGCCTGTGATCCCCCGAATCCTTCCTTCCCTTCAAACGCCAAGACGCCGAGATTCCGGAAAAGATAATAGCTGACAAAAAATGCCAACATCGCCACCATGCCGCCAAACATCAACCAGTGATGATGATCTGCTTTATGTTTTCTGGCCTGAATCCATCCCACGATAAACAATGCGGTAAACACGGTGGCCATCAGTTGGCTGATATCCGCTCCCATGGTCGCATGTGTCCCCACAAACCCAGGATCCCGAAGCCACTCTGCTAATTCATACATAATATTTGTGCGCATCCCTTCATCATTTGGTGCCTTGGATCATGGCACAGAGCTCTAATTCTTCAATATGTTGAAATCCTGCTTGTTCCATCCACTGTCGGCTCTCTTCAATGGTATAGCATTGGCCTTTTTCGGTATTCACCAAAATATGAACAGCAAACGCTGTGGTCCATGCCGGGCTGGTTCGAGAAGGATCCAAAAACCGGTCTTTAATAATCAATCGTCCCTGGTCTTTTAAACACCCGTACACTTTCTCGACGAGCGCTGCATTCGTCTGCCCATCTTGATAATGCAAAATATCGGACATGAGGGCGACATCATAGGAACCCTCGAACGCATCTTCATGAAAATTACCTGCCTGCAACTGAATACGAGAGGTTAACCCTGCCTCATCTATGCATTGTTTCGTGACCTTCAAGGTTGCTGGAAGGTCAAAGACGGTCGCCGTCAGGTCTGGATATTCTCGACAAAACGCGATCGCATTGGTACCCGCGCCTCCACCAATATCCAACATCCGATTCGCTCCACTGAGGCTCAACCGTTGTGCCAAGGCAGGACCACTCCCACGTCCGATTCGATCCAACACCGTCAGGACCTGCGCCCCTAACTCCGGATTGGTCTCAAACACATGCTGTTTCACGGGAGACTCTCCCGTTTTGACCGCCTGTTCTAGCTGGCCCCAATGATTCCATTCAGCATTATGTAAGGTCAGCAAATGTCCCACATACTCGGGGCCGGATTGTACCAGATATCGTTCCGCCACAGCTGTGTTGGCGTACATTTTCTCCGTTTTAGTCACTACACGCATAGCCACGAGGGCATTCATCACCAGTTCCAATGTCCGGGGATTTAGCGCACGCGCTTCGGCCAGTTGATTGATGGTAAGGGAAACCCCATTGAGTGTGGAGAACACATCAAGATGAACGGCGGTGAGAAGAATTTTAGTTTCCCAGTAATACCCTATCTGGAAAATATCGGCGAGGGACAGCTCACGTGGCACACCGAGCCTCAAGCTTCAATTGGAAAATTGCCATTCATAATCGTGATCGATCTTAACGGGGGCAATTGCGCGAAGGCAAGGCACTCAGCCAAGGGAACGACAAAAAAAACGAGGGCAACTAGCATTTGCTAGTTGCCCTCGAGTTCCAAGCATTTTCTATGAAATATGGCTCTTATTTAATCTCGAAATTCGCTTCTGCGGTTCCACCATCAGCAACTTCAACGTCAATGGTCATGGCACCTTTCCCACGCGGATCCTGGGCCACGCTAGGATGGAAAACGGCCACCGTGTGTTTCCCGGCCGGAACATCTTTGATTTCAAAAGTCCCATCAACCCCGGCAACACCATAATGGGGATTGGTCACAGGCAAGTACCACCCTTGCATGAATTCATGTTGGTCACATTGTAGTCGCAGGACAGATCCCTTTTTGGCGTATTTCAATTTGACCTTCTTTTGCAAGGAAGAACCTTTTTTGGCCAACCCAATGTTAAATTCCGTGCTGGACCTGGCCCCTAATTGATCGAAGCTATGTGGATTATGCAACACCCCTTCTGCAGATTTGGGGTCGCTCGGATCTGCATCATTATTTTCCACATAAAATTCGCCCTTGCTTACCGCCACTCCCGTAAATGGGAGAAATTCACACAATTCGGCCATCACCTTTTGGGCAGGCTTGTCTTGGAATTCCTTCATCCAGGCCTTATCCGTGATACTGGTTACGGCCACCACGGCATCCTTTAAACCATTACTCCCGTCTACCTGCACTTCTTTCAATAGACGAGTCTCACCATCGGCGCTTTTGTTTGGGTTCTTTTTACAAAATTCCACATTGGGAAATTTGGAAAACGCAAACTCCTTAGGTGGAGGCACTTTCCCCGTAAAGGTGACTTTTCCTTTAATCGTTCCACCCGCTTGGGCAACGAGCGGGGCAGCAATAAGCAAACCACCCATCAATAAAGACAGAGTTAAAGACTGACGTTTCCTCATGATTCTTCCTCCTAAAGTTAAAAAATCTTTCCGTTGACAAGGGTAGATGAACAAATATGAATTGGGTGATGCAAGTTGCCTTCTTTGATCATAGCCAGATTTAGACAGGCAACCCTGGAATGATTGAGGTACAGTCCCCACTTCCGTATATATCAGGAATAAAAAAAACCTGTCAAGAAACCATGCGCTTGGTAGGCCATTTGAGCCATGGATTAGGTCTTTTAGTTCGAATGCGGCTTCAGTTTTGAAAAAACCTCAATTTCCTCATTTATTGATATCTCTGGATGCGTGACGAGACTAGACAAGAATTATAAGGGAACCGGCTATTTTAAGATGCTGAAGAGATCCCCAAGACGTTCAGCCATCCCCTCTGCCTCATATAACGGCGCCAGACATAGCTGGTCGGTACAGATAAATGCGGCGGGCCTTCCCTCATATGGAAAAGCAATCTTGCCCCATTTCAAGGAATCTCGTTGTGGATGAAACATTTTCATCATCTTGCGAGGACAATATAATTGCTGCCCTGCTTTCCACAAATCCTGTGTCACGCCATCACCCGGCATACCCACCACGGCAATATGCACCGGTGCTCGAAACCACTCATCAACCGCCAGTCCAATTAAGGCAATAGGAAGCGGCTGGGGAGTCCCCACAATCCACTGTAACGTGCGCTTCGCCGTTGATCGATATTCATCCTTGCCCGTGAGATGAAATAAATACCCATACCATCTCACCGCCTGAATATTCTCCCTGGCCGGTTTAGTAGGAAAATTTAATAAACCCAAATTCTTAGAAGAAGGCGGAAGATCAAAAAATCCACCGACCTGGGTATCCTCCAATAACCTTTCATTCACCCGGGCAAGGGCTTCGGCTTGTTGCAAATACGTGAGATCTTCCGTGACTCGAAAGGCCTCTACTAAAGCCAAACCCAATCGAATATGATCCGATAACAGCCCATAGAGCTGGAGAGAGTCATCCCTGGTTCCATGAGCCAATCCCTTTGTCTCATCAAACCGCTCTTCCACAATCCGTTGAAGAACCTTGAGCGCGCGCTCCTTCAACTCCGTCTTTCCCAGTGCCTGGGCGGCGTGCAGAAAGGCCCATGCCATGTCGGCATTGCTGCCCGTATATATCTTGCGATCCACGACAGGTATGCCGTTTGCCTTACGATGGATCATGTCCCAAGAAAAATAATCAGATCCTGAAACGACCGTCACGCCTTCCGCGTCTCGAACATCCGCATCCTGGCTTTCAAAGAATTGCCCGGTCGAAGGATCGGTTAAAAATCTTTCCACATAATCAATGATGCGCCATGCGATATGTTTAAATTCTCTATTCCCCGTCAATTGGTAAGCGCTGACATAATTGTGAAGATTCTGGGCTTGAATCGTCAGCATTTTTTCAAAATGTGGGTGACTCCAGTCGGCCTGTTCTGCGTAGCGGTAAAACCCACCCCAAACGGGATCAAGTAGGGCAACTTGTTTTTCTAACGTGGTCAGACCCATGTTGATCAATTCCACATCACTTTCAAAGAATCCATATGTCAAAGCCATCTGAATGGCTTCCGGCTCAAAAAATTTCGGGTGATCTCGAAATCCTCCATTCACAGGATCAAACTCTTTTTTGATCATCTCCACGCTATGACTTGCCATGGACAGCCGAATGGCTCCAGTTGGAGGCTCCTCTTTTGGCACTCTTTTCTTCACTCGGTCCCACAATGTAGCAGCCTGTTGGCGCAAATCTTCTTTTTCCGACTCATACAACAACCTGGCCTCTTGGAGAAGTTCGGCCATCAGTTCTGGCTCCAGGGAATTGGCTTGAAAGAGAATTTCTCCTGTTGGTAACAACAGGCTAGTCGTTGGCCATCCACCAGTTCGATAGCGTGATTCGAGATCAGGCCGTTGATCAGTATCGACTCGAATGGCAATAAAGTTGGCTTGAAGCAAGGCCATGACTGTGGGATCGGCGTAGGTCGTTTGATCCATCACATGACAGGCATGACACCACACCGCAGTTAAATCGAGAAGGATAAGTTTATCCTCAGCCTGCGCCCGAGCAAAAGCCTCTTGTCCCCAATCATGCCACTGCAGACCCAACTGATGATCAGGCTCTCCTTGATGGGATAAGGCCGTGTGTACGCCAAAAATGACGACGGAAATGGTCAAGCCAAGAATGAACACGACTTTGGGCACAACGGTGAGAGGTGTTGAACGAGAAGGGGAGAAATTATCAGAAAATCGGGAAGCCATGACACGGAAGCGATCGTCTACGTCATCACAGAGGGAGCGGCCGCGAAGTTAAATGGCGATTTTAGCATCGAGAATCTTGACAATCCCCGCAGCGGCAGTGATTCGAACCGCATCGTCCGAATCTCGAAGCATGCGAGTCAATATGGGCAACAATTCGTGACCACCTAACCGGCCCAAGGCTCGGACGGCAACAATTCGTGGACCCGGAATAGGATCATTTAACATGAGTTTCAGCGTAGCGACGACTTTCCCACCATTCCCATTGCTCAACGCTTTCACCGCAATGGATCGAAGAGCTGGATTTTGATCTTGGAGTAACGTATGAAGCGTCCCCTCAACTACTGAAAACGATGCGTCCACACGTAATAAAGACGCACTGGCCGCGGCTTGAACACCAGCATCCTTATCCAGCAAGGCCTTTGACAAAGGTGCGAGGACCTGGTGGGATTCATAGTACCCCATACTAAAGGCGGCATTATTTCTGACCCCGGGGACAGGATCGAAGAGAGCCGCGTTAAGAATCGGCAAGCTTTCGGAATCGTGTATTTTCCCCAAGGACCCAATAGCGGCGGCCCGTATTGAAGGCTGCGTATCCCGCACCGTTTTTTCCAAAAGGGGAAGGGCTCGACGATCCTTCAATTCTCCAAAAGCCCGTATCGCTCCTCCTCGCTCATAGCCTTCCTCGCTACGTGCCCCCTCTTCCAACCGTGCCCACCGTTGCTTCTGCCCCAATTCATAAAGAACAGTCGCCGCAGCTATTTGTACTAAGGCCTGTTCGTCTTGAAGAAATTTTTCAATCAATGGAATTTCATTCTTGTCCCCTGCCTTCCCAATAGCTTTGATTGCCTTCGCCCGAACGAGCCCTGCCGAATCTTTTAACGCCTCCCGCAATCGCTTGGAACGCTGCCCGGCCTTGCGTAGACCCAAAGCTTCGACAACGAGTGCCCGGATCATTCCAGACCCATCCGTTAAGCCATCTTCTAAATATTTAATCATCTCATCGGAGTCAATTTCTTTGAAGGCGGTGTAAACGGCCCCTCGCATTTGTTCTCGCATATCGGCTTGTTTTGACAAAATGACCGAAAGAGCAAGTTGTCGTAAAAGGTCTTCATCTTCACGTTTGGAGAACTGGATCCACTTTTCATAGGAATCCATGGCCCCTGGGGCATTGCCCATTCTAGCCAAAGCCAGAATATGAAGCCGATACATTTGAAGCGAAGGGCTGGATTTTTTAAGAAGGGGCTCCACTATTTCTACGACTTTCTTGAAGTCCCCTTTTTCAAAAGCGGCGTGAGCTTGTTCAATGCCCGTACTTTGAGAAACGTTCGCCCAGCTGTGAACAGGAAAGAACCCACCTATCGCCAACACAAAGATACCCACACATTTCAGTTCCTGAAGACATCCAATAATCATGCGTACGCTCAACGACCCCCTTTAACTTTTCGGACTTGGAGCTTCCTGGGCTTCTATAACCCTATATCCCAAAGGCGGTTCAAAATAATACTCTGGCTGAGAGGATACGACCACATGCTCATATTGAACGAACCAATCACGGTCTTGGCTGACGAGTTTCAATAATACGTGTCGATCCGGATCCACCCATTCAAAAAATTTCTCCGTTGTTCCAGATCGATCCTGTACTTCCACATCATAGAGCAGGGCTTTCTGATTATTCACCATGGAGTCACCGATCAAAGTCCGGCTGGTTTCACCTTCCAAGGTGACAGCGAATGGTAGCAAATAATCAGATGTTAACGGAACGCTCACGACCATTCGACGTTGAGATAAGACATACCACACTTTCTGCTCATCTAATCGCACAATCGTAACGCCGGCAACTCCCAATTCCGTTTTGACACCCCCCATATGCTCGATTCGATAACGATCATGTTTGACAAATACCTGAGCTTTGGCCTTTCGCCCATCATGTTTCCATATCAGTCTGGCCGAAAACTCTGCGGAGCTGTTGCCCAACTTCACCGGCTGAGTCCAGCCATTTGTGCTTGGGAGCAAATATGCCACAAAAGCAAGGCAAATAATCAAAAACGGCCCAATCACGTGCCTCGCATTGGATGTTGGAATAGAAACGGTAACAGGCCATCTCATGGCCGTTGATGTTCGACCAAAGGCTCAATGTTGATAGGGCGTCCCAATGCAGCTGGTGTAAAGCGAGGTGGGGCTTGACGGGTATGAGCTGTCCATCGACTAGCGGGAGAATCCAGGGAGATATCCACGTGAGTGGTCTGTGAAGATTTGACCGTCACGGTTTGAATTTCTTCTTGCTTCACACTGGGATGCCAAGCTCGCAGACGATAGGTTCCCGGAGGAATACCGGTAATCTCATAGCTTCCCGTTTCACTCGTAAACGTAAAATAGGGATTATCAACGGCAATGGCCCAACTTTCCATATACGCATGGAACCCGCATTGCATCACAAAGGTGGTCCGGCCTTTGCTCAGTTGGAATTGATGAACCATCGACTTACCCGGAACATGCTCATGCGTCGCATGAATATTCTCTCGATGATGCTTGCGATTGAAGGAAAGCGGAGCATTAAACAATACGCGCGTCCCCTGGGTTAGTGAAGTTTCATAGGCTTGAATATCGTGCATCACGGGATCCATATTCACGACTTCGATGCCGTGTTCGCTGCGAACGACAGTGGTAAACGGAAGAAATTGGCAGTCCCTCGCTTCAACCTTTGGAATGGAAAGTGTAAAGGGTTTCCCCGCAGTAACCCCCTCGAGGACCATCACCACACCTTGCACTTGATTTCGGTTATTCACCACAAAGTCTTTCAATAAACGCCACCCATTACCATCAGAAATCCGGCCGCAGTATTCGGGATCAGGAAAAGTAATGAGGTTATAGGCCTTTGGTGGAGGAGCGGTCCCTTTGAGCGTCACGGTCCCCTTAATGGTTCCCCCATCTTCAACATTTATCACTTCATAGGCGAAGGCAAAGGAGCCTGTACCCATGAAAAGCCACCCAGTAACGATTATCAAAGACAAAACATTCATAGAAATTACGGAACCTGCCGCCGAAGAGACGGAATGATTTTTTCACCTTCGTCAAGTAATTCTTCCCCGAAACGAGGGTTATCGTGCATCTCATGAACACTGCGCCGCCCCGTTGGCGATTCATATTGCATATCCACATTTACCGTTTCCCCGGCCTCAACTTGAATACGTTGCTCGAGATACGCTTTCATTCCAGGATGCCATGTCACAAGATCATACTCCCCTGGAGGAATATCGGAAATTTCAAAGGCTCCATCTTCCTTCGTAATAGAATAATACGGATTATCGAGAACAACACCCCATGAAAACATATAGGGATGAAAGCCACATTGCATCACAAAAATATTCCGGTTTTTTCGTAGATGAATTTCTTCAACCATCGGCTTCCCTGGCATATGGGTGTGAGCATTTTCACCGAAAAGTTGAACAACCTTATGGAAGGGATTCATCGGTAAGGGTCGATTAAACAGGATTCTCGCACCTCGTTCCCGAGCGGTTTCATATCCTTGAATATCATGTTCGATCGGATCCATATTAATCACCGTTAATTCATCCCGATCTTTAATCACATTCACAAAAGGCGAAAAGTCACAATCGATTGCTTCAATTTCAACCTTAGGAAGATCGAACGGCTTGCCTTTTCCCACATTCCTCAACATCACGACTGCATCCTTTAGGGTGCCCCCTGGTCCCAAAATAAAGTCTTCGACAATTCGCCAGCCCGTTCCAGTTGAAATTCTCCCGCAATAAACCGCATCAGGAATCGTGACCAAATTCATGGCCATGGGGCGAGGTTTCTCGCCCAACAAGGTTACCCTTCCCTTCAGGGTCCCTCCATTTTCCACAGAAATTTCCGTGTAGGACCATGCGGGCGTAGCAATGAATAGCCCACACCATGCAACGAACAACACCCTACCAAACATTGTCCACCCTCCTTCCTATTGTTACACTAACTGCTCAATCCAGAGTTCATTAGAGATCCGAAAACCACAACACCTCATAGTACACGATACCATGTTATGCCCCGTAAAAAAAAAGCGGGGAAGCCTTCCGACTCCCCCGCTTTGTTCTCTGACCTGATTCTAAGCTTATTTCGCCACAGTCGGAATGATTCGGGCATCACCCAAATCATTCTCAAGACCAGCTTGTTTATTCGAAGACACTGAACCGGATAGGGGCAAAATGCGCTGATCCGTGTTCGGCAATACCCGGAGATATCCCCATTGCCCCGATTGGGAGTAGGGTAACCGACCATTGCTCCAAACGTAATCCGCAGGCATCGCCCATTTCCCACCTGCCGATGGTAAAAACACATCTATTCCTTCCGAACCAGAGAACTCCACAGTGCTAATCATATCGGCACCTGGAAGGAAGGGTTCGATTGGCCATTCGTGCTTTTCAACTGTGAACATCCCATTTTGTTCACTACTGGCACCAAAGACATGAATTCTGACCTTGTCCCCCGCATGGGCTTCAATTAATGGAGTTGCGGGATCTTTGGGATTATCCACTTCACACGGTTGGAACATTCGGCCTAAGGAACAGCCTGCTTCCTCCCGGTAAAGATAGGGTTCCGCACGATAATTTACTCCAAGCAAACCAGCCACATTTTGAACATAGGGCATAAAGCTCGTTCCAATGATGTTGTCCTCGTCCTGGAAGTACAGCACCACATCCCGATAATTAGCCCGACCTTCATTTCCCTGGATTGTATGATCAATAATCACATCAGCCTTCCAACTATTTTTCAGAGAAATATCTTCGCCGGTCTTTGGATCACGATAGGTTGACCCTTTTGGTCCAATCACTACTCCACCAAATAATCCATTTCGAGGATTCATGGACGCATTTCCAAAATCCCATACCAACGACTGAGTTTCCCCATTGAATGGGTCCGCATAGTAGGTATAGGTACGCGATTCCCCTGGAGCCACGGTCTGGTCACCAGGGTTATTCCCTAGATTGACACCTTGGGAATCTGTGGGATCAAACACTAAACTAAAGGCCGAAAAAGATGCGCGGCCTTCTTTAAGTTTATTCGTCAGATTGATTTTGAGACAATCACCCACGTTCGCCCGAATGGTTAACGGCATAGGCTGGAATTCACCCGATACCTTCTGCACCTCATCCTCTAACACATAAATCTTGGCTTCAGGATTTCGCAGTTCAATCGTTCGTTCGAAGTCCACTTCGATGGATTCCTCGGCATTTGAATTGAAGCTCATGCCGGGGTGATCCATCGCCACGACATTAAAGGACTTCTCGGGAGCCTCACTTGGACACACTGGCAACTTCTCAGGCATTCCTGGCTTCCCGTAGGCCTTCGTTGGCAATACTTGAAGATCGTCCGTTGGCTTATCCAGCACGCGGATGATTCCCCAGGCCCCTTCGGAAAACTTGGAGCTTCGACCATTAAAGAACATGTAGTCACCAGGTTGGTGGCGAGGACCACCAGCTTCCGGAACCACCAGATCATATCTCTCCGCAATCCCAATATGGATGGAATTTTTGCGGTTGGCTTCTTGTGCATACCGTTCAGTCCAGAAAGTATGCCCTGAAACCGTGAATACATTCGATTCATTCATCGTGACATCTACTAAACGAAACACCATCGCATCGCCAAGGTAGGCCCGTAACATAGCGGTACTTGGATCCCCATGAACCTTACTGCTAAAAATTTGTGATGGCTCAGGGTTATTATTTAAGCGTTGCGCGAAGGGTTCTGCCCGAAAATTCAACGCGCCACCCGTGGTATGCGTACCACCATTCAAAAATGGCATGGGGGTCATTTTGATCTTGTCATTTGGAGGCATAATGAAGGATACGGTCCTCCCGGCTTCCAGTGCCACTTCAATCGGTTGCCCCGGAGGATTACCCGCGGTGACCACATTAACCGTATGAGGCACGGTATCCATGACATGGACAACGAGCTCCCGGAAGCTGCCCGCCACATCATGTCCTACGCGTTCAGTAGCATAAATATCAGCTACCGGACCTGTTCGGATAGGTTCTCCGGTTTTCGGATTATGCCACGTGGAATTGAACGGTTCCGCCACCATAGTTCCGACCGCACCATGCGGCCATGTGGTTCCACCAAAAGCATGATCATGCCAGAACACACTCCCTACATCCGCATCTACCCAAAACCGTTGACGCACATATTCCACCGTTACAATATCCCCGACTGGGTGATCATTCTTTAACGGTTGATCAAACGTGAGGGTATTCCCACCCTTTGCGGCGGGAGCGGATTCACCTGATACTAACCCAGGCACTTTCAGTTTTTGTCCAACCACTATTTGGTTTTCATTCTGTAACCCATTCAGGTCACGCAAGGAACTGACGGATGTTCCAAAGGAACTGGCGATCTTCCCTAACGTATCGCCAGCAACCACCGTATAATTAGATGCACCTGAAGCAGGAGCTGAAGAGCCACCACTTCCCCCAATCGCCACGATTCGACGAATTTCCTGTCCTTCGACATTATCTGCCCCTATGAGGATCGGAATGCCCACATGGTATTGTTTGGCATTCGTCACCTGAATCGTTCGATCTCCCTTTTTTGATGCCTTGGTGACCTTGGCATTCATCGGAATCGGCAACCCTTTTTTTGTGGCCTTTTCAAATTGGGTAAATGGGCGCATGGATTGCTCATACGAAAATCCTGAAATCACCCCATCAGACGCCTGATTGTCAAATTGAAAGAAATGGAAATGCGTATTGATTTTTGACGATTGGAAGTTGGTGATATCATCATCCAACCATTCACTGGTGAGCGTCCAATCGATGCAATCATACACATTGGCCCGTACCACCAATGGAAACTTCTTGTCATTGTTGGCACGAACTTCCTCTTCTTCGTCATGCACGACATACAGCAGCCCATTGGGGTCAACAATCGCGGGTTCATCGCCTTGAGCAGCCGACAATTCAATCGGTAATTTAATAAAATGCACCGTGTACTTCTCTGATCCAGCCCGAACCGGGCACAGGCTCCATGGCCCGTTTTCTCCTGGCTTCGCTGGTTCCACGGAACGTGTTCCGTCTGGATTCAAACGAATCATTTCCAACCATGGAGCAGGGTTATGATCGTTTGAGAACGGAACCCGTTTACCAAAATGGGGCGTCAGCCATGGCCAAGCCACTTTGCCTGTAGTTGGCTCAAACCTAATAGGCCTACGCTCACCTGGTGTATATCCTATCCATTCAGGATGATATTTTGGATTCTCCCCAATTGAGGGTTCTTTTTCACTCATGGCCTTATGCCCCTGCCATACCCAATCCATGACACTGGCATCATAGGATTTCAACTGGCCTTCTTCACTATCGGTATTCCCTGGCTTGCCCTGGTTTGCCAACTGCATTTCTACCCAGTCTTTAATATTGACCACTGCAATGTCAGCCTTCCAATTACTCTTGCCTTCGCCCACAATTTTAAACTTCTTCCCAAACCAATTAACGGTTTTCCCAATTAACTGATCAGAAGTCACTGGTTTGTGGATTCGGCCTAATCGATCCGGCAATTCCCGCAAGGGTCCCATCACATCATTTTGACTGCCGGGCTCTTGCATGGTGTTGTACACTCGCCAATAGCCCCACATGCCGGCCACATAATGGTGTGCCACATGGCAATGGAACAGAAAATCTCCTGCCAACCATTGGCACAAGCCGGAGCCACATTCGGTTTCCAAGTCTAAGGCTTCCGCCGGTCCGATGACTTCCACATCAACCCGGTCAGATTTCGTTCTGATCACAGGATATTTGACCGGACCATTTTGTCCGGTGTTCCAGACGGGCATTTGCGTCGCCCGTGGACTACGTTGCCACCTGATAGACCCACCATGTGGATGGTGGGAATGGAAAACCTCTGATCCGCCATGAACGAGTCGGAATTTGGCTGGGTCACCCAAGTAGCTTCGAGGAATCGTCGGAGCGGCATCACCAAACGTATAAGAACCATACGCCATTGACTCATCTTCAAATCCAAAGTATTCATGTTGCACATGCATATTGTTGATGCCGAAGGGTTCGCTCCGATAATTAATGGCTCGAGCACCTGGCCGATAGGCATCCGTCAATGGATCACGTTGAGGCAAGAAGTCCCCGTGTTTATTGACTGGACGAAAGGCTTCATCCCCCACTTCATGGTAAATCAGAACAAATTCCCGGAAATCAGGACCGTCTCCATTATCAATCATCACCTGCCAACCACTTGTCGCTTCTGTGGCAGGGCCTGTGCCTAGGGGTTCGTAATAATTCGAACCACGGGGTTCAACCACAAACACCCCAAACATCCCCATAACCGTCAGTTCTCGATCATTGCTGAAGGTATGGAATTGGCGACCACCCTCTTGCGTATCAGGATGGATATACCATTCCATGCTAACGCTCTCACCCTCTTCCGCTACGGTATCGGGATTGGTCGTCGCTGCAGGCTGACCTGTCTCACTCATGACCATATCCGACCCATTAATATGTAAACTGACTTCCTCACCGAATTCCAATGCATTGCGAAGCGTGATTTTCACACAATCGCCTTGATTTCCTCGAATGACCAAGGGTTGGATCCACTGACCTTGTATGCCATTTTTCACGGCACCTGGATCACCGTGCCCTTCAGTTTCTCGTGCCTCAGCATTTTTGGCTTCTTCTTCGCGGACTTTTTCAATATTTTCCGTCAGGGTATACATATAGCCTGGATAGTAATCCAGCCATTGGTTCAAGGTAATTTCCACGTCGATGGCTGAAATGTCGTAGTTTCGAACAGCTGCCGTCTCGGGACATTTTCCACCATTCATCGACACCGGCTCGACACCAATAGTGCTCGACAACAATCCATTTCCCGGTCCTCCACCATACTGATGAATCATGGACATGCCATTAAAGACCCCTGTCTCGGCACCCTTGTGGTCCATTTCCTTTTCCATTTGCTGCATCATCCGTTGGTGTTGCTGTTCGACGAGTGCAGCTCGCTCAGCACGACCCTCCATGGAATCTTCTACAATAGTTTGGCCCTTGAGCTTTTCCGCCCAACCTGGCGACTGTGACGTCATTCCGGCCTTATGCATCGCGGCTTCATGAGATTCTCCAGCCAAGAGAGTCCCAGCCGAAAACAGCGAAATCCCTCCCAGGAAGAATCCAACGGAAAGGGATGTGACAGCATTTCGAGTTTTCATGTAAAACATGGACCGGCCTCCTTAAAAAAAATAACCTGCGATCTACTTAATATTTTTTCATTAAAATTGGACGATTCAACGGATGACCCCGTGAAGAGGGGAACCGAAAAGGTATCCAAAACAATTCGGCCTGTCAAGTCAAAGCTCCATCCCATTGATTTCATGCCCTTTGAACAATTCATACGGCCTGGAAATGAGAAGAATTCGACCTGCGTAGTGGGTGGGGGGGAAGAGATAGCCGGGGAAAAATAAAACGAGGGATCTGTAGTCTCTCTTCCTTGTTACTCTTTACTTCCTATCTTTTCTCTAGCCGCGCAACTAACTCGGTGAAATATTGTTGAAGAGCACACGTCACTGGGCCAGGTTTTCCATTGTGAACCGTTTGCCCATCAACATTCACCACGGGAAGAACTTCAATCGTGGTCCCAACGAGAAAAACCTCCTCCGCCAGATAGAGATCATCTAGCGGTATTGGGTCAAAATGGACATCCTGTCCATGCGATTGCGCGACCTGAACGACCTGTTGCTGCGTCACGCCAGACAATACAAAATTATTCCGTTCAGGAGTTCGAAGTTGCCCATCTTTCACCAAAAAAATATTACTCGTCGCCCCTTCGATGACGAATCCATCTCTCACAAAAATGGCTTCGAATACCCTGGCTTCCTGAGCTTTCTGCTTCGCCAAAACATTGGGAAGGAGGTTTAGACTTTTTATATCGCACCGATTCCAACGAATATCCGGAACCGTGATGACCTTTGCTCCTCGTTTCATCACCTCCAGCGAAAGCGTGCCCATCTCCCGAAAGGACAAAAACACGGTGGGCCGGACATTGAGAGGAAACCCATGTTCCCGAGGCGCCACCCCTCTTGTTATGTGAATATATATTTTACCTTCGGCATATCCACTCTGTTCTAGCCCGGTGAGCAGGATTTGATGAAAATCCTGCGGCTGTATATGAAAGGAGAGCTGAATTTCTTGGGCACTACGCATGAGGCGCGCGCAATGATCCTCCCAAAAGGCTGGAACGCCATGATAGGCCCGGACCACTTCATAAATCCCGTCACCAAACAAAAATCCCCGATCATCAGGGGAAATCGCAATCTCTTCTAAAGGTAAGAATCGCCCGTTAAGATACCCGATATCTGGCATACGCCCCTACTTTGCAGGAGAATCGAGTACGGTGATCTCAAACACCCGTCGGTCTTCAGCGGTGAATTTCCAGGCCATCCGCTTACTAAACTCCACGCGATGCTTTCCCGGCACCAAAGCCTGAAACGCGAAGGAACGACGGCCGGCATCCACCGCATTATTACTGACCGTGCGAAGGAAATCATCTTCAACTAACGCCAAAACTTTGGGGTCATAGGTGGGCACCCATTGCTCTCCACGCGTTCGATCTTCCCATAGATGAATATGAAAGGTTTCCAACTGTGAAGTCTGAATCGGCTTGATGTCAGTTTGGCTGATATCCATATCTGTTCCCTACTCTCAACATAATTTGTCCTTGCTGGAAAAATTTTTATTCACCGGTTAGCCAATCACGCTTCTTAAGACAGACGAACACTTGCCCCTTAGCAACGTGGACATCGTAATTCACGACACAATAGCCCCCACCATCTGGTCCAAAGCCTGTCCGAATATCAAACTGTTGATGATGCCAGGGACATGAGACCACAAACCCTTTGAGCCTCCCTTTCCCTAAGGAAGCCCCTTGATGAGGGCAAATATCATTAATGGCAAAGCACTGATCATCGATACGAAAGACTGCGATGCTCTTGCCTTGTACCTTAAAAACACGGCCTTTGCGTTGGGGAAGATCCTCAAGATTGGCCACAAACACATACTCTTCCTTGGGACTCACCGGCTCACGTTGCTTCACGCTCATAACAGAATGAATGCTCCAGTTGGCACGAGACCCTAAGGAATAGATATCGCAAATTTGAGTTGGTTCCCAACGACCACCTTCTCTCGGTCAATAAAGCCCGCATTGGTTTCAAGAATATACCGGGCGTCATTCGGCGGTGGACCATACCATGGACAGGGATTTTCGGAACAGGGTAGAACATTTTTTTCCAGATCCACAACAATTTTACTTTCATCTACCCATATGACATCCACCGGAAATTGAAACTCCTTTGTCCACACTCGATGAGGACCGGATTCCCCAAAAATATAGAGCATCGCTTCATTTTCTGGAAGCGTCGGTCTAAACGCTAATCCAAACAAGAGCTTTTCTGGCGTATCGGCCACTTCTGCCTTCAGAAAGGCTCCATTAGGGAACTTCACATGAATAACTTGGGTCTGTCCCGGTGAATTAAATAATAAGGCTCCTGAAATAAGGAACAAAGCCATGATCACCAGGAAAAAAATACGCTTTTTATTGGTCCCATCCTGTAATTTTAAAAACGACAACATATCAATATTTCACAGTTCACTTTTTAAAGTCGATTAAAAAACACGTAAAAGCCCGCATGCATGTTCGCCAATCCGCACAATTTACCTGGAAGATATTTCAAGGTAAACTATAGGTATAGTTTTATCTCGTTTCACCCGAAAAAGAGGGAAGAGAATAAAAATGTTACGTAGAACCCTCTCACGCAATTCTTACCATGGAGGAATCACATGCGCTACCTCCCCATCACCGCCATTGTATTATCGCTAATCATTGCTCCCCCTGTCAGCGAATCAGCCTACCCTGACATCTCTTTGGCTATTGATCAATTTGTTTCTCAGGTGTATCCCAAAGGAAGTCGGTATTTTTGGGTGATCAATGATACAACGTCAGATATTTCGAATGAAATCATTGTGGACATCAATACAGAACTTCAGGTCAATGAAGAAGAGGATACACAGCCCAATCGATTCTTACTGCTTCTGGTCAAAGGAAAACTGATTGGAGCACAACATATCCCTTTAGGAGCCAATGTGGATTGTCACAGTGAGGAGAAAGAAATCTAAGAAGTCGTCTTAAATTTTCTGATTACGCTTGAATCAATCCAAATAAAATTCAAAAAAAAAGCCCCGTTCCTTAATTAGGAACGGGGCTTTTTCGTATCACCCAAAGATTATGGGCAGTGATCGAATACTCGTCAAACTACTTTGTCATCACCACTAGAGTGCCGCCTATATGTGCGTCATGCAACTGACAGTTGTACTTCAAAATATTATTGGCGGTCACATAACTCAGGTCACTGATGGGAATACCAATATATTTGGTTTCCCCTGGAGCCAATGTAATCTTGATGTGCATGGACGTGGGGGCGGCAAAAGCTGAATCCGCAGATAATTGAAAGCCATGTTCTGTATCTAGATTATTGGTCACCTTCATAAGAACTGGACTCAGCGCACGGCCTCCTGTTCCTCCGCTCACAAGATTCAAAATTTGCACTGGGGGATACCAGACTTTTTTCCCACCAATTTCGATAGCATTGAACTCTAGATCCACCTTCAACTTGTTAAATGGTTGCCCAACGACAGAACCGGTTTCCAGATCACCGATTTCCACACCACCTGACTGTAACGCCCATGTTGTAGATGAACCCGCCGCAATTAACACCGCACTTAAAAGGACGGATAGAAGCACTTTGTGCATCGCCTACCTCCTCATGAGAAGCTTGTTGATAATGAAGAATTTACCTAAAAACGAAAGCCATTTTCTTAATTATTATTCTTAATCTATACAAAAGAGGTGTTGTTTATAGCATATGGCAATCGGTGACGCAAGAAAGTTTTTAGCTGAATATTGGCTCGTACTATGAAATTTTCTGAATCTCCCATAAATTCAGATGATTGCCCACAAGAAAGATCGATGATCTAGGCTATTCTCACTAGTTTTGTTTTCGTATTTTCTGCATGAAAAATAGACAGACGAACCATTCGATAACGTATTCTCAAATCTTTGCTTCCCCAATTGACGCAGATACTAATGGTTTTTCATGTGCCCATCACAAACATATTGTGTTCTCGTTCCCAGCCAACCGACGATTCACCGCCATGCCCCGGAATCACCAAGGTATCTTCACTCAAAGAATACAACCGTTCCCGAATGGATTGAATGATCGCTCGACTATCTCCACCCCATAAATCGGTTCGTCCGATTCCTCCCCGAAATAAGGTGTCTCCAGAAAAAAGCAGCCCTTGATCTTCAAAATAAAAACAGGCTGAACCCGGACTATGCCCGGGCGTATGAAGAACCATGGCAGTATACGGGCCAACGATCACGTCCTCCTCATCGTGAATCCATTGATCAGGAGCCGGAACGGGTGCATAGGGAACGCCAAACATTTGGCATTGGATCTCCAGCATATTCCAAAGGTCTTTATCATCGGGATGTAAGCAAAGCGGTGCACCCGTCGCACTTTTAATATGCCCTGATGCAAGGAAGTGATCAAAATGGGCGTGAGTATGCAAAATGGCACAGACGGTGAGACCTAAGGACCCAATTTCCTCAAGAATGCGTTCCGCGTTTCCACCAGGATCAACGATCACTGACTGTTTCGTCTCTAAGTCTCCGACAATGGAGCAATTGCAAGAAAGCGGAGGAACAGGAAAGGTTTTTCGGATTAATGACGGCATGAACCACTCCTTATCGATAGACTACTGGCCTGTCTCATAAACAGGGCATACGGGTTCACTCATTGAAATAACAGACGATTAAGCATAGACTACCTAATAAAAGGTACCCATTTGCCACTCTTCTCCAATATTGAATCCTTGCTCACAGCGCTGAGCCGGTAACCATGCCAGGATTTCAGCACCACACCATCTCACCACAGGGTAGTGTTATGGAGGGATTCCTGATTCGGGTGGCTTTGGCACTCGTGGTCGGATTTTGCCTCCTTTTGCTCACAGCATGCCCTCAAGATCAAACGGCACTTCAAGGCGAAACCCTTCAGTTAAAAAAACAAGCCGCGAAATTGGAGTCGGTCATTCAATCCCTTCAGGAAGGGAACAAGGTGTTACAACGACAAATCGACCACCTGAACCAGGAGAGCAGGGAGACGGAAGCCTCGTATAATGCCAAATTACAGGAAGCCCAAAGCCAGATCACTCAACTGACCAACACGCTGACCAATACGCCGAAAAAAGACGTGGCCACCATTCAATCATTAGAACAGCAGAATACCAAGCTCCAAAAAGATGTCCAATGGCTGCGCAGCCAACGAGATCTGATGCGGAAATCTCTGGTCATCCAACAAATTGGCGGACAAACACATGAGCTACCTTTCACATTTTCTGCTGTCTCGAACATCATGGAAGAGGCCTTAACGAAAAATGGTTATACGGTTCTGGCCACCATGCAAACGGACCAAAAAGCTATTTATCTAACAGATCGAAAAACTTCACTCCCACCCTCCTTGGAACTGTCCGGGTTTCGCAATCAATATCTAGCCATGATCGAGAAGGGACCCGCCGACCATACCACGATTTGGGTTCGGGCAGAATTTGAAAAACTCTCTAGAAACGGGCATATTTTTGCCGCACCACAAGTTGAGTTAGCTGACATAGAGATGCGCCTTATTCAGGAAATACATCAAACCCTCGCTGCTGGAAATGCGGCACACGCCAAAAACTTCTAGCTTGGCGAGCACAATCTGTGTGAGATTCACCCGTGTGAAAAGAAGGAGAAGGCCTGAAGAAAATTCTGTGTATTCCGAAAGGGAAAACTTAACGAATCCGAAGGGATTGTCCTGCATTCAAATACCGATGTACACCCTGAGCAGCTTTCCGGCCTTCGGCAATCGCCCACACAATGAGAGATGCACCACGTTTGGTATCCCCTGAGGCAAACACCCCATCGATATTTGTCATGAAGTGTTCGTCGGTCGCCACGTTGCCTCGGGCATCGTAGTTCAGTCCGAGAGAATCCAAGAGGCCGTTTTTGACCGGGCCGACAAAGCCCATTGCCAACAAGACCAAGTCGACCTCCATCTCCGTTTCAGAATCAGGGACCGGAACGATCGTTCCTTTTTCAAACACAACATGATTCGTCTGGAGTTTTTTGACGTGGCCATTTTCACCAGTGAATTTGGTGGTGGAGATGCTCCACTCGCGGTCGCAGCCCTCTTCATGGGCATGAGATGTCCGCAATTTCATCGGCCATAATGGCCAGGGCGTAGAACCAGCCCTCACAGGTGGGGGTTCCGGCAGCAACTCAAATTGATGCGCTTCCACACAGCCTTGACGATGTGCGGTCCCCAAACAATCCGAGCCGGTATCACCTCCACCGATGACAACCACACGCTTCCCTTTGGCCGATATTTCTTCGCCATGAATGGTATCACCCGCGACTCGCTTATTTTGTTGGGTGAGATAATCCATGGCCAAATGAATGCCTTTAAGGTCCCGACCTGGAACCGGAAGCTCCCGAGGCTGTTCAGCGCCCATTGCGAGCAAGACCGCATCAAAGTCACGACGCAATTTCCCTAAATTCGTATCGACTCCCACACACACACTCGTTTCAAATGTCACGCCTTCTTTACGCATCTGTTCCAATCGTCGATCCAATACCCACTTTTCCATTTTAAAATCGGGAATACCATAGCGCAGAAGACCCCCAATGCGGTCGGCTTTTTCTAAGACCGTCACCTGATGCCCGGCACGAGCCAATTGTTGAGCCGCCGCTAATCCAGCAGGACCGGAACCCACAACCGCGACTCGTTTCCCGGTCGATACCACCGGCAAGACCGGCTCAACCCAACCTTCTTCAAATCCTTTGTCAATAATATTCCATTCAATGACTCGGATTGATACCGGATCACTGTTAATCCCCAAGACACAAGCCGATTCACAAGGGGCAGGACATAAGCGACCGGTAAATTCCGGAAAATTATTCGTCGCATGGAGGGCCTTCAACGCATCTTTCCAGCGCCCACGGTGGACTAAATCATTCCATTCTGGAATCAAGTTGACTACTGGACAGCCGGTCGAGCTTTGGCAAAACGGAACCCCACAATCCATGCACCGAGCTCCCTGCACCTTGAGTTTCTCATCCTCAAAAGGATTATAGAGCTCTTTATAGTCCTTAACACGAAGCTCCACCGGCCGACGTTGTGGTCCTTCACGAGGATATTTTAAAAACCCACGAGGATCAGCCACGGGATACCACCTCGCGTTCACGTTGGGCATGCTCTTTGGCCAACGCTGCCTTTCGCTCTTGGAGTACCCGCTTGTAATCCCTGGGCATTACTTTGACAAATTTTGGCAACATGACATCCCAAGCAGCCAACACTCTCTTAGCATTTTCACTTTTGGTATAGCGGAAATGCGCCTCAATCAGGGTGCGAAGAGTGTGAATATCTTCAGATGCCTCCACTCCTTCCCGTTCTACCATTCCCATATTGCATCGCTCGGGAAAGGTTCCTTCTTCATCCAAGACATAGGCTTCCCCGCCAGACATTCCCGCTGCGAAGTTTCGACCGGTTTTCCCTAAAATCACCACGACTCCGCCCGTCATGTATTCACAACCATGATCGCCAGTTCCATCAATCACGACCCGGACGCCGCTATTGCGAACGGCAAAGCGCTCTCCGGCCGTGCCGTAAAAATAACCCTCACCGGCAGTGGCCCCATAGAGCGACGTATTCCCAATGAGAATGGTTTCCTCTGGAGAATAGGTCACGTTGGGCGGAGGCACCACAATAATTTTCCCACCGGACAGTCCCTTGCCTAAGTAGTCATTGGATTCGCCTTCGAGAGTCAGCGTTATGCCCTTGGATAAAAATGCACCAAAGGATTGTCCGGCGGAGCCTGTAAATTTAATCCGAATCGTATCCGGAGGAAGGCCTTCGGGCCCGTATCGACGGGCAATGTGGCTGGACAATACAGTACCGGTGGTCCGGTTTAAATTACGAATGGGCAATTCCAAGGAAACCGGCTCGCCACGTTCAATCGCCGCCTGACATCGCTCCACCAGTTGGTTATCTAAAATGTCGGCGAGACCATGATCTTGAGCTTGTACCCAGGATGTCGCCACGTCTGGTCCAACCTGCGGCTTCGTCAATAAAAGGGACAAATCCAGTCCTTTGGCCTTCCAATGATCCACCGCCTTTTGAACGTTGAGCTTATCCACTCGACCGATCATTTCTCGCAGCGTGCGAAATCCCAATTGCGCCATTAAGCCACGGATCTCTTCTGCAACGAAAAAGAAAAAGTTCACGACATGCTCCGGCTTACCGGTAAACTGTTTACGCAATTCAGGATCTTGGGTGGCCACACCAACCGGACAGGTATTCAGATGACATTTGCGCATCATAATACATCCCTCAACAATCAGAGGTGCCGTCGAAAAGCCAAACTCTTCGGCTCCCAAGAGGGTCGCGATGACAACATCCCGGCCGGTCTTGAGTTGTCCATCGGTTTCCACTCGAATACGCCCACGTAGGTCATTCAACACAAGCGTCTGATGAGTTTCTGCTAATCCTAATTCCCAGGGAATTCCAGCATATTTAATGGAAGAAAGCGGGGACGCTCCAGTTCCTCCGGAATCTCCGCTAATCAAGACTTTATCGGCATGGGCTTTGGAGACTCCTGCCGCCACCGTACCGACACCCACCTCGGAAACCAACTTGACGGAAACGGCCGCTTCGGGATTGGAGTTCTTCAGGTCAAAAATCAACTGCGCCAAGTCTTCAATAGAATAAATATCATGATGCGGCGGCGGCGAAATTAGCTGAACGCCTGGAGTGGAGAAGCGAAGTTTGGCAATTCCCTCATCAACCTTATGCCCCGGCAACTGCCCGCCTTCACCAGGCTTCGCACCTTGCGCCATTTTGATTTGTAATTCCTTGGCATTCACCAGGTAATGCGCGGTGACTCCAAAACGGCCGGAGGCGACCTGTTTAATATAGGAGTTCTTAGAATCACCATTGGGTAACGGAATAAAGCGTTCAGGGTCTTCTCCGCCTTCACCCGTATTACTCTTTGCTCCAATGCGGTTCATGGCAATGGCCAACGTTTCGTGAGCTTCCTGACTGATGGCCCCAAAGGACATCGCCCCAGTCGTAAATCGTTTAACGATTTCACTGGCCGGTTCGACTTCATCTAAAGGAATCGGCTCGGGAAGAAATTTAAAATCGAACAGGCCCCGAATGTTGGAACGCTGCCGATTTTCATCATTCACCAAGGAGGCATATTCCCCGTACAGTTTGGCGTTATTGGTATGGGTCGCATGCTGCAACTTAAAAATAGTTTCAGGATTCCAATTATGGTGCTCCCCCTGGATGCGATAATGGATTTCGCCACCAAAATCCAGCTGGCGAATGGGAACGGGTTGGTACGCCAATGCATGGCGACGTAAAGTTTCATCTCCAAGCTCACGGATACCGATTCCCTCTATTCGAGAGGCGGTCCCCGTAAAATATCGGTCAATCAAATCCGTGCGGAGACCAATAGCCTCGAAAATTTGTGCGCCACAATAGGATTGCAACGTCGAAATGCCCATTTTGGAAAAAATTTTCAGGAGACCTTTATTCACGGCTTTGATAAATCGTGACTCGGCCGTCGCTGCATCAACGGTTTCAGGGAAAAACCCTTCCCGCTCCATATCGACCAGGGACTCCACGACCAAATATGGGTTAATCGCGCCAGCGCCATACCCGATTAGGCAAGCAAAATGATGAACATCCCGTGGTTCACCCGTTTCTAGAATTAACCCGACTTCTGTTCGCGTCTCCTCCCGCACCAAATGATGATGCACAGCAGACACCCCTAATAAACTCGGAATGGGCGCCCATTCGGCATTGACCCCCCGATCACTCAAAATTAAAAATTTCTCTCCATCCTTAATAGCCTTAGAGGCCTGCTGACACAGCTGCTCAACCGCCGATGCCAGTCCTTCCGGCCCTTCGGAGACCTTAAAGAGTAAGGATAACGTCTTACTTTTAAAATGAGGATCGCCAATCATGCGGATCTTTTGAAGATCCACATTACTCAAAATCGGCTGCTGGAGTTTGATCCGTCGACAGGCTTCGGGAATTTCGGCAATCACGTTGGGTTTCGGCCCAATGTTGGTCACGAGTGACATGACCAAATGCTCACGAATCGGGTCGATGGGGGGATTGGTCACCTGCGCAAAGAGCTGTTTGAAATATTTAAAAAGCAATTGCGGGCGCTCCGATAACACCGCCAACGGCGTATCGGTTCCCATGGAGGAAATCGGTTCCTCGCCATTCATTCCCATTGGGAACAACACCATTTTCAATTCTTCGACCGTGTACCCGAAGGCCTGCTGACGTTGCCGAAGTGTGGGATGATCGGGTTGAGGCACATTCATCGGTTCCGGCAGTTCATCCAGAGACACACGATATTGCGTCAGCCATTGCCGGTAGGGTTTCCGTTTAGTGATCTCGATTTTGATTTCTTCGTCGTCAATAATCCGCCCTTCCACCGTATCCACGACAAACATCCGGCCCGGCTGCAGGCGTCCTTTCATCCGAATATTTTGCGGATCGGTCGGCAACACGCCGGCTTCGGAGGCCAGCACCACAACATCATCCTTCGTGACTTGATAGCGACAGGGCCGAAGTCCATTGCGATCCAACGTCGCTCCCACCAATTTGCCGTCGGTAAAACAGACGGCTGCAGGCCCATCCCAAGGCTCCATCACTGCTGCGTGGTATTCATAAAACCCACGGCGATCAAAATCCATTTGCGGATTCCCCACCCATGGCTCAGGAATCAACATCATCATCGCATGCGGGAGTGACCGACCAGCCATCACCAAAAATTCAATGGCATTATCTAAACAGGCGGAATCACTTTGTGTGGCATCATCGATAATCGGAAAAAGCTTCTTTAAATCATCGCCGAAAAGATCGGAGGCCAATCGTCCCTGCCGTGCTCGCATCCAGTTGACATTCCCTTTCAGCGTGTTGATTTCACCGTTGTGTACGGAATACCGGTACGGATGAGCCAATGACCAGGTCGGAAAGGTATTGGTGCTAAACCGCGAATGCACCAGAGCCAGCGCTGAAACAAATGTGGGATCAGCTAAATCGGGATAGAACAACGACACTTGTTCGGGGAGTAACATGCCTTTATACACGATCGTATTGCAGGACAAACTTGAAATGTACACCCACTCCTTCCCAATCAAGGCCGATTCCCGCACGGCCCGGGTCATCAGTTTTCGAATCACGTAAAGTTTGCGTTCAAATTGCGTGGAGTTGAGAGAAGCCCGAGCGATAAAGAATTGGCGGATGGCCGGCATCGTGGTCCGAGCTTGCGCGCCAATTTGGTCTTCTTTGGCGGGCACATCCCGCCATCCCAAAAATTCCTGCCCTTCTTCTCGAACAATCGATTCAAATAAGGATTCACATTGCTCGCGGGCCTTTGGATCTTGAGGCAAGAACACCATGCCCACGCCATAGCCTCCCACCGACGGCAAGGGAATGCCAATTTCACCTGCCACTCGTTGGAAAAACTGATGTGGAATCTGGGAAAGAATACCGGCACCGTCACCTGTACACGGGTCACAGCCCTGAGCACCCCGATGTAACAGATTCTCCAATACCAACAGCCCTTTTTCGATGAGATCATGAGATTTGTGGCCCTTGATGTGAGCGACAAAACCAATGCCACAGGCATCATGTTCATTCTGAGGAGAATAGAGGCCTTGCGCGGGGGGGAACCCGGGAATATTCATAGCAAAAGCATCATCCTCATTTGTATTGATATTGTCCAATGATTTCACCCAATAAACTCAAGATCTTACACCAATTGAGGAGTTGAAGGACACGCCTACCCTCCGACCATTCGGGGAGTCGCAGAACTGTTGGACTGGTCCCGGATTTTTTCGACAAACTGAGGAAAGAACAAGTCGGAATCGTCTCCGCCACAGTAATCCAAAGTAAAAAATTCTGTCAAGACAACTGGTTGATTTTCCAGCAATCGCACCGACGGTCGACGGGCTTTCTTTCCTAGCGAAATATGGCGAATTACCCTTCTGCATCAACCTTGACAATCCACAGGATACTCCATAGTATCGCGCCCATGGCGAACGATCCAGGCGTAAAATCCCTAGACTCTATGGAAGAGGTGTGGGAAGCGTTTCGACCAGAGCTTAATGAAGTCGAGGCCCAGATTCAAAAACATCTGGATTCTCATGCAACGCTTATCAATACCGTCGCGGATCATATTCTCTCCAGTGGGGGAAAACGCATACGACCCCTCTTGCTGATCTTGTCGGCCCGCCTCTTTGGCTATCCGGAAAAAGCCTCACTGCTTCTCGGAAGTCTGGTTGAATTCATTCATACCGCGACCTTACTGCACGATGACGTCTTAGATGAAGCCGATATCCGCCGAGGCGAACAAACGGCAAGGCGAATTTGGGGGAACCATGCCAGCATACTGGTTGGCGACTACCTGTATTCTCAAGCCATGGCGCTCATTGCCTCGTTTCACAACCATGACATTAACGAGATTATGGCCGATGCCTGTCGAAAGATGGCTGAAGGGGAAGTTCTTCAGCTTTGTGCCAATAGCCGGCCGAATCTCACCGAGAACGATTATCTCAAAATCATTGAATATAAGACGGCTACGCTGGTCGCAGCCTCCTGTAAGGTGGGAGCTATCATTGGGGGAGCCTCCCCGGAAGAGCAGATGGCCCTGTATCGCTTCGGGTATAACCTCGGCATGGCGTTTCAATTAGCGGATGATCGATTGGATTATTCGGCAGATCATGCCCGGCTCGGAAAATCACTGGGACAGGATATTCGTCAAGGGATGATCACGCTTCCCCTTATCCATCTCCTCCAAACCTGTTCTGCTTTTGACCAGGATTGGTTGAGAGAAAAGATTGTGACGCATTCAGTTAATAACCAGGAACTCGAACGTATTCTTGGCATGATGAGAAAGCAAGGCTCTTTAGCGTATTCCACCATGCGAGCTCGAGAGTATATTGAATCGTCCGCGTTAGATTTAGTTCCCTTCCCTGATAGCCCTGCTAAACGATCCCTGGCAATTGTGTCCTGCTACATGGTCAACCGCGACCAATAACATCATACCAAAATTTCTACGCAGGTTATTTTCGTAAGTATAAGATATAGAGCATTGCCTTATTCGCCTAAGCCCATCCTCCACTCCCTTTCATTCCCGCCAGTTTTTAGCGGGAATCCATCCTATTTTTCGCGATTTCAAAAAACGTTGAGGAAGAGGAACACGTCTTATCTGTTAAACCAACTATAGTGTCCAGGCGAATTTCGATGTTGCCGGGTTTCGCCCCATAAGCGCTAACTTAAAGAATGGAGCTGTGGCTTTCTCCTTCTGGATGGTT
>JBBDSY010000006.1:0-13488 GCA_040904705.1 Nitrospirales bacterium | reverse complement strand
CGTGAAATAGATGTTATCTTTGAAATGACTGTCCACAACAGGTTGACATGTTCCGAAAGAGATCAATAACAAGAAAGAAGGATTGAAGAAGTTTAGGTCTCTTGCGGAAAAGCGTAAAGTTTTTTGCTATATGTCTGATATTACAAAAGTAGAAATGCTTCACGGCTGTGAGAAACCAAACTCTAGTGCCGAGCAAGTAGCATTGTACAAGGAAAAGGACGAGTCAAAGTTGAAGATCGCTGAGGAAATGAGAGTGATCTGGCTCAACTATCCGGCATCAAGGCTAGATGAACATCTCGAAACTGGAAAATATCCTTTTGGTTATTCTCGAATGGATCTGACAATGAGGCATATGGATACAAATTGGGAAAAAGCATATGACCTTGAGGGGAAATTACTTCATATTAATGGTGTCTCCCAAGGAGATGCAAAACAGATTGTTTCCATGGCCTATGGAATACCCCAATTTGAGGGGAAAGTATTTTTGGCGGAGGACAAACCTCTGATTGATGGAATTAAGGAAGAAATCAGACAGAGAAAGCTGAATCAGCTAACTGAATACTTTTGGGGAAGTGTCCAGGACTTTTTAGCCACCTTTGAATACTCACTAAGGTAAACTTGTAATGAATTAAAGGCTTCTACAGTTAGCTAAGCACGAGCAGATTTTTTAGAGGAAGGGGTGTTTTCCCAGAAAATCGGTTCGAAAATGTGAACTCATCTTGCAAGATAATATCTGGCCATACTTTCTTCCTAAATTGCTTTCGTTCATTGTTCAATCTGGGCAGGAATGAGATGGGGTTTTTTCTTCACGTGAATGGGGCTAGTCTTTCCAGCAGGTAGCTCAACGAATTTCGAAGCCAAAATAGTCTCATTTCTTCGCCCGTCTAATTGGGCCGACATTGAAACAACTCCATCCTATTTGAATCCTCTTGGACTAAAGGGGCTCAAATTTAGATTCCATTGAAATTGATTGGGCGCAATAGTCTCGGCTTTCCTGGACATAGGTGCGGAAGGGATCGGCCATGGCGAAGGGCGGACTTACCGAATTCCCAGGGAAAAGATCTGACAATTCATTCACCAGGCGGCGTTAGGCAGGAGCTCTACCTTCAGCATTTCCGTAAGAACTTCCGTCTGAATCGTTGTCTTGTATTAGGCTGGTCTATATACTAGTCTATAGGAAACATGCACTTAAGGAGCCTGTCATGAAGATAGAAATTGGTTCGTATGAAGCCAAAACTAAGCTCCCGGAATTACTCCGGCAGGTCAAAAGCGGCAAAAGCTTTACCATCACCAATCGCGGGGAAGCCGTTGCGGATCTCGTACCAAGCACGAGTGTGCGAACGAAAGACAAAGTCGCGGCCGCAGAAAAGCTCAAAGCCTTTATGGTGGCTAATCCCATTCGTGGCGTCAACCTCAAGAACCTCATCGAGGAGGGACGCGCGTGAGCTTCGTCCTTGATAATTCGGTGACCATGCGCTGGTTTTTTGGTGATGGCAGGCCACTAGAAATTGCCTATGCCGGAAAAGTGCTTGATGCGATGAAAAACACCCACGGATTTGTCCCCGTGACATGGGGCCTCGAAGTGGCAAACGTCATTGCCAGGGCAGAAGCCAAAAATCTGGTGACAGAAGCGCGAAGTGCCGAATTTCTTGAACTGCTGGAAGATCTGGATATTGATGTGGACTCCGCCACATTCGCACGTGTCATGTCCGATACCCTACAACTGGCTCGGCGATACAGACTATCCGCCTACGATGCTTCCTACCTCGAACTAGCCTTACGACTGGGCATACCCCTGGCCACTCTCGACGTAGAGTTGCAAGGAGCGGCAAAGAAAGCCGGTGTTAAAAAATTTTCTTGAAACTCCAATTCGAATCCATTGCCATCGTGGACCCTTCGAATGGTTGATGTGCCATGCCCCACCACTACTCAGCAACATTTACCGTTTCCAAACTAGCGCCAAACTGCCGTCAGATGTGAGGCAGTTTTCCCCATACTCACATGCCAGAGTGGGAAACAGTCACGCCTCTCCTGTCGTCCTTAATTCTGGCAGCCAGCACGTCAAAGCGCTGTTGTGCTGGTTTCGCTCTGAAAAACATCGTCTCCCAACTGAACGTCCCTACAAATTTTCCGTGGCGTCGTATTGGGTAGATCAACGGGAAGCAGATTCTGCACAATAGTCCCGGCTTTCCTGGACATAGGTGCGGAAGGGATCGGCCATGACGAAGGCCGGGCTGCCTTGGAGTTGTAAGACGGACCAATTGATGACGTAGGGCGGGCGACGGGGATCGTGATGGGCGGCTGTCTGCTCTAAAAAATCGGCCCATCCTTCCTTGATGATATGTCCAACAATTTCTGAGCGACCATACGCTCTCGTATTTCGTGGTGGGTTCACTTTCGACAAATTGACTAGGTCATTCGTCGTGAAGCGTGGCGCATCGCCTTCTTCCGTCATGCCATGGTACAGACCTGCCTCCGGGTCCACATTGTGATATTCCAAATCCAGGCTTTTCAGCCAAGGGTCATCCCATTCTAATTTCTCGGCTTCTCGAAAGTTCTCCAACAACCAGAGTTTTGAGGCCCAATCAACCCGACCCACCACAGCCTGATAGCCTTTTCGTAAATCCTGAACGACCGATTCCCAATGTGTCAGGACCCAATCAGTTTCCTCATCCTGCCCGGCATAGTGTTTGTTCGCAGCTTCCCAAAACTGTTCTTGAATATCCAGGGCTGAGAGGTGTTTGCCGGTTGAGAGGGTGACCATCCATTTTTGCTGAGGGTCGCGTGAGATGGCACGGAGCGTTTGGACGGGATCATCGAAATCCAAGGCTTGTGGGGCATGGCCATCTTCTATTAATTGCAACACCAATCCCGTGGTGCCCATTTTCAAGAGGGTGGCTTCCTCAGCCATGTTGGAATCCCCCATGAGCAGGTGTAAGCGGCGAAATCGTTCGGGGTCGGCCAAGGGTTCGTCTCGCGTATTCACGATGGCCCGGTTGTGCTGAACCCATTCGAAAAAGTCGTTGACGATATAATCCGGACGCTGCGAAATTTGAAAGATTACGGCCTCTTCGGCTGATTTCTGTGACCGCCCCCCTCCCCGTCCTTCAATCGCATCCAAAGCCACCCATCCATCTGCGGAACGCGCCATCCCAATTCGACCGGCGCCGGTAAAGACCTGACGCGTGACGAGAAACGGCATGAGCAAACCCAAGCCTTGATAGGTGAACGGAAAGTCGCGCGTGACCAGATAATTTTCATGGCACCCGAAGGTGGCATCGGTGACATGATCAATATTATTTTTCATGATCGACACCAGTTCAGTCAGCCCGAGATCTTCCAGACAGTCCTGCAACAACCAATCTCCGGCGCGATCGACCGCCAGCAGATCCCACAACGAATGGCATTCGGGTGAGGCATATTCTAAATGCCCCATATCGACATACATCCGCCCGGCATTGAGCAGAAAGCCTCCGTTACCCGGAGGTTCGTCATGTCCCCGGTAATGCCGGTCGATCACGCCGAGTTTTTTCTGGCCAAACAAATGTTGAATGACACGGCGGGCGATCCACGCAGGGGACAGCTCGGTGTGCTCGGTCTTGATGAGCAGGCCATATTCGGTTTCAATGCCGAAGATTCGATTTTGCATAGTGAATTTCTACTTCACCTTATCTTTTGCTTACTGCATCTCGAAGAGTACGACCATTGCTTACAAAGGGGAGGAAAGTAAGAAACGGTCTACGTGGCAGTTTGGAAATATTGTGGGATCATGGACTGTAGTTCCGCCTGGCTCAGGGAGCGATAGGTTTCCATTTTTCCGCTCTCTCGATCCAGGAGCACGCATTCGAGCGTTTCTTTGGAGAGAGTTTCTCGAATTCTGGAAGCAATCGCTTCATCGTCAGAAATGGTGGACACGGAGGTTGTCGGGGGAGAATCGGCCTCTTTCTCTTCTTCATCCGAGGAAGGCGTATCGCTCTGCAGCAGACTGACAATCCCCCACAAACGAAGACTCACTTCTAACGCCCCTTGTAACGAAGACGGACTCCCCTGGGCTTTCCATTCCTTGACAAGCGTCTCACGTATGGACGAGGAGGCGGCCAGCACCCCAAATTCGCGCTGTTCTTCAAACATGCCATCATAATTGATGCTAAAGAGGTGATCACGCTCCGGTGTCAGCCCAACTTCTGCCAGCAGGATCTTGGTAATGTAGGGAGCCTTAAAAATTTCCTCAAAGGCTTGCTTGATAACCGGCGCTAACCCATTCTTCATGAGGCGGGAGGCGGTCACATCAGACGGGGACCGTTGAAACCCTTCCACATGGGCCATGTCCAATAAGGTATACCGTAATTTTTCCAGATCTGCCGGATGCCCCATGCCCCCTAACGCAATACGATCATACACTTCATAGATTTTGTCCGTCCCGCGATTACAGGTCAGCAATAAAATACCCTGTGTAAAGGACACACCGATTAACGGATTACCCTGAATGAATTGATCGTCAAGATATGTCCGGCGATTGGCAACCGCTTCTATCCAACGATAGGGTTCTTCATACATTATTTATGACCTTTTCTGAAAAGAGCGTTTTCAAGCGGTCGGAAGATATCGTTCTCACCCCTTCCGCGGAAATGCGTTTGACAATGGGATAAAGTTGAGCCTGTGCATCAACGCCACCCGTGGCGGAGTCAAACTCTGCGGCACTGGTCATGAGCCGGAGCACGAAGATCAGGGCGTCTTCTTCATTCAGATCCGCAACAGGACCCGTACCCCACCGGTTCATGTAAAACAAAATACCCCGAATTGTGGGAGACCCGGATCCGGAGACGGCATATTCCACCGCTTCAAATTCCGCCCCTAAAATATCGTAGAAGAAAATTTTCCCGCAGCCTTCGAGTGCATCATAACCCGCAAAAACTGGCACAACGGTTCCGGTTCCGGCCAACGCCGCCGGTGCATTGTTTTTCAAAAGGGTCGATAAGGCTCGCAATTTTCCTTCAAAACTCAAATCCTGCAATTGGCTTCTCCGGTAATACTTAAAGGAATGCTCTAAGACTCTGGCCATTTCAAACGCCGTCGCCGGCACGCCGGCAATGGCCAACACAGAAAACCGATCGATTTCTAACACCTTATCGGTCCGGTCATACATGACGACATTCCCGGCAGTGGCCCTCCGATCACCAGCCACGAGCACGCCATCGGCATACTTCATAGCAAAGACGGTGGTACCGGTAGTCAATTCAGCATGGCTCGACAATCCATGCCCATTGGCAGACTGAGAAAAGTTGTCCACGGGATAGCCCTGTTCCCGCAAAACCTGAAGAAAATCTCCCCGTTGTCCCATGCGGTTTATTCCCCGGTCCGTTGGCGATACTTTTCCGCCTGCTTGGGATCGACCTTCCGCATGCGCTTCATGAGATTATCCCGCGAAGGCGAATCCGTTTCCGGTCGCTTCGGTCCTAATTCCTGATCGCCAGGTCCCGAAGGCTTGGAGATGGGGTCGACCGGACGTTCTTTTCGATCAAGGCTTCCAGTCACGTCAGCAAACTCTTTTGTATGTTTCATAAATCTCATCCTCCACTTTAACTATTTTTCGCTGTCATGGATTCAATCATATCGAATGGTGTTTTGGCATCTTCCAAGACAGATCGACAATGAGCGACCGACACCGGCTCAAGATGATCCATCAAGTCAAGATGGAGTTTTCCATTTTTCCCATTGAAATGAACCCCTTCCCATTGTATCGAGGTAATGTCTTCCCCAAACCGTTGCACACACAATCCCCGGAGTCCGCCACGTGTATCGAGTGGCCCATGCTTCATGGCCTTTTGGATTTCTTCTTCCTGAGAGATCCTGCTCATTCGCCCTTCAGCTTCGAGTCCGAAAAAAAGCCCGCGCTCCGGGTCCAGATTGTGATATTCCAAATCCAGGCTGGCAAGCCAGGGATCATCCCAACCAATTCCTTCATCCTGGACAAAACTGTCGAGCAACCATCGCTTGGTTACCCAATCAATTTTCCCAATCAATTGGAGCGGATCCTGCTCTAATTGATGAATGACCTGCTCCCACTCCTGGAGCACCCATTCCGTTTCTTCATCAATATCGGTTAAGACGCGCCGTGCCTGTTCCACGTAGTCCCGCTGAATGTCCAACCCTGAAATCGTTCCGCCCTGTTGCCGATTGACGACCGCCTTCAAGTCCGGATCTTGAGAAATAGCTTGAATCGCTTGAACGGGAGACGCTAAATCAAACGAAGGGACAAATCCTTCTGCAATCATATCCAACACCACTCGGGTCGTTCCCATTTTGAGAGCCGTGGCATATTCACACATGTTGGCATCGCCTAAGATGAGATGCAGGCGTCGAAACCGTTCGCGATTGGCATGCGGTTCGTCGCGCGTATTCAAGATTGGACGGTTATGCATGGTATCCACGCTTAATTCGGTTTCCATAAAATCGGCGCGTTGAGAAATTTGAAATCCACCAGGGGTAAACCCACGCTCTTGCGCTTCACGACCAACCTTGCCTGCCCCGGCAATCAATTGCCGGCTGACCAGAAATGGCAAGAGGCCCCGAACCAGCTTTTCAAAATCACTCAACCGAGAGACCAAATAATTATCGTGGCAGCCGTAACTATGCCCATGAAAATCGGTATTGTTTTTATACAACTGGACCACTCGTCCACCGAGAACCGCGTTCCGACGTTGTGCGGCTACCCATAGAATTCGTTCACCGGCCCGGTCATGCGCGACGATATCCTTGAGCGAGCGGCATTCCGGTGTGGAATATTCGGGATGTGTGTGATCGTTATAAAACCGCGCGCCATTGGGTAAAACGAGATCACTTTTCATTTCATGGAACGAAAAAGGCCGATGCGCATCCTGCTCCGCAAAGAGGTCTTCCTCTTTATCCTGCGCTAACTCGGTGACACGAAACCCTCGCTGGTCTTCATGGGGATGTTCGCCCCGATAATCCCAGCGGCGGGTAAAATGTCCGTCAAGATAGGCCCGGACCAATTCCATGGATTCCACGACAGGGTCGGCCGCCTCGGAGTCTTCCCGAGCAATACCATACTCGGTCTCAATGCCAAATAGACGGATGGGGTTCATAGAAACTTTAGACAATTTGAGACGTCCGATGCTCTTCTCCGTCCATGCCGCGCTTTAGCGAAGAGACACCGACGACCTGATCGGGGTGATAATCCAACAGCTTCAACCATTCCTCAGCCGAATCATCCGGCGGGAAGATTTCACTTTCCTTAAATTCTTGATTCGCGGATACAAGTAGGTCCTCCAACGTGAGACCTGAGGATTCCTGATCGTTTACTTGAATGGCCCGTTCAATCGCCCGTTCCTTGGCACGCCGGACGATACCCGCCAAAACCGCTCCACTTAGTAAATCGCGGCGATACAATATTTCTCGCCGGCCATTGCGCAGCCGGATAGCCAGCACTCGATTTTCCGGACTCGGCTGAAAAAGGTTCTCCAGCAACCCGTCAATGAGTTTTGACGCCGGGGCTTCATCGATTTCCCCACTTTTTTGCGAATCGTTTGAGGCGTACGGCAAGTCAGCCTTTAAATACACCCGTAAAATTTCGCCGACATCCTTTCGACCGGGACGCCCGACTTTAATCTTTCGATCAATCCTCCCGGACCGCAGCACGGCAGGATCAATCATATCCGGACGATTCGAAGCTAAAATGACTACGACCTGAGAAAGGCTTTCAATCCCATCCAGCTCGGCACAAAACATCGGGACCAGCGTATTGGAGAGATTGTAAGACCGCATCGACCGCCTTGTTCCCAAAATAGATTCGGCTTCATCGATGAAGATAAATGGCAACTTTCCCCCTTGTCGTTGTTGACGCGCTTGCAGAAACAAATCCCGGATGATTCGTTCCGATTCCCCTACCCACATATTCAGGACTTCCGGACCTTTGACATGCAGAAATACCCCGCCATTGATAGGCGGAAGCTTGGCAGAGGCATCCTGTGCTGCGCTTACCGGACGAAGGGTTGCTGGCTCACTATCTTCTTTTGCCAGAATTTCTCCCAAACTTGCCGCAGTGGCTTGGCCAATTAACGTTTTTCCACACCCCGGAGGTCCATAAAGCAAAAACCCTTTGGGTTGTTGGAATTGATATTGTGAAAACAACCCGGCATGAAGGAGCGGATATTCAATCGATCGGCGAATCGATTCAATGGCTTCCTGTTGCCCGCCAATATGTTCCCACCGCACCGTCGGCAGCTCGGCCAACAAATGTGATTGCGCTTGCGAATTTTCTAATCGTTCAATTGCGATCCGGTGTGTGGGATCCAATCGGACCTCATCACCCGGCTTCAAGTCCACATTAGCAAGATCAGCCGCCAACTGGATGAGAATGCCCTGCCTCCCTGCTTCCTGGTCGATACGTAGACGTCCCTCCTTCAGGACCTCACGTATTTTCACAATGGGCCCACTCCGATCATATCCAAGTGATCGAATCACGACATATGCTTCATTCACCAATATCTGGTGGCCGACTTTCGGCACATCGCCTTCCAGTTGTAGATCGACATTAGCGTAATACTCCGCCCCTCCCACCACAATCCGAGCCACCCCTTCTTCGGGAACCTCAATCAATGTTCCTATCCGATTGGCAGGGGCCGTCAACTTTTCGATCACAGCCTGCATTTTGGTTCGTTCAGCGTCATGCTGCTGTGTGGCGGTGGTCATTTCCATGAATCGATGACGCAATTGATAGAGAAGCGCAATCCGTTCATCACCTTCCGGCAATGACGCCAGACATTGATCCAACAATTCAAGAGATGAAAGTTCGGAGATTCGTTGAGTGTGGCCACGAGACGCTTTGGCTTTCTCCGGACCTGCCTGAGGGATTGACGAGTGATGATCGCTCATATGTTATTCCATTCTGGGAAAAGACACGCAAAGTAAGACTCCAATCAGTCCACTCCCGATTTTTCGCAAAAGGGGGAGTCCATACAGGCATTCTACAATGTTTACGTCGCGATACCCAAGGTCAAAAAAAAGCGGGGAATCTGTTGCCAGATTCCCCGCTTATACACACGTCCTGTCGTTAGTGGTCTATTACCAACGATCTCCGCCGCCGCCACGATTACCGCCGCCACCGGAACGTCCTCTTCCGCCACCGCCACGATTGCCTCCTCCATCGAAGCCTCCCGTGCGAGGAGCTTGAGGTTTGGCCTCATTGACGGTCAGGGTGCGTCCCCCTAACTCGGTCTCATTCAGCGCGTCAATCGCTGCCTTTGCTTCAGCATCCGATCCCATTTCTACGAAACCAAACCCTCGCGATTGCCCCGTGTACTTGTCCGTAATCACTTTCGCTGATTGCACACTGCCATGCTGTCCAAACAGGTCAGACAACTCCAGGTCAGTTGTGGAATAGGGCAAGCCACCTACATAAATTTTTGAACCCATCTGGGTCCCTCCTTACTAAAAGCGATCTTGTTTTGCATGGATTGAAGAGATGAGCGGGGAAGGAACGGCCCGAGAACGCGGAACAGGAGGCGACTTAGGACTAACTTCCAACTCAGATTCCCTATGGATACATGGGCAAAACAACATCAGTGAAGGGCCGCTTCACCTGATCCATTCATCACGCGGCCCAGACTTCGTGATGAACAATTTTCACTGTTAGGATAATCCAGAATAGCGAAGAATGCAACACAAAGGGACTAGGCCCCTTTTCTTTCGTAGACCAGTTCCGGCAATCCCGCCCCGTCAATCACTTTTTCCGTAATCACGACCTGTTTGACATGCTTTAATGCCGGAACATCGTACATCAAATCCAGCATCACATCCTCCAGAGTCGCGCGAAGGCCGCGCGCGCCGGTCTTCATTGAGGCGGTCCGTGTCGCAATAGCCTGTATGGCCTGCGGTGTGAAGGCTAACTCGACTCCATCTAAATAAAAGAGTGCCTGATATTGCTTGAGCAACGCATTTTTAGGCTCCTGCAGCACACGGACTAAATCTTCCACACGTAACTCATTGAGGGATGCCAAGATCGGAAACCGGCCTACAAATTCAGGAATGAGACCGTATTTTAACAAATCTTCCGGACGAAGCTGGCGCATCAGTTCGGCAGAATCGGTGAATTTTCCATGAGAGGACCCAGCGCCAAATCCCACCCGTTTCTGGTTGGTCCGCTGCGCAATGATATCTTCCACGCCCACGAAAGCTCCACCACAAATGAACAGGATATTCGTGGTATCGACTCGAAGAAATTCTTGTTCAGGATGCTTTCGACCGCCTTTGGGGGGAACATTGCACACCGTGCCTTCCACCAGCTTCAACAAAGCCTGCTGCACCCCTTCCCCCGAAACATCCCGTGTAATGGACGCACTTTCCGATTTTCGACTAATTTTATCGACTTCATCGATATAGATAATGCCTACCTGCGCTCGTGCGATATTAAAGTCGCACGATTGCAACAGCTTCAGCACCACGTTTTCAACGTCTTCTCCGACATATCCTGCTTCCGTCACCGTGGTTGCATCTGCAATAGCAAAAGGAACCTGGAGAATTTTTGCCAAGGTCTTGGCTAGAAGGGTTTTGCCGGTCCCCGTTGGACCAATCAACATGACATTCCCTTTTTCAAGTTCCACATCCGGCACGTCTTTTCCACCGAAGACCCGCTTGTAATGATTATGAACGGAAACGGCAAGGATTTTCTTGGCACGATCCTGGCCAATGACGTATTGGTCAAGAATCGCTTTCAGCTCAGGTGGCGTCGGTAGGGGACCGGCGGGCAGGTCCAACGGGGGCTGACCTTCGCCTCCATTCCCTGATAAAAATTTGGAACATTGCTGGACACAATCGGCACAAATGAGCACCGAACCTGGGGCGTGGCATTCCAAACATTGGAGCTTCGCCGGAGCTTGAATTAAATTCGTGGCTCCATTTTTTACTTTCCCGCAAAAGGAACAGACGGCATCGGCCCGAGTACGTCCTTGTTTCGAATCCCAAAAAGCCACAGCACCACCCTTTCTATAAATGAAGCAGAATTACATGAATTGCCTGAATGTGAGATAGAGAGACTTGAGATGCGACACGAATCTTAACCACCTCACACGAACATTTCAAATACCCGTTCAATGACGCTCTCCCTCCTTGATCATAAGCGGAACAGGCTTCCACAGCATCCCGCTATCGACACTACGAAACAATCCCTTCCCATTAGTTCCGGTATAGATGACCCTGTAATCCAGATCGCTCATCGCCAGAGCGCGAATATTGAGATTCGTCAAACCCTGATTGCGTGTCTCCCATGTCACGCCACCATCCTCACTCCTGGAGACACCTGCTCGATGTCCCACATACAACACACCAACCTGATTGGGGTCAAGGAGCACCTCAATCAACATATGATCGGGCAACGATTCCCCAATGCGATGCCAAGAACCTCCCCCATTTTCGGTCTTATAGAGACCATTTAAGGTCGCGGTATACACTCTATCGGGATGAAAGGGATCAACCTTTATCCGTGTGACACCTAAGGAACGGGAGGATTTCAAGACATCCGCGGCGACTAGACCCGTATTCACCTTTTCCCAATTCAGGGCACCATCCACCGACTTATAGACCCCACCGCTCGTTCCTGCATACAGCGTTTGTGGCTGTCGAGGGTCAATCGCCAAGGAAAGGACCATGAGCACTTCTTTCATCCCCTCCATTCGCTTCGACCAGGATTCCCCGCCATCATTGGATTCGAACACGCCCAGCGAGGTGGCTGCAAAGACATGGCTACTGGACCCCGGCGCAAACACTAATTGATGGACCACCGAAGACATGGTCACCTCATGGAGACCAGTCTGTCGCGAAACCCAACGTTGGCCCCCGTCATAACTTTTAAAGACGGCATCGCCTTTGGTTCCCGCCAAAATGTTGGCGGGGAATAAGGGATCAATCGCCAACGCAATGACGCGCGAATGGGTCATGCCAGCCGACATATTTTCCCAATGCGCACCCCCGTCACGGGTTTTATAAATATAGTCGTTGGTAGCCATATAGATAATGTCAGCCTTTGTGGGATGGAGGGCGACTTCAACGACCGTTTCACTTTGCCCACATCCTGAAAAAACCAGACAAGCGATAAGACACAGATACGACAAGTGAAACGGGGTCATGGTGTACCATTCATGAGTCAGAGCAATAATCTGACGATTGACGGCCATGCACGACGATGAAAAGTTACGGGTGATAATGACGCGTTAGCGAAAACGAGCCCCACTGCTCGCGGGCGGAGAGGAAGGTGGCGGGGACGCGGTAATGACGGGCAATACTCCATCAGAGGCTTTGGGCGCACGTTGATAGATCGGCATGGCCTCCGGCATCCACTCTTTGAGGTCCGCGATTCGTGTTTCATTGGCTGGATGGGTGGACAAAAATTCCGGCGGAGCGCCTTCGGAGGCCGCGGCCATCCGTTCCCAAATACGGATAGCCTCTCGAGGATCATACCCTGCGTCTGCAGCCAGCAAGACTCCCACATAATCGGCTTCGGATTCATGCTTCCGGCTAAAGGGCAGCAACACACCAGCTTGAACACCCAATCCCATCGCCTGCATCCCTAATTGGCCTAACGCCGGATTGCCCACTTGCGTCGATAATAGAATCGCCGCAGCCGACATACCCACTTGAGCCACCAACCCCTGACTCATTCGTTCTCCCCCATGTTGAGCCAAGGCATGAATGACTTCATGCCCCATAATGGCGGCTAAGCCAGCTTCAGTTTTGGCCATGGGGAAAATTCCTGTATACACGGCAATTTTTCCGCCCGGGAGCGCCCAGGCATTCTTTGTCTCGTCATCTTTAATGACCGTCACTTCCCAATCAAAGGCTTTTGCCGTTTCAGCATATTTTGAACGTTTGGCGGCCTCAATAATTCGACTGGCCACCCTTTTCACGGGTTCAATTTCTCTGGGATCTTTTGACACAATCACCTTGGGATCTTGCAAGGTTTCCCCATACTGGGCGGCGCCCATCTGGTTCATATACCCGGACGGCATTAATAACAATTGATACCGATTGGTATAAGGATTCGCTTGGCAACCACTGAGGAGTGCGCCCAACATCACTAGCCACAAAAGCGGCGCATGTATGTATCTGTATAATTTCAGTTTCGCCATCTTTTGCTCCTCTACCTAAAAGGCAGGATGCCGGTATGCTGGACCGCCGAGGCTTATTAATAATGATCTTTCAATTTTTATGTCCCCTTTGGGGGATCTGGAATACGAATATCTAATTCCTGAATCGTCTTATACCGCGTGAGGGCAGGCTTCGTCCCTTCTCGTGGACCGACCACCAAGATGGCAAAATCCTGAGGGCGCAGATGCCGTTTTGCCGCTTCCCTCACTTGTGTCACCGTCATCTGCTCAATTCCCTGGCGGAAGGTTTTTAACCATGACGAAGGATAACCATAATATTCATACGTTAAATATTTCCCCAAGATTTTCGAAGGAGAATCCACAGAAA
>JBBDSY010000005.1:0-63785 GCA_040904705.1 Nitrospirales bacterium | reverse complement strand
CAAATTCTATAAGAGTCTTATATAACAAGAGTGACAACTATCCTGACAGAGGGGGATACAAGCTCTTGAAGATGTCACTATTGCAGGCGCGGCAGTGCGAACCGAATTTCCGCCGAACATCATACCGCAAGACCGGGTCAATAACCGTTCAATACTCGCGAGCGCCATTCGGGCTAGAACAAGTGGCGTCAATCCTGGCAGCGACATCGTGTTACAAGCCAAAAATCTCACCATCACCGATGGCGGGCAAATTATCAATGGTGCATTGGGAGAAGGGGCTGGCGGAGTGCTGACAATTGGCGTTGCTGATACCGTAAGGTTGTCGGGTGCGGTCGAATTTCTCAATCCACGTCTTTTAAACCGAAGTACGATCTCCAATGCGACATCAGGTCTGGGAAATGCGGGAGAACTCAGGATAACCGCTCGGAACGTTGAGTTGCTAGGTGGGGCGGAAATTTCATCCAAGACTCTCGGTAAGGGAATTGGAAATGCGGGCAACGTGACGATCCATGCGACAGAAAACGTGACCCTTTCTGGAATTTCAACATTAAAGAATCCCACAGTCCAAAACCCCAATAATGTATTAGAGATCTCAAGCCAGATTTCCTCCAATGCGGTGGAGTTAAGAGGGCGAAATGAAGAATCACCCCTCGGTTCCGGTGGCGATATAATTGTGACCGCCAAAACGGTCACCCTAAAAGACGGGGCGAGTGTTCAGACCACATCGCTGGGAAGGGAGGCGACAGATGCGGTCAATGAAACAGTCGCGAACACTCCGGAAGGCCTGCGTCCCCATGCAGGCAATATCACGATCAACGCCGATATTTTGACGGTATCAGGCGCGAGAACGACTGGAGGAAACGCAGGTTTTTCTCTTTTACCGAGTCAAATTGCCAGCGGAGCCACAGGTCCTGCTGGAACCGGGAATATCATGGTGGCTGCAGGAGAAATCACTATTCGTGACGCAGCCGTGATTACCTCTGAGGCGGAATCCCACACTCCAGATGTTCAGCGTGGGATCATTGCCCTTACAGCGCGTGAAAACTTAAAAATTTATGGAGGGAAAATATCGGCTCAAAGTTCGGGGTCAGGCAACGCCGGCGATATTCACCTCACCGCGGCAAATACCATTTTGCTTGATGGAGCGACGGTCACGACCGAAGCGGCGCAGGCCTCTGGCGGCAATATCAAGCTCACAGCCCAAGACCTTATTCGGTTGAGCAATAGTACGATTTCCAGCTCGGTGGAAGGAGATGCGACGACGGCCGGTGGAAACATTAATGTCGATCCCGATTTCATCGTTCTGCAGAACAGCAAGATCCTGGCGAAGGCCGTACAGGGCCAGGGCGGCAATATTTCGCTCATCGCCAATAATGCGGTCCTGGTCGATCCGTTGAGTGTGTTAGATGCGTCGTCGGCGTTGGGCGTGAGCGGGTTGGTGGATATTCAAGCGCCCATTCAAAATTTAAGTGGCACGCTGGCGCCATTACCTGAAGAAACGGTTCCGGTGACCGCACTCTATGGTGCGCGTTGCGCGGCTGGAGCGGGTGGCAATTTCAGTACGTTTGTGGACTCAAAAGCGGGGAGCCTTTCTCCAACCCCTGGTGCCTTCCTTGCGAGTCCTCTACTCAATCTTTCGGCCTTGGCCCATACCGTTGCGGATCGCTCGCCTGGTCAACAGGGTTCGACTATCTTTACTGCTTCAATTGCTCCCCTGGTGCTAGGTCATGCTGGTGAATCCACCACGGCTTGTCCGTAAATTCCTGTCCTCCCATCTCTTTCAGCCATTCCTCTTTTTTTCTGCTTTCCGCTGATCTTTTGGAAGGCAAAAATTTCCCTCTCACGGAGCCACTACATTAATTTCTCAATGAGGGGCTGCGGACTAAGGCTAACAATTCTTCATAGACATTCCGACGGGGGCCTACAAAGATCACATCTACGGTCCGGTCTTTTTCATTCAACTGAAAAATGATTCGATAGGTACGTACTCGGTAGGATCGATAGCCAGAGAGGTCATGGTGGAGCGCATGTCCCTGCAGAGGCGTTTCTACCAGAGTTCTGACAGCTTCTCGAACATCTTGTTTGACTTGGGGGTGGAGCGTCCGAATATACCGGGCAGCCTCCGGTGTGTAGCGGGCACGGTACGGTTTCATCATTGTTCATGGTCGAAGATCGCCGTCTCAGTCACCCACTGCTGGGTTTGAGCTTCCTTGAGGGAGCGCCGAAGTCTTCGCATTGTCTTCTGATCACTTAAGATTTCCAGCGTTTCCATTAATCCTTCAAAGTGTTCCATACTGAGAAGGACGGCAGTGGGGACCCCATCACGCGTAATGGCCACGGTTTCCTGGTGCTTGGGCAACTGGCGTACAAGATCAAGGAGTTGTGCCTTGGCTTGCGTGACGGAAATGTATTGATCAACGTTGGCCATGCGAAACCCTCCAATAGTTTTAAATCTAACTATTATACTGACTATATCTAAAAGTGGCAAGATGAGCAGGCATAGCCTTCGCCGAGATTGCCTCTAGGGCTAATGCGGGGGGAGGCTCAATTGACATGGTCGGAGATGACGTTGAGTGGAAGCGGCAAGGGCTAGTGATGAGGAACGGCAGGGGTAGAGCGGCTCTGCGGTCATTCCCAACATTCTAGTGATTGGGAAGCCATTTTTGGCTGTGTTGTATAACAAAAGGACTGTGGCGCCCATGAAGCAGGAGAATGTAAGCGGGAATGGATTCCCGCCAACAGCAAATGGCGATGACGGTGTGGGAGAACCGCGTGGATAACGGTGGGGAGAATTTTGGTGATGACCATGGGATGAGACTACGGGAATGGACGATTGGGAGGACTGTGGGTATGACTGATGGGGGGCCTAGGGGGCCTATTTATCCCGGTCCCAGAGAAAGACATACCAGGCAATGCCGAGACCGATGAGGCACGAAAGGGCGACTCCAAGAAAGATATATTGATAAATGTCAAATAGTTGCATGGCGTGACCTCATTGAAGTCGTTCATACGTTTGGGGGGTGTGTTCTCTTTGTTGGATAACGCAAGCTTGGTGCCTTCCTGTCAGAATTTTTCAAGCAGTTAAAATCTCCTTAACTTCAATAGTTTATATGTGTTTCTTTGTAATGTTACGGGGGGGCATCTTCTGGAGTGAGTCCATGGAGTGTCTACAATGATGTCATGGTGTCTACGATGAGGGCCAGTTCGACATCCCGGTGTGGGGGCGGACGGGGGATGCCCGTCTTGGGAGTGCGTGCTTCAGGAGCGTGGAGAAATGCCCACGATTGGGCAGAAGTCCGGAGCGGATGCCGGGTCGGGGGCTCTGGCTTAAAGGTTTTTGGGCTAGAGCCAGTTGTTAATGAGCAGGAAGGGCGCCCAATAGCCGGGATGCCGGTAGATCGTATGGTCCAGCAAACTGATTTGGGCTTGCTGTAGGGCCTCGGCTTTGGAAAGTGAGGACTGTTTTAATTGCGAATAGAACTGGTGCACCAGAATGGAGGAGGCCTGGTCATTGATAAACCAGAGCGTGGCTAAGGCGCTTCTCGCCCCCGATTTGATGGCCACTCCGGCGAGGCCTAAGGCCGCTCGTTCATCTCCGACGGCGGTTTCACAGGCGCTCAACGTTAATAAGTCTAAGGGTGTTTGGCGGAATTGAAACAAGCCCATGAGTTCGCCGAGCCGGGTCATCGTCAACTTTTGATCGTAGGCCAGCACGTACGAATCTTGTGGGTTCTTATCGAATTTTCCATGTGAGGCAATGTGGACGATGGTGAAATCTTCCTGTTTCATTTCTCGTTCGATATTGAGCGCCGAAAATTCTTTGTCGACCAGGGCCTTTCCTCCAAACAGGGCTTGGATGTCTTGAATTTCCTGGTGGACATTGGGCAACGGGGAAAATCCTTGAACGCCTTCGGTTAAGCCCACCGAAAGGAGGTGGACTTGTTCACGGTCTAAACTGTGCGCATCCGTCAGTGTAAGCCCGGGTGTCGTGGCCACGGCGTATTTTTGAATCAGAAATTGTTGGCCATCGTGGAGGGCCGCCATTGGGATGGTTCGTAATGGGCCATCTGGTACGAAGACGAGCGTGTGGATGTTGAATTCGTTGAGGGATGGTTCAAGCGGTTTCAGAAGCAGCGTATAGAGTGCTTGGGCGTGGGTAAGATATTGGTGCGTAGTTCGTTTTTCCAATAAGGTTCGAAAGCGGTCAATCATTTGCGTTAATTCGTGTTCCGATATGGGGACCGTCATGCGTTTGATGGTTCCCCCCAAGCTCATGAGGATGTCGGTGCGATCCCGAAAGACAATGGGATAGATGATGGCAGTCTGTGGCGCGACCTGATCGATGGGTTGAATGCGCGCTTGGTTCACTTCCACGCAATCGTCCTTGAAATAGTCCTGCAGCTCGGCCGCTTTGAAGTTTTCAATCGTATCTCGGGTTTTAAAGAGGAGCGCCTTTCGTGCCGGACTCTCTGAGAGTTGATCTGTTCTCGCCAGCAAGGTATCAGCCATTTCAAAAAAAAGGCCTCCAATGCTTTCCCGAAAGGCAGTCGGATGGTTGGGGAGCCTGGCGACCAGTTCTTGGCGAATGGGCTGGAGCGTGTCGATGGCGCGTTGATAGGCCAGGATGGCATCGTCTAATTGTCCGAGCTGCTTGAGGTGCCGTCCGGTTTTCCATTCCCACAAATAGAGGGCTTCGGGAGCCTGGCCTTGCTGGCTGGCCCGGATAGCCAATTGAGTGAGTGTGAGGGCTTCACGATGGCGCCCTTCCTCTTCATACATTTCAGCCAGAAAGCCCCAGCCATACGATTCCTGTTTCCAATCGCCAATGGCCTTAGCCGAATGAATGCCGTCCTGCAGGGCCTCGCTGGCTTGGGTAAAGAGGCCGGGGCGATTTTCCGTATCGTGTTGGCTGATGTCCCGAAGACTTCGTCCAATGGTGAGGAAGTTTTGAACTTTCTCATGCGAGTCCGGCAGGGCCTTGGTTTTGTCCCATGCTTGTTGCAAACGGAGGGTAGCATTAGGAATGTCGCCCGTTTTGCGCTCCACCAAACTGGCATTGACCATAGCCCGGATTGAAAGGGCCGGCAGCTCCAGGGAATCCGCTAGAATGCTGGATTCGGTATACGCGGCAATCGCAGCCTGGTGGTTGGCAAGAGTGACCTGCGCGTTGCCCAGATCGTTGAGCAGCGTGGCCATGAGTGGTCGATGCGGAAGCTCGCGGGCTATTTTCAGCGCTTCTTGCAGAATGGTGAGCGCGGAACCTCCCTCACCCACCTTGACGTGTAAGGCTCCGATCTGGCCCATGGCCTGTACCATCAATTGAGGGTGGTTGTGTGTTTGGGCTGTCTGAACCGCAGTCTGGAGAAGACGTTGTGCCCGATGATTTTTCCCCATTTCCGCGAGGGCCCTGGATGCATTGATGAGTGCTTGAATATGATTGGGGTAATCGCCGGATTGTTGAAACTCCGCGGCGGCTTGCGTCCATGACTCTGCCGCCCGTTCAAAGTTTCCCTGGCCATACCATTCTTGCCCTTTGTCCATGCGGTCATTCGGTGTGGCCTGTCCCGCTGCGACACCGAGAAATCCCTCTCCGCCAACGGTCGGTAGCAGCAGCATGATGATGAAAGTTCGGAGGTAATGCATCTTTTGAAAATGGCAGCTCATAGGTATGATTACCTTTTCCAGGAATGATCATGATGACGAATCAGCCTATTCTAGAAACTCGCTGCAATAAGGTCAAAATACGGGTGGAAGGGGATTGGGGGGTGAAGGATGGTTGTCAGAAAGGTTTGTCAGGGGAATATGGGTAGCGCGGTTGACAATCTGTCTACAATGTAGACATCTGACCATCACGGTCAAATGGGGGAGACGGCTTAAATATTCCTAAGCCGTTGAAGCCGTAGAAGTTTCTAGCCTCGTGGTTTGGTCTGCCGCTGGATTTTTTTGGAATGAAGCTTGCGTTAACCAGGTGTGTAGCAACCCCCGGGATTCCTGAAATAGAGGCGAATCGGTTGTTGGGGGGATGCAGAGACTCTGAGGGAAAGGGAGGGATGATTATGAAGACCAATACAATCATGTGGGGTGTCATTCTCGGTCTGACAGTGGGTCTCAGTGCTCTTGCCTTGGGAGGGCAGGAAAAGGTGAGAAAACCTTCTGAACCGTCTGCCTTGACTGAAAAATCGGCATTGTTGTCGAACAAGGTAGGGCATGCCACCAAAGCGGCTGTCGATACGTCGCCGGTCCGGGTCGTGGCTGACCAACCTGGTCCTTCTGAAAAGAAACAGGAGCCCTTGTATCAGCCACCTCGTCGGGGAGCCCCTGGGGGGCGGGTAGGCGGCGGCACACGAGGGCCTTCGCCGGGGTTGCCTCTTTTATATGCGTTGGTCCCGGATCATGTGGCCGTTACGGCTCATGAGCAGCCACCGTTGGTTTGGTATCTCTCCAAGGCGACAACCCTTCCGCTGGAATTCACGGTGATAGAGGGTATTGGCGTAGTCCCTCTTCTTGAAGCGCCCCTGTCTTCTCCTGTAGAGGCTGGAATCCATATGATTTCGTTAGGTGAGTATGACCTGAAATTTGAACAGGGGAAGACGTATCAATGGTTTGTGTCCTTAATCCCTGACTCTGCTCGCCGGTCTAAAGATATTATTGCGGGTGGGATGCTGGAGGTGATGAGTTTGCCCGAGAACATTGCTGAAGCCGTCAGGCGGGCAACTCCGCAAGAGGCCACCACACTATTGGCCAAGGCAGGGTTTTGGTATGACGCCATAGGGGCGATTTCCTATGAGATTCAAGCGCACGCTACTGATCGCGGGCTCCGCGAATTGCGAGCAACGTTACTCGAACAGGTTGATCTGAACACGGTGGCTCAGGTTGACCGACAAACGGGAATGTAACTGTGGCTTTACGGAACGAGCAGAGAGAATTGTCTTCTATTCCTGAAGGTGAGATTCTTGGCTTTCAGGCGGTGGAGTATGAGGTGTGTGTCCTCGTCCATACCACGTGTTCCGATTCTTGAGGAGAAATTTTCAATTCGGAGGGAAGTGATTCTTCTTCTCCCTTCCGCAGCCCCGCAGTTATCCAGCCTGTCCCCGCGATCAACTGTGGGGGCAGGCTTTTTTTCTCTTTGTCTTATGCCGGCCCTCCACCAACCTTGGCTTCTGCCCTCTTAAAACAACGTCCGAAATATTTTACCGTGGATCGACAAATTTCGTCTTCCAGGCCAGTCAGCCGCGTTTCCACATTCCAACCATATTTCCCCATGAATAAAGTTTGCTCCTGGCGATCCGATAGGGATAACCGAAGGGTTCATTTGGTTTTCACTACCCTAGGATCTCTTGAAACGTTTCTTCCCCACATGTCTTCCCCGCAGATTGATAGGCACCTTTCTGTTGAACGTGCCCCTATGCTCCCTTTGTTTCCTCTTAGCGGGGGCACTGATGGGCGGGGCGCGTGGGGTGGCTTCGGATTTTCCACTTCCGCTTTCCTCCCAAACTCGTAGCGTTGCCTCTTCCTTGTTGCCTCAATCAGAAGAAATTCAGGAACTTGTCATTTTTTCTTTGGCCAACACTGTGGCCTTGACGCACATGGAGCCGATCAACGCTCCGGTGGTGGCGGATGTGTATTTTGATGAACGGCGGCTTTTTATCGATACAGGGTTGAAGGCCTTTTTTCTTCAAACAGTCGAGTGGCTGGCCGCAGAACCGCAATGGCGTTTACGAATTGAGGGGCACTGTGATCCTCGCGGTCCTTCTGCGTATAACTTTGTGCGTGCTGACTTTCATCTGGTCGCTCTTACTGACTATCTGTCCCAGCTCGGGATCCCGTCACATCAGATTTCCACGGTAAATTATGGGCAGGATCCGGTGCGCTGCCGGCTCACGAGTGAGCAGTGTCAGGAAGATAATCTTCGGGCGGAGAAAATCTTTCCCATTTTGTCTGTCGGGAATACGCAGCGAGGATGTCTGGCTCGTTTACGCCTTATCGGCGGTGAGAATTGGGCCCGAGGTCATCAAGTTTCACAAAGTCTTCCATTGTTGCAACGAATTCAAGTCGCCTCCCCTTCTTCTTCTTTTTAATTTATTTTTCTTCCCCAAGGCCGGTATCGTGCGAGTACGTCTCTCATGAAGTTTCCCCTTTGAATTGTGGGGCGTAGGGGGGATGTCGCTCTGCGCTCTTTCCTGGCAAGACAGCACGCGTCCTTCCAGGCGCCTTCGAGAGACAATCGGATAAATGGATTCGACGCTACAGGATGTTCAGGATGAACTGCACGTGCAGGCCATGGTCTTGGAGGTTGCCTCCGGGGGGTACGTCGGAGACATGATTGAGTTGTTGCCCCCAATAGACATTGGCAAAGGCGCGATCAAAAAAACCTAAGCGGAGGCCGACGCCTATGCTGGCCAATGTTTTGGGGTCTGGAGTGTCTATCTTGGCATTCCAGGAACGTCCAACGTCGATAAATGGTGCAAAGTGGGCCGTGACATGTGGGCCAATTACGGATGGCAGGATTGGAATGCGAGATTCCACGGAAAAGAGAAAGGCGTTGTCTCGCACGAGTTGGTTTTCCCTGTAGCCTCGCACACTGTACCGTCCTCCCACCGCGAATTGTTCAAGCGGGAACAGGCTATCATTGGCGATTTGGAGCGCCAGGTTGCTGATCAATTGTATGCCGAAGGGATCTATTCTCCTGGCCCATTGCGCTTGACCCAACCAGGCGAAAAAGTGGGAGTTGGGATCATCCTTGGCAATTCGATTGTTCGTGGCATCGAGCGTATCGATTCCCAAACTGAAACGCGAGTAGAAGGCAAAAACCTGCACCGGTTGTCGATGAATCCATTCTTGCGCCAACCGGAGAGCGGAGATCTTGGATTTTCCATTTTGCGTGGTGCCGGGGGTAAATTGGAAACCTGTTCCACCAATAAAATTTTGATTTTGGAGATGTTCTCCAATGAATGTGACGGCAATTTCATCAGTCAGCGTATGGTATAGGGGTTGGCGTAAGGCTATTTTAAAAATTTGGGATTGGCTCTCAATATCTAACTGTCTGAAGGCTGATGACACGACATTAAAATCATTTTTTCGATACTGTAACTGCAGGGTGGTGTCCCATGGCGTCAAGGGCACGGCGTAACTGGTGTCAAGGAGGGGATGCACACCCTTTGAGCCACCGTAGGTGAATTGAAAATGGTCTCCGATGGCAAATGGGTTATCGACCGCAATCGTGCCTAACCCTCGCTCTGCCCCTACGGTGGGAGATTGAAAATTATTAAACTCGGCCCATGCTCGAAAGGGCGAGGCTTCTTCGACTCGCACATCCAAGGTCGCCTCTCCCGGCGTCAGGCCAGGTTTCAATTCCGAATTTAAGCGTTGGATACGGCTGTCTTGCAGCAAAAGTTGCAAGCGTTCCTTCAGTGGTCTGATATTGAGCGGTGGACCGGTGCTACGTGCAATGCGTTGTTGAAAATAGAACGGGAGAAAATAGGTGGTGCCTTCGATATTGATGTCCGTCAGTTTACCTTCGATGATGCGATAGGTGAGTTGGCCATCTTCGATCGATTGATCAGGAATGACGGCTCCTGAATTGATGTAGCCCTTGTTGATATACGTTTGTGTGAGCTCCCGGCGGAGTTGTTCGAGATCTTCGGTGGAGAGTTCCCTGTTTTCATATGGGGCGATGATTTTGCCGAGTTCTTCCTGTGACAATACTGTGCTGCCCTCGACGCGAATGGTCTGGACCCGAACTTTTAACCCCGGTGTACGCTTTTGCTGCAAATCGGGAAGAGTCTCAATGGGCGGTAAGATGAACCTGGGAGGAGTAGTGGGGGCTGGCTGCTGTTGTTCTTTTTCTAATGCTGGCGGTTCACCGGAACGCCCGGTCGGATCAATAACGGGTGGGAGTTGAGCAAGCAGGGCGGGCGGTAGTCCTAAGCTTACGAATAGACTCAAGAATGTCAGACGAACGATCCGGACGGGGATTCCGGTCTGTCCGATCATGACGGAATGTTTGGTCCCTGCTTTTAGGTGAAGGTTGGCCGACATCAACCGAGACCTTGCTACAGTATAAAGAATTCATAAGTAGAGGCTATTCATAGCAGGACTGCACAAGAATTTCTAGTAGGCAATGTTTTTTCATCAACGGTAGTGACATGGAAAGGCAAGGCTCATTGCTAATAAGGGGTTCGCCATGCGCTCATAAGAGGGGCTGGCCGGTGATTTTGAGCAACTTTTAATGATGGCTGATGGGAGGCTCTGGTCCTAATGGCTTTCTTTTACCAGATTTTTATTCCATTCCGGCACTTCAATCGTTAAATCTTGGTCGCCATTAGGGACGCATTGGCAGGCCAGTCGGGATTGCAGGCGTAGTCCCGGGGCTTCATCAAGTTGATCATTTTCGTCATCAGTGGGTTCATTGCAGGTATCCAGGCCTTGTTTGACGATGACATGGCAGGTCGAGCAGGCGCACACTCCTCCGCACGCATGTTCCACATCAATGCCATTTCCCAAGGCAATGTCCAGGAGACTTCCAGGTAGCCCAGTATCACCTAAGGGTAGCTTGCTCGGATCGACATGGATTTCGATCGGGGCACCAGGGGTAATGAAGGTGACTTTGAAAGCTTTTTTAGCAATGATCGTGTCACTTTTTTCAATATATGGATTACTGCCTCCCATTAATTTCTCCTTTTAAAACAATTAGTTGTAATAGTTTATTCATCTCTGTTTGGTTGGGCACTTGATTCTTCTCTCAGAGAATCCGACTAATTTAATCTCCGACCATTTTAGTCTTGACTGGTATGGAAGGTCAATGCTACATTAACCCCGATCAGATAAGTCGGGATTAAGGACATCGGCAGATGGTACTATCGACTAGCGTGGGACAGAAAAATAGCACAACACCATACTCATTATGTTGAAAATTTCAAAAAAAGCAGATTATGCCTTGATGGCCCTCCAGTATATGGCCACCGTGCAATTTGGAGAGATGAATGCCCTGAATACCTTTCGGGTGGTGAACACGAAGGAGATCGCTGAAGAGCATCATATTCCGTTGGAGCTCTTGGCAAAGGTGCTTCAGACCCTGGCGAAACACGAGATGATTGAAAGTCAAAACGGCCCCAAGGGAGGGTATGTGTTGGCACGTGAACCCCGGGATATTACTATTGCGCAAGTTTTGAAAGCGATTGAAGGGCCGCTCGGCATTGCGGATTGTTACCATGAAAAAGATGACCAGGCGTCCTGTGAACAGATGCCGCATTGCAACATCCGCACACCCCTTCTGAAAGTTCAAGAAAGCATTGGACAATTACTCAGCAGTATGTCGATCGAAGATATGATGGAAGACCCCCCCTTAATTATTGTGGAATCTCGAAAAAAAGAAGGAGTGTTATTATGAAGTTGCCTATATATTTGGATAACCATTCCACGACGCCCTGTGACCCACGGGTGCTCGAGGTGATGCTTCCGTATTTCACTGAAAAATTCGGGAATGCGGCAAGTCGGAATCATAGCTTTGGGTGGGAAGTGGAAGAAGGTGTCGAGCATGCCAGAAAGCAAATTGCCCATTTAATCGGTGCTGACCCCAAGGAAATTATTTTCACCAGCGGGGCGACAGAGTCGGATAATTTGGCGCTCCAGGGCATTGTGGCGATGTACCGGGAAAAGGGTGACCATATTATCACGAGCGCCACGGAGCATCGTGCGGTGATTGATACGGCAAAATATCTTGAAAAAAAGGGAGTGACTGTCACGTTTTTACCCGTAGACAAAGCGGGGATGGTGAGTCCTGACGATGTGCGCAATGCAATAACGGACAAAACTATTTTAATTTCGGTGATGTTGGCGAACAATGAAATCGGAACGATCAATCCTATTGCCGAAATTGGGAAAGTCGCCAAAGAAAAAGGCATTATCTTCCATTGTGATGCGACGCAGGGTGTTGGAAAAATTCCGGTGAATGTTCAGGAGATGGGCATTGATCTCATGTCCTTCACCTCCCACAAAATTTATGGCCCCAAGGGGATTGGAGCACTTTACGTTCGACGACGAGCCCCCAGAGTTCGCTTGGAACCGATGATATACGGTGGTGGGCATGAACGAGGTATGCGTTCTGGAACGTTGCCTGTTCCCTTAATTGTGGGATTTGGGAAAGCCTGTGAATTGTGTGAGCAGGAAATGGCGACGGAAGCCGTCCGCATGGCGAAAATGCGAGATCGCTTGCAAGAAGGTATTATGGGAGCGATGGATGAAGTGTATCTGAACGGACATCCAACGGAACGTTTGCCCGGCAATCTCAATATTAGTTTTGCTTATGTCGAAGGGGAAGCATTGTTGATGGGAGTGAAGGAAATTGCCTTATCCTCAGGCTCAGCTTGTACTTCGGCAACTTTAGAACCCTCCTACGTGTTGCGGGCGTTAGGGGTAGGGTCGGATTTAGCCCATTCTTCGATTCGGTTTGGGCTTGGCCGGTTTAATACGGATGAAGAAATTGAATATACGATCGATCGTATGCTGAAGGCCGTCACGCATCTTCGAGAAATGTCTCCATTATACGAGATGGCCAAAGAGGGCGTGGATCTGAAAAGTGTTCAATGGGCTGCGCATTAATTTGTAACGAAGAAACCTTTACATACTAGAAGGAGGAAGAAGCCATGGCCTATAGTGAAAAAGTGATTGATCATTACAACAATCCTCGAAATGTGGGTTCGTTTAAAAAAGAAGATGATGGAGTCGGAACCGGTATTGTGGGTGCGCCGGAATGTGGCGATGTGATGAAACTTCAGATTAAGGTCGAGAACGAAACCATTGTCGATGCTAAGTTTAAGACGTTCGGTTGTGGTTCGGCGATTGCCAGTTCAAGTTTGGCCACTGAATGGTTAAAGGGGAAGTCGGTCTCAGAAGCGCAAAAAATCACGAACACCGATATTGTGGAAGAATTAAATCTTCCTCCAGTGAAAATTCACTGTTCGGTTTTAGCCGAAGATGCCATTAAAGCGGCATTAGGGGATTATCAGAAGAAGGCCGATGAGAAAAAGCCGAAGGTAGAAGAAGCGGCTGCCTCATCGTAATGCATGAATAGAGTTGTGATGGGAGAGTCCGAAATGGAAATACAAGAAGCCGATAACACAGCCATTGTTACGATGACCGATGCGGCCTTAAAGGAAGTTCAGCGATTGTTGGATCTTCAAGGTATCACCGAAGGTGGGTTGCGTCTCGGGGTTAAAGGGGGCGGCTGCTCAGGGTTAAGCTATACGGTCAACTTCGATGAGAAAATTGGTGAGTTCGATACGGTGACCGAGGTAAATGGTGTTAAGGTGATTGTGGATGCGAAAAGTGCTATTTACCTCCAGGGAATGACTTTGGATTACCAAAAAGACATGGTGAGCGGAGCCTTTAAATTCATCAATCCTAATGCTTCAAAAACTTGTGGATGTGGGGAGTCGTTCTCAGCATAACTTTTCTAGGAACATACATGGAGTTGATCGGGCGTGGCGCAGTTAGCCATGCCCGAACTGTTAGAGAGCACTCATAAAATATGGGACATTCTCATCCAATATCGACCAATGCACGCGAACTGCCGATGGCACGTAGCATGTGTTGGCATTGTCAATCTGAGGTGACGGGAGAATACCTGTGCGGCCAATGTGTGAAAGTCCAACCTCTTTCAAAAGAGCTGGATTACTTCGCCTGTTTTAAATTACCGCGACTCCTCAACATCGATGAGCAGGAATTGGAACGGACCTATCATGAGTTAAGCCGGACGTTTCATCCTGATTTTTATTCGACGAAAGATGAATCGGAGAAGACCATTAGTTTGGGGAATTCGGCCTTTCTCAATTCGGCCTATCGAACGCTGAAGGACCCCATTCAAAGGGTAGAATATTTAATTCGATTGGAGGCAGGGGCGGTCAAAGATATTCGTTCCAACCCACCTGCTGATCTGTTTGAAGAAATTCTGGAGTTACAAGAAGATATGGAGACCTTCCGGGGTTTTTCGTCCGAAGAAAGCTCCCCGGAACGGGACGATTTGCGAAAAAAACTTCAACGCGAGCGTGAAAATCTTGAAGGTCGCCAAGCCGAAATGGAAGCGGCCTTACGGGAGAAGTATCAGGAATGGGACCAGTTGCAGACCGCGAGCTCTGGCCCGAGTGAAGCTCGTGACCAGAAAAATGCCGTGTTGCGGAGCATGCAAGAAATTTTGTCCAATCGCACGTACATCTGCAATATGGTGAATGAGTTGCTGGAAACAACGGGTTAACGCGAGGGTAACGCGTCTGTATGAACACGAAAAGGACTGATTGTGAGTAGAATTGTAGGAATTGATTTAGGTACGACCAATTCTTTGATTGCCTACATGGATCAGGGGGCTCCACGGGTCATTCCTAGTCCGGATGGTGTCACGAAAGTTCCGTCTATTGTGGGCATGACTGATAATGGATTGATTGTGGGGGATCCTGCGAAGGCGCATCTTACGCGTAATTCCTCTCGGACCATTTATTCTGTCAAAAGGTTTATGGGAAAAGGTTTGGCAGATGTCAGCGATGAGCTGAAATATTTCCCTTATTCGTTGCATGAAAAAAATGGAGTGATCCGAATAGAAATCGGGGAGAAAACCTATTCGCCTCCACAGGTCTCTGCCATGATTTTAAAAGAATTAAAACGGCGAGCCGAGGAATTTTTAAAAGAAGACATTTCCAAAGCGGTCATTACCGTTCCAGCCTATTTCAATGACAGCCAACGGCAAGCCACAAAGGATGCAGGGATGATTGCAGGCCTGGAAGTGTTGCGTATCATCAATGAGCCGACTGCTGCGGCACTGGCGTATGGATTGCAGAAAAAGACTCAAGGAGTTATTGCCATTTATGACCTTGGTGGTGGGACTTTTGATATCTCCATTCTGAAATTAAAGGACGGCATTTTTGAGGTACTCGCTACCAATGGCGATACGCATTTAGGGGGCGATGATCTTGATCAACGCCTTATCGATGTGTTGGTGCAGGAAATTAACGATAAGCATGGTTTTAAGGTTCAAGACCATCCTGATCAGATGCAAGGAGTTCGCATGGAAGCCGAACGGGCAAAGGTGAGGTTGTCTGATGAGCCGGAAACAACCGTTGTTGTCGAGCTGCCTGATGGGAAATATGAAAAGACGTTGACGCGTGAAGCCATGGAATCCTTGGTGATGGAGTTGGTAGAACGGACGCTGGCTCCCTGCCGGTCGGCGTTGAAAGATGCGAATTTACATGCCGACCAAATTGATGAAGTGGTTCTGGTCGGTGGCAGCACCCGGATGCCGTTAGTCCGAACACAAGTTGAGGCGTTGTTTGGTCAACAACCACACAGTGAATTGAATCCGGATGAAGTGGTGGCCCTGGGGGCGGCTGTGCAAGCAGATATTCTTGGTGGCCATAACAAAGAAATTCTTCTCTTGGATGTGACGCCCTTGTCTCTCGGAATTGAAACAATGGGGGGCGTGATGAGCGCGCTCATTCGACGCAATACCACCATACCCACCAGCGCCAAAGAAATGTTTACCACCTATGTCGATGGGCAAACCTCGGTGGATATTCATATTCTGCAAGGCGAACGGGAATTGGTGAAAGACAACCGTAGCCTGGCCAGATTTCAATTAAAAATGCCTCCCTTGCCTGCCGGAGTTCCTCGTGTTGAGGTCACGTTCCTCATCGATGCGAATGGCATCTTGCATGTGACGGCGAGGGATATTCGAACGAGTGAAGCGCAATCGGTACAAGTAAAGCCTTCACATGGGCTCACGGATGACGAAGTTGAGGGAATGATTCGTGACTCCTTCCAATTTGCCGAAGAGGACATAAAGGCACGGCAAGTCATCGAAGCCCGCACTGAAGCGAATGCCATTATGATTGCGACGGAGAAAGCGTTGGCCCGTGCTTCTACTCTGATTAACGATAAAGAGAAAGCCGGTATACAACGCGCCATTCAACAGCTCGGTGAATCGCAGAAGGGCGACGACCATCGCCTCATTCGTGCCGGCATTGCTGAGGTCGAAAAAGTGACCCACCATCTGGCTGAAATATTAATGGATGTCACGTTGAAAGAAGCCCTGGAAAGTAAAAAAGTTTCCGAGTTCTCGTCAAATAGCAGGTAGCCGATTGAAAACACGCTTCATCAAATAAGAGGACATTATGGCGCAAGATTTAATGTGGACGGATACTGAAGACATTGGTATTCGGTTACAGGAAGATCACCCCGACCTTGACCCGTTGACGGTCCGATTTACCGATTTACATGCCTGGGTGGTTGGGCTTCCAGAATTCAAAGATGATCCGAAGGCTTCAAATGAGAAAAAGCTCGAGGCGATTCAAATGGCGTGGCATGAAGAATACTTAGATGCGAAAGAGGAGCAGCGGTAACCGCACATGCAGCGCTGAATAGGCGAAGAATTCTTAAAAAGAAGAGAGTTGGCTGGAGGAGCCTGCATCCATCCGATCAAACTCAAAAAAGTCCATGGGGTTGGCCTTCTGAACTGCCGCTTTTTGGGGTTCCGTCCCTTTCCGAAACACTTCCGAACTGATATGGCGGCTGGACTTTGTGGGTAAGTCTCCAGTTGTGGTATCGATCTGGGCAAATTGAATCCCTTCGGGTATGGTAAACGTCATCACGGGTAAATTCCGAAGTGCCTGTTGCATGAATTCAGTCCAGATCGGAAGGGCGGCGTGAGCCCCGGATTCTAACCGACCGAGGGTTCGCACTGAATCAAATCCCACCCATACCCCTGTGGCTAAATTAGGGGCATATCCCACAAACCAGGCATCGTTGTACCCATTCGTCGTCCCGGTTTTCCCAGCCAAGGGCCGGCCGATCTTCTTGGCGCGACGTCCGGTTCCGCTTTGAATGACATCCATTAACATGTTGGTGGTCAGGTACGCATTATCCTGGGACATGGCCTGCCGTGGTTCAAACAAGTGTTGTTCAAGAATTTCTCCGTTCACATCTTTGACGAGCGTGATGTGATAAGGGCGCAACCACATGCCCAGATTGGAAAAGACCCCATAGGCGGAAGTCAGTTCTTGGAGGGTCACGCTGGAAGACCCCAGCGCAAGCGACAGGTCTTGACTGAGCGGGCTTCGAATTCCCAAATTGCTGGACACATTCACGACTTCAGGAACGCCAATTTGTTCAAGGAGCCTGACGGTGGCGGCATTGCGCGAATGCCGCAGGGCTTCGCGCAGCGTAATGGTTCCAAAAAATCGTTTCTCATAATTTTCCGGTTTCCAGACTCGATCAAGTTCTTCATCCTGGTAGACCACAGGGGCATCCAAAATCAATGTGGCCGGAGTGAACCCCTGTTGAAGAGCGGTGGCATAAATGAGTGGCTTGAAAGCTGAGCCAGGTTGCCGTCTCGCCGACACCGCCCGGTTGAACTGACTTCGATTAAAATCATATCCGCCCGACATGGCCTGAACGGCTCCTGTCCGGGGGTCCAGCGCTAGTAGCGAACCTTCCACAAGCGGAGTCTGTTCCAGGACGAAAGCGCCGGATTCGAGATTACCATTTTTTGGCAAGACCTCCACGATATCGCCAACTTGGAGGATATGGCGTGGAGTGAAATCTTTCTGAACTATCGCCGTCTCAACATCGTTTGGGTCCTTTAACCGACGTTCAGCCCATTGCATATCTTTGAGGGAAATCGACCCTTTATACGTGTTCCCAATCAGAATATCAGCTGACTGTCTGGTCACTTTTGTGACAAGGGCTCGATGGAGCCCATGGATCTGGGCGGCATGAGGATTCTGTAATTCGGGGTACTCCTCGGGAGGCATAAAATCTTTGGTCACCTCCACATGGCCAAGGGGGCCTCGCCAACCCTGGCGTTTATCCACTTGCCGTAGACCTTGCTGTAAGCTGTCTTCGGCCAGGTTTTGCATGGCAATGTTTAAGGTGGTGTAAATCTGCAGCCCACCTTTATAGACCAGGGATTCTCCATAGCGTTCCACTAAATGTTGACGGATATCTTCGACAAAATAGGACGCAATGGGTTCAATAGCCTGGCGGCGATAATTCAAGGTCATCCCAATAGCCGTCTGCGCTTCCTCTTCGGTGATAAATCCGGCTTCGACCATGCGATGTAAGACTAATTCCTTTCGGGACTTAGCAAGGTCTGGATTTCGATAGGGCGAATACGTGTTTGGCGCTTTTGGTAATCCAGCTAAAAAAGCGGCTTCAGGAAGACTCAATTCGGTCACGCTTTTATCAAAGTATGTGAGCGTGGCTGCCGCGATCCCGTAGGCACCATGACCAAAATAAATTTGGTTCAGGTACATTTCCAAAATTTGATCCTTTGTCAGAACCCATTCCATTTTCATGGCTAACATGAGTTCCTTAATTTTTCGCGTATAGGTACGCTCTGGAGAGAGGAAGAGAGCTCGTGCTAACTGTTGTGTAATGGTGCTGGCACCTTGGAAACGCCCCCCCCTTTTCAGATTCGTCCAGGCAGCTCGACCAATTCCGACCAGGTCCAGTCCAGGATGCTCAAGGAAGCGGGTATCTTCTACCGCAATCACTGCCTGGGTGAGCGTTTTGGGGATTTGAGAAAAAGGCGTATAGAGACGACGTTCAATGAAAAATTGCCCAATGATTTCGCCGTTATCCGCATAGACTCTGGATACTAAGCTTGGCTGATAATCTTGAAAAGAGTCGAAGGTCGGCAAATCACGGGTGACGATCCAAATAATGCCTAGAACCGTTCCGGTTCCGATACATCCGAGAACCAGTGAGGAGACAAGGATGATTCGAACCCACGACCAGGCTTTAAGTGCTGACAACGGTTGCTGAAAGGTCTTCATTCAGGAAAGAAACTATACCCTTTGTGAGAGGTCTGAGGAGAGGGAGATTATTTACAGCCTTTGATTCACGATACCCTGAGATCGATTCAAACACAAGGAACGAAACGTCCTCTCAGATTTAAAGCGGTTCAGACGTTTGGCCCCGAGAAAATAAATAGTTGAAATTTTTGGAAGGCCAAATTCGCGATGGCCTAGGTCCATTGTGCTGATTGACAAACTTTTTCACCCCGTGGTACGACCATTGACTACTCAGGTATTTTCCGTATCGTTTATCAACAAGGAGGAGAAAGAACATGTCAGATGTTGCTGCAGAAATTAAAGTTGGAGATGTTGCCCCAGATTTTACCCTGAAAGATCAAGACCAAAACGATATTAAACTCAGTGATTTCAAGGGCAAGAAAAATGTGGTACTGGCATTTTATCCGTTGGACTGGAGCCCAGTGTGCCAAGGGGAAAATAAGTGTTTGACTGATGATTTCCCCAGCTTTGAATCAGCCAATGCAGAAATCATGGGCATTAGCTGCGATAGCTTTTTTTCCCATAAAGCCTGGGCGGATTCTTTAGAGCTCAAGCACAAGTTGCTGGCTGACATGCACCGGACGGTGTCAAAAGCCTATGGGTTGTATTTTGAACCGCTGAATTGTTCGAAACGAGCCACCGTCATTGTGGGCAAAGACGGGAAAGTCGCCTATGCCAAAGTGCAAGAAATCAAAGTCGCACGGGATGATAAAGAAATTTTGGAAGCCCTAAAAAAATTAGGCTAATGGTTTGATCGATGAAGGAACCCTAAGAGGAGCGTTTGCTCCCTTGGGGTTTTCTTTTGTCAGGTCCGTTCTAGAGCCAGAAGAAGGAGGCGCAATGTCTGGGATTGTCGAAAACGTCAACGATGAAAATTATTCGGAGTTCACGCAAGCGACAGCGGCAGTCGTGGCGTATGGGATAGCCGCCTGTGAGCCATGCAAAGCCTATGATCCTATTCTAGAAACGTCGGCCAAAGATCATGCCACTATCCGATTCGGTAAAGCCAAAATGCACGTCCCGGGCAAATGCCGAGGAATTAAAAAACAACACAATTTTGAAACCTACCCCACCACCCACTTCTATTCAAACGGTACACTCCTGGAAACCAAAGAAGGCAAACTCGAATCTGCCGAACTCGCCGCATTGATCGCCCAGCATTTCTCTCAAAAACTGTAACCAAGTTTTACCGGCACCCTATAAGCCATGCAATGGCGTTCTCGTGTTCTGATGTCGGTTGTCGGAAAGATATGGGTTTACTCCGAGTAGGTGGCGGAAGCCTTGGATTGCTGACTTACGGAGATGTGAGCAAGTGGGGGAGTGGATAGATGTGGTTTCAGAAGTGCCCAACATTCTTTGGCTAAAGAAACATCGGTGACGGGGGAATGAGTAAACAGCGGGTCATGACTGATATTCGTTTGTTCCCATCGATTCAGAATTCGGTGAGTGACGATTTGGTCTAGTGCCTGGAGATCCATAATTTGTCCGGTATCGGCGGGAATGGGACCTTTTAAAGCCACCCAGAGTTCGTACTCATGCCCATGCGGAGATTCTTTATCAGATTGATGTATGGCGGCAAATCGATATCTGTGGCCAATGAGCGCAGTATTCTTTGGGGACGTGGACTCGACGAACTTTTTCGTGACTTCAGCATAGAGGGTGGCATCTTCATAGAGACGAATTTTCTCAAGTGTGGGCAATTGCCGATGTTTCGCTAAAAGTTCCCATAGCGTCAAAACTAAATTTTCTGAAGTAGGAATCCTGTTCGTGAAATAGGGCGTGTCTAGGTTTAAATTTTTGTGGTCGAATTCTATGAGCACATCCCACAAATATTGTTTGAGATCATACAAATTGATAATCATGCCTGTGACGGGATCAATCTCTCCGCAGAGCGTCACTTCCAATAAATAGTTATGCCCATGGGTATTCACATTATTACAAGCCCCAAACACTTGGCGATTCTTGGTTTCATCCCATTTGGGGTTGTGATACCGATGGGATGAACAGAATTCCAGACGTTTGGTTAGTGTGGCTTTAGACATGAGTTATCCATCATGACGCTGATAAAGAAGAAGGGCTGAACTTTTGGTACGAATCGTACAGCAAGTCCAGCCCTTCATATCGACAATAATCTGTAAAAGAATGTTTTATGTCGAAAAGGAACTGCCACAGCCACAGGTGGATTTAGCTTGAGGATTTTTAATGGCAAAACCAGATCCTTGAAGACTATCTACATAGTCGACTTCGGCTCCGCTCAACATGGGGGCGCTTTGTGAATCGACAATGACTTTGACATCACCTTTTTCTACGATGGTGTCATCATCACCCGTTTTGTCTTCGAAGGACATGCCATATTGATAGCCGCTGCAACCTCCGCCTTTCACATAAATCCGAAGACCCACGGCATTCTCTTCTTCCTGTATTAATTCTTTAATCTTCTCTTCCGCGATTGAAGTAATGGTGACCATGTGTCTCTCCTCCTTGTATGAACGCTCCGAAATTTCTGAAATTCTTCTTTTCTTTCAATCGGTTGAAAGGACATCAGTATTGAACTTCCATCTTAAAGCACATCTTTCATGTTGTCAATTTGAGCCCAAGCTTTGTAGTGGCATTCGTGGAAAAATTATTGCAAATCTTGAAGCCATTCTTGCCTCATCTCATCTGGTATTGGGGCTTCTGCTTGAAAATTAGGGTGGTTAATAGTCAGTATGGCCGGCTTTCCAGTCTGGGCCAGTTGGTCCCTAAAATTTGGTGTAGAAGGGAACCGAACAAAATGCACCGCACTAATCTTTTCTTCATTACTATGCCCGGCCTCAAAGTTCGCAAATATTTTCTCCTTCCCTATACAGATAGCGACAATATCAGGATTGTCAATACCCTTAAGTGAGTCGAGAAGTTTTTGAATGTTGTCGGCATCGGTAATTTCGATATAGAGGGTTGCGCTTAATTCATCGATACCAGGCAACAGGGCATTATAGACATCGCATTCTTCTTGAATTTTCTCGGGAGCAAAAATGCGCTCGGTTCGCAGCATTTCCTGAATTTGAAAGAGCACGGTTTCTCGATTTTCGAATACGAGTGTGATGTATTCTCCCACGGTAAGACGTCGGCGTTTCTTGAGCCCGATAATACGCTGACGGATGTCGGCGCGTTGTTCTTCATAATCAGCGGCGGATAGTAATTCTTGCGGGGTCACGAATTTCATGAGGATAATCCATAGGCGTTCCGAACCACTTGAATGGGGTGCAGCGCCGGTCGTGTCGGTGGAGCCTCAAGGGCCTGGTCTAATTGAAGAGCGGATAAAGGACAATCGGATGCGACAACGTCGAAATGCTCATCTTTGATTTCCCGTACAGCTTTTTTGGCAATCTTCATCGACAGATCAAAAAATTCTTTCTTGGCACTCCAGGCGCCATCATGCCCGGAACACTTTTCGATCACATGGACCTTGGCTCCCGTGAGCTCCATGAGTTCTTTGGATTTAAATCCAATATTTTGGTCGCGAAGGTGACAGGGAATTTGATACGCCACCCGACCAGGATTCTGTGGAAAATCTAGCGAGAGAGTGTTGTCTTTTTTTAAACGTATGAGATATTCACACACATCAAAGGTCCGTTCGGCTACGCGCGTCATTTCTGGGGAGGGCTTTAAGTAGGGATATTCCCGTTTAAACATCAGGCTGCAACTGGGGGCCGGAATGACGATGTCATATCCTTTATCAACATACGGTAAAAATTGTTGGCATTGTTCCTCGGCGATGCGTTGCATGCCCTTCGTATCGCCCAGATCGAATCGTGGCATACCACAACATTGTTGATTGGGTGGGACCACGATCTCGATGTTATTTTTTTCTAAAATTTGTACGGCAGCTTTGCCGACATCAGTCACTTGGAAGGTCACCAAGCAACTGGGAAAGAAGGCCACTTTTCCTTTGGCAGTTGAAGCCTTCGTAGCGGGCTTGCGGCGTTCCCACCATTGTGAAAAGGTTTCCGATTGGAATGGTAACACCTGCCGAGATTGATGCACTCCCGCAACCCTTTCCACAAGGCTGCGTACCCAGGGAGTGCGTAGCGCCCAATTCGTGAGTGGTGCGGTGAGGCTGCCAAGCTTGCCTATGCGATCAGTTTGAATGAGGAGTTTGTCTCTCCACGTCGCACCGCCTTCCGCCGTTCGTTGCTTTTTCCATGCCGCCATCAATCGCGGAAAATCTAAATCATATTGATGCGGTGGTGCATACGGACAGTGGTTGAAGCAGAGTTTGCAGTAATAGCATTCTTGTTCAACTTGCGTGAAATCTTGTGCTGTGAGTTTGGATACATCACTTTCGTGATCATCAATACGGTTAAGCAGTGTCGTGAACGACGGACAGAGATTGAAGCAGCGGCGGCAGCCGTCACAGATATCAAAAACCCGTAAGGTTTCTGTTTCTAGATCGGATCGTTTCCACCCTGGCGTGATAAGATCAAATTTCGGCATAGTTTGAAATAGGGAAAAGCTGAGAAGAAATGACACGCCCGCAGCAAAACACGACGCGCGGGCGTGGTCATATTATTTTTGCCAATTATCCTTGATTCAACGATTCAAGCCCCTTGGTGAAGCGGTTGGCATGAGATCGCTCGGCTTTGGCAAGCGTTTCAAACCATTCAGCCAATTCTTCAAACCCTTCATCGCGAGCGGTTTTCGCCATACCAGGATACATTTGGGTGTATTCATACGTTTCACCCTCAATAGCCGCCTTTAAATTGGCATCGGTATTCCCGATGGGTACGCCGGTAGCCGGATCGCCAACTTCTTTTAAGAAATCCATATGACCGAAGGCATGGCCGGTTTCGGCTTCCGAGGTGTCTCGAAAGAGACCGCCGATATCCGTGTAGCCTTCGATATCCGCGCGTTTCGCAAAGTATAAATAGCGGCGGTTCGCCTGGGATTCGCCGGCAAAGGCAGCTTTTAAATTTTCGTGACTTTTGGTTCCTTTTAAACTGTTGCCCATACAATCCTCCTTTAGTGTAAAACGGGGCGTTTCCCCGATGATGAAGTGGACATAGGTAATCCTGATTGGCGGCATGGACCGCAATAGCCTCGGAAGGCTACTTGATAAGTAAAAATTTCAAAGTCTTTGGGAAGTCCCGAAGGGGAGGTCAGACGATTCAATTTTGGGTCCATGACATCCAGAATGGTCTGACACCCGAGACAAATCACATGATGATGCGGAGAGAGGTTTGCATCAAAACGGGCTCGGTCATGGCCGATATTCACCTCTTGGACGAGGCCAGCTGTGCGCAACACGCCTAAGGTGTAGTACACCGTGTTCAAGGATAACATGGGGAAGTCTGGCGATACCTGTGCAAAGAGGTCTTCTGCAGTGGGATGAGCGGTACTGGAAACGAGCGCGTGATAAATCGCTGTTCGTTGCGGAGTGGACTTCAAACCGCAACTACGAAACTTTTGTTGGATGTCATGAAGGGAAAGGTTCATGAATAAATTTCATTTATTCCTGCTTAGGAATCATTCCTATTTAGCAAATGGCGAGAGAGTTGGTCAACGGGCCGAATGCCATTGACGCCATCCGTTACCTTCATGACCAAATTGAAAACATGCGGGATGGAAGATTTCAGCCAAAATTTCCAACGATTCGACCAGACGAGGTCCAGGTCGGTTAAAGAATTGATTCCCATCTGTCAAGTAGATCTGTCCCTTTTGTACCGCTTTCAATGTGGGCCACACAGGGTTCTGTGTCAGGATGCTCATTTCTTCTTCAATGCGAGGGATAGAAAACCCACAGGGCATCAAGACCAAAATGTCCGGGTCGGCTTCCCCTAAGGCATCCCATGTGATCCATGGGGCATGGGCACCAGGTTCTCCAAAAACCGATTGGCCTCCAGCGAGCTTCACCAGTTCCGGAACCCAATTGCCAGCGGCCATTAATGGCTCCATCCATTCGATGCAGACCACCGAAGGTTGTGGGCTTTCGTTTCGGCATCGATCAGCAATTGCCGAAATGCGCTTCTGGTAGCCAGCCAGAAGCTCTCGGCCTACGTGTTCTTTCCCGACTCCCTGAGCCACGCGAAGCAGGTCATCCCATACCCCTTGTAAGTTGGTGGCGTGAAGCGGAATCAACGCCGGCGCATATTCCAGGGATTCCTTGAGAGCTTTTTCCACATCGGTGAAACTCACTGCGCACACATCACATTGTGTCTGGGTCACGATGATATCGGGTTTGATTGTGCGAAGGGTTTCTACCTCCACGCGGTAAACCGACAGGGCATCCCGCAAGATGCCGGACACTCGCTCATGAATCTCTTGGCTGGTGCCGTCGACTGCAATAGAGGGAGCGGTGCAGATTGGGAGATCACTAATGCCTATGGGAAAGTCACATTCATGTGAGCGGCCTTTGAGTTGCTCGTGGCAGCCAAGTGCGCAGACCATCTCTGTGCCACTGGGGATTAAGGAAACAATGTTGGACATGACAACCTCTTCAAGCTATGACTCAACCATGCTAGGCCTCGAACCCACCCATCCTACTGGCAGGAGGCGAACCTCGGCAATATGTAATGGAACAAGCGGAAGCTCAGCGATGGAACCACAACACCATCTATGGTAGAACAGGGGCTAGAGAACACAAGACCAGATTTCACGATGGGTATGGCGCATTGAACTGAAACAAGGAGGTTGCGATGGCCGCAAAAGCGTACATATTAATGAAAGTCAAGGCCGGGAAAGCTCAAGATGTGTTGGCGACGTTGAAGGCGTTTCCGGAGGTGGAGCAGGCGCATGCCTGTTTTGGGCAGCCGGATATCTTTGGGTTGGTCACTGCGCCTGATGATCGAGCGTTATCGAATCTCATCATGAACAAAATCCACACGATCCCCGGCGTTGAAGAAACCGACACCCACATCGTCGTGCAGGAATAATCACGTTTCCGTGATAGTCACGCATATCGGCCTCCCCCATAAAGAGTCACAAATAACAAGGCCGGCTCTTGTGAGCCGGCCTTGTCTACATGCAAAGTGTATTCCGTTCTTTTTTGAGAAATTAGAACAGGCTTGAAGCATGGCCGGAGCTGGCCATGAAGAACAGCATGGGGATAGAGAGCAACGTATTGGTGCGTGATGCCAGGAGGGCGGTCCGCCCGGCCTTGGCTTTTTCTTCCGGTGTGGCTTCTTTCATGCCCAGGACTTTTTTCTGATTGGGCCAAATGATTCCCCAGACGTTCAATAACATAATAGTGCCAAGCCAGGCGCCCATGCCGATGATGGCATCTTGGCCTTGTAACAAGAAGGCACTGCCCATCCGATGTTGATTCATGAGCAATGCGGCTCCGAAGACCCATGTGGCCAAGGCTCCCCATCGAAACCACCATAAGGCGTTGGGCACTAAATGCTTGAAGGCTTCAGCCTTCGTCTCCGGTGTGACGACTTTGAGAAATGGGACTTGAATGAAATTAAAGTAATACAAAATTCCAATCCAGGTAATGCCCGAGAGGAAATGTCCCCACGCTAATAAACTTTCCATGATGTGTCCTCGTATTCGTTAGGTGATTAAAGAAGTTTTCGGGATGGCTGGGGAGTCACACGAGCATTTTGACCAGGCCATAGAGGACCACGGTCAACACAAAGCCAGCAGTGATGGTGCCAGAGATGGTATCGAGCGGATTGCCCATAGTTTTGTCTCCTTTATTGTTCGTGGAAATGAGAAGCGGTTTGTTTCATGTGGCCTACGGAACGTAGTCCACATGATTCTGAGGGGCTAGCGTAACGTAGACGGTCTACATTGTTCAAGATAGCCCAGAAAATGTTGAAAACAAATGGGCCATCTTACAGGACGGGGTAGGCGATCCATGCTCGACGATTTTTAATGAACACTCCCCATTGCCAAAGGGTTTGAGGACTATTCAGGGTGATGTGATCCGACGGGACTTGGGGGAAGGTGGGACTGCCAGACAGAACCGCCAGGGTTTTTTTGCCCATTCTCCGGCATAGGCCACGCCGATTCGAGGGAGAGTTTGAACTTCTTTTCGTGAAACAGTCAGGGCATGGTCCTCAATCCATAGCGTCTTACCAAAGGTCGCATCCAGTCCGTTGTGGGTGCGGTCCACTTCTAGGTACCGGCAGACTCGACCCGGGCCATCAATGCGTGTGGGGAAAGCGGTCGGATGACCTTCTCCAAAAATTTCCAATCCTCGAATTAAGATGGCCGCAGGATAGTCCTGGCCTTCAGTCACGATATTGAGACAGTGGTACATTCCATAGATGAGATACACATAGGTGAATCCGGCTGGGCCGAACATGACTTCTGTGCGTTTTGTCCGGCCTTTTGAGGCATGGCAGGCTTTATCCTTCGGTCCTACATAGGCTTCGACATCGACAATTTTTGTACGCATAGTGCGGTGTAGAGCTTGCTTAAACAGCACCTTCCCCAATAGATCTTTTGCCACCGTCAACGTCGGCCGTTCGAAAAACGTTCGAGGTAAAGGGTTAGGATGATTTTGGGTCATGCGGACTTATGTGAGGTGAGGGCCGTAGGGGGGCAATGTGGATAGGCGGCCGTCATCCGTGGGCCCGCCGACGGTAAAGTGATAAAGCGATTGCCATTTGGTCTGAGGATAAAATCCGAGCACCCGATGCACGGGATCGTCGAAGAAGCACCCAATACCCGTAGAGCGAATCCCTGCCGCTTCTGCTTCCAGGTAGAGCACTTGGCCGATGAGCCCGGTTTCCCAGAACAGGCGCTTGTAAAACCAGGGGCCAAATGTTTCGAAGCTTTCGTCGAATTCCGCAACCATTCCGAGTGCGAAGGCCGAGTCACTCGCGATTTCCTGCCCGCAGCTGAGTTGCATAGCCAAACTTTTCGCATCGCCTTCTTCTAGTAAATAGAGCGGGAGCTGAGAAGGGCAATTGTCCGGGGTTGTCCACACGAATTGTTCCTGCATACCCGTCTGAAAATCTCTCACCTGTCGTTCGTGGGGATTGCGATTGAGCCAATACATGCCGGATGGTAGCCCGTCGATTCGATGCACAAACAGGGCGAGGTGAACGGTCGGGTTCCAGGGAAGCGCATCCCAGGGCATGGGCCGTTCAGGAAGTGTCACCTGGTTATGCGGCATGGTACGTAGCAGCATGGTGTAAAACCGATCAACGGAAAGGTTGGTCTGGCCATCAAAAGACACGGCGCTTCGTCGTTGGTGGATTATTTGACCTGCAAGAGGTTCACGCTCTTTTTCATCAGACTGCTTTTGAGGAGCAGGAGAAGATGAGAACGACATGATCTCGGATTCCTGTGTCGATTTCCATGAAGCTTCTGCGACTTCATCAATAATGTCCCAATGAACGGGATTATCTTTACTGAGACGGTTGGCCGTTCCCTGCCATTCTCCTGATAACAACACCTCGTCCGATGGTTTAGCAAATGCCAAGTTCATGTGGAGAGGTGGGGAAATATTCTTTGGCCAAACAGCAGCCAGTAGCTCGGGATACTCGCGTTCCGACGGTTGGAAGTCTTGCTTGCGGTGTAACCCGAGTAATTGCTCAATCGTCTCGTCTGATGTGTGAGAGAGGACGACCATATTCCAGCCTAAGGTGGCTGCGGCGATTCGCATTGAGCCAATGGCATGGCCGGTATCATGCTGGCAATAGCGAAAGGCCCGCTCTCCATATTTCCAGGCTTCCCGCCAATGGATAGATGTGAGGCCAACCAAAAACCCCTCGGTTGGTAGGTGCTGAAGAAGCAATTGAGCGGTTTCAGAAGAGATCTTCCAGCGATGTTCCAGGCCATGTTCTTTCGGCGCATAGTGATACAGGCCCGAGTCGAGCGAGAGTTGTGGACGTTTGTCGACAAACAGATAGCCTTCAGTAGGATGAAGATTTCCGCTGGAGGGATTGCTTCGTAGAGCCCAGCGTGTGCCGTTGTATTCTTTCCACGCTGTCAAAGATAAGGCATATTCAAAAAGCCGAGAAATTGTTTTAAGCGAAATAGGCTGTGGTGGAATAGAGGAAACGTTGAACAGGGCCTTGTAAGATGGTGAAAACGGTTCTTCGTCAAGCTGGAGAAGCGGCAAGGAAATAAGGGGCGCCCCGTGAAATCGACGAAAGGGATCGGGTTGATTGGCCCAATCTAAATAGCCTAACGATTTGGCAAAACGATTGAATTCATGCTTGGTCTGCTGATGATAGTTCTTAACCTGCTGGAGAGCTGTTGTTGCTTGTGTGGTGGCATCGTGCGTCGTCATGCCCAGTAGCGTAGCATAGAAAGTAGGCAGGAGGTGAGAGGGAAAAAGTGAAAAGGCGTATACGAGTGGGCGTGTCCTGGGTTTTTATTTTCCACTTTTCACATTTTCCAGGCTGTTACACATCCAAATTCTCGACAGAGCCGGCATTGGCCATCAGAAATTCATAGCGGGCTTCCGTGCGTTTACCCATTAAATCATGAAAGGTTCGGTCGGTGTTGAGTTCGTTGATCAACTCAACTTTCAGTAGGCGACGTGTCGCGCGGTGCAGGGTGGTTTCTTTGAGTTGTTGCGGAAACATTTCTCCCAGTCCTTTAAAGCGGCTAATAATGGGTTTAGCGTTGGCACGGGCTTCGGAGATGATGCGGTCTTTTTCTTCATCGGTACCGGCCCACTGAATTTCCTTGCCAATTTCAATGCGAAACAGCGGTGGTTGGGCGATATAGATATGACCCTGTCGAATGAGTTCCGGCATATGGCGAAAGAAAAAAGTGAGCAATAGTGTGCTGATGTGGTACCCGTCAATATCCGCATCCATCAACAAAATGATTTTATAGTACCGAAGTTTTTTTATTTCGAAATCTTTTCCGATACTGCAGCCAAGTACTTTGATCAAATCGGCCAATTCGTTATTCTCGACCACCTTGCCGAGTGTCAGGTCCTCAGTGTTCAGCACTTTCCCGCGGATAGGCAGAATGGCTTGCGTCTTGAGGTCGCGACCCTGTTTGGCCGTACCGCCTGCCGAGTCGCCCTCTACGATAAAGAGTTCGCTGATCGAAGGGTCTGTGCTTTGGCAATCAGCCAGTTTGCCCGGAAGATTCAGGCGATGACTTACCGCTGATTTACGCATGACGGCTTTCGAGGCTTCTCGCGAAGCTTCCCGTGCACGGGCAGCTAATACCATTCGTCCCACTAGCGTTTCGGCAATCGTCTTATTCTCATTCAAGTAGTTTTCCAGAGCCGGTCGCACGATCGTGTCGACTTGTGACTGGACTTCGGTGTTATTCAATCGCTCTTTGGTCTGCCCTTGAAACTGAGGATGGAGGACTAGGACACTCAGAACGGCCGCCATCCCTTCACGAATATCTTCAGCTTGCAGCGACAAACCCTTGGGAGTCAGATTATGTGTCTCTATGTAATTACGCACCGCTTTCACGAGGCCGCCACGTAAGCCCATTTCGTGTGTCCCGCCATTTGGCGTGGAGACTCCGTTCACGTAGCTTTTGACGAATTCCGCCGGTTCATCGGTCCATTGGAGGGCCACTTCTAATCCCAAATTCTGACTGGATCCGTTCGAATCTGAGGAATCGTGAGGCAGTTGGCGATCCAGGTAAAAGACAAAATCGACAGTGGGCTTTTTCCCGCGGTCCCCCACCAATTTTTGCAAATATTCTTGAATGCCTTGTTCGTGGTGGAAATGGTGTGTCTGACCCGTGGTCCCATCTTTGAACGTGAGTTTCAGGCCTTTATGCAGATAAGCCTTGGCATCCAAACTGTCTTGTAGTAAGTGTGGATCAAACTGAATCGCTTTCCCGAAAATTTTGGGATCAGGACGAAAGTATACCGACGTGCCGGTGCCTTTGGCGCTGCCCTTCTCTTTCACTGGGCCTTGTGGGATCCCTGCCTGGTAGGTCTGTTCCCATTCCTTCCCGTCACGCTTCACCTGCACCTCCAGGTGGCGAGAGAGGGCATTCACGACCGAAGCACCAACACCATGCAGGCCCCCAGAATGTATATAACTACCGGTTTCGAATTTTCCCCCGGCATGCAACGTGGTCATAATGATTTCCAGTGCGGATTTCTTATGCGTGGGATGCTTATCCACGGGGATGCCACGGCCATTGTCGGTCACGCGAAGGCCTTCTCGCGTTTTATCCAATTCCACAATAATCTGAGAGGCATAGCCATTCATGGCTTCATCAATGGCATTATCGAGAATTTCCCACACTAAATGATGGAGTCCGGTTTTATCCGTCCCACCGATATACATCGCGGGTCGACGTCGAACGGGCTCAATGCCTTCCAAGACAACAATGTCACTGGCACCATATGTTTTAGCCATTTCTTAATTCCTTATTGTCTGTCGAGGAAGAATCGTGTGTCGGATTGCATGTCTTTCCTTTTATGCCGGTGATTCCGTTTGAAAGGCCGGAATGCGCAGTTCATCTGGTTCCATTCCCGTGAGGCGTCCGCGTTTAAACAGCGCATGCCCCTTTCCACCGCGACCGACCACTTGATATTTGCGAAGAGTCACCGGGAGTGTTCCGCCACCTTCTTTGACAAGGACCAGACGGTCGTCTTTGGTGCGCAACAGTTTAAATCCTATCACGGCATCTTTGGGGTCTAATTTGACGATAATAACGCCGCGTCCGGGACCGGCCAATTGAGCCACCTCTTCGGCGGGGCACAGCAACACACGCCCTTTGTGTGATGCGACCGCAACCACCGTCTGTTTGAGGGCGTCCGTAATGATCTCCAAGCCAAGGACTTCCTCCCCCTCCCTGAGCTTGCAGAATTTTCGACCCAGTCGTGTCGATGGTTCTTGAACGGCACTCAGATCAAAGCGAAGCCCCATCCCACTGGTCGTGACGGCGAGTGCTTCAAGTGATGAGGGCGTCTGGGGTTTGCTCTTTTTGCTGAAGAGCGCCAGCTGGCCCCCATTTGAGGATGAAGGAGTCGATAGCGCGGCACCAAGTCGCATGCGTGGGTCAAAACTCCAGCCGCCAATGATGCGTTCCCCATCTTTAAACTTAAAGAGCTTTTGCACGGGGTCGCCGTATCCGCTTCTTGCTGGAGGAATATCTCCGATTCGTATCGTGTAGGCGCTTCCGTAATTGGAAAAGAAGACAATGGGCTCGAGGGTACTTCCTCCGAGAATGGCCATCAAGCTATCACCTTCTCGCACGCGGGCCTTTGAAAGATCTTTAATAATTCCGACTCGACGGATCCAGCCGTCGGTCGAGATGGTAATGACCGCATCTTCTTTGACCCGAAAAGCATCCGGATCGAATTCAACTTCCTCGATTTGTTTGCGGCCAATTTTGGTTCGACGTTTGTCGCCGAACGTCTTGGCGACTTCTTCCAATTCCTGCTTGACCACGTCCCATAATCTCTTCTTGGAAGCCAAGAGCGTTTTGAGGTCTTTGGCTTGACGCAGTTTGTCCCTGAGTTCATCCAGCATTTTTTGAATTTCCGGCCTGGATAATTTGTAAATGGGGGTTTCGAGGATCGCTTCTGTTTGAATCGGCTCCAGGCCGAATTGCTGTTGCAACTTAGCTGCAGAATCGGCTTTGCCGTCACTGGCGCGGATGATCCGTAAGACCTGATCGAGGGCATCGAAAATTTTCTTGAAGCCGTTCAGGATATGAATGCGTTTCTCTAACACTTGTAGATCGTAGGTGAACCGCCGCGTGACCGTGGTAAAACGGAAGTCGACAAACTGTTCCAGCATCTGCTTGAGATTCAGACAATCGGGGCGCGACACCGAAGAGCCGGGCACCGGGATCAGACAGGTCATATTGACCGAGAAATTGTTTTGAAGGGGTGTGTGTTTGAAGAGATACGCCATAGCCAAGTGCGGGTCGGCGTCTTTTTGGCATTCCAAGGCGATACGCACGTCCGTGGTGGATTCGTCGCGCACATCCACTAATTGGGGAATTTTTTTGGTGAGGATGAGTTCCCCAATGCGTTCCACAATAGTGGCCTTATCGACGGCAAAGGGGATGGAGGTGATGAGAATTTCAGATTTGCCGTGCTCGCCGTTATTGACGGCATATTCCCCTCGTAATCTGATCGATCCCTGGCCCGATTCATAGATCGCGCGAATTTCGTTCCGGCTATTGAGAATTTCGCCTCCTGTTGGAAAATCAGGGCCCTTCACCGATTTCATGAGGTCAGCAATCGAGGCGTCTCGATTGGCAATGAGCGCAGTGGCCGCGTCAATCACTTCGCCCAGATTATGCGGGGGCATGTTCGTGGCCATGCCCACGGCAATACCGGTCGCGCCGTTTACCAGAAGATTGGGATACCGTGCCGGAAGGACCAACGGTTCTTCCGCTTTGCCGTCGTAGTTGGGTTGGAAGTCGACGGTGTTTTTGTTGAGCTCGTTTAATAATTCAAGCGCGAGAGGGGTTAAGCGAGCTTCAGTATAACGGTAGGCGGCGGGCCGGTCTCCGTCCTGACTACCGAAATTGCCATGTCCATCGACTAAGGTGGCTCGGAGAGACCACGGTTGGGCCATGCGAGCCATCGCATCATAGACAGCCACGTCTCCATGCGGATGCCATTCACCGATGACGGACCCTACGACCTTGGCACTTTTGATGGGCGGCCGGTCTGGGGTCAGCCGGTGATTGTGAAACATCGAAAACAAGATACGCCGCTGCACCGGTTTTAAGCCGTCACGAATGTCGGGAAGGGCTCGAGACGTAATGACCGACAATGCGTAGTTCAAATAGCGTTGCCGTGTGGTTTCATCTAAAGGAACCGGGATAGCCGTAGTGGAAGTGACGTCGGATGACGTTGACGAGGGGGTTTTCGGGCGTTTAGCCATACATCACAGCTTGGCGTTGGGGGAAAACATCTCTCATGGGAAATACGTCAAATAGAAATATGGAGGAGTGTTATTCTTCCACTTCACGCCTTACTCCTTACTTTTCACGAATTTACTGGACAGGTGACGGCTCAGGCCCGAATTCTTTTGAAGGAGGTGCGGGTTCAGTCTCGACATCGGAGGTTTTAATGAGCGAAGGCAGGCCGAGTTTATCTTTGATCCGTGTTTTTACCCAGAAGGGGTCCCACCATTCCGTGGGGTTGACCTGTTCGCCATGCAAAATAAGGCTAAAGTGCAAGTGGTCCCCACCTGCTAATCCGGTTGTGCCTGACTTGCCAAGTGGTTGGCCAAGAGTCACAGTCTCTCCCACTTTGACCTCAATAGACGACATGTGAGCATACAATGATAGGAGTCCGTAGCCATGATCCAGGATGACCGTATTACCATAAATCCCCAGATACCCCGCAAACAACACGATTCCATGATTGGCGGCCTCAACGGGATAATGTTTGGTCACGGCCAGATCAAAACCTAAATGATCTTGGGTGTCCACCACTTTCCCGTTATACATATACTGGCGATGATCGGCGAAGGAGGCCTGAACCTGAGAGCCGGAGAGTTGCCGAAACGCCCCTTTCCATAAGAGCTCTGGACGAGATTGTTTCGTGAGATCGGCGATTGTTTTATTGTTGATGGCGCGCAAGGTGCCATTAACGTGGAGGAAGTCTTGAAGCAAATCGCCGGTGCTCGTCAATTCAGGGGTTTGCGCCAGAATGGATGGAATGGTTTTTTGAATAAACTTGTCTGAAATATTAATAGGTCGCGTACGCCAGAATTTGGGTTTGACATAAAAGTCTATGTCCAAAAGTGCGCTGTTCCCAAAGCCATCGTCAGCTACGAGCTGGATGGGTGTATTTGGTTGAGCATTATACGGAAACGCCACCAACGCAAACATGCCGGCGTTGTCTGGAGCCGTGTACCCTGGGAAAAAGGCATCCCCAATTTTCACGCCGTGATGAGAGACTTCAGGGATAACCCGATACCGCACAACCCCCGAGCCACCCTGCACAATGGTCGCCGGTGGTGAAAGCAATTCCAGTCGGGGTGGGGTAAATTGCGGGGTAAAGGATTGCTCAACTCGTTGGCCATTGCCTTCAAACAGATTCCGCCAGGAGTAATCTCGAGCGGTGACGATTAATTGTGCTTGCCCTTTTCGTCGCGGGAGATCTGAATCGGTATACGGGATGCTTTCAAAGTTGAACTCGTGTTCCTGACCGCCGCTGGCTGAGAACCATCCTGCAGAGGGAAAGGCCTGGTCTGCTAACACGTACGTTTCTAAGTTGTGGATAATTCGGATGGAGATATCCCGGAGACCGGTTTCCCTATCTTGGATACGGATAACGAGGGGAGTCGTCGGTCCGACCGATTCAAAGGGCTGTTGCAGGGAAATTTCAGGAGGGGTGGAATCACCCCATCGTGAGTTTCCTACCAGTCCTAGATACGTCGCGAGGAGTCCGAGAGAAATGACAATCAGCAGAACTTTTTTCGACACGACAGCTGTAACTCTTACTTCAAGGGGGAAAAGGTCAGGAAAATACTATACATGAAACGGCCTTTCTACTTATACCATACACCCTCTTGAGAGCAAGGGCTGAAGCAGGAAGATTCCAATCTACCGAAAAAAGAAATGTGGTTCCGACTCGTGGTCCTTCCAAGTCCCATGCCGTCCTTCCCTTTCCACTCTTGACATAGACACAGTGATCGCCTAGCCTGTGGCCGGCCTATGAGGGGCTGCATAGAGTTGTGTTTTTCCCACCTTCGGACAATACTCGAGTATTCAATCGGGATGGACGAAATCCCTGAATGAAGGTTGTCCCTGAGAGCGTGGATTCATGGATGAGCCTATGGCTGCTCAAATACGCACCGTTCCCGAACTTTTTTCCATGTATTCCTTTATTTTGGCAAATCGTTTCCCGATATAGGTCGATAGTGCGTCACGCACGGGAACATGATCGGCAAGTTCTGATTCACCGTTTTTCCATATGGGGGGTCCATGGCAGGGTTAAGTGACATTCTCGGATGGTTTTCAAGTGATCTCGCCATTGATTTAGGCACCGCCACGACATTGGTGTATGTCCGAGGGAAGGGCATTACCTTGAGTGAACCGTCGGTAGTGGCGATTGATAAGCAAACCAATTCAGTGTTGGCTGTCGGTGTGGAAGCCAAGCGGATGGTCGGTCGAACGCCAGGCAATATCGTCGCTATTCGTCCCATCAAGGAAGGCGTCATTGCCGATTTTGCCATGACTGAGCGGATGCTGGAATATTTTATTACCAAATCCCATAACCGGCGAGCGTTTGTGCGCCCGCGCTGTATTATTGGGGTGCCCTCACGCATCACGGAAGTGGAACAACGTGCGGTAAGAGAATCCGCAAGCCAAGCTGGAGCTCGGGAAGTCTACCTTATTGAAGAGCCCGTGGCGGCGGCAATAGGCGCAGGGTTGCCGATTACTGAGCCATCAGGAAATATGGTGGTAGATATTGGCGGGGGGACGACGGATATTGCGGTCATCTCTCTCGGCGGCATTGTGTGCAGCGAATCTGTGAAGGTGGCAGGTGATTCCATGGATGATGCAATCCTGAGTTACATTAAACGCCGGTATAATTTGCTGATTGGTGAGCACATGGCCGAACGCGTGAAAATTGAAGTCGGATCAGCCTATCCGATGGAACAGGCCAAGACCATGATGGTCAAAGGGCGAGATATGATTTCGGGGATTCCTCGAACAGTGGTGGTCAATGATTCGGAAATTCGGGAAGCCTTAGAAGATCCCATCCATTCTATTGTCAACGCCTTACGCAATGCACTCGAAAATACCCCACCAGAATTGGCTGGTGACATTATTGATAAGGGCGTGGTCATTACGGGCGGCGGTTCTTTGTTGCCAGGTCTTGCGACCCGATTTCAGGAAGAAACCAATCTGCCTATTATTACGGTTGAAGATCCTCTCACTTCCGTCGTCTATGGCGTCGGCAAAGTTTTAGACGAAATCGAGTTGTTCCGAAAAGTCCAGAAATTTTAGCCCGTCTTTTTACGGTAGGGTATTAATGGCTTTCGGCACGATTCGAACAATTTCCCCTCCGTGCCCCAATACGTAGAGTTCCCCGTCCCGATCTTCCCCAAACGAAGAAATCTGCAGGTCGGTTGCCAGTAGCATTCGAGTTTCGCCTTCTTGATAGCCCCAGATTTCCCCTGAGCAAAAATCGCCGAAGATATAGGTACCCTGTAATGCCGGGATCTTGGCACCGCGATACACGTAGCCACCAGTCACGGAGCAACGGCCGGATGAATGAGCATATTCAGTGACCGGGTCAACAATATCGTGACCTTGTCGGCAGTGGGTTTCCGGGTTGAAACAGTGGGTGCCTTCTAATAAGCGCCATCCGTAATTTTTCCCCTTGTGAATCACATTGATTTCTTCCCATTCGTTTTGTCCTACATCGCCAGCCCATAGCTCTCCCGTTTCTCGATCAAACGAAAATCGCCAGGGATTGCGAAGACCCCATGCAAAAATTTCGGGCCGGCCTGGTGATTTGACCAAGGGGTTGTCGGGGGGAATGCCATAGGGGGCTGGCTGATCCACATCAATTCGAAGGATTTTACCTAGTAGCTCATTTTGGTTCTGGGCGTAATTTTTGGGATCGCCCCCAGACCCTCCATCACCCATGCCAATATACAGATGGTGGTCCGGGCCGAACGCGATCATCCCACCATTATGATTTCCGTATGGTTGTGGAATGACTAACAGGACGGTTTCCTTTTTTGTTACCTGATTGGGATTCGAGGACACCTGAAATTCAGCAATGACCGTGGCCCCATCTGTCTTACGAGTATAATTGACAAATAGCCGTCCATTCGAAGAAAAGCCAGGATGAAAGGCTAGACCCAGTAAGCCTCGTTCACCACCCGTCGACAGCTTTTCTTCAATATCCAGAAATGGTGTAGGCAACACCGCATCTCCGTTGAGGATTAAAATTCGTCCGCCTTGTTCAACGACCAATAGTCGGTTCGTCTGATCGGGACTCGGGGCAAGAAAAACAGGGTTGGAAAATTGATGGTGAACGATTGTTCGTAGAGCGATTGAGCTATTGGAAATAACAGGTTTAGCAGAAAGCGCCAAGGCCAAAGGTGGGAGCGCCATCAGGCTGACCCACAGACAGAGGAAGGCAAGAAACCTAAATTTATGAGGCTTCAGTCGGTGATTGTTGAATGCCATAATTCAGTGGCCATGGGGAGGCATGAGGGATTGCACGGGAAATCCAACCCCTGTTATAAATTAAGTAGATCAAGTCATAAAGAAGGAGCGACGCATGATCCTCAAATATGAATCAGATGTCATGGATGATGAGAACGCACGGGGAAAGTTCTATCATGTCTGTCAAGGCAAAATCCAGGAGACACCCATCCCGGTTCCCCCTCCTGATCAGCCCATCGAATGTCCCGTATGTGAAGTCGATTTGGAACAGGAAGACTTTATGCTGGCCCAACAGCGTGGATGGTCTTGATGGGTCTTTATTGTCTCGCCATTGACAGAGGAGGGAAAAGATTTTCATGACGACAGAAAGCCCGGAACGAAAAACTGTGTCAGTGATGCGGGGCAGGATGATACTCTGTTCTTTCTGTTACGCGTCTATCCATGAGGAAAAATTGGTCAATGAAAAAAATTACGTGGAAGACCACGAAGCCTTTTTTGATCTCATTTGTCCAGGTTGTGAAGATATAAACCGCCCGCTCATCGATGATATGCTTGGTAGTTCGGAGTGAGTTTCCTTCATGCCTCACCAGTCTTCGTTTAACACCTCAGCTTAGAATCGTTGCACCATCCAGTCGTTCCTCCAGGGAAACACCCCCTTCAAGCATCAAAAATCCCCTGATTGCTCAAGTGTGCCCTTTTGAGACTTCAAGTCCGTCAAAGGGTGAGGTGCGTGATTATTGAAAACTTTCCCCGGACTTCATGGAACATGACACCACGTGCTCAATTATCTTCTGAACCCAACCGATAAGAACTAATAGGAGATAAAGCTTTCGAAGCAGATCCCAACAAGGAGGTGCCTTCTGGGGGGCTTCAGAGATGGGACGTTTATCGGTACGGTTCCGTGGGTCATTCCACTACTGCTGTGGGCTGTTCCCTTTCCTGCCTGGTCGTGTGATTCCCGACTCAATCCTCAAGCGTTTCAATCTAACGTCTCCAACTCCAACGATCTTCTCCCCAATGGCATGTTGGCCATTCGCTATGCGGGAACAGGGACGGAAGTTTCGCCGCACGTCAGCGTGCATCGGGTAATGATGACGTTGCCGGGTCGGCAACTCACCATTCCTGAAGCTAATAATCCCGAATATCTCGTGGTTGAGGTCGATGGTACGGTTGGATGGATGACCTATCTTGTGGCTGCCCATGCCTTGTTTTATGGGGTTGGTCAGGATAGCTTGGGGTTTCCGGAAAGGCTATGGGTCGATTCAGAAGAAGATGGGCTCAATGGCAATGAACACTTAAATGGACTTCAGTAACGGAAAGTGGCCTGGAGCATACACTCAGTAAAAATTGCCAGCAACCGGTCTTGATTCAGCTGTTCCGTCCTTTTACACTAGCGAATGTATCGTGACCAAGGAGGGTTCGATGGCAACCGCACGCTGGTCAATCGACAAATGGCAGGATCTCTTTCGGACGCTCTTTCGTCCCGAGCACGTCGCCTTTTTCCCCCACAAAGTCTTTCGCTGGGATGCCCAAGCGATTTATCTGGATTGTTTTTATCCCTTCCCATGCGAGCACTTTCTGGGGGGAGAAACGATCGTAGGAAAGTCTGTGGGAGAGGTGCTACCCAAAAATGTGGGCGATGCCGTTCAGAAAGCCGTAAAGCTCACTCTTCGTCTAAGACTGCCACACGATGTTCAATGCGTGCTTCCGGCTGGGAAGAAATCCTATCTCGTCTCGATCCGGCTCTTTCCCTATAATTCGGAGGTGCTAGGGTTTGTTACCGACCATGATCTGAGTGGAAAACCCGTTATTCATGTGACGCTAGACCATCCCTCCATCGGATTTCTCAAAAACTCGTCTGCAATTTCACAAATTTCTGCAAGCGTTGATTGAAACAACCGATCTTCACTTAACCCTAGTTCATTGAACAGGCGCCGGGGCCTCGCGGATCCCCGCAAGAGCCGCAACTGCCTCGATCAGAAAAGTTCATTCCACTGGTTGTTCCGCCGACGGCAAATCCAGTCAGGTGTTTTTCCAGATTGGCTCCCTGGCATTCTGGACATGTCGGAATGGTCGATGGATGCACCAAGAGATCAAAGTGATGGGAGCACTCTTGGCACGAATACGCAAATATTGGCATGGGTTCTGGACCTCCTTTGAAATGGCATGGTATTCCTATTATAGGGAACGATTGAGAAGGGGACAATGGATGATGCTGAGGAGACGGCGCATCGAGGTGTGAGGAGAAGGAGAAACCATGTATCACGAGGAAGAATCATTTAATCTGCGGTTTTCCCTGGAAGCCAAGTTCTCCGATGACTATGATGGGGAGGAGGATGAACGAGCATGGCTTAAACAGTGGGAAGCCCAAGTTAAACCTGATATCGTCAAAGGTATTTTTCAGGTCTTGGAGCGGTATCCCGATTGGGCTGCCCGGTTTCGCAATCGAGGGGTGGCGGCCACAGAGGAAATTGAAATTGTGCTAGAGAAAACGTTTGTAGATCCTTCCCTCAATTGACACCACATGTTTCCAATCATATTCATGACACGGTGTTTTCTCGTCGGGGTGACCTGTTTGTGGATTGGGGGGTGGCACACTTCCACGCAGGCACAAAATCTCACCTACACCCCCACTCCAAGCAATCCTGTCGGGCGCGCGCCACAAGCCATAACGGCGGGAGACTTTAATGGTGATGGCCGATGGGATTTGGCGACGGTGAATGGCACGTCGGATGATGCCTCGGTGTTGTTGGGTAACGGCAATGGGACGTTTCGGTCGGCGGTGTCGTTTGGGGTTGGTAAAATTCCATTGGCGGTGGTTGCCGAAGATATGGATCGGGATGGCGTGTTGGATTTGGTTGTGGCATTGAGCGGGTCCGATCAAGTGGTTGTACTCAAGGGTGATGGAAAGGGCCTGTTTCAGAAATTGACGACTCAGGCTGCGGGCCAGGGGACGACGTTTTTGGCGGTGAAGGATCTCAATGGAGATGGATGGAGTGATGTGGTGGCCATCAACAGTGGCCGGTTTGGATATTATCCGCCCTTTAATGTGAGCGTCCTCATGAATGATGGGAAGGGGGGTGTGCAGGAACCGGTCATGTATGAACAGGACCGAGGGAAAGACCTGTTTCCCACTGGAATTTTCGTTGGGGATCTTACCGGTGATGAGGTTGTTGATTTAGCCGTAACCTGGAGTCAACCAAGTTGGAGTTCGGCAAATGGACTCGTTTCAATTTTGAAAAATACGGGAGACGGAACGTTCCAACAGTTCAAGGATATTAACCCCGGATTCACCTTGAGTGCGATCCATGGAGCGGATATTGATAAGAATGGACTCGTGGATTTAGCCGTGACCAGTCTCTATGCCGATACGGTCCGCATTCTTCTCCAACACGAGCCAGGGGAATTTCGCATGCTGGACCCCATGAAAGTGGGATTTGCTCCAGTCGGCCTGGAGATTCAGGATATGAATCAAGACGCTCAATTGGATCTCGTTGTAGTGAATCGCGATTCCAATAGCCTATCTCTCTTTATCGGGGATGGGACAGGCGCGTTTACGACCGTTGGCCATTATGGTGTGGGGGCCACACCTGCGGCCGTGGTGGTGCATGATTTCGATCGAGATTCCCGACCGGATCTCGCGACAGCCAGCACCAATGTCGATGGCGTCTCGGTGCTTTTGAGTGCGGGAGGAGCCATTCCATTGCCTAGTATGAATACCGATGCCTTGGTGTTTGAACAAGATCTGCCCTCTACGTCATCGGCTCGGCTGTCCCCTCAGCCAGTCCGATTTTCTAATATTGGCATTGGTCTCCTCCGAATAGACCATATTGAGATCTCGGGTTCCGGAGCTGAGGCATTTGCCATGACCGACAATACGTGTCTGGGTATCACCTTACGCACAGGCGAATCGTGTTCTATGCAAGTGGCGTTTACCAGTCAGCATTCTGGCACTCACCACGCCACGCTCACGATTCAAGATAATGCGAGTGGCAGCCCGCGCCATGTGGCGTTAAAAGGCGTCGTCAAAGGGTAACTCTTCAAAGGCTCTTTTCTCCCTTCATTCCCGCCTGAATAATACGGTATCCTCATGGCCAGTTCGTGACTTCGGGAACCCATGAAGAATAGTGATGGCGATGACTCAAGACCATCAACACGGATACTGGATTGGCATTGATATCGGCGGCACCTTCACCGACTTTGTGCTGTATTCCTCCAGGGACCAATCCCTTCAAAGGCTGAAGATACTTTCGACCCCATCGGATCCTGCCGATGCCGTTTTGCAAGGATTGATCAAGCTTTCCCAACCGGCCAATCGTCACATTGTGCATGGGTCGACCGTCGCGACGAATGCCATCTTGGAGCGCAAAGGTGCTCATACGGCGTTAATCACGACGAAAGGCTTTCGAGATGTGCTCATGATCGGACGGCAGGACCGTCCGGAATTGTACGACTTGTTCCCGTTCATTCCTCCACCCCTCGTCCCGAGTGAATGGTCGTTTGAGATCACAGAGCGGATGGCTTATAACGGGAGCGTCGTCACGCCTCTTCAGGAAAATGAACTCGACGCGATTATAGAAAAATTACAAAGCCAGAATATTCAATCGGTGGCGGTTTCGTTTCTCTTTTCCTTTGTGAATCCTGCCCATGAGCAACGGGTGGCCAACCGGTTACGTGCTGAAGGGGTGTTTGTGACGGCCTCTTCCGAAATCCTGCCGGAGTTTCGCGAATACGAACGAACGAGCACCACGGTCGTCAATGCCTATGTCTCGCCGGTGTTAGACACGTATCTTGGTCGGCTCGAACGAGAGATGGCGCCCGCCGAATTTCACATTTTGCAATCCAACGGAGGGCGTCTCTCCGTTTCGCAAGCGCGTGGTCATGGGGTGCGGTCGATTCTATCCGGGCCGGCTGGCGGGGTTGTGGGTGCGCGGTATGTTGCAGGGTTAGCGGGCTTCAATCGCATTCTGACGTTTGATATGGGTGGGACCTCCACGGATGTGTCGCTGGTCCATAAAGAGATTCATGTCACGTCTGAGGCTGAAGTCGGGGGTTGTCCCATTCGTGTGCCGGTGATTGATATTCATACGGTGGGCTCCGGCGGCGGATCGCTGGCGACGGTGGATGCGGGCGGGAATCTTCGTGTTGGGCCGCAAAGTGCGGGTGCTGATCCCGGGCCCGTGTGCTATGGACGGGGAGGCCGGATTCCGACCGTGACCGATGCCCATGTGATTTTAGGTCGATTGCCAACTGATGGATTTCTCGGTGGACGCATGACACTGGATATCGGAACGGCACAACTGGTCTTCGATGAATTCAGCGGCCAGGTTTCGTTCCCCTCTAAATCTGGATTGGATAGCCGACACTGTCTCGCCTTAGGCATGATCCACATTGCCAATGCCCATATGGAGAGAGCGCTTCGCGTGATCTCCGTGGAACGGGGCGAAGATCCACGGGAGACGGTGTTGGTTTCCTTTGGAGGAGCCGGGGGGTTGCATGCCTGTGATTTGGCCAGAGCCTTAGGGATCCCCCATGTCTTGATTCCGCCCATGGCAGCCACGTTGTCCGCCTTAGGGATGTTAGCGGCGGATGTGCAATTGGATTATGTGCGCACGGTCATGTTGCCGAATGAGACTTCGTTTGGGCGGATTGAAGCCCACATAACAGCCATGGTTCGACAGGGGGAAGATGATCTGCGCCGGGAAGACATTGCTCCTGAGCTAGCCGTTATCACACGAACGGTCGATGTCCGATATGTGGGACAATCCTTTGACTTACAGGTGCCGCTGACTCCCCAATTCCGCCAAGAATTTGATCGAGTTCATCAGGAAGCCTATGGCTATTGTCAGCCCGGCGCTCCTATTGAGCTTGTGAACGTACGGGTTCGTGCCATTGGCCGTGTCACCCCTCCACCTATTCCCCGTCAACCCTTAGGATCAGCCGACCCGTCCTCAGCCAAATGGGAGGAGCGTCTGGTTGTGTTGGGACAGAGCATTCACAGCGTTCCGCATTTTTGGGGGAGCCGCTTGAGACCGGGTCATCAGGTGTTCGGACCGGCCCTTCTCGTCTTAGACGACACGACGGTGTATCTAGGGCCTGATGACCGGGCCGCGGTTGATGCCTATTCGAATATCATTATTGATGTTGGAGCCACCGATGGATGATCCCATTCGCACAGAAATTATGAAGCACCGGTTGGTGTCCGTGGCTGAAGAAATGGGAGCCCGTCTTCAGAGGGCGGCATTCTCGCCAAACATAAAAGAGCGCTGCGATTTTTCGTGTGCGGTTTTTGATGCGTCAGGAAATCTGGTCGCGCAAGCCGCCCATATTCCTGTGCATCTAGGCGCCATGCCGCTTTCCGTGCAAGCTTGTCTGTCAACGTTGACCTTTGCGCCTGGAGATGTGGCGATGGTGAATGATCCCTATCGGGGCGGTACGCATCTGCCGGATATCACCGTGGTCTCCCCAGTTTTTATAGCAGAAACATCTGATTTCGCTCTGGTCGGTTTTGTGGCCAATCGGGCGCATCACGCCGATATTGGCGGGATGTCGGCCGGATCAATGCCGCTCTCGCAAGAGATTTTTCAAGAGGGATTGATCATTCCGCCGGTGAAATTGATGAGTGAAGGGAAAAAGAATGAGGAGGTGTGGCGGTTGCTCATGGCCAACGTTCGGACGCCGGAGGAACGATCAGGAGACCTGCAAGCACAATTGGCGGCCAATCACATTGGGATTGAGCGGATGCAGGGATTAGCGAAACGGGTTGGTGTTCCCATGCTTCTGGCAGACATGGATGCCCTCCTCCGATATAGCGAACGCATGACACGTCAATTACTTGGCCAGTTGCCCGTGGGCTGTTACCAATTTGAGGATGCTCTGGACAATGATGGCTTTTCCGAAGAGCCTGCTCTCATTCGTGTGGCCATCACGATCGATGGTGAGCAAGCGACAGTGGATTTCTCAGGAACCGATGCGCAGCGTCCCGGCAGTGTCAATGCCGTCTATCCGGTCACCTTGTCGGCCGTGGCCTATGTCTTTCGGTGTGTCTTGGGATTGGACATTCCAGCCAACAGCGGCTGCTTGCGTCCCATTCACATCATTGCGCCGGAAGGAACGTTGGTGAATGCCCGACGCCCCGCAGCCGTGGCTGCCGGCAATGTGGAAACCTCTCAGCGGATTGTGGATGTCTTACTGGGCGCGTTGTCCAACGCGTGTTCTGAGCGTATACCCGCAGCCAGCCAAGGCACGATGAACAATCTCACTGTTGGCGGGTGGGATCAACGCCATGGGCGCCCGTTCGCCTATTACGAAACAATCGGTGGGGGCATGGGCGCAAGTCCTCACGCCGATGGCGCGAGCGGCCGGCACTCGCACATGACCAACACGCTCAATACCCCGGTCGAAGCCTTGGAATATGCCTATCCGTTTAGAATCGCGCGTTACGCCTTACGAGAAGGATCTGGTGGAACGGGAAAGCATCGAGGCGGGAAAGGCCTCGTGCGGGAATATGAATTTTTACAACCTGCTGAAATCACGCTGCTGTCCGACCGCCGAGTCACCAGACCCTATGGCCTGGAAGGCGGCGTTCCCGGACAATCGGGAAGAAATCGCCTTAAACATATGGAAGTTGAAAAAGAGGTATCAGGAAAATGCTCATTCACCGTCGAGGGTGGAGATCAATTAATCATTGAGACACCGGGCGGTGGCGGATACGGGACGAGTTAAAACCCAGAAATAGGCTGGTGTTTTCGTCAGCTATTTGCCCATATTCTCTTCATATTGCAAGATTTGGTTTTTTATGGAGAGAAGACTGCATCGTATGGCTGAGACGTCCTGTAACGAACGCCGCATGGGGTAATGAGATCGCAATAAGAATGGCAGCGAATGGCAGAGAAAAGAGACGCTTCTCGTGAAACCTTTGGAATTTTCAGTGACATACCAGCAACGAACGAGGGAAGAAATCCAAAAACCTTCCTGGTGAGCATTGGGGGATCACCGGCTAGATCGCCCTCTATCGGATTCCTTCTTTAAGACTTTTTGGATAAGGCGTTATACCGGGGGAATATCCTCCTGGGCTGTTTTCCACAGCACCTGGTAGTTGACTCCGAAGTACTCATGAATGAGCTTGTCCCGCATACCGGCCATTTTCTTCCATGGGACCTTCGTGTGTCGCTTCTGTACGGACGGCGGAATCTTTTTTGCCGCTTCCCCAATAATTTCAAATGCTCTGACCACGGCATAGATAGTTTTCTGGTCTTGTGCGAACTGCGCCCATGTCATACCTGCAATAAACTGGGTGATGTTCTGTGAGGCCGCATGAATATCGGCTATATAGTCGAGAAACTCACGTTTCGGCATCACAGACCCACGATCTCATTGAGAATTCGCTGACCGATCCGTGGCTTGAGCGTGTCCTTCATCACCAGATCCACCTTAACCCCTAAAAGAGATGACAAATGGTCTTCCAGCTCGATGAACCCAAACAAGCCAGGCTCCTCAGCAAACTCGACGAGCACATCGAGATCGCTGTCTCTTCGGGGTGTCCCCTGGACATACGAGCCGAATAGGCCAAGGTACTGGACATGAAATTTGGTTCGAAGTTTAGGCAATTCCTGCCGCAAAGTGTCTATAAACTTCCGAAGCTTTCGCTCTGCGCTTGCCCGCGAGATGCTTGTCATCACTCAACACTCCTTGCGCGAATCATTAAACCAACCATACGAACACAGCCTACGTTTCAGGCCGAATTCTGTCAATAATTCCCAGAGGATTGGCAGCATCATGACTTTTATCCGGTTGAACAACCCGGTCGAGCCTGTAGAGTATGCCTATCCATTCCGGATTTCCCGCTAGAGGTGGTCCTATTTGTGTGGACAGTTTGGCGGCATGGTTAAGCTATGATCGTGTGGTTGTCTGTTAAGCCGCCGATGGCTGTGTTCGTCCCCTTCGATCAGGGGCCCCCTCCTGATCGCGGAGGCGATAGTATATCTCATTCGGCGTGTGGCCCTGAAATACCGAATGAGGACGGTCTGTATTATAGTGTCTCATCCATTGGCCGATGTGCTGTTTGGCCTGCAGACCATTGGCAAACGCCTGGAGATACACACATTCATATTTCAATGACCGCCAGAGCCGTTCAATAAAAAGCCCCCTGTTACTTTCGTGATCGTAATCTTTGGCCATTGGGCTTGTATCATGGATGGTTGGGCACCTTCTTTTATTTGTGGGTACTAGGCAAAGATCCTTGGGTTGAGATCTTTGGGAAATAACCTTCTTTCTTTCTCTCACTTGACCCCAGGGTAAAGGGGAGAGTAGAAAAACAAGGAAATATTATTCGTTTAAAAAGGGAGACGTGTAAGTATGGAAAATAATCCGCTCATTATATCTGATGAAGAACGTAAAGCCCTTCTCTATGAACGGTTTCGGGATGTGTGTTTGGTGGAGAAGGAGGTCTGGACCGAGCTTTATATGCCTCGGCAAGTCGAAAAGGGCATGGTGCTCACGAATCAACATGAGTGTTATGAGGTGTTGATTGATGACCCAGCCATCGAAGATGCTCTGGACGCCAACATTCCATTGGGGGCTAAGGCCTTAGGCGCGGCCATCGCGGAATATAAAGATCACATTTCGTTTCGAAAGAAGTAGCAGTCGCTTTTTAAAGAATTCTCCCTGTACGGCCAGAATTCCCCCCATAACGTGAGCCGTAAGGGGAGAGCTACCCGTCAACAATTCCCGCCTGACGCTTCTCACCCTTCACCTCTTTTCCCCCTTGCCCAGCAGGCGGTTATTGCCAGAACAGAGCTGGGATGGGTTTGTCGTGCATGTCCTATGTATGCTGAATGGTGAGGCCGTTTCCAGCCTAGTGGGTGCGATTTGATACAATCCTGAAAGTACCGTCCTGTCGAGGCAACCACGAAATATTGAGGAGGAGTTCATGAAGACATCTCATCAATGGATCGGCATGATGATCGCTTTGAGTCTGCTGACGTTGTCGGGTTGTGCCAACACGACGCGACCGGAATCTCAAGAGATTCATACCAGGTCCATTACTGTAACGATTCCCCAGCAAATTGAAGATTTGGCGGGAGTCTGGGAATACAAAGATGCCGCCGGTGAAGGGATTCTCATGCTGAATGCAGAAGGGAAGGGAGCCTATGAGTGGGAAGAGGGACGATTCGAAACACTTTCTTTAAAAAACGGGATGTGGACGGGAAGGTGGATTCAGGAAGGCAATGATCGTGAAGGGGAATTTAAGCTGACATTTTCGGATGATGCCTCCGTGGCTCAAGGAGAGTGGTGGTATACCCGAATCGGGAAAGACCACAATCCCCTTCAACCTGGCGGAATGTTCAGAATGAGCCGAACTTCTTCTCTTCAAATTTCGCAATAATCGAACCCAAGTCATTCGGGTTTTCGTGATTCCTATCGACTTAATGCATGACAGGATTTTTAGCTGGCGGTGTGGAGCGAGCTGGCGGAACGACTTTATTCCCGCTATTCGTCGGGACGGGCTGGGTGAGCCCGGCCTCGAGAGCCTCTTCAATCGTTTCTACAAATATCAGAGACAATTCGCTCTGAACCGCTTCCGGGACGTCTGGCAGATCTTTTTCATTGGCTTTCGGCAACATGATGCGGCGCAAGCCCATGCGGTGGGCAGCGAGGAGTTTTTCTTTAATGCCGCCGACAGGCAACACGAGCCCGCTTAAGCTGATTTCCCCGGTCATCGCCGTATCTTTTCGTACAGGAATTCTTAGCAGGAGAGAAGCCATAGCGGTGGCCATGGTCACGCCAGCCGAAGGTCCATCCTTGGGTATGGCGCCTTCCGGCACATGGACGTGCATGCCGCTACGTTTGAATATTGCGATATCTAGCCCGAAACTTTCTGCTCGTGACCACAGATAGCTCCGTGCCGCTTGTGCCGATTCTTGCATGACTTCGCCGAGCTGTCCGGTTATCGTCAGGTCGCTCCCACCTGGGAGCAAGGTGCTTTCCACATAGAGGACATCCCCGCCGGCTTCCGTCCATGCCAAACCTGTGGCCACGCCTAAGGGTAACGTCTTTCGCGCTTCCTCCGGCATGTATTTTTCTATTCCCAACCAGTCCGAAAGTTCAGTCCGTTGAATGGTGAGTGCCGTGGCGGGTTCCTCCGAAGGTGCGTCCGCCAGTCGCAAGGCCACTTTTCTGGTGAGTTTCCCCAACATCTGTTCCAGTTGGCGTACACCCGCCTCACGTGTGTAGCGTTTAATGATATGCGGGATCACATCCGCTTCTAACGTGAGCGGTTTCTCGTTCAGCCCCGCCTCCTTAAGACGGCGTGGCCATAAGTATCGATTGGCGATTTCCAATTTTTCCTGATGGCTATACCCGGCTAAGCGGATGATCTCCATGCGATCCATGAGGGGACGTGAAATATTCTCCAAAGAATTCGCTGTCGTAATAAACATGATCTTGGAGAGATCAAATGGCAGGTCCAAATAATTGTCGTGAAAGGTGTGATTCTGTTCGGGATCCAGAATCTCTAAAAGTGCTGACGCGGGATCACCCCGAAAATCCTGTCCGACTTTATCCACTTCATCCAACATTAAGATAGGATTTTTGGCCCCGGCTCGACGAAGAGCCTGGATCAACCGGCCAGGCATCGCGCCGACATAGGTACGCCGATGGCCGCGAAGCTCGGCCTCATCATGAAGGCCGCCTAAGCTTAGCCGCTCGAATTTTCGTTCCAACGCACGAGCGATGGATTGACCCAGGCTGGTTTTTCCTACCCCCGGTGGTCCCACTAAACAAAGAATGGGGGATTTTGCTTCGGGGTTCAATTTCAAGACAGCCAAATGTTCAAGGACGCGTTCTTTGACATCCTGAATTCCATAATGGTCTTCATCCAGCACGGATCGAACATGGGCCAGGTCGAGATGATCCTCCGTGACCGTGTGCCAGGGTAATTCCAGCACCAGCTCAAGATAACTGCGGATAATTTGGTGATCGGGAGAAGCGGGTGGTAATTTGATGAGGCGTTTTAGTTCGCGGGTGGCCTCTTTCAGCACAACTTCGGGGAGGTCCGCCTCTTCAATACGAGTTTTCAATTCACCCACGTCGCCATCCAGCGCTTCAGTTTCCAGTTCGCCGAGTTCCTGTTGAATTTCTTTGAGTTGTTGCCGGAGAAAGTATTCTCGTTGGGATTTACCGATTTCAGCTTGGGCCTGACTGGCAATTTCGTGGCGTAACCTAAGGATATGCAGTTCATGGGCCAATGCGCCGTACACCTTGCGTAACACTTCTTTCGGGTCAGATTGCTCTAAGAGTCCTTGCAGGCGTTCCACGTTGAGGTTGAGGAGTGAGACGAGACGATAGGCCACCAACAAGGGATCTTTTTCAGCCCGAAGGACTGACACCAGTTCGGCTACTCCTTGGTTGGTCAACAATTCTGGTAACTGCCCCACGAGATTGAGCAACTCCCGATGGAGGGCTTCGAGTTCGGGGTCGGAGTCTATCGTCATGGTTAACCGTCTGGCTCGAACGACCATGTGTGGCTCGGTCTGTTCCAATTTCAGGAGGACCATGCGCTCAATTCCCTGGGCCAGCACTTGCAGGTGCCCCTCAGAAGTTTTCCCCATTTGTTTGAGGACCGCTTTCGTGCCTATGAGAAAGAGATCGTCAAAGCTAGGTTCTTCGATTTCTGAATCACGCTGCGTCACCATCAACAGCGCTTTTTCTTCGGTATTCATGGCCGCTTCGACAGCCGCCATGGATCGTGTGCGCCCAATGGTGAAGGGAACCAATGTATCAGGAAACAGGACGGTTCGTTTCACAGGGACCAAGGGCAAAGAAACAATGAGTTCAGTCTCGTGTGTGAATGTATCCATAGTTGTTCCGCTGAGTTTAAACGAAAGAGGAAAAAAAGGTTGTACTACAAGATCTGCTTATTAAGATAAACACAAATCCTAGTGAGTCAACCAACCCCATCATGGCGGGTTGTCCCTTAGCTTGACGACGTTCATGGGGGCTCATACAATAGTAAGTAATTACTTACTTATATGAAAAAGTCTTCCACGAAGTCCACTCGTCCGCGTATCTCAGCGGCGGCTCGGAAAGCCAGTATTATCCGTTCCGCAGCAGCCCTCTTTGGAGAGACGGGATTTAATGGGACAAAAACACGCGAGATTGCCGCGCGAGCCGGCGTGAGCGAAGCCTTAATCTTTAGACATTTTCCGAGCAAGGAAGAGTTGTATACCGCGATATTGGTGGAGCAATCTCCCGTTCCGGGTTTGCTCGAACGGATTAAGGGTTTGGCTGAGCAACGCAAGGACGTGGAAGTCTTTACGATGATTGCTGACACAATTGTTGGGGGTCGGCCGGACGGGAATTTGATGCGACTTATTCTCTTTAGTGCATTGGAGAGTCATGAACTTTCGGATATGTTTTTCCAAAATCATATTCGTCATTTTTATGATGTGTTGGCTTCGTATATTCAACTTCGAATTGAAGATGGTGCCTTCCAACCTGTTGACCCTTTGATCGCCGCGCGCGCGTTTATGGGCATGTTGATTTATCACCGATTACTGACTGTTCTTTTTCGAGCCACGTTGAGTCAAGAGCCGAAGGAGATTGTTGGTACGTTTGTGACGGTCTTTATGAATGGCTTACTTACCCAACCCAGACAGATGAAGAAGCACAAACCTCAAACGCGTACAGTGAAGAAATCGAAGAAAACACGACTCCGATGAATTTTGTCGCGTTAAAAATGTTATTCGGTGACCGGGCCAAATATATGATGCTTTTGGCCGGTCTCACGTTTTCCACCATGCTCATCGTGCAACAGGGCTCGATTTTCTGGGGGCTCATGACCTGGTCGCAATCAGGAATCACGAACATTCATGCTCCGGTGTGGGTGACCGATCCCAACATCAATCAAGTCGAAGAAATTAAACCTCTGGCGGATACAGCGGTGAACGTGGTTCGTAGTGTCTCCGGTGTTGAATGGGCCGTCCCCCTGTATAAAGGAGTGCAACGAGCGCGCTTACGAGACGGCAATTATGAACAGATTGCGTTAGTCGGGATTGATTCCAGCACATTAATTGGGCGGCCTCATACCGTTATGGAGGGGCGTATAGAAGACTTGCGAGCACCGGATACGGTTGCCATTGATCAGCTTGCCGTCAAACGACTCGGTGGTCCGGAGATGATGCATCTCGGTACGACCTTTGAAATCAATGATCATCTCGTCAGAGTAGTCGCCATTGTGCATGCGCAGAAAAGTTTTCAAAACTTTCCGTTTATCTATACCACCTATGAGCGTGCGTTGGGTGTGACCCCCCAGGAACGGCGAAAATTATCCTATGTGTTAGCGAGTCCGATTGAGGGGGTGAGTCCAGAGGAATTGGCACAACACATTCATGAACAAACGGGATTTGGGGCTTATACGGAAGAACAGTTCGGATGGAAAACTGTCCGATGGATGTTAGAGAACACGGGTATAGGGGTGAATTTCGGTACGACAGTGTTATTAGGATTCGTAGTGGGGATGGCTATTGCCGGCCAAACCTTTTACCTCTTTACGATAGAAAATCTTCGACAGTTTGGCGCGCTTAAAGCGATTGGGGCGAGCACGGGCATGTTAGCTCGGATGATTCTCTTGCAAAGCTTTACTGTCGGATTGATCGGCTATGGGTTGGGTATAGGATTAGCCACGCTGTTTGGTTTAACGGCGGGGAGTGGGGGGGCGTTGCCCTTTGTCGAAACATGGCCATTGTTGGTAGGGGTCGGTGGCGCGCTTCTGATGATCTGTAGTTTGTCGAGTGCCATCAGCATTCGAAAGTTAGCCAAACTCGAACCCGCGGTGGTCTTTCGTGGATAACCTTGTGAATCAAAATGTTGCGTCGGTTCAGCAGCAACACACGAATTGGTTGGTGCGAGCCCGGGGCATCACCAAATCGTTTGGGGTAGGGGAGACGAAAATCCCCGTGCTCAAAGGCGTGGACTTAGATGTGGCCAGTGGTGAAGTCTTATTACTCGTCGGGCCCTCAGGGAGTGGGAAAACAACTTTGCTGTCGGTGATTGCCGGAATTTTAGAAAGTGATGGGGGAGATGTTCAGGTATTAGGAGAGTCGATGCAGGAATTATCGGCATCGGCGAAAACCAATTTTCGACGGGATCATCTCGGATTTATCTTTCAACAATATAATTTATTGCCCACGCTTACCGCGGTGGAAAATGCCGCCGTCCCCTTATTTATTCAGGGAGTGCCGAAGGCAGAGGCGAAAGCGCGGGCCGAAGAAGTGTTGAGGACGATGGGCATGGGAGAACGTTTGACGGCATTGCCCACCAAATTATCCGGGGGCGAACAGCAGCGAGTGGCGATTGCCCGCGCCTTAGTCGCCGAGCCGCAATTGCTGCTTTGTGATGAACCGACTGCAAGTTTGGATGGTGAAACGGGGCATCGGATTGTCGAACAGTTGTGCGCGGTGGGCAAGCATCCGGATCGAGCCGTGATTATTGTGACGCATGATTCTCGGATCTTTGAATTTGGCGATCGGATCGTCCATATGGAAGATGGTCGAGTGGGGCAAATTCAACAGGGACAGGAGGATCTGAACTAATGGTATTTCGACGCCTGAGTGTCTGGCTGGCTGTAGCGGGTGTCCTGTTGACGATCGCCACGTTATGGGGGGCGCGAGAAAAGCCGGCTGCCCTTCCCCCAATGGAGGCGCCACCGCATAATCCTTATTCAGCGACAGTCGCGGCAGCGGGCATTATTGAAGCGGTGAATGAAAATGTCCGGATCGCGCCGCCGATCTCGGGGCTCGTCACCAAGGTACATGTGGTGGTTGCCGGTCACGTGAACAAAGGGGACCGGTTATTTCAATTAGATGACCGGGAGTTGCGTGCACAACTGCAAACGAAGACGGATTCGCTGCCGTCGGCTTCGGCCAGAATCGCGGAACAGGATATTCGGCTTCGGGATGTTCAAAATCAATTAACTCGTTTGCAGTCCGTCAAAGACCAGCGGGCAGTGAGTGAGGATGATGTCCAACGTAAATGGCATGAAGTGGAAGCGGCCAAGCGGGCGTTGATCCGGGCTCGGGCGGATTTACATTTAGCCCAAACCCAACGTGATGAAGCCCGGGCGGTACTGGAGCGTCTGACAGTTCGTGCCCCACGGGATGGGACCATTTTGCAGGTGAATCTCCGGGCTGGGGAATATGCCATGGTCAATGCCAATGAGCCTCTGATTTTGTTAGGTGACATCGAAACCTTTCAGGTGCGAGCAGACATTGATGAGGTGAATGCACCGTTGGTGGAGCCGGGTAGCCCGGCGGTCGCCTATTTAAAAGGTCGAACTGAACATGCCATTCCGCTGACATTCGAGCGGATTGAACCATATATCGTCCCCAAGCGGTCGCTGACTGGCGACAACCGGGAACGAGTCGATACTCGGGTTCTTCAAGTCATTTATCGATTTGAAAAACCGAATTTCCCCATCTATGTTGGCCAACAAGTGGATGTCTTCATTGAACGTCCAGGGAAATCAGGAATGACACCGTGAGCCGTTGGATCGTAAACGGATTTTATCCAATTCGGGCGTTATCCCATTGGTGCTCTCGCCTAACATTGCTGGTTGTGATGGGGAGCCTTCAAGCCTGTCTTGTGGGGCCGACTTATCAGACCCCCGATTCGAGCGTTTCGGAGAATTGGAATTCCATGGCTCTGGCCGGCGAGACCTCAGGTCTGCCGGTTTCGGTCGGGTCTGTGCCTGACGTGGCGTGGTGGCAGGTCTTTCAGAATGAAGAATTGAATCATCTCATTGAACAGGCACTAGTGCGTAATCATGATGTGCGACAAGCCGGCTTTCGTGTGATGGAGGCACGAGCCCTGGCACAAGGGGCGGGGGCTGGCCTCTATCCCAATGTGTCCGTCGATGGGGCTTATTCACGCGTTCGACGATCGGAAACCATTTTGGTGGCCCCAACCGGAGGCTCCGCGCCAGGGTTCGCTCCACCAGGGGCCAATTTCGATATTTGGAATGCCGCGCTGGATTTGCGATGGGAACTGGACTTGTGGGGCCGTATCCGCCGAAGCCAAGAAGCGTTTTCCGCTGAAGCCTTTGGCAGTGACATGAACCGCCGAGGGATTGTCTTGTCACTTATTAGTGAGGTGGGTCAAGGATATTTTCGACTCCGGGAATTAGACGAACAACTGGAAATTGCCACACGCAATCTCGCGCTGCAACAAGACTCACTTTCCATTATCCAAAGCAGGGCGGATGCAGGGCTGATTTCAGATTTGGATGTGAAGCGGGCGGAGATTCTAGTTTCAGAAACGGCCGCACAAGTGCCGGAGCTTCGTCGATTACGATCCGTCCAGCAACATCAATTAGAATGGCTGTCCGGTATGCAGCCGAATTCCCTGAGTCTAGGTACCAAGCCTTTGCGGACGGTTTTGGTTCAACCCACGATTCCTATCGGATTGCCGGCAGACTTGCTGCAACGACGTCCGGATATAGTCGAAGTCGAAGAGAACTTGAAAGCAGCGAATGCGCGCATTGGAGAAGCCCGTGCGTATTTTTTTCCCACAGTGGCCATAACAGGAACTGGGGGATTTCAAACCAGTGAGTTTACCCAATGGTTCAAGTGGGCCAGCCGCAATCTGACTGTCGGCCCATCCGTCTCGCTGCCGATATTTGAGGGCTATACCAACATGGCCCGTCTGGAAGTGGCCGAATCGCGCTATCAGCAGTTGTTAGAGCAATACCACCACACCATCCTCAATGCCTTTCGTGAGGTCGCCGATGTGCTGACCGCTTTACAGACTCGACAAGAACAATTGGGTCATCATCAGCAGCGAGTGCAATCGTCCCAGGACGCCCGTGAGTTGGCGGAGATTCGCTATCGTCAAGGTCTGGTGACGTACTTGGATGTATTAGATGCGCAGCGGACAGTGCTCTCGGCGGAACTACAATTAGTCCAAATCCAACGTGCACGTCTCACCGACATGGTCACCCTTTTCAAAGCCATTGGTGGTGGCTGGCAACAAGAACACCTGGCTTTGGTCAACTCTCCCTAGTTGGTCCGGTACCCCGGGCATACCTTCCGAGATCGGTTCAATCACTGGCCGTCATTTCAGCCGGTCGTTAATCAGAATGAATTCCAATATGACGCGGCCCCAATCCTCGCTGCAAGAGGGGAAAGGTCGCTTACTCTACTGATCAAGGCCAATCTGGCGTATGAAAAGTTGTCCTCGTGGGACGTTTGCGGATAGTGGTGGACCGGCCCGCTACCCAACACTCTTCGGTTACCTCAACAGTCTCAACTCGTGTGGAAACTTGGGACTCGGATTATTCTTATGAGTGATTTGCAAAGTGACCCTCAAGCAAAAAACATTCCACAAAAGACAGGTTTAAAAATGAATTGTATTTATTCATTGATAATGCTAGAAAATCGCTTCCTCCCCAAAATGACTGAAAAGGAACTTCCTGAAATTTTGATATAGGAGGTTACCAGGAAGTTCCGCAAAGGCCTTGAAAAAGTTTTTTTCTAGGCTTTGAATCTCTTGAAGTTGCTTCAAAGCAAAATTCAAATAAGGCCCTTAGTCCAGGGTCGTCCGCCAATGTCGGTGACCATATGTGCCTTTGACGTGAAGCCGGATATTTCCCGACAACTGTGGTACTGCGATATCGAGATGGATCCCGGAACGGCCTATTTCCCGTTTGTTCGTCTGGCATTAGCACGCTATCAAGTCAATTCAATACGTGGTGCGCATTTATCGCCTGTAGTTCTGGCAGATTTTTCGCAATTGGTTCCTGACCGGACAGCTAGTGTGGTGATTAATCCGAAGGATGAAAACCACGTCTTGGTCACAGTCGCCGGAGTGCCGGGAACTGCTGGGTCTCAGCGCAAGTCAAAGGTGGAAGTGGAAGTGGAAGAAGCCGATACGGCTATTGGAGGCGAATTGGGCTGGACTCCTGTTCCAAGTAGAGGGCCTACCACCCTTCCGCGGGTGAATGCGCAACAATGGACCGGTCCGGTTTCACTTCCTGCTCCCTCTGGGAAACAATATCGGATTGTTATCAAGGAATACGAAGTCTTCAATGTGCCGAAGGAAGCCGATTCTTCTCCCGGCCCGAGGCAGGATGAACGGTTGGTCTATGCCGATGCGCTCCCACTTAATCGATAAAGTGGGAAAAGAGTCATGATGGCGGAACTTATTTCCCGATGTTTTTGAGAAACGTCATGAGAGCATGAGTAAAGGCCTCGGGTTGTTCAAGATTGGAAAGGTGTCCAGCCCCGGCGATGGTGACAAGTGTCGAACCCGATATCCGGTCAGCCATATATTGTGATTCGGCGAGGGGGGTGGCTTGGTCCTCTTCCCCGACGATCACTAAAGTTGGACAGGTAATGGTTGAAAGAAGATCGGTAGAATCAGGCCTGGCGGCCATCGCGACCAAGTCAACGACAATTCCCGCTGTCGATGTGTGAAGAATCATCTGTCGAACCTCTTCCACCACTTCAGGGCGTTGTTGAATGGTCGAAGGGGCCAGAAGTTTGGGAAGCATGATGTCGGCTATGGAAGATGCTCCATCTTTGAAAGCGACGTCAGCCATCGAATGTCGTCCGGCTTTTCCTTCCTCACTATCCGCTTGAGCTCTCGTATCGGCCAAGACCATGGCTTTCACACGATTCGCATAATGCCGGTAGATCGAAAAGAGAGTGTACCCGCCCATCGACAAGCCCACAAAGACCGCTTGAGCAATCCCGAGATGATCGAGTAGATGGATGACACCTTTGGCATATCCGTCCAACGTATCGTTCCATAACACGATGTCGGATTCTCCATGTCCGCCAAGGTCGACCGTGACCACTCGATAGGTGTCTTTCAGCGCATCGACTTGCGGTTGCCACATGGTTTTGGAAAGTGGAAACGCATGGATGAAGACAATCGGCGTGCCGTTCCCTTGATCGGTATATCCGACGGTGACTCCATTAATGACAGCCTTCACGATTTCCTCCCATCTCGTCTAGCGCCTCGACCTCGTGTTTTCCATGAACGTGCTGCACAGGCCAATTTCTTGGGTGTATTTGCGGGTGCATGGCCGGTGGTTATAGCATACTAAGGGTAGAGAGGTAATCACAGAATTGGCTGCCAGAGAGGCATAAGGGTGTAGTGATTTTATATGGAATTATTTGAGTCCCAGCCTCAAGAAGAGCTCTTCCCTGTTCAGAAGCCTTCCGATACACGTCACGCTCCGTTAGCGGAGCGGATGCGGCCGCTCGAGTTTGATGAGTTTGTGGGGCAGAAAGACGTCCTGGCAGAAGATCAGCCGTTGCGTGTGGCCATTGAGCACGATCGGGTGCCTTCACTCATTCTGTGGGGGCCGCCGGGGACAGGGAAGACAACATTAGCGAGTTTAATTGCCAAGAAAACGCAAGCGACCTTCGTCCCCTTCTCAGCGGTGCTCAGTGGCGTGCCGGAATTGCGGGGCTTACTGAAGACTGCGGAACAACGCCGAAACGTGTCAGGACAACGCACGCTCCTCTTTGTGGATGAAATTCATCGATTCAATAAAGCGCAACAGGATGCCTTTCTCCCCTATGTGGAACGAGGAGATATCACGCTCATTGGCGCGACGACCCAGAATCCTTCTTTTGAGGTGATTGCCCCCTTATTGTCACGGTCTATGGTGGTTGTGCTCAAATCCTTAAACGATGAGGCATTGGGGCATATCCTGGATCGTGCCTTGTCGGATACTAAACGGGGTCTGGGGTCTTCTCGCATCACCCTTACTCCGGAAGGCCGACAACTTTTGATTGGGTATGGCAACGGCGATGCCCGATCAATGTTGACGGGGTTGGAATTTGTCGTGGGCCAATATGCCAAGTCGGGGAAATCGATCGTCATTGATCGCCCACACGTCGAACAAGCCCTGAAGCAGAAAGCCTTACGCTACGACCGTGACGGGGAAGAACATTACAATCTGATTTCCGCCTTTATCAAAAGTATGAGGGACTCCAATGCGGATGGGGCACTCTATTGGCTGGCCAGAATGTTGGAGGGTGGAGAAGATCCGAAATTTATTGCACGGCGCATGATGATTTTTGCCTCGGAAGATATCGGGATGGCGGATCCGCAGGGGTTGCTGATCGCCTCGGCTGTCTTTCATGCGGTGGAGGTCATCGGGTTGCCTGAAGCCCAAATCAACCTCGCGCATGGGGTTACCTATTTAGCCACCGCGCCTAAAAGTAATGCGTCGTATGTGGCGATGTTGGCTGCGAGAAAAGACGCCAAAGAAAAAGGGAATCTCCCTGTGCCGCTGCATTTACGCAATGCGGTGACGTCGTTGATGAAGGATTTAAATTATGGAAAAGATTATCGTTATGCCCATGACGATCCCAAGGGAGCCAAAGCCCAAACCCATCTCCCCAAAGAATTAGAAGGCCGCCGGTATTATCGACCCCCGGGTTCTTCCTCTCCTGCTGATGAGGAAGAAGATCTCAATGCTCCGTGGTAATCCCATCTGAACCCTGTTGACTGAGCTGAACGCCATGCGAGGTCGGAAAGACGGCTGTTAACGCTTGTGATAGGCTGGAGAAAGGTTTTTTATCATCGGATAATGTTTGGTGTTCAGTGTTTGAAGTTCGAGGTTGTGAGTGACGGCGGTGGCTGCAATCAACGCATCCGGTATTTCAACGCCATGGGATCGGCCGAATTCCCGAACCCAATCTCCTCCCATCTCGGCAATGGTTCGGGTCACGTCGTAAAGATGAATGGCAGAGAGGAACTGTTCAAAGGCTTGCTCCTCCTTTTTCCCTTTTATCCCGGCTCGGATTTCGGCAATGGTAATGACCGATAGGCCAATTTGGTCTATATGCACTTCCATCAAGTCGCAAGCTAGGTCGAAACCTTTGAGATAGTCGATTAAGACATCCGAATCGACCAAGTAAGGTCTGTTCACGTTTGAGCCCTTCGGCTCCATCCTGTTCGGAGGTCACGCAAGGCGGGGAGGTCCTCTCGGTTTTTCCAGAGGCCTCGGGCCTGTTTGATGCGGGTAAGCCGCTGAGAGGGTGTATATTTTTCAATCAACTCGTCGACAGCTTCTCGAATCAGCTCACTTTGCTTGACTCCCCGTGTCCGGGCGATGGTTTCAAGCTGCGCCTTCTCCTCCTCAGTCAAATACACTTGGGTCCGTATCATAAATCTCCTTTGTAATGTATACATCATGAGTATATGTCATGACATGGTTTGCCGTCAAATTCAAGTATCATCATTGAGGAAATTTAAATCGCACGTAATTATGTGATATACATAATAGGGTGATATATATTCTAGGAGGTTTCCATGGACCGTCAAAATGTCACACTTTCTCTCCCTAAAACCCTTTTAAAGAAAGCCAAAATTGTGGCGGCTCAGGAAGAGAAGTCTCTAAGTGAATTGATACGAGAAGTGTTACGAGGGAAAGTTGAGCAACAAACAGGCTATCAAAAGGCGAAACACCGGCATCTTTCTCTCCTCAAAAATGGGCTGAATCTCGGAACGCAAGGACGCCCCCCTTCAACCAGAGATGAACTTCATGCCCGGAACTAAAACTTTTGTAGATACAAATGTGTTGGTCTATGCCCATGACACATCTGCAGGACGAAAACGAGACAGGGCCTTGGAGGTGATTCAAGAGTTATGGAATACGGGAACCGGAGTCATGAGTACGCAGGTCCTTCAAGAATTATTCGTTAGCTTGACCCAAAAAATTCCCAAGCCCATTGATGGACGGAAGGCCCGTTCCATAGTTGAAGATCTTTGTACGTGGGAAATTGTGACAAATGATGAACACGCAATTCTCGAGGCCATTGATCTGAAAATAAAATATCAGTTGTCCTTCTGGGATTCGCTTATTCTAGAAGCGGCTGGTCGAAGTGGAGCAACAATCTTGTACTCTGAAGACCTTTCGCATGGGCAACAGGTCGAGGGCCTGACGATTGTGAATCCTTTTGAGGTGTGATGACGAGCTGGTTACTGAGAGACCGAATATCTGTTCACAAAATTTCCCATCCGATCCTCACAAAGTATTAGAAGACCGCTAGTATTATCGATCCAAAAGTTCTTCTTTTCCTGCTGACCAAGAAGACCTCAATGCACCCTGGTAATTTTGGAGTGATAGAAATTTAAGAGCCGAGTCTCGTCCCGGCGGACGAGGCCCTTTTGTTTCGGCAAAAGGACACAAAACCATGTTGGCCATGGTGTGGCCCTTCGGGGGTTTCCTGCGCGATTCGCCGACTACGGCGGCGCGCAAACTCGCGGAGCTTGGCCTGAGTCTTCTCGAAGGGCTCAAACAGTGCGCGCCTTTTCCCCGGAGTCGCCTACACTGCTCGGCCACACTACAAGGTCAGGAGAGACGGTGGAAACAAAGAAGGAACAGGTTAAAACGGATTCACAAGTGAGATGACAAAAAACACCGAAAATGTAACACTTCCCCTAGAGAACGGTTACATTTCTGCCTCTACTCAACAAACATAGGGGTTTTGTAAGGGTTGGATAGGGAAAAAATGGAACGCAGGACACAGCCTGGATAGTCTGAAAAATGTAACAGAATACGTAATTCTGTTACATGGGCTATTCAAAATCGGGGCAGTAGGGTACTTGGCTCCCTCCTCAGGTTCCTTTAACTTTCTTTTTTTCAACTTCTCTGTGATAATTTCCCTAGAAAGTCCTCGAATTCACGAGGCGTAAACAAAGGAGGTCATTATGACCAAACTTTTGAACGTCCTCACTTTGTGCCTCAGCGCCTACTGGGGATTTCTAGGCTAGGGGATGGACTAGGGTAGAAGGTTATTAAAGGGATAATCCGTGTTGAAAAGTGATTTGGATGCACGGACCTTCCTGATTTGTCTTAGGCGAGGCAAACAGGTCTCCTAATCTGGCATGGGTCAGACAAGGAGGATAAAGACTGGAGATTGTGGCTTAGACGCTCTTTGGTAAAGGGCCCAACGGTGTTGGATACCCCCGAGCCAGGAAGTGAATCAAAGGTGGCCTCCACTACCCGCCCCTTCGGGGGTTTTGCTACTTTACAGCCCCGCCAAGATTTTGGAACCACTAGCGTATTCTGATACATGGAAGCGTTACTTCAACCATTTTGGCTTGCGGAAAGGTTTTCCTTTTCTGGGCTGCTGGCGAGGGTCGCTGCTTAAATCAAACTTAGGATTGGAAAAGATAAAGCCCTCGCGCCGCGCGGCGATGGTAGCTGCTTTGAAAATTGAGGCCTCAAAAGAAAAGGTGGCGGCGAGTGTCGCGCTACTCTCATATCAAAAGTATGAATCGGACTGAGTCCCACGCCAAGCATTGGCGTGATTATTTTCCACATAGAGAAAAAAGACTTGCATTATGTACGGCTATACAGTACAGTTTATTTAGATGATTATCAGTTCTGTGCGGCATAGAGGTTTAAAGCGCCTCATTGAAGATAATCAGACCAGAGGCATTCGGCCCGATCTGGTTGGTAGGATACGGAACATTGTGACCGCGTTGATATTGGCTGAAGATATCGCCGCATTTCGGGCGTCTGCTCCGATGGGTTGGCGGGTGCATCAACTCTCAGGTGATCGAAAAGACACATGGAGCGTGTCTACGTCAGGGAACTGGCGGATCACGTTTGAGGAAGAAGACGGATATTTAGATTTGTTAGATTTAGAGGATTATCACTGATGAAAAAGAAAGCCATTAAAATAGGAATAAAGCCATCCCATCCTGGAGGCTTCGTTAAAAATGAGGTGTTAGACGAACTCGGTTTGAGCGTGACCAAAGGCGCTGAGGTGCTTAAGGTTCGTCGGGCGACCTTATCAGACTTGGTGAATGAAAAGGCCGCGCTCTCGCCGGAAATGGCGCTACGATTAGAAAAAGCGTTTGGTCTTGATATGGATATGTTGTTGAGAATGCAAGCGTGGTACGACAGTACCGAAATGCGGAAACAGGCCGGGAAAATTAAAATCTCACCGTATGTCCCTGCCTGAAATCCCTGTAGTATTTTCCGTAATGAATTTTATCCGATTTCTACATGCATATATCAGGTAATTTGGTATATTTTGATTCCTTACGATACTTTTAAAATTCATTTCCAAGTCTACCCTTCAAATCATTTATATCCAATTTAGCCGCACAAGAAAATTTATCATGGGTAAAAAACCTGGAGCCTATAAGTTTAAAAACACCGACCAAATTGGGGCAGCAGGAGCGGAGGATGACGAATTTCTTTCAAAATGCTTTGTTGATACTGGGTACCTTTCCCTCCTAGAAGACCTAAAAGATCATAGGCAAATTGTTTTGGGACGGACTGGCTCTGGAAAATCAGCTCTCCTCTTGATGTTTGCTGAAAACAAAAATGATCATGTCATCACCGTCTCTCCTGAGGAACTAGCTTTAACCTACGTTTCTAATTCCACAATTCTTAGTTTCTTCTCAAATTTAGGGGTCAATCTTGATCCATTTTTCAAGCTTCTTTGGCGACATGTGTTAACAGTCGAAATTCTCAGCCACCACTTTTCGAAATACGAAAATGGGAAAAAAACCTCTTTAGTGGACTACATCAAAAACATGTTTTCTGGCAATTCTAGTAAACAACAAGAAATCCAAGGTGTAATAGATTACTTAGAAAAATGGGGCAAAGAGTTTTGGCAAGAAACAGAGTATCGGGTAAAAGAGATCACGCAAAAAGTCGAAAGTGACCTCGATGCGGAAATTGAAGCGAACCTGGGAGGAAAATATTCCAACGTCAAAGGACGAATTTCGTCAGGTGAATTTCTAACTGAAGAAAAAAAGGCGCATCTACTTTCCCGAGGACAGGACATAATCAGCCGTGCTCAAGTAAAAGACCTTCAAAAAATTTTGGGGCTTTTGAGTTCTGTCCTGGAGGATAGGCAAAAGACATATTATATTTTAATTGAT
>JBBDSY010000004.1:11198-13511 GCA_040904705.1 Nitrospirales bacterium | reverse complement strand
TCCCCATTCGGCGGCTGCTCCACCTTGATCACATCCGCTCCCATCTCCGCCAGCAACACGCCCGCGCACGGCCCTGATATGAACTGGCCCAGATCCAACACCCGGACCCCTTCTAATGGATACATACTTACCTCATTTACCGTGAAAACTGGCACCGGCCCGCTCAATCAGCCAACTCAGCCAAAGGGTCCCAAGAGCCACCAAACACCCCCTCCCCAGATCATTCATCGCCGCGTAGTCAGCTGAAAGCATTTCGTGGAGGCGATTAACGCACATTTTCAGTGAAAGGTCATGAGGGAAACACGCCGTCATCGCCATCAGTTTCCGCATTGCGCACATCGGCATGGCCCGTGTAGTCTATGCACACTGACACTGCGGATTCGCGCTACGTACCTTGCCGGGCCTACAGGTAGTACGTGACGCGCCCATCTAAGGAGACCATGGAAGGAGACCATGGAAGGAGAGGCCATAAAGATCATAGTCGGTGCTGTACCAGAAATAACCAGACGTGCACTCTCTGGGTTTTTCTCACAACTGCCACAGGTCACAACTCTGGGTACAGTCGGGTCAAACGAAGAAGCTTTGGCCGCTGCGTCCGACCCCGCCGTGGATGTCATCGCGATCCAGCCAACGCATGACACACTCGACCCCAACATCCTTTCAGAGACTCTTCGCTCCATGGGTAAAGACATTCCTCTGCTGGTGCTAATCGGGAGAACGAGCACTCAGGAGTACGGAAAAGATGTGGTTAAGGGACTTCAGGCCGGAGCGATCAGTTACTTAAGCCTTGACACTCCAGTGGAAGCGCTCTACCACATCCTGCAACTCATGAAATACAAAGTCAGCGTCATCACGCCGGAACTACGTGATGCCGCGAGTCAACACTTGGCGGTCGCTAACCGATTCACCGCCTTGGGCTATGGCTCGGAGAGGCTTACATCACGCGAATGGGAAGTTCTTCATTTGCTTGGCCGCGGGTATGCCAATAAGGAAATCTCCGCAGAACTAGGCATAGCCATGCGAACCGTAGAGGTACACGTCGGTCGATTGATGGAGAAATTGAACGCCCGCTCTCGGTCTGATCTGCTCATAAAGGCTGTTCACCTTAGTGAAACAACCATGGCCGCGCAGGCACCCGGCGGTTAATCTCCCCATCAAATCCATTAAAGGAAAAGGAAACAGGCCCCACCGTGATTCCTACTTATCCCTTATCCACTTTGGGTTGTGAATATGGACCCAACCGAAGGCGGTCCATCCACTCAACCCAATCCCTAACGGCCTCTTCAAGCGTGAACTGCGGCATGTAGCCTAATTCTGCTTGGGCCCGGCGAATATCAAACACGTACCCCCCCCTGCTACCACCATCGCTCGCATGTTGAACCCTAGTACCCGGCTGGATCTCAACATCAATTTCCGCATCTGGGAATGACTCCCTTACTGCAGCCGCACAATCCCTCAGCGTGTGACCCCGCCCACTCCCTATATGGAACAACGCATGCTTAACCTGCTCATCAGGAGCGAAACAAGACAGAACAACGCTTTGGGCAACATCTCGAGCGTAAGTCATGTCTTTAGGCTCATCCTCTGCGACTACAAAGCGTGTAGGTGTAGCTGTAATTGTATTTTCGACGAGTTGGGTCCACGTACCCCCGTAAGTACCATGCCGAGGGTCTCGCTTGCCCGGGCCGAATATTCCTGCGAACCGAAGGGCAATGAACTTCACATCATAGAGCCGCTGATAGACATATCCCATCAACTCGCTGGCAATTTTAGTCGCCCCGTATACTCCACCTGATGACGGATAGGAAGGATGGTTCTCTGCAATAGGCGCGTAATTAGGGTACTTATGCTCTCGGGTCAACGAGGACAAAGCGGCTATGGAGCTTGTATAGACTACTCTGTCAATGCCCCTCAACCTGGCAGCCTCGAGTACATAAACTGTGGCAAGGGCATTGATCTCGAATCCACGAACGGGGTTTGCATTGGCAGGTTCCGGGTACATTGCTGCTAGGTGGCATATCCGTTCAATCTGGTACTCCTTCAAGGTTCGGGCAAGCAACGGATAGTCCAAGATATCGCCCACCACGACCTCGAATTGCCCGGCAAGGTCAGAAAGGAGCGTGAGGTCAGAGCGGCTATCGAAGACGATGGGGCGATGCCCCTGCTCAAGGAGGGACCGGGTAACCCAGCACCCGTTCACTCCCAACCCGCCCGTTACTAAGACATTCATCGTGAGCCCCTTCTGTCCAGCAACTCAATGGATGACCCAACACCCTCTGGGGACAGCTTCTTTCGAGAGAGCGAAGCGCCCTC
>JBBDSY010000004.1:0-11188 GCA_040904705.1 Nitrospirales bacterium | reverse complement strand
CTGCCTATGAGCGGCAGATCGAGGGCGCTTCGCTAACGGCCATGGGACATTTACTCGCCTACCATCGCCTCGAAAATTCGGCGCCCTTCAGGCGTAAGATTCTCGATTACCCTCATAGCACCGATTAATTCGTCAGGGGCACCATAAGCCGCCTGGCGCCCGGTAGCTTCTATCGCTGCCGCAAACTCAGGGTCCTCAACGATGTCCCTATACGTTTGTACCCAGTAGTCGGATATCTCTTGAGGAGTGTCGTTGGGCAAGATAATCGTGGAACTAAATGCATTGAGAGCTAGGGTCGCATCGAATGCGGCTCGCTCATCCTCATTGGGATCGGTCCCCGGAACGTCAAAGATGTGCACCGGTGGTTCCCATGGACCCAAACTCTCGAGGAATTCCGCTGGTGGCTCGGCCTCTGACCAGAACAATGGCACTAACCGCTGATCCTCTATCCACTCCGGATACAAGGCAGGCGTATCGCGATCGTTGCACCGGTTAGTCCCGGTTGTTTCGCCTCGATCGAAGCCTGCCATGATTTCAGACGTGCCGCCATAGCCGAAGATTGCCTTCACAGGCCCCCCAACGAGTTCCACGAAGTAAGGGCCTGCTATGGCCGCGTCATCGGGCCCGGACGCACCTACCGTCACCGGCTCATCAACCTCACTCCAAGAGGTAGCGACGCCGCTGTCCACACAGAACAAGTCGAAGTCAGCCGCTACCGTCGGAGCTCCTACAATCAAGACTGTCTCCGGATCGAATTCCGGGACATCAATGCCCGTCATTTCCTGCTTAATAAAGCGCGGGTGAAGTTGACCAAGTGTGTAACCATCTGGTTCAGACGTCAATGTAGTCCTGAGTTCCCGTTCCCCACCAGACCCCGGTAGGTTCTGCACGCTAGTCCTGGTAACTCCGGGAACGTACTCCATGATGAATTCGGCAAGTATCCGAGCGGTAACATCGTAGGCGCCTCCGGGCTCGAACGGGACATTAACAACGATTTCTTGGCCTTCAAAATGAGCCGCTGGGTCAAACGCATCGCCCGGCCCGCCATTTGCTTCTGTCGGAGCAGCATCTGGTTGTGGCTCGTCCGATCCGCCACAAGCTGCCAACACGGCCACCAAGGTCAGAAGCACCGCAAGACTCATACATGGCCGAACGTTCCTCCACTGCAGTAACACGTTCACTCACCACCTCCTCTTGGATAAATAAACCAAGCCGATCCATGCCATCCACTGATCTCCTGCAGTCACTAGAGGTTCGCCGACAGGAGAAAACTGCGGGTTTCCAATACTGCGGAACGCAAACTACTATTGTGCCCACCACCCTGTCAATCACCCCTGTTCGTCCTTAACACTGCGCATTTTCGTTGTCTACCAGTTTCAATGGCCGGCTCACGTTTTTAGGTCACAGTACATGCACACATCCCTAGCCTTCAAAGGCACTTTGGCAGCTGCTACATGCCGCATTGTCCTCATGGTGCAACGAATACTTGCCAAGACCTACTCCATGTACCATCCTAACGCTCGATAATTGCCATGGACGACAAGAATAACCAACCGTCGTCGTGCCGAAAGGAGAGAAGCATGTCCACGCTCATTACGGGCGCCGGGTTAGTTGGCTCGCAGATTGCTGCGCTTGAAGTGGAACGCGGCAGTCGGCCCGTCCTGTTCGACGTTGCCCCACAGGCAACCGCCATCGCCGCCATTGTGGATCCGGCCCGCATCTCGATTGTTAGAGGAGACGTACTGAATCCTTACGATCTCGCAGCGGTGATCCAGCAAGAGCACATAACACATATCATTCATACAGCTGCCAACCCCCTACTCACCATAGGAGCGGAACGAAACCCCTATTCAGCGGTGGTCTTAAACACTGTCGGCACGCTTAATGTGCTGGAAGGCGCCCGGCTGTTTCACGTCCAGCGGGTTGTGCTGTGCAGTTCGGGCGTGCTCATCCGTTCCATGGCCGGAGGAGAAGACCAAGGCGACGCGCTGAAGGAAGAAGCATTCCCGCGGCCCACCTCCTTTTACGCAACAAGCAAACAGGCCGCGGAGAACCTCGGTATCAACTATGCCCGAGCGTTCGGCATGGATTTCCGGGCCGTCCGGTTCTGTGCCGTCTTTGGCCCATGGCAAGGCCAAGGAGGAGGCGGCGGGGTCACCCAGCGCTTCAAGGAAGTGGTTGAAAGAGGCCTGAGGGGCGAGGAAATCACTTACCCTGACCACCCGCCCGAGGAATCCGTCTACTCCAAGGATGCAGCTCAAGGGGCACTCTTGGCGTGTCACACGGACGAGACCAAAAGCAAGGTGTTCAACATCGGGATGGGACAACAATACACAAGCGAGCAGGCTGTAGAGGCGTTACGCACCGTGATACCAGCAGCCAAGGTCAACTTGGGTGAAGCCCAATCGGACGCAGGAGGGCGGAGGAGCCGCTTCAATGCGGCGCAGGACATCACCCGGGCACGTACTGAACTGGGCTATGAGCCGCGTTACGATTTAGCGGAGGCGCTGCACGACTTCGTAGAGTTCTACTCTAGAACCTGAGCGCCGGAAAGCTGAGGACGGGAACCAGGGAAATTATGCTGGCTCCCGTCCTTGGTGTGCGAAGCAAACGATTACCGGGCTGAGGCTGCTTCGTGTCGTTCACCAACAGCGATTCCCGCGTCCCAGTTGTAAAACCGAAGCGCATTCTCCCGATAGACGTTCTGCAGATTGGTCTCGGAAACGTCAGTCCGAGCCAGAGCTTCGTCTAACTCTTCAACCACCTCCTCCCGCGCTTCGTGCGGATAATCGGAAGCATAGATAATGCATTCATCCCCTACCCGCTGGATGCAGTAGGGCAAGTTCCGGTCCACTCCCTCGACACTTACCAAAAGCCGTCCACTGCGAGCCAACTCGATCGGATCCGAGTTCTTCAGCCCACGCATCCGGGGAGCGACGCGGTCAAGCATGTAGGGGAACCACCCCGTGTCAGCCTCAAGATACGCCACGCGAAGGTTTGGGAATGCATCGTACATTCCAGAGAGGAGCATGCTCGTTAACTGCACCATTAAGGCAAGTGGGTGCTCGAGGATGTTCGCAGCACCCACTTGCTCGACCGCGTTAATCCCTAGTCCTATGGATGGCGCACCATGCACCGACAACGGCACGTCCAGGCGCTGGGCCTCTTCGTACAACGGCCAGAACATCTCGTTCCCCAACAGCTTGCGGACGCCCATGTCCGCGCTGTTGGCAGGCAGCATACCGCCGATCATGCCAAGCTCCGTCACCGAACGGCGAAGCTCCCTGACCGCTGCATCAATATTCTGCAGAGGCAATAAGGCGACGCCGCGCAACCGCTGGTCGACTCGGAAGTAACGCTCAGACAGCCAGTTGTTGTAGCCACGGCACACGGCTTCAGCCCATTGGGGGTCTTGGACCATGCCGATGCCCAGTCCAGCTGTGGGGTACAAGACGGCATAATCCAGGCTAGCGGCATCCAGCAAAGCCGACCACGCCTTCTGATCCACGGGGCCCTCATTCTTCTTGGCACCGCGAGCGGCGCCTGCTCCCCGCTGAAACCCATCGAGGGTAGGGAAAAAAGGAAAGTTTAGAGTCGGGGGGCTGCTTCGGTAGGGTTCGTCTAGATGTTCCCAAATCTCAATATCCCGTTCACGAATGTGACCGTCACCGTCTACAACGCCCTTTACCACTCTTGCCATCGTAATCCTCCTTAGCTGAGCCTTACAGAGTCGATCCCCGCAAGAATGCGAGATATTGCGATACTACTGCCGCTGCTGGCAAATAACAATGAGTGGAGCCAGACGCCGAACATCGTCACCCATCCTCTTCCCGCAGTCATCCGTTGGGCCGAATGACCGCAACCATTGCCTTAAGCGATTCGTGAGCGGCAAACGCTTCGTTCACTTCATAGAGAGGGAATTGGTGAGTAATCAACCTTTCGACGGGATATTGCACTAGACGATCCATGGCCGTAAGCGAGCGAATCGTGTGGCGCCGCTCTGCGGCATACACTCCGGTCACATGCAGAGCTTTCCGCGTAATGGTGGCCGGGTTGATCGGCTGCGGACCGTAATCTGTCCATTGGCCGATTACTAGATACTTCCCACCGTACCGGACCATTTTCAGCCCTTCTTCCACTGCCGATGGAGCTCCGGAGCATTCGATTACCACATCGGCTCCCCTTCCTCCGCATAACTCCAAGATGCGTTCTACACGCTCGTTCGGATCCCGTAACTCTGCGATATCGATGACTTCGTCCGCACCCATCTCCTTGGCCAGTGCGAGCCGGGGCGCAGGCGCACCTATCACGATGACCCTCCCAGCTCCAACAAGCCTGACCTGGTTCAAAGCACCCATTCCTACAGGTCCGGAACCTTGCACGACCACAGTGTCACCTAAGGCAATTCCGCCCATCCGCTCCAATCCATTCATAGAAACCGGATTGCCGATGACCGCTAGCAGTGCTCGCTCGTCACTAACGGTGTCAGGTATTCGCAATAACCAGGGCTCAGGCTGCACGTAGACAAACTGGCTGAAGCCCCCGGTCAGATAGGGATGCTGGTCAGCACGCAAGAAGCCGTACCGAGGACTTGTCATGCATCGCTCCCCCATCATGCAGGTGAAGCATTTCCCGCAAGGCGCGGTCCGGAAGAATACCCGGTCTCCCTCCTTGAGAGGCTGCCCCAGCACATCATGCGTGATACCTCTAGCCTCTGCCAGGATGCCAAGATTCTCATGCCCAAAGATTACTGGAGCCGGGGTATTCGCTTGATGGGCTGCATGCGCGTCCGTCCCACAAATCGCGGCCATCCTCATCCGTATCAGAACAGCACCAGGTTCCAATTCGGGCACACGGAACTCCTGAACCTCAAAGGGTTTATCGTGCCCCACGAAAACGGCGGCTTTGGAAGTTTCCACCATACCCGCCTCCTTTCCCTGCCTATATGCTCACATGCTTCACACACTTATCAACATGCAATCGGAGAGCCTGTATTGCCAACGGCCAGCCCCAACGTCATCTCAAGGGTTTGAGATCGCCTGCGGGAGTGGCCACATATGACTATTCCGCCGGACGAAATGAGGGCCCCGAACACGTGCGTTTGGGGCCCTCACCAATGCCACTCCAGCGAAGACCAAGGATTACACCTTGGACACGAGGTAGGGCTTGCCACCTTCCTCCAGAAGTGTGTCCTTCGGCAAAACGATATCCAGTGAACGAACTCTGTACGCCTCTCCATCATGTGCTTCGGGAGGTTCGATCCCTTCTTGCAACTCCCTACAAGACTTGATGAGTCTCTTCCGCACTTGAATAATCGCAGTATCGGAACTAACGAGGTGCTCTCGAGCCCTGTCGGTTCGCCTGCTCCCGCCTTGGACTTCCGTCACCGCGAAGTCTTGAGCCGGAATGGACTTGATCCCGGTGAAAGAATAGTTCCTCTGCTGCGCCCGGTCGATCAAGTAATCGTTGCTGTAGCTCTCCTCGGTCTGATATGTGCCTGGGATAATCTTCGGGAACAGTACGCCGCGCTCCTTGTACTCGTACAACTCCTCCGGCGTCAGGGGGCGGTCCGGGTGCCAACGAACGCGGAATGCCACCGAGCGCTCGTCGTCGACCGGGATCTTGACCTGGCAGAGCAATGAGGCGTCCGGCTGGCCAGCAATCATGGTGTAGAAGGGCATCATCCATTGATTGACACGCCAATAGTAATTTTCGCCAGCGTCGCGCCGGGCGCAAAGCATTACACCATACTCAGTGTCCTTGACGGTCCACACTGGAGTCTTGTCTCGGGCCGCGAATGGCCTGGGCTGCCCGTTGATGTCACCAGATACGATACCCACCCCGTACTCCGACTGCACCAGGCTGTGCAGGAAGGATATGTGGCTTGAGTCGATGTCCGCTTCCAGCGTCTGCAAGTAGTTACAGTCGAGGAACATCTTGGACACGTACCGGTGGCTATCAGGCACGCGGGTCCATTCCATCTCGGAAAAGGCCGGCACCTTGTCCTGCGGACCCAGATACGCCCAGATCAACCCTCCACGCTCTTGGGCCTTGTACGCCCGGGCATGAATCTTGTCCTTGTAGGTTGCACCTTCCGGTGCGTTAGGGACATCCAGGCAGGTGCCTTCCACGTCAAACTTCCACCCGTGGTACACGCACCGAAGCCCATTGTCTTCGTTCCGCCCATAGAAGAGATCCGAGAGACGGTGAGGGCACCATCGCTCCATCAACCCAATCTTGCCCGCACTGTCCTTGAAGGCGATCAGTTGTTCGCCAAGGATATCGACGCGGACCGGCGGGCAATCGGGCGACGACAGTTCTTCCGCCAGCAAGATCGGCACCCAGAACCGGCGGGCCAACTCGCCCATAGGCGTGCCCGGGCCGACTCGCGTAATCAGGTCATTCTCTTCCGTGCTAAGCATCGATAATCCTCCATCCTCCCGACTAAAGTACTCTCCATCTTTGGCGACTCTCCCCTGTCGTTGCGGGGGCACCATATACCAGGCAGCATACCCATAGTCTCCAGGAGAATCAACGGCCATGCTCGTAATGATGGAACGTCTTTACAGCGATAACCGGTGTGTTTTCCGGCATTCTGCATTCTGATTGCTCGCGGTCTTGTCCGTAATCATGATGCCGAATGCCATATGGGCTTGAGCACAAGGTAAAACCATTCAGCGAAAACCAGGGATAGTTGCAGTTAAGGGCTTTCCCAACCACGGCCCATTGATTACAATGCCGCTCCGTTCCGGCCCATTTGTCGCCGATCATGTCGGGATATGGCCAGAACCTGCATGGCGGTCCCATCGTAATACCATTAACCGCAGGGAAGCTCAGTCGCTTTCGTAGGTCAACTTCGGATTTAGGCAGATGATGACCCAGCACGGCAAGTCTGCTATAACCTTGCGTACTGTCCAGCCTGAGGCACAACCTGTTTTCGTGAGCATCCTGAAACATGGCAACTAGCACAGTCAAAGCACCACAAGGCTTCAGCGTAAATACCGGGGCGCTGCTTCCCTGGGCGATTGGCGCATTGGTCTTCAGCATGCTCGCCGGCCCACTGAGCTTCATGCTCATCTTCACGTTCGCCGCACCAGGAACCACCTTTGTCAACGACGTCCTGGCCAACCCAACCCTTGCCAATTACCAAGGGGTGTTCGGAAGCGCAAGCACCTACCGAATTATTCTCAACACCTTGATTTACGCCGTGGGCAGTATCGCCATGGGACTCCCCATCGCGCTGACCCTAGCGTGGCTCATGGAACGCACCGACATGCCCGGGAGAAACATCCTTTACGGCCTCATGTTCATCCCGATGGCCATTCCGCCCTTTGCCACTGCCGCGGGGTGGATCCTGTTGCTGGGACCGAACGCGGGGCTTATTAACCAGTGGATTCGGGGGTTGGTGGACTTGGGCGCTCTATCAGGTCCGTTCAACATCTACTCCTTGCCGGGCATGATTTTCGTCACTGGGCTGGCGGTTGTCCCAACCATGTGGCTCCTGATGCTCGGCGTCTTCCGGAACATGGACCCGTCCCTGGAGGAAGCGGGGAGTGCATCCGGCCTCAGCCGTTTTTCGGTGATTCGCGAGATTACGCTGCCGCTGATGCGGCCTGGCATCCTTGGCGTCCTCGCGTACTACGGTGTCGTCACAATCGCCATTTTTGAAATTCCGCTGGCGCTGGGCCTCGGTGCCGGTATCCCCGTTCTAAGCACCCGCATTTTCATGCTCACTCAAGCGGCCGGTGAAGGCATTCCCGCGTACGGCCCGGCCGCCGCGCTCGGTCTCATCACCATGGCGGTGGCTATCGGCTTCATGTACTTGTACATCCGCGTCCTGCGGGACACTGCCCGTTTCACCACCGTAACTGGCAAGGGTTATCGTCCGCGCCGTTTGTCACTAGGCAATTGGAAGTGGCTTGCCCTCGGAATGGTGATTGGGTATTTCTTACTACAGGTGATATTGCCCTATTTCATTCTGCTATGGAGCAGCCTCCTTCGTTTCTATCAGGCGCCGTCCCTCGAGGCCCTTGGCAACGTAACGTTCTACAACTACGCCCGGCTATTTGATAATTCTAGGTTTCTCGAAGCGGTGGTAAACACTGGGGCGGTGGTATTTATCGCCGCCACCGGAACGGTTCTACTGGCGGCGATCATCTCCTGGCTAGTCGTTCGGCGCCCCTCGCCTATAACCCGTACACTGAACGTTCTTGCGTTTGCGCCGTTGGCCATCCCCGCCACCGTGATTGCGCTAGCGTTCCTTATCATTTTCATTCGAACGCCGCTCTACGGTACCGTTGCCATCCTCATAATTGCGTTCGTGCTCAACTTCTTGGCGTTCACGAGCCGCTTGACCAACGCGGCTCAGATGCAACTGGACAAGTCGTTGGAAGAGTCTGCTGTGGCCAGCGGGCTAACACCGAAGGGTACTTTCTTGCGCATAACGCTCCCCCTGCTGTTCCCTGCACTACTTAACGGGTGGATGTGGGCGGCTGTGCATATCATGCGTGATTTCACCATTCCGCTTTTCCTTGGTGGCTTTAACAACCCCTTGTTGGCCAACATCATTTTTGAACGCTTTTCCTCTGGAGGTGCTGCAGCCGGATCTGCCCCGATCGTGTTGCTCGTGACAGTAGTCGTCATCTTGGCGCTCTTAACCAGAAAGGTGTTTAGCCGCCAACTGGCGTCGTAGGAGTATGGTCAACCAACGAGGAGGTTACTCTCGATGAAGAAGCGAATTTCATTTGGCTTTATAGCGATGGCAATGGCACTCGCCTTAGCGGCCTGTGGTGGGGGAGAGTCCACGGACCCGACTCCCACTGCGGGCACCGGGGGCTTAGATACCAGTGATTATCCGGAAGAGCTGCAAGAGATCATTGAGGCTGCTGAGGAAGAACGCATAGTCAATATACGCACGTCGGCCATGACTGACCAGGAAAAGGAAGCGCTCGAAGATATGTTCGCGGAGCGGTTTGGATTTACTCTCGAAATAGAGAGGTTTATTCAGCACCCAAGCGACTATGTAACACTATTGGCTCAGGAAGCACGCGCTGGTGAGGTACAGTCCGATGTAGCCAAAGGTGCAAGCGTGCCCAACATGCTACCCACAATTGACGAAGGTGGCATGCAGCAGGTCGACTGGATGGGGACCTTCGGGCCGCTATTCGATGACGCTGGCCAGGCCCAGTTGCAGCGCGCCGTCGATGCAACCGATCCCTCTATAGTCGAGGCGTGCCTGGTCGACACGACCAACATCCTCCCATTCGTTTTCAACCCCAGCATAGTCTCCCGAGAAGATATGCCCACAACATGGGACGAATTACTCGATCCTCAGTACAGTGGTCTGATTGCGGGGCAAGACGGAGGTTTCCCCTTCGGGACCTTGTCTCTATCCTGGGGTGAGGAAGCAACATTGGAGTATGCTCGTGCATTGCGGGATAACGATATTCGAGTCGTCCGTGGCGGATCGGCCGGCATCATCGAAGCCTTAAACGCTGGCGAAGTCGGGATCGGCGCTGGTGTGAGTATCGTTACAACCTTAGAGGCGATTGAAGAAGGCGCTCCGCTGGACTTTATCTTCCCCAGCGACATCTACCCGTATTTTGACGTTAACCTATGCGCCTTAGATGGTCCGCGTCCGAACATGGCTACGCTGTTCCTGGCCTGGTACGCTACTGAAGGACGCCCGGCCATCTCTGGACCGCCTATCTTCGCCATGAACCTCATTGACGAAGGTGGTTACCTTCAGGAACTGTTCGCAGAACAAAGCCTTGGAGACACCGATTCCGTGACGTTCGTGGGCCCTGAAGACATAGCCCAACGAACCGATGTTCGCGGGAAAGTATTGGAAATCTGGACCGGTGTCCGGGACTAATTGGAGTTGTAATGCTTGAAGTGAAGCACCTGTTCCTATCTTACCGGTCACCAGCGGCCGGCACTGTTCAAGCCGTTAAGGACGTTTCCTTCAAGCTGGGCCAAGGAGAGTTCTATACTCTCCTTGGCCCGTCCGGCTGCGGCAAGACCAGCACCCTCCGGAGCGTAGCCGGACTTGAGGCACCGGACAGCGGTGAGATTCGGGTCGGCGACGACGTTGTGTACTCCGGCGACGAGCACATTTCCATATCCGCCCACAAACGCAACACAGGCATGGTGTTCCAGTCGTATGCTATCTGGCCACACATGACCGTGATTCAGAATGTGATGCTGCCTCTGACGCGGGGGCGCACGAATCTATCCCAACGGGAAGCACAGGAACGCGCCAACGAAGCCTTGCGCCTCGTTCAATTGGAAACCTTGGCTGACCGCCCCGCTCCTTACCTGAGCGGCGGACAACAACAACGAGTCGCACTCGCCCGTGCGCTAGCCCTAGAACCGGCGGTCCTGCTGCTGGATGAACCACTGAGTAACCTAGACGCCAAGCTCCGTGAGGAGATGCGGCGCGAGTTGAAGCAGTTGGTGAGGCGAATCAACATCACCAGCCTCTATGTAACCCACGACCAGATAGAAGCCCTAGCAATGTCCGACCGCGTCGCCATCATGCGGGATGGGCAAATAGTGCAAGAGGGCACTCCGCTGCAAGTGTACTCACGGCCGCGCGATACCTATGTTGCACAATTCCTAGGCAAGGCCAACCTCGTCCAAGGCACGATTAGCGAGACCTCTCAGGAAGGAGTGGTAGTGGAAACCGCCCGCACCAAGATTCGGTGCCTGTCTGTGTCCGACGCCTTCGACTTCAAGATAGGGGATCCCGTCTTTGTCGCGTGCAGGCCTGAGTCGATTCGGGTTTTCCCAACGGAGCGCACCGGAGAGAACGTGATGAAAGCGACGCTGTCCGACATCATCTACATGGGAGACTCCACGGAATACATCATCGCTCTGGATGAGCAGGTGTTAACCGCGAAGACAGCGGTGCCATTCTCCTTCGAAACGGGTGGCTCCGTGTATGTGGAACTGCCAGCCGAGGCATGCCAGGTACTGCCCATCATGCCGGTCGGCGAGTTGGGCCAAGCTGGGTCTGGGTATCAGGATGGCGCCTCCGTTGCCCCTGATGCTGTGAGCGGTTCCGTCACGCACTGAAGGAACTGATGCGAGCGGACGCTTAACGCACTGTTTCCACTGAGCCACACACCTGCAGATTGCTGGGCACGTGCTTGGTATCCCGCGTGGTTGACAGGTACGTTGCGGAGAC
>JBBDSY010000003.1:0-13636 GCA_040904705.1 Nitrospirales bacterium | reverse complement strand
AGTCTTGGCGGCCATTTATTTGAAAGAATATGCCAAACAAGGTTTGATGACACGGATGATTCGAATCGCGGTCAATAATCTAGCTGGAGTGCCATCGATTGTTTTTGGCGTGTTTGGATTAGGATTTTTCGTGTATGCCGTTGGGGGAACGTTGGATCAACTCTTCTTTGCTGAAGCGTTGCCTAATCCGACATTTGGGACGGGAGGAATTTTATGGGCGTCATTAACCTTGGCCCTGATGACGGTGCCGGTCGTCATCGTGGCGACGGAAGAGGGATTGTCTGCGGTCCCACGGGAATATCGCGAAGGTTCGTTAGGTCTCGGCGCTACTAAATTGGAAGCCTTATGGCGTGTCGTGCTTCCGTGCGCGATGCCAGGTATCTTGACGGGGCTGATCCTAGCCGTCTCACGAGCGACAGGCGAAGTCGCGCCGCTTATGCTGACAGGTGTCGTGAAGTTGGCTCCGTCACTCCCCGTGGATGGATTCTTTCCGTTCCTTCATCTGGATCGAAAATTTATGCATTTAGGATTTCATATTTATGATGTCGGATTTCAATCTCCCAATGTGGAAGCCGCCAAGCCTATGGTCTATGTGACCACGTTCATTCTCGTTTTCGTGGTCATTCTCTTGAATATGGCGGCCATTACCCTGCGCACGCGTATGCGGAGGCGCTATGCGGGCTCTTCTGTATAAATGAGGTACAATCATGCAAACAATTTCCCATCCGGTGATTCCAGAGCACTCACCGGTTCAACAGAGGAAACCTTCTGTGTCGACCTTGGTCGTGGAAAAAGCCACAGATAAACAGGATCGGATGAAGGACGAACAGATGGAATCTCCCCTCAATCCCTTAGCCGGCAGTCATCCTAAAATTGTCATTCAGGATATGAATTTTTTTTATGGGACCGTTCAAGCTCTGACTAAGGTGAATATGCAGATTCCGGCGAACAGGGTCACCGCGTTTATTGGGCCATCGGGCTGTGGCAAATCAACCTTGCTTCGTTGTTTGAATCGTTTAAATGATTTAGTGGATGGGACGCGAATCGAAGGAAAAATCCTGTTGGAAGGGCATGATATTTATGACCCGGGGATCGATGTGACCGATCTTCGAACCCGCGTGGGTATGGTCTTTCAAAAGGTGAATCCCTTTCCCAAATCCATCTGGCAAAATGTGGCGTTTGGGCCGCAGTTACAGAATGTGCGAAAACGGGCGCTCTTGGATGAAGTAGTGGAAACCGGGCTACGAGGCGCAGGCCTCTGGGAGGAAGTCAAAGACCGCCTGCATAGCAGTGCCTTGGGTTTGTCGGGAGGTCAACAACAGCGGTTATGTATTGCCAGAGCGCTGGCAGTGAATCCGAATGTTCTCTTGATGGATGAACCCTGTTCGGCGCTGGATCCTATCTCGACGGGACGTATTGAAGAACTGCTGTATACCCTCAAGGAGCGATTGACCGTGGTCATTGTGACGCATAACATGCAGCAGGCCGCACGGGTTTCTGATCTGACGGGGTTCTTTTTATTGGGAGAGCTCATAGAATTCGACAATACAAAAACCATCTTTACCAATCCTTCTGATCGTCGGACAGAAGATTATATCACCGGACGATTCGGTTGATTATAGGGAAATAGAAAGGCATGACAATTCAAAGACGTTTTGACGAAGAACTAGCCGCCCTCAAGCAACAAATTTTACGAATGGGTTCCCTGGTGGAAGGGCAAATCCGGCAGGCGCTCAAGGCTCTGGTTGATCGGGATGATGCCCTGGCGAAACAAGTAATCGAGAATGACCGTCAGGTTAATACGATGGATGTGGCCGTCGATGAGGCCTGCCTCGAACTGTTGGCCCTGCAGCAACCTGCAGCTCGAGATCTTCGATTTATTACCACGGCCATGAAAATTTCGACCGAATTGGAACGGATGAGCGATTTGGCGGAAAACATGTGTGAACGCGCGATTGAGCTCCACGAAGAACCTCAATTGAAGCCATACATCGATATCCCTTTGATGGCGGATCGTGCCATTCAAATGGTGGGGGAAGCGTTGGATGCGTTTGTGCGAGGCGATTCCACGCTTGCGCGTAGAGTCTTGGATGAAGATGATTATATTGATGAATTGAATGAGCAAATTTTCCGGGAACTCTTATCCTTTATGATGGAAAATCCCCAAACGATTTCTCGAGCCATTCGCCTGTCCTTTATCTCCAAATACATTGAACGTATAGCCGATCACGCCACCAATGTGGCCGAATTGGTTGTGTATATGGTGGAAGGCAAAATCATTCGCCATATGATTTAAACCTGGAACGGTTTTTATTTTCCAGCCGATTGTTTTCCGTTCTTGTTCTGTCCCGCCTTCCCGCCTTCTGTAACTCCAAATTTACCTGTCTGTGATGCGGGTGTCATGTCTCCGGCGTATGGTATTTGTATGAAGAAAAATCACTATACACCAGCACATGCGGAAGGAGAATGCCATGCAAAAATGGATTGACACTCGCGGGGCCTCCCGTCGTTATTCCAAAGAAGCATCTACCAAGAGGGTCCCTGAGAATTCCGGTTCACTGTGGTCTGTGGTACTGGCAGGAGGACATGGCGAGAGACTTAGGGCATTTACCGAACAATGGTTGGGTGCCTATCGACCAAAACAATATTGTGCGTTTATGGGTAAGCACTCGATGATTCAACATACGTGGAAACGGGCGAAAGCGCTCAGTCCCTCCCGCCAGATCGTGACGGTGATGGATCAATCGCATTGGGGATATGTGAGGACGCAATTGATTCAAGAATCGCTTGGCCGGGTAGTCTGGCAGCCTGAAAATCGAGGAACCGGACCGGGAGTCTTTTTGCCTTTGTCCTATATTCGGTCGCATGATCCCAACGCTACGGTGGTGCTGTGGCCTGCCGATCATTTCGTCTTCCCTGCGGATCCTCTGATTCAGTTGATTCGAGAAGCCGCGGAATTGGTCAAGGATGAACCTCAGCAAATGGTGTTGCTGACTGTTCCTCCGCAATCCCGCGAGAAAGATTACGGGTGGGTGATTCCAGGGACACGGCTTCCACGTAATCGAGGATGCCAGGTCAGAGCGGTGCAGAGATTTGTGGAGAAACCACACGATTCTCAACTGGCGGAAATTGCCCAAGAAGGAGGCCAGTGGAATACCCTGGTAGTCATCGCAAACGTTCACACCTTATGGGAAGCAGGTCGGCAGTGTATTCCTGAGGTCGTCATGCCTCTTGAAAAGAATGCGGGTGGGATTGGTACTTCGAGCGAATATCGAATGCTCTCGAATCTTTATCGAACGATGCCGACGAGAGATTTTTCCAGTGATTTGTTATCTCTGATTCCTCAGCAATTATCCATGATGGAGCTGACAGGTGTGTATTGGAGTGATTGGGGAAGGCCTGAGCGAATCCGGGAGACCCTGGCGTTAATGGGCAGAAGCCTTTCCTCTGGAGTGAGTGGGGTGCGGGATACCTTTTTTTGTGGGGGCGCAAACCAGGAAAAATTGTGTCATGACGGATTAAAGCCGGTTTCGGCTTAGGGGGTCGGCTTGATGAATCAGCCTCGTGGGAGGTCTCGACTCTCAGCCTTCAGTATCATGTATGGATTGGAAAATACTGTTAAACCCAAGACATGGTCATCATGCTGATGCGGAATTCTAGGGACATGATGGCATGCCTTCCTGGCGGTCAAAGGGTGCAAGCTATTCGCTCGCCAGGGTTTTCTTATGACGGGGGCAGAGAACATTAATCAGAAATAGCCATGGCTGGTCTGTGGAGAAAACCGCATCCGGGAGAAAGGGCGGGAACGTATGGTCAAAGTCGACCGGGAAGAAAAAAACGGAATGAGCGTCAATACCCTCTGTCAGGCCGACTCGGGTAGAATCAGAATGCGGTGCAACGATTGTGGCTTAGAGTGGGAGTCTTCTCAAGATGAAGTAACATGCCCGTTGAGAGAGTTGGAAGCTACGTTTCTTTCTGAAGACTGGTTTGTGGTGTCTAGCGAAGAAACCTACTAATCGGGACAGATGTTCTCGTGGAATTCCTGAATGGAAAACACGGCCTGCCTTTTAGGATTTGTCAAATGAAGAGGCCTTCTTGATTTTTTCCTTTCCAGTTTGCGATAAAGCCATCTTGAGTTGGCCTTTATTCGAAAATGAACGTTTGGCCAATCATGCCGCCAAGGTGGCCGACTTAGTGGACTATATGATGAAAGGTAAAATCATCCGCCATATGATTGCTCCCTGATCCCTTCCGTTCACTACCGGGGCGTCTTTCCCTATCGCCATATCCCGGATAAGATAGAACAGATAGTCGAAGTTTTTTCGCTGGATACTGATATGAAGAAAACCGAATTCACACAGACTCCTGCAAGTCGAGGGATATGTGTCAGCGTGACCCCAGACACCTCAATGCACATGCTGTCCCAGCTGGAAGTGGAGAAGCTTATGGAGACGAGCGTCGGCGGCCTGCATGCCTTGTTCAGAAATAGTGCGTTGGCCGTTCTGACAAGTGGGAATGAAACCGACGATATCAAAGCTTTTTTTGCGCGTTATGCCGACTTTGACATTGCGTTGGTGCAACGTGACCGCGGGGTGAAGATTGAACTCATCAATGCCCCTGCCAGTGCGTTTGTGGATGGGAAGCTTATTCAAGGGATCAAAGAGCATCTCTTTTCAGTGTTGCGTGACATCATCTATGTGCATAACGAAATTCAACAGGATGACAAATTCGATCTCAACACATCCAATGGGATCACCAACGCCGTGTTTCATATTTTACGCAATGCGGAAATTATTCATTCTGTGGAAGATCCTCATCTTGTCGTGTGCTGGGGCGGCCATGCCATCAGCGATGTCGAGTATCGGTATACCAAAGAAGTGGGCCATCAACTGGGCCTGCGCGGCATGGACATTTGTACGGGTTGTGGCCCGGGGGCTATGAAGGGACCCATGAAAGGGGCAACGCTGGCACATGCCAAGCAACGGATAAAAAACGGTCGATATTTGGGTTTAACCGAACCGGGCATCATCGCGGCTGAAGCGCCGAATCCCATCGTGAACGAACTGGTCATCTTGCCGGACATTGAAAAGCGGCTGGAAGCGTTTGTTCGTGTGGGACATGGATTTATCGTGTTTCCCGGCGGAGCGGGCACATTGGAAGAAATTCTTTATTTATTGGGCGTCCTGCTTCATCCAAACAATGTCGATGTCCCTTTCCCCCTTATTTTCATGGGGCCAAAAGGGAGCGCAAATTATTTTGAAACGATTGACACCTTTATCAAGCAAACACTGGGTCTGCAAGCCGCGAAACGGTACGCCATCATTATTGATGATCCGCAACGAGGGGCCTCGGAAATGGCGAGGGGGATTCAACGGGTGCGGGAATTTCGCAAGGAGACCCACGACGCCTATTATTTCAATTGGCATCTCACCATTGACCATGAGTTTCAACAACCGTTTGAACCAACGCATGAGTCAATGGCGGAATTGGATCTCCGTGCCGATCAACCTATCCATCTGTTGGCCGCAAATTTACGCCGAGCCTTTTCAGGTATCGTGGCAGGCCATGTGAAGCCCCATGCGCTCAATGCTATTGAACGGTATGGCCCATTCATGATTCACGGTGATTCCACCATCATGAAATTGATGGATGAACTCCTGCAATCTTTTATCAAACAACATCGCATGAAAATCGATCAAGAAAACTTCCAACAGTGTTATGAAATTATCGCCTAGCCGTCGTGTTTACACGCGGGTAAGTCGCCATCCTTTCTTTTGGTCATCGTGCCCATTCCCGTCCAGTCGTTCTACCAGACCCTCCCGATGGAGGAACTTCAAAATCTCTCCGCAGGTGTGATCTAATTCCACGCACTCCATGCTATGTAAACCAGCCCGACGAGCCACCTCATGCTGGAGAATCCCTGTTCCCTCAGGTCCGGCGTCAGGATGACTGCGCAGGACCTCCAAGACATGGTCCTTTAATTGTTTAATGAGATCTGAACCCCGTTGATGAAGATTCATCGCATCCCCTCTCATCAGAACGCTGGCGCCGGCCATACCGTGTCTTCTGTTTGACGGTTGAGTCTTATCCCCCCACATGGGATTTGAGGATCTCAGAATCTTTGATGCGTGGATCCTCCGGAGCCAAATTCAGCGCCGTTTTAAAGTGATTCGTGGCCTCACCGTGGTTCCCGAGTTTATCCAACGTGAGCGCAAGGTTGTATTGGCCTTCAGGAAGATTGGGATTGATGGCTAAGGCTTTGGTGAAATGTTCTTGGGCAATATCCCAATGTTCCTGCTGAAAATGGGAGACCCCTTCATTATTTTCTGGAGCTCCAGCAGACCCTGCTGTGGCCATAAGCGCCCCTCCCATCGTTGAGGGCTCCTCCATGGCCGGTGGATCAGTTGTGAGCGAAAGGGTACTTTCGGACTTGGGTTCTGTAGGCGTTGACTCTCCATATTGTCCGGAATCACATCCACTGGATAGTGAACCGACCAGAAAAAGTACTGCGAGACCTAACGATTGTGGTTTCATCATGTTCTCCTCGATTAAAGGGTAGATGGCAGTATGGAATGCCGGGAACTGGAACTGGCCATTTTGTCTGATGCGGACGCATGATCATACACGAAAACATGGCCGGGGGAATGGTACCCGAGATGAGTCGATTGTCTTATGACCTGCTTTTCGGGTTAAAGCAGTCATCAATGGTTGCATCGAAGACACATCGGCATAAAAACACGGGCCCTCTTTCTACTGAAAGAGAGCCCGCATTCGACGCGGCGCTTTATGCGCCGAACGTTCCCTTCTGCTGTTAACCCGCTGGCTGCGGAACATCCTCTTCTGAATGTTTTTCGAAGAATCAGTTGCCAGAGAGTAGATTTTTGTGGATGGATTCCTATTTGATTTTGTTTCCTTTTGTCTAATTTATTTTCTGACTGATTTGTGCATCCACGTTTCTTACTCTCAATTGAATATCTCTTGAAGGCGTATCGTGGTCTCTCAGACCTTGTGTATGCCTATGGGCATAACGGTGTTTCAGTGAGACATCCTTCCCAGCAACTTGACTTACCCGCCTAGACGAGAAGTTCATGCCTGCGCTCGCCACGGGCCTTACTGTTTTGGTGGACTGAGGTCATTCATGATCAACCCCCTCTTGTTTGAATCTGGGACGTGACACGGCTGCAGTTCATCAGTCCCAGGAGAATAAGTTCGTCTTATCTAAAATGGTATGCCTCTCCATGGAAGATGTCAATTGTTTCTTATGTTATGGAGAGCAAAGTGGGGCCTCATGGTTTTTGAACTATGAGGTCCTCTTCTGGTGCAATATATGCTAACGCTATTTTCATACTTATGGTTATCAAGAATATGTGTTCCATAATTTATGTCAGAGCTCTGTCACACATAAACCACCGGTTTCTTGTGCCTTTTTCTGAATGTGAGTGCTAAGAGGTTGGAGCAAAGCCCCGACGGAGAGTATTTTCGGTGATAATCTTTTCCACCATGAATTGTTCAAGGTACCCATGTCCCCCCGCTTTCTTGCCGATACCAGAGAGCCGATGACCACCAAAGGGCTGCCGTCCTACCAATGACCCGGTAATGGGTCGGTTGATATAGAGATTGCCGACCTCAAGTTCCTCGCGAGCCAGTTGAAGATTGGCGGGGCTGCGGGAATAAATCCCTCCAGTCAGAGCATAGGGAGAATCATTGGCGAGGATGATGGCCTCATGGATCGTTGGGACTTGGAACACCACCATGACCGGGCCGAATATTTCTTCTTGAACGACCGGGTGAGAGACCGACAGGTTGGTCAGAATGACCGGTCCCTGGAAATAGCCTTGGCCTATGACTTGTCGATCCAACAGGCAGATCCCATCTTTTTTCCCGAGTTCCACATAATGCCGGACCCTCTCAAGCGAACGATCATCGATGAGTGGGCCCATGCGGTTTTTGGCCTGGATCGGGGGACCGATAGGAATGCTTAGGGCCGCCTGTCGCAAACGTTCAAGAAATATGGAGTAGATGCTCCCGACGACAATGACTCGAGAACACGCCGAACATTTTTGGCCTTGATAACCGGTGGCACTCTCGAGCACCCCAGTGACGGCCTCATCCAAATCGGCGGTCTTATCCACGATGATGGCATTCTTCCCGCCCATTTCCGCAATCACATGCTTGATATGGTGTTGCCCTGGCGAGACCTGACTGGCTTCTCGAATGATGTTCAATCCCACAGTTTGGGATCCGGTAAAAGCGATCACATGGATTGAGGAATGTTGAACCAAAGCTTTGCCGAGCTCCGGGCCACCGGGAAGAAAATGCACAACCCCTTCCGGGAGACCGGCTTCAAGGAACAGGCGATACAGGTGATACCCCATCATTGGCGCACGTTCCGAGGGTTTAAACAACACGATGTTTCCACTGACCAATGCGGCGGACACGAGCCCAGTGGGAATAGCTAGGGAAAAATTCCACGGCGGGAGCACAAGAGCGAGTCCACGTGGAAGGTACACCCGGTGATTGAGCTCACCAGGTTCGGTTCCAAGTCGTTGGGGTTGGCCAAGACGGCACATTTCTCGACCATAAAATTCAAGAAAGTCGATGGCTTCCGCCACGTCCGCATCGGCCTCTCGCCATGGTTTGCCTGTCTCCAGAATTTCCCATGCCGCCAACTCGGCCCGTTGTGTGCGCATAAGTGTGGCTGTACGAAATAAAAAGTCAGCGCGAGTCTGTGCCGGGACACGACGCCAGGATGCCATGTGTGCTTGTGTCTCTCGAACAATAGGATCGATGTCGTCCGGAGATACGGTCGGAAATGCGGCGATCACCTGATCCGGTTGACTGGGATTAATGGACGTCAAGGTCGGACCATGACACGGGATGTTTGCGGCAACGGAATAGCTCACGGTTTGTCCCAGAAGCGGCATGATCTGATCCAGTGCCCGGGTCATGGGTTGGTGTGTATCCTCAGAAGAAAAATCCGTATGCGGTTCGTTAGTAAATCGTTCTTGAGTTGTTGAGAGGATTGAGGAGTTTTCAGTTTGAGCTAGGGGGATTTCGGGTTCCTCATCTTCGCTGGGAGTTGGGAACACCAGATCGTCAAGTTGAGAGTCGGACGTTTCATCTTGACCGTGGATGACACTTTCATTCGCCGTATTTTCCAATAAGCGGCGCACCAGATATGACATGCCGGGAATGAGTTCTCCGATCGGCGTGTAGACTCTGAAACGGAATCCTTGCTCGACGACGGACTCTCGCAACGGTTCAGCCATCCCGTACAACATTTGATATTCACACGTTTCCGGCGGCAAATGGAGATGCGCACTCAATGCCTGAACATAGGCGAGGGTTGGAATATGGTGAGAGCCAAACGCCGGTCGAACGAATGTGTGATGCTCCAGGATGGTCTTCGCGAGGGCTTCATAGTTTGCATCGGTCTCATGTTTGTTGAGGTAGACAGGGACGGGCCAGCCCCGTTGACGATAGCGTATGACTTCTGAATCCCAATACGCCCCTTTGACCAAACGAATACCAAAGGGAGCCGATCGTGTTTTGCCCCAATCCAACAGCGTATCCAGCGTCTGCGCGGAATGTGTCAGATAGGCTTGGAGAGCAATGCTGGCATGAGGATAGGCATGGAACGGAGGCTCTGAAAACAGCCGGATGAATATGTCAACGATAAGCGGTTCTAATTCGGCCTGTTCCATATCAAAGGTAATGGCCGCAGGTATGGTTTGGGCTTTCCCAATAATGGATCGGAGTCGCGGGGCGATGCCTTCATAACTGGCTTGGAAGTCAATCGGATCAAGTTGGGAGTATAAGGCAGAGAGTTTTATAGAGAGTTGGATTCGAGGGAGAGGCCCCAGATGGTCTGTTTCTAAAACGGGTTGAGGACGCCATGCCAATGTGGCGTGCTCGAGATACGTCAATGTCTGAAGGCAGCGTTGATGGTAGTGGTCAGCTTCGGTTTCGCTCACCGTGGCTTCCCCCAATAAATCGATCGAACAGGCACAGTGATGGTTCCACAAATGGGTGAGAGTCGAGAACGCCAGCTCAACGGATTGTCCGGCCATAAACGTATAGGCCATTTTCAAGAATTGGTATCGCAAGATCCGGGTTCCGACCCGGGCCATCATGGGGTTTCTCAACCCGCGTGTCAGCAGCCAGCGCAGGGCAGATGGAAGTGAGCGCACATCATGAAAATACTCATTCAGGAGACGAACGAATTGTTCATCGGTGTGCAGCGCGGGGAGGACATCAATGAAACGAAACAACTGTACTTTGAATTGGTCATCGCGAGTGCCCCAATCCAGGAGTAGACGCGTCCACCAGCGATGGTCCCACATATGAGGGGCATGAACATGAGATTGTTTGGCAAGCGCGCGCTCGACCTGCCGAATGGATGGGTTTAAAAGATCCGCTGCGGCCATACGCTACCTTCCTTTCTTCTCTATTGTACACCTTTTCGGCTAATCGGAAAGGTGGATTAAGCCGGAAACAAAAGGAGATGGGGCGTGGAAGGCTGCCGTGAAAAATGTTGTCTGTCACCAGTAGAAATGACAAGAGCAGGCACTTTACTTTTTATTCAGAAAGGCGCAGAGTAGAACAATAATCGAAACATATTGAGGTTGCCATGGGGTAGGACGTCGGTTTGTCGCACCACATGAATATGTCGATAGGGGAAGGCCTTTCGGGCAAGAATATGCCTGAGAGGCTTTTGTGTTTCTGGAACCAAAAAAGAATGATCGAAGGAATAACGTCATGCGGCTAATTTCCCCATGCCACGATCCTTTGACCTTCCAAGCAAGGTGTCATGGAAATTAGGGAAAAAGCCGGGGGACGTGACTCGAGAGAAACGAAGCAGAATCGACCCGAACAGAAGGAGGGAAGGTCATGCAACACAATCACAATGAATTCATGCGCTTGAAAGCCTGGCTGTTCAGACACCAGGTCCCAATTTGGGGAGAAGGCGTGGTGGAAGGTCTTTTCTTTGGCCTCATTGCATGGGGGGTGTGGAGGGGGGCTTGGGGATAAAAACAAAGACCCCGGTATCTCATTGATGTAGACCGTGCTCTTGAAGTTCACAGAAATATGGAGCCATAATATTTAGACAACTTCACATGAGCCAGGACTTCTTCCATCGACCGTTTATGGAGGATCGCACAGGCATTCATCCTTATCCCCATCTACTCCCATAATCAGGAGGCTTTAGTATGGCTATTGCGACTCCAGAGCTTCAGATTGATGATCGAGTCAAAGATTTTATTGCCAGTCCGCGCAAACTGCTTATTGACGGCCAATGGGTCGAAGCGGCATCAGGTAAAACCTTTCCCACATTTAACCCGGCGACCGGTGAAGTGCTGGCTCAGGTGGCAGAAGGCGACAAGACGGATATCGACAGAGCGGTGCAAGCGGCTCGAAAAGCCTTCGATCATGGCGCCTGGCGAAGGATCACCACTTCGGAACGAGGCAAGCTCATGTGGAAGTTGGCGGACCTCATGGAAGCCCACCTTGAGGAATTTGCACAACTTGAGACCCTGGATAATGGCAAGCCTTTGACGGTGGCCCGTGTGGCGGATGTGCCGTTAGCCATCGATTTGTTCCGATATATGGCCGGGTGGGCCACCAAACTGGAAGGGAATACGATTCCCATTTCGGTGCCGTTCACCCCAGGCGCTCAATACCATGCCTACACTCTACGTGAACCCGTTGGTGTCGTGGGGCAGATCATACCCTGGAATTTTCCACTACTCATGGCGGCTTGGAAACTAGGTCCGGCATTGGCGGCTGGATGCGCCATCGTGCTCAAACCCGCCGAGCAAACCCCACTTTCAGCCCTTCTTCTCGGAGAACTGATTGGTGAAGCCGGCTTTCCGAATGGCGTGGTCAACATCGTAACCGGATATGGGGAAACGGCTGGAGGTGCCCTTGCAGCCCACCCTCAAGTCGATAAAGTCGCGTTCACGGGGTCGACCGAAGTCGGTAAATTGATCGTGAACGCCGCAGCCCATGACTTGAAAAAAGTCTCGCTGGAACTAGGCGGAAAATCTCCCAATATCGTATTCAAGGACGCAGACCTCAGCATTGGCATTCCCGGCGTTGCCAGCGGAATTTTCTTTAATCATGGGCAATGTTGCTGCGCCGGCTCACGCTTGTTTGTTGAGAAGAATATTTTTGATGAAGTGGTGGAAGGCGTCGCGGCCGAAGCAAAAAAAATTAGAATTGGCTCAGGCCTTGACCCCGACACCGATATGGGACCCTTGGTTTCTGACGAGCAACAACAGCGAGTCGTCAGTTATTTGGAGTCAGGATTTGCAGCGGGGGCAAAGGCCGTGGTGGGTGGCGGAAAAGTCGGCGAACACGGATACTTTGTCGAACCAACTGTACTGATCAATACGAAACCTGACATGAAGGTCATCAAAGAAGAGATCTTCGGCCCGGTCGTCTGCGCCATTCCGTTTTAGGATGTGGAAGAAGTCATATCCGCGGCCAATGACAGTATGTATGGGTTGGCGTCAGCGGTGTGGACTAAGGATATCAGTAAAGCGCATCGCATTGCCGCAGAATTACGTGCCGGAACCGTCTGGATCAATTGTTACAATATTTTTGATGCCGCGCTTCCCTTTGGCGGGTACAAACAGTCAGGCTGGGGACGAGAGATGGGACATGCGGCACTGGAGTTATACACCCAAACGAAAGCCGTCTGTGCCAAATTAGCCTAGGCCAAATCACGCTGTGTATCGCGTGAAGCGGCGCTTATTTTTCATAAAGAGTTCGTTCACTTTGAATTCGGTTCAAGCTTGCTGACCTGAATAGACTTATCTATATTTTAGTGTAAAATCGATCCGTTCTTTTGGGCTCTGCATGATATTAGCGGTGCGAACCCTGCCTCGACCGGATATGGCTTGCCAACAAGCAACAAAAGACTCGCCCCCTTTCGAAGAAAAATATTTCCCAGAAAAATTTAATCAAGCAAAAAATATGACTCTCCGAACGTGGGTTGCCCGATATCTGGCAGTTTCAACCAATCGCAGCATTAAAATCTAAACAACCCCCATTACTACCCAGAGCGATTGACTGGATAGAGTGCCATCATCACCCTATGAATAGAGGCGATAGTTCCTATTACTTGTGACTAAGTGTGATTGAAGTAGACTGGGTATTGTGCCAAAAACCGTGACCGAACTGGGAGTAGAGTATCTACGACTAATGAAAAATTGAAATCTCATTTATAAAAGTCTGCTTTACTCGTTTAGAGCGAATAAAATACGCAATCCAAATAAAATTGGGAATAGAAACTACCATGAAAGCTCTCCATATTTCAGGAGAAGGAGCTGGTCCTTCACTATAGAGTTCTAGCAGCCATGAAAACTCCAAGCAGAGAAGCCAGATGATGGTGAGTATTGGGACTACCCTTAAATGCTGGAAAATAAAAAAAAGAATGATCAACGGGAAAACAACGAAAAGAAAAATATTCAAGAAAAACTCTAGCCCTGTTGCCTCAAAAGGAGAAAGCAGGCCGAGTAGAACATCTTTTATCAAAAATATCGTAAATAAGAGTAACCACCCCTTTACCCCTTTATATTTTGGGTCTTCATCAAATCGAGTGGGTCAGTTTTATCTACGAACCCCTTCTGGA
>JBBDSY010000002.1:0-64945 GCA_040904705.1 Nitrospirales bacterium | reverse complement strand
GTGAAATAGATGTTATCTTTGAAATGACTGTCCACAACAGGTTGACATGTTCCGCGGTTGAAGTGTGCTTTCAGGATTAACGAACGACTTCGTGTGTCAAAACAAGGATGTTTTTTTATTGAAAAGGAGCAGACCTATGAAACGCCCTCGATTTTCTTTCACCCAGGCAACGGTCATCTGTTGTATGAGTTTTGGATTAGCTGCTTGTTCTCATCAAAACCATTCAACTCCCACTCCTCCCTCTATCGTCGATTCCGTTCCTCGGAATACCCCAGAACAAGGTCAAACATTGTTAGAAGATAACGCCAAAGCTCAACGGGAGATTTGGAAAGGAAAAACATTCGAAGAATTCAAAACCCAAACCTTCAAGGAACCCTTTGAAGGCGGAAAATATATTGTGAATGGTGATACGCCCATCATGGATGAAAAGCATCTAAAAGAATTCTTTGATCGCATTCAAGGCCGGGCTATGCCACACATGTTAACGATCAACACCGTCAATGGTCAGGATACGGCCTGGAATAGTGTTGAAAAACGTCAGTTGACCTATTGTGTCAGTACCACCTTTGGGCAGAATTATGATGCGATGGTCGCAGATATCAACGCCGCAGCAGATGCCTGGGAGTCGGTTGCAGCGGTGGATTATATCCATGTGTCTGGGGAAGATGCCTCATGTACCGCCTCCAATCCGAACGTCCTCTTTGACGTGCGTCCCGTCAACGTCAACGGGCAATATCTGGCCCGGGCATTTTTCCCTGATGAACCTCGACTAGCGCGAAACGTGTTGGTGGATAACACCTCGTTCCAAATAAATCCGACCGGCAAGCTGTCACTTCAAGGAATTTTGCGACATGAGCTGGGACATACTTTGGGTTTCCGGCATGAACATACCCGCCCCGATTCCGGGACGTGTTTCGAAGACAATAATTGGCGCCCATTGACGAGTTATGATGCTTTTTCAGTCATGCACTATCCGCAATGCAATGGACAAGGCGATTGGGCGCTTATACTGACCGCGATCGATAAAAGTGGAGCAGCCTGTCTGTATGATCCAGCTCCGGGCTTTACGATTGATACTACGATTTGTCAGGGAGCCGAACCGATCCCGGGTCCGGTGGCCTGTGGCCCCAAAACCGAAACCTTCGCAGATCAACAAGTTGCCAAAAATGCTTGGAACCCATACGGACCATTTCCCGTAGCCCCAGGCACCTTGTTAGAAATTATCATGCATGGCGAGACGAACCCGGGGGATCCGGATTTGTATGTGCGATTTGGGCAGGATCCTCAAACCAATGTCTATGATTGCCGTCCGTATCTGACTGGAGCCGAAGAAACCTGTTCATTGGATGTTCCGGCAAACGTCACAGCAGCACATGTCCGCGTCCGTGGCTATTCCACCGCGCACTATTCTCTCACCGTTACCCATACACCAACCACCCATTAATTCTGGCAACCGTATATTGTTCTTAGTGAGGAAGGCCTTGGCCTTCCTCTCTATGTGGCATACTCGGACCTCCCAGTGCAAAAATCCCCCCAGACCGGTTATTCGATGGAGATTTTAGCACAGCGAAAGCCGATATTGGCTGATCGTTCTTCTGGGAAAGCTCCACCTCGGGTGGCTCCACGAAGCATGACGGGTAGACTTTTCCACGATCCCCCTCGCACGGATTTGTAGCGCCCTGATTTAGGCCCTGGTGGATTTTGCTCCGGCATGATGGGATAGTAGTCCGGCCCCAACCAATCATTCACCCACTCCGCTATATTCCCTGAAAGATGATAGACTCCCCACTCGCTTGCCCCCTCCCGATAACTATCGACGTTGGCGACGAGGGGAATTTCATGCACATGGTAGGCACCGAAAACGGCCATCTCCAGTGTGGGGTCTTGTTTCCCCCAAGGAAAAATCTTTCCGGTTGTTCCTCGTGCAGCTTTTTCCCACTCGGCTTCGGAAGGCAGTCGCTTCCCTTGATTGAGACAAAAGTCTTGTGCTTCTTTCCAAGTCACGTAAAGGGCAGGCCAAGGGGCAAGGGCTTGATCAGGAATAAAATGAATGCTGATGAGATGCCAAATGAGTGCTCGCAATTCTTTCGAAACGCTGCGAACATTGGTTTGCAAAAACTGTAATAATTCTCCGAGTGATACTTCGTACTGATCAATCTGATAGGCATCCAACCAAATTCGGCGTTGCGGAAATTCGGTGTTGTCATAATTTGTTTCAAAAGTATGTCGGTCGCCATCTTCACGATTGGTGCCCATCAAGAACCAGCCGGCAGGGATAGCAACCATTGGGGACGATTTGGCAAAACGGGCGATGCCCTGCACGTGGGCATCAACCGGAGATGGCGCGGCATCCATTTTTGCCCATGTCGGGAATGGCTCAGGGATAAGCAGAGTAACTGCTAACAAAATACATATCAGTAATGATAAGAACAACGTTTTCGAGAATTTCACCACGATGGTCTCGCCTTCGTTCGGGAATTAGCGAAAGGGTGATTCTTAAGTCGGAATGTATTCAGTGTAGATGCCAAGCACTTTTTGTGGCAAGATTATCCTGCCTTCGCGGAAGTCTGCATAAAAATATACGCCCCCTGTTTATAGAGAAATATAATCAACCAAGGGGCGGTTCATAAGCTTATGGGCAGTCGCTCCAAGCGGCCGAAGGGAGGCCGTCCACCGTTTGATGCGATGGTCGTGTTCAAAGTCTTGGTCCTGCAAGCCCTGTATCACTTGTCTGATGACCAAACGGAATATCAGATTCGGGATCGGCTCTCCTTCATGCGCTTCTTGGGCCTGAACCTGCATCAGTGGATTCCCGATGCCAAGACCATCTGGTTGTTTCGTGAAACGTTGACTCACGCCGGGGCTGTTGAAACGCTCACCCAATTTGATACGTATCTGGCCAGCCAGGGTTTACAAGCTCGTGGGGGCCAACTCATTGATGCCTCACTGATTCCGGCCCCGAAACAACGGAATACCCGCGAAGAAAAGGCCACGGTTAAAGCGGGGGCCTGTCCGGCGGACTGGGAAGCCCACTCCGCGAAGCGGCGGCAGAAAGACACGGATGCGCGCTGGACCAAAAAGCACGGGATCAGTCACTTTGGATATAAGAACCATGTGAATGTGGATAAGCCACACAAACTCATTCGGCGCTATACGGTGACCGATGCTGCGGTCCATGACAGTCAAGTCCTCGAGGAGGTGTTGCAGAACAAGGCCGCTGGGCGGGACGTGTGGGGCGATGCCGCCTATCGCTCGGAAGACATCGACACCCAACTCAAAAAAACGAAAGCTCCGATCGAAGATTCAGGACAAAGCGTCTCGCGACAAGCCCTTGACAGCCAAACAGATCCAAATCAATCAGCTTCGGAGCGGTATCCGCGCCCGCGTTGAACATGTCTTCGGCCATCACGTGACGGCGATGGGCGGCAAACTGATTCGAACCATTGGCCGGGTTCGAGCATGTGCCAAGATCGGACTGAAGAATCTTACGTACAACTTCCAGCAGTTCCTTGTGTTGAGCCCCGCCGTTAGGAGGCAACCCGCATAATTATGGGACTGGTGACGCCCATGAAGCAAAAACAGGATGAACGCAAGCCCCTCTGGCTTCTGATTTTGATCCACTGTTTCCAGGCCCGGACCGTGACGGTGAGGACGAACGAGCCAACCCGCACGTTTTTAGAGGTGCCCTTAAAATTTACCAGGAAAATAAAGGACGGTAGGAGTCTGGGCAATAGGCTTTGACAATGTTGACTTCTTTTATCCGACAGGGCGCATACTCTGTGCATAGAGCTGTGGGACCATAGGCTAGGCCCTGTGTTTCAATCCAAGTATACGCATCCATAGCTGGATACCACCCGGCGATACCAAAGACCGACTCGACTCCGCTACTGCTTTGGGAGTGATAAGCAACCCCAAATTCGATTATGCCTTCGCCGTCCAACGAGCAATTAGCATTTGTGGGTTGAGCTTTCAAGGCCACGTGAAACAGATTGCCATCTTCCACCCAAGTGTCCACAATGTCGATTTGCGGATCGCTGGCTTGGGCGGGTGCCATGAGAAGGCATGAGCCTAGCAAAGTCGGCAGAATTATCCGAGCTATTCGCCCAGCACCAGAGAAAAGCTTGGGCATTCTGGATATTGAGCGATTGCCGTCGATAAAGGTACTGTTCATAAATAAACCTCAATATGAAATGTTATGGAATTTTGACGAACTTTAGTAGTCTATCTGTGAGGTTGCTAATGTCGTCAATACACCAAATGGAGGGGATAGCGGTAGTATGTGATGCAGGACGATGGAGAAGAGGCAGGAAGGACTGAGAAGTTTCTACCTGTCCATTGAGAAAAGATCGGAGCTTTTGCCGAAGTGTAGGAGGGCTTTCTGGGTAATTTGACGACCACGGGCTGTCCGATCGAGAAAGCCAGATTGTAGGAGATAGGGTTCGTGCACATCCTCTAATGTAGACTTTTCTTCTTGGATGGCAGCGGCGAGTGCTTCAATGCCGACGGGACCGCCGTTAAACTTTTCAATGAGGGTGAGCAAAATTTTTCGATCCATCTCGTCCAGTCCCGCTTGGTCCACCTGCAACCATTGTAAGGCCTCTTGGGCAACCGGTTGAGTGATATGACCCTGCGCTTTGACTTCGGCAAAATCCCGAACCCGCTTAATGAGACGGTTCGCAATACGGGGGGTGCCACGGGCCCGTCTGGCAATTTCCCCGGCGGCGTCTTCATCTATTTGTACATTCATTAAGCTAGCTGAACGGGAAATGATCACTTGCAGTTCTTCGGGCTGGTAAAAATCTAAGCGATAGACCAACCCAAATCGTTCCCGAAGAGGAGAAGTCAGCGCACCGGCTCGTGTCGTGGCTCCGATGAGGGTGAAGGGAGGAAGGTCTAACTTCATCGTACGAAGGGAAGGCCCTTGTCCAATCACCAGATCAATTTGATAATCCTCCATAGCTGGATAGAGGGCTTCTTCGGCAGCAGGAGGAAGACGATGAATTTCGTCAATGAATAAGACATCGCGTGCTTGAAGATTTGACAAAATGGCCGCCAGATCTCCGGCATGGGTCAGAACCAACCCCGAAGTTGAACGGATCGTACCGCCCATTTCTTTGGCAATGATATGGGCGATGGTTGTTTTCCCCAATCCCGGTGGGCCATAAAAAATGGCATGGTCCAGCGCTTCTCCTCGTCTCAGTGCCGCATCAATGCAGACACGAAGCGATTCCTTCATGCGATTCTGGCCGATGTACTCCCCTAATCGTTGGGGTCGTAGCGAACCTTCCAAGCTTTGTTCTTCTTCACTGATATAAGTGGAGAGAATCCGGTCTTCCATTTAGGCCCGGTCTTCCTTAGATGAGGAGACGGTTCTGGTTTTCAGCATGATAGGCAAGAACAGCAGGAGGGCACTCCTCTAGCCACGAAAAAAACAGCTAGAGAGAACAATGGCGTGACACGATGCGATCAAGAAATATGTCGTATGGCTTAGAACCCAGAAAACAAATCCTGACAGCCGAGGCAAAATTCCACGTTGATTTGCTTATCAAGATAATTCACCAGGAATCCTTTTTGTTCGTATAACAGCTTTGCGCCCATGAGGGTTTCGTTGGGGAAATCTTCGGGGCCGAGTAGATCCCGGACTTCTTTCAAAGACGAGGCTCCCAAGACGTGTCGAAAGATTCCACGAACTTTATGAGTAAATCGGTTATTGATAAAAATCAGATCCACTTTGCCATCTGTAATGCGAACTCCAGCCATGGCGCCGGTGGGATTTTCCTTGTCCCATAACAAAATAAATGTGCCTTCTTGTTCGGCGCGGACACCGGAGATCTTTAGCTCCACCAATGATTCCACGGCTGTGGCTTCGGAATCCCCCAACTTGACGCGATAGAGAGAAATATCTTTGGCTTCGACATCCTGTGCAGTCTCGACACTATTGCGAGTGAGTTCATACTTTGCGGCCCAAGTTGGGGATATAAAAATCAGGAGAGGCAGGACCAGTATCAGACATGGCCAGATAAGTATACGATTCACATTCTTCATGAAATTCCTCTTGATGAAGGGGGTTAAAAGGGAAAATGGAAAGACGATAATTGTAAGAAAGGTCCTGTTGGCAATCCGTGTGTAATGGCCTATAGGATTGTATCCGACCCCTCATTCAAGGGTCAATTCTCAAGGGCATTGAAGTGCCTTGGTCCCCTCATTTCTTATGATATACTCCCGTCCCATGCAAAACGCGATCGTGATTAAAGGCGCCCGCCAACACAATCTCAAAAATCTCGACCTAGTTATTCCCCGCGATCAACTCGTGGTCATTACAGGTTTAAGTGGATCCGGTAAATCCTCCCTCGCATTCGACACGATCTATGCTGAAGGCCAGCGGCGATATGTGGAATCGTTGTCGGCGTATGCCCGACAATTTCTTGAGCAGATGACCAAGCCGGATGTGGACTCGATCGATGGCTTGTCTCCCGCCATTTCCATTGAGCAAAAAACTACAAGTCACAACCCTCGCTCGACGGTAGGAACCGTCACGGAGATTTACGATTATTTTCGCTTGTTGTTTGCCAGGATCGGTGAACCCTTTTGCTATCAATGTGGAAATTCCATTGCGGCCCAAACCGTTCAACAAATGGTAGATGCTATTTTGGGCCTTTCGGTGGGCAGTAAAATACAAATTTTAGCGCCTATTGTGCGAGGGCGAAAAGGAGAATACCGCAAAGAACTCCTGGCAGCCCGAAAAGCCGGATTTGTTCGAGCGCGCATTGATGGGACGATCCGTGATCTTGGCGAGACGATTATTTTACATAAACAGCGAAAGCATACCATTGAAATTGTCATTGATCGGGTCATTGTGAAGGCTGATACCACTGTTGCACGACGCCTGGCAGATTCAGTGGAAACCGCACTCAAGATGACCAAGGGACTCGTGGGAGTCCTCACTGAAGATGAACAGGTGCGGATGTATAGTGAGCAGTTGGCCTGCATTCAATGTGAGGTTAGTTATTCGGAAATTGCACCACGCGTATTTTCCTTTAATAGTCCCCACGGGGCCTGCCCTGAATGTGATGGGATTGGTTTTAAGGCTTCTGGGTGTCCGGAGTATGAAGAATGGACATTTGAGACGCCGTGTGAGGTCTGTGGAGGTGGTCGGCTGAAACAGGAAAGCTTGGCCATCAAAATAGGCGGACAATCCATTGCCGAAGTCACGCATTTGTCCGTGCGACAAACCTTGGAATTTCTTGATGCCTTAAATCTCACAGACCGTGAGCGCGTAATCGGGCAGCGAGTCATTAAGGAAATTCGTGAACGGCTAGAATTTCTTCTCAATGTGGGATTGGCCTATCTCACGCTTGATCGCCCATCGGCGACCTTATCGGGTGGTGAAGGTCAACGAATTCGATTGGCCACGCAAATCGGATCGGGATTGGTCGGAGTCTTATATATTTTGGATGAACCCAGTATCGGGTTGCATCAACGAGATCATCGACGTTTATTGCAGACCCTGCTTCGGTTACGAGATATGGGGAATACCGTCGTGGTCGTAGAGCATGATGCGGAGACCATGCGTGCCGCCGATTATGTGTTGGACTTGGGGCCAGGGGCTGGTGTGGAAGGTGGAAAGGTGGTAGCGCAGGGTACGCCTGCGGTAGTTATGGCGGATGCGACCTCGCTCACCGGGCAATATTTGAATGGGAGCCGACGTGTGGCGTTGCCACTTCGCCATCGAAAACCCAAAGGATTTCTTTCAGTGGTTAATGCAGAGAAGCATAATTTGCAAAATGTCACGGTGAATATTCCTTTAGGGTTGTTCACCTGCGTGACCGGGGTCTCAGGATCCGGGAAAAGTACGTTGGTGATCGATGTAGTGTTCCGGTCGCTGGGGCAAGGTTTTGCGCAAAACAAACCCGTCTTTGAAGGATGTCAAACAATAAAAGGGCTTGAGCATTTGGACAAGCTCATCGATATCGATCAGTCCCCGATAGGACGGACGCCCCGATCAAACCCAGCGACCTACACCGGTCTCTTTAGCTTTATCCGCGATGTGTTTGCCCAATTGCCGGAGTCTCGTATACGAGGATATAAACCGGGCCGGTATAGCTTCAATGTCAAAGGGGGGCGATGCGAAGCGTGTCAGGGTGACGGATTAATCAAAATTGAAATGCATTTTCTCCCGGATATTTATGTGATCTGTGAAGTCTGCTCTGGTCAACGGTATAACCGGGAAACCTTAGATGTCATGTACAAAGGGCGAACCATTGCCGATGTATTGAATATGACGGTGGCCGAAGCGTTGGAGTTTTTCGTGAATATCCCGCCGATTCGTGCCCGGCTACAAACCCTGTCCGATGTCGGGCTTCATTATATTAAGCTGGGGCAATCTGCCACGACATTGTCAGGCGGGGAAGCGCAGCGGGTGAAACTCTCGAAAGAACTGTCAAAGCGGCCGACCGGTCGGACACTCTATATTTTGGATGAACCCACGACTGGATTGCATTTTGTCGATATTCAACGGCTACTGGATGTACTTGATCGATTGGTGGAAACCGGGAACACCGTGTTGGTCATCGAACATAATCTCGATGTGATTCGGAATGCCGATTGGATTATTGACTTAGGGCCTGAGGGCGGAGATCAAGGGGGGTATGTGGTTGCTGAAGGAACCCCAGAATCCGTGATGGAGGTTCCGGCTTCACAGACCGGACAGGCCTTGTTGGAGGACAAGGTGGTGATGAAGAAAAACTAGGATTTCTTCTTATAAATATTCAGCCCGATTTTTTCTTCTCGATCTGGGATCGAAACATTCCCCTCGGTCGAGGCAATAATGGTGGTTTTCCCCGACGACGAGGGACCAAAATCTTTGGAGAGGTCGACCTTAATCGTCAACATGGCGCCTTCTACGGTCAATTCCACATTTTTCATGTGTGAGTCCTCTCTCGGTTACAATCAATCAATGGGTGAAGGTCTATGAACAGAGCTGCTTCTAGTTTGAAAACCCCACTGCTGCCATGAGTGCCGCTACGCCGCACACAAAGGGAATAAGGGAGGTGTAGAGGACCCATTCGCCTTGAGACAAGGTTTTGCCTGAAGTGAATTGAGGGGCCTGACTTTTAAAAATAAATTCATAGACAAAAATGAGGGTCCCGACAGTCAGCACAATGGTTCGGCTAGTCCGAGGCCACGTGTAGAGGCCAACGAGTAGATAACCCGTCAAATGAAATCCGCTAAACGCACAAAGAAGGGGAGAGAGGACGAAATACAGAAAGAAGGTCGAAAGTTTGTTCGATCCCGTAGATCTTGAAAGAGCCAGTTCAGAATTTTTCATTATTTCACTGCTGATGGAACCATTGACACAGTTTTTCCGGAGGTCGAGGTTGGCGGATGGGCATCACAGGTGAGGCAGACACGAGGGCGTCGTTTGAGATAGAAGATTTTCCCGCTGGCCAAACAACTATAATGGACGAAATGTTCGCAAATACTGCAGCGGGACCACCCTCCGCGCAATATCGTGTGATTGCGATACAGCCCTTTCCCGCAGACACCACAATGTTCGGGTTCGATGCCGAGGAGCAAGGGCTCCCATTCTCCAGCTCGATTTCGAATACTCATAGGGGAACAGTATACTGAGCCTCTAAGGACGAAAACAAATAGGCGTCGAGGTAAAGGGTTTCCACAATGATGTCTCCTCTGACTCTTCCCTATTCAATGGTTTTTGGTGATGGCTGGCCCAACCCCGGCATTTCCAAGAAATTTTCTGGATGTGATGAAGAATTGACCCGGAGATTTTACTTTTTGCTTCCCTCTTTTCCATCTGCCCGCCTGACGCCTAAAGATGGTTCACCCTGGAGGTTTGACCACAAAAAATTCTTTTGATACGGTCACCTACGATTTTCTAGCCTTTTTTGACGTCTTTGCACTCTCCTGTGGATATTACTCAGTATTTAGACCAGCAGCGTCAACGAGTTGACCAATATCTGGAGCAGAGCCTTCCAGTCAGCTTGCGTGACCCCGAGAAGCTTTACGACTCTATGCGGTACAGCTTACTGGCCGGGGGCAAGCGCGTGCGACCTATTTTGACGATCGCGGCGGCCCAAGCCTTGGGATATGACCATGACGCGATGTTGCCTTTTGCCGCTTCGTTGGAATTCGTTCACACCTATTCGCTGATTCATGATGATCTGCCGGCAATGGATGATGATGATTACCGACGAGGCCGGCTTACCAACCATAAGGTGTATGGCGATGGGATGGCGATTCTGGCCGGAGATGCTTTGCTCACCATGGCCTTTGAATTATGTAGCCAAGATTCCGGAACCCATGGCCTGACACCCAATCAACAATTACAGATTGTCAGGGAGCTGGCAAATGGATCCGGCCATCAAGGTATGGTGGGTGGGCAGGTGATGGACATTCAGGCTGAAAATCAAGAGGTCGACCTGAGGCATCTCCAAAAAATCCATTCCCACAAAACCGGACAATTGATTCGGGCGGCGGTTCGAATTGGGGGAATTATTGGTGGGGCTTCTTCTGCCCAGTTGGAGTCTCTGACCGGCTTTGCAGAAGATATCGGATTAGCTTTTCAAATTGCTGACGATGTCCTAAATATGGTGGGCACGCGTGAAGAGTTGGGGAAGGATGCCGGGACGGATGAAAAACGAGGGAAGAAAACCTATCCTTCATTTGTTGGCATTGATGGGGCTCGGCAATTGGGGGAGGAATGTGTCAAGCGAGCGATCAATCGACTGGAATACTTCGATCAGCAAGCCGATCCGCTACGATACATAGCTACTTATATCGTAGAGAGAAAGAGTTAAGCCCTGTGTGGGGAGGTAGCCAGATAGTGCCACACCTGACTTTCTCATTGATCTCCAAACTTCTTTCCATTCATGTATTGTTTAGCCACCATTGACCGCCTCCTGAGTATGGAACGCTGGCTGCGGCTCTTATGAAAGTTCTTATTACCGGCTCATCAGGATTTATTGGAGCGGCGGTGACACGGGCTGTGGTCGCCAAAGGTGATGAGGTAAGGGTCTTAGTTCGCGCAACCAGCAATCGAAGTAATCTCGATGGATTGGCGGTTGAAACAGTTGAAGGTGATTTGCAAGACCCTCAGTCATTAAAAAAAGCTGTGGCCGGTTGTCAGGGGGTCTATCATGTGGCGGCCCATTATGCCTTGTGGGCTCCAGATCCCGCGACGTTTTACCAAGTGAATGTGGAAGGAACCAAGCATCTCTTTCGCGCAGCCGAAGCGGCAGGGGTTGCACGTATTGTGTATACGAGCACTATAGGGGCGATTGGGTTACCGAGAGATGGTGGGTTAGGTTCTGAAGAATTATTTCCTTCCGAAACCCAGCTTTCCGGTGATTATAAACGCTCAAAATTTTTGGCTGAGCAAGAAGTCCTGAAGATGGCACACGAAGGATTGCCGGTGGTAATTGTCAATCCTACGGCTCCAGTTGGAAAAAGGGATGTAAAGCCTACACCCACAGGGCAAATTATTGTCGATTTCATGAAGGGGAGGATGTTTGCGTATATTGAGACGGGGATGAACTTAATCGATGTGGATGATGTGGCCGTGGGCCATGTGCGCGCGATGGAGCGAGGCCGGATCGGTGAACGTTATATTCTGGGGAATCAGAACCTGATGCTTCGAGACATCTGTCAGATGCTCAGTCAATTGACGGGCGTGCCTGCGCCACGTGTTCGATTGCCTTGGAGGTGGATCGTTCCACTTGCTCATGTGAATACCTGGATAGCCACTCACGTCACGCACAAAACTCCTCGCATTCCGTTGGAAGGGGTGAGGATGGCCAGGTATCGAATGCATTATGATTGCACGAAAGCTCGTTCGGAACTCGATCTTCCCCAAACATCAGTGGAAACGGCCCTCAAGAAAGCGGTACAGTGGTTTCGCCAATACGGGTACGCCTGACCCCATCTTTGTAAATCAAGCATTCTTCAGTACGAAGTCAACACGGTGGAATTTCTTTCCCTCCTAGCCCATACGGTCATTCTTCGTCCGTATGTGTTTGTGTTTCTGACGGTCTCAATATATGCCGCTCGACAATTATTAGGCTGGAAGCGAACATGTCGATTATTCGGTATCACCTGGGCCGTCGCATTTATTTCTGAGTTTTCATCGACACGGATTGGGATTCCCTTTGGCGACTATTTCTACACCGGCTCAACCGAAGGCCAGGAACTCTACATTGATAACATTCCCTTTATGGATTCGCTCTCTTTCTCCTTTCTTCTCTTTGCCAGCTATTGTGTCGCGCTTGTCTTTGTGCTTCCACATGCGAAAATAGGTGAACGCCGGGGCTGGCTATTTAATCCAGCTCTACGGACCTCCTGGCCAGTCGTCGGGCTGACAGTCGTCTTGTTCACGTTTTCCGATGTCATTATTGATCCGGTGGCCTTGCAAGGGGAGCGATGGTTCCTGGGAAAGATCTATGGATATCCCCATGAGGCGCTCTACTTCGGGGTTCCTCTCGCCAATTTTGCAGGATGGGCTGTGGTCGGGTTTGTGTCTTTTTGTCTATACCGGTGGGGTGAGCGAGGGCCTTACAAGACCGACTCCGTTCCTCGGGAAGTGATCAATCGAGAATTATTTCCTGGTATCGGCTTGTATTATGGGGTATTGGCATTTAATTTGGGCGTGACTTTTTGGATTGGGGAAGTGTTCATGGGTGTGGTTGGCTGTTTTATTTTTACTCCGTTGACCGCGGCCCTCCTCGTCACCCTCTCGCGAGATGCCATGTTCTCAAGCGCTTCTGAAGGATTCAAGTAAGGCCAATTTTTAACAAGAGATTCAACTCCAGGACAGGGTTTGGCTTGAGGCCGTGACCAGGAGGCCGGTATGATAGATGTATGAGGGGATTTTTTATTCGATGTGGAATCACGGGGTTCGCTGTTTTGTTGGCGAGCCAGATCATTCCCGGTATCGAAATTCTCAGCTTTGGATCAGGTGTGGCAGCGGTCGTGGTTCTGGCCTTTTTGAACGCCATTCTTCGTCCCATCCTTTACCTGCTCTCGGCGCCCTTTATTGTGGTGACGTTGGGTTTTTTTATGGTGCTCATCAATGCCTTTCTCCTCTACCTGGTCAGCGGGATGGTGAAGGGCTTTCTCGTCTCCGGGTTTTGGCCGGCGGTTGGAGGTGCGATTCTTATTAGTATCGTGAGCGGCATTCTCAATCTGTGGATTTCAGAACAAGGCCGGATTGAAATCGTCACCCGTTCACAAACGGGGCGAAAAATTCGGCATATCAATTAATGGAGGAACCGGATCCTCGCCCATCCTCAAATCTTCTGAAAGTCAGCAAAAATTTGTGGGGGTCGGTGTGAATGAGGGCAAACCAATCCCCCAATTCTCAAGAGATAAAAATTTATGGTGAAAGAGAGGAATTCCATGCATGGCCAACCGTCTTGAATCGACCCTACCGACTCAGCAGCAAAGCACTCTCCAAAAAATATTGACATCCGCAGTCAATGAGGTCGGTATGGAGGCCGCTTTGGTGGCTATTATGGAACATGAAGGGGGACCTCTCATTGAACAAGTCTCCCGAGGGTTCTCTCCACGAGAAATTCGAGCCATTCTCCGAGCCTTGTCACTGGAAGAACTGAAAAGTGTCAGTCCGCGAAATGCGACGGATGGCACGGAATTGAACAATGTTCTTCGTCTGCGGATGGTGACCCCCGGGACCAAAGTGGCCCTTGCCCTTCCATTAAAATTTGGCGGACGGGTCTATGGCACGTTGGTCTTAGCCCGCCGTGAGAATGTAGCTCTGACGAAACGAGAAAAAACCACGCTCTCGACGAATGTCAATTTTATTACAGGAGAGCTCAAAAAAGCTGGGCTCTTTGGCTCCTCGGTCATTTTGGGAAATCCCGTTGTGGCGAATGAACCCCTTGGTCTTCCGGAGAGCGAAGAACGAGTGGCAGTGGCTCGTTCTTATACAAATGAGCATGTGCAGGAACGGATTGCCAATATATTGTCGGAAGTCGATGACGGCGTGTCGTTTGACCGTGGATGGGTCACCATCTATGACCCGTTATTGGCGTCATTAGAAGTGCTCGGTGTACTGGGCACTCAAAAGCGCGATCTGAGTCCTGGGCAACAGCTTTCTCTCGAAGATTCTGCATCTGGCTGGTCGGTTCGTCACCGAAAGGCACGGAGTGATAATAATTTGGCATCAACTCAGGGACGTTTTCATGACTATAAACAATTATTTAAGGATAAATTTACGTCCACGATCGTTGTCCCATTTTTTGTGAGAGGGCGGGTAGCGGGCACTCTCACATTAGCCTCGAAGAACCCCAATCAATTTGACCACAATGGGAATGATCTGAAAGCCCTCGAATCAGTCACTGCCAAGCTCGTGGAATTATTTGAAGACCCCTCGTGTCATCTCTCGGTGATGGAGTCAGCCCCGATTCAGTCCGAACAACAGGTGGACAAAGGCGGGCTTGTGCTGCCGGTAGTCCCTGAAGGGGGAGATGTGCGCAAGGAAGAACGGCGGGCGGCTCTCCAAGAGGTGAGTTCCTTTCTGGCTACGGAGATTCGAGAACCCATCGGGTTTATTCGTGCTCAATTGGAAGAAATTACCACCGACTCCGAACTGGATTTTGATTCACAGACACGTGTGGAAAATGCCATGCGGGATATGATCCGGATGGAAACCGTCCTCAAGGAGATTCTGGATTTTGCCAAACCATTGGAGTTGGACCGAAAATTGTGCCGGGTTCAGGATTTATTGGATGAGGCCTTCTCCATGGTGTCCACTGATTTACGGGTGAATCGCATTGAGGTGGTCAAAAAAGTTCCCGCCCGGTTGGCCCAAGTGCGTTGGGATGAGACGAAAATGCAGCATGTCTTTCTCTGTATTTTTAAAAATGCTATTGAAGCCATGTCTCCCGGTGGACGCCTCAGGGTAGAGGTCATGCTGACTCGGGCCCGCAAACCCGAACTTCAAATGGTCATTGCCAATGACGGAGTGCCGATTCCAGCCGAACTTGTGGATAAAGTCTTTGAGCCGTATTTTACGACTAAGCGTTCAGGTACCGGATTAGGCTTAGCGACGGTGAAAAAAGTCGTAGAGGAGCATCAAGGAAAGATTAGCATTGCCAGTGAGCCGGATAAGGGAACGACCGTCACCATCTTAATGCCGGTTCCAAAGCCTAGGACCCCTTATCGTCCGGGTCGTCCTGTTCGCCGAACGAGTAGGGGAGAATCGTAGAGAAAAAATCCAGATACTTAGGCCTTTTTGTCTACAGGCTTGACACCACCGTCTATTCTGCCTAAGATTCCGCTCGCCCATTGAACATTGACGATCACATGAATATATTGTGACCTTTTTCTATTGTTAACCGGTTTAACTAACAAAGGAGCGGTCTTATGAAAGCGATTGGAATTATTCTTGGAACGGTAGGTGCGAGCTGTTTTGCTCTATCCATGGCAGTCGCCAATCCCGGGTTGTTACCCGACCATCCAGGATACCCAGCAAAGGGAAAATCTCCCGCAACCGGCCAATCAACGGCAAATGACGCGGGACAGACAAATGCAGTCGGACACGGAACACTTGAGGCATCTCAAGATACTGCGACCAAAGCGGCCATGAATGATGTCAGTGATGCCAACCGTGCACGGATTAAAGAATCCATGGGTGCTGGTCGGTTACCTGAAACTGACACCATGAACAGGGTTCCGATCAACCCTGGGAAGGCGACCTCAACTGTCATCAACTAGTATATTCAGTTCTTTCAGTTCTGATAAAAAAGGGTGCCATGCTTGGCACCCTTTTTTTGTGTTTTTTGCTGAGATAGCGCATTATGGAAAATGCCTTTGTCTAGAATTACCCAGAAAAGACTAGGCCTGCCTTCTTTGGGCAGAAAAAATCTACCGTGAGTCGGATAAACACTGAGCTAGCCCGTTTGGTCAAGGATCAAATTCGCTCTCAAGGTCACATGACCTTTCGGGACTTTATGTTGGCTGCCCTTTTTCATGAGACGCATGGGTTTTATACTCAAGCCCCCTCAATTGGTAGTTCTGCTGGCCCGTTTGACACCAGCGCTAAATTTTCTGCCTTTGGGTTCGGAGTGGCTCAAGCCATTATTCAGGTTGCCCAAGTGATTGATGGTCCCCTTCGAGTTCTGGAACTCGGTGGAGGAACAGGTCAGTTAGGGGCATGTATGACTTCATTCCTGACAATCCCTCATGACTATGTTGTGCTTGAAACGAGCTCTGGATTACGAGCCAAGCAGACCGAAAAGGGTTTGAAGACGGTGGAAACCTTAAAGGAAATGCAACCCTCCCCTACAGTGGTGTTTGGCAATGAAGTCATCGATGCCTTACCGGTTCACCGAGTCATGGGGCTAGCCAATGAGGAGGTCTGTGAATTATTCGTGGAGCTCGATGAAAATGGGGAATTGTGCGAACAACCTGGCGAATTATCGACACCACAGTTACGTCAGCGATTACATCAGGAACACATTCACCTTGGGCGGGGACAAATTGCCGAGGTGTGTTTGGAAATTAGGCCCTTTCTGCAAGAGCTGGCGCGGGTAGTCAACCCAGGATATATCCTGTTTGTGGACTATGGTGACAAGGCGTCAAATATCTATTCATATCGTCATCGCAATGGGACATTCCGTTCCTATTATCAACAACAACAAATTCATGATCCATTTTTGGCGGTGGGTCAACAAGATATGACGGCAGATGTCGATTTCACCGCCGTCATCACTGAAGCGGAATCTTTAGGGTTAGAGTTGGCTGGTTGGACTTCACAGGGGACATGGCTCACCAACCTCGGCATTCAGCAATATGTCGGGGCGGGGAAGGATTCGGTTTCAAGGCAGCAGGAGGTAGATCTATTAACTGGATCAGCTAGTCTGGGTAGCGCCTTTGATGTGCTCATGTTTAAAACCCCTGGGTTACCTGATGGCCCTGGTCTTTATCCAGCGGGTGAAAGGGAATTGTCAAAATTCCATCAGGCCTGACAAATCCCACCACAATCTTCTCACAGGGTATCTGAGGTATTTATAGTGGTGGCCAGAAAATGCATCGTTCTCAAATACGGATCTCCTATGGTGGTAAAGCGCCAAAAAATTTTTTTTCGATTTCTTGACACAAAATGCGTGTACAGACTATTTTTTTCCTACAAAATGTTGTAGACTCCAAAAATTCATTTAGGTAAATCCTTTTCTCTCTTCATTTTTCCGCAGTCATACACACCCCATTTTTTAGTTGTTTGTAAATGCCCACAATTTCTGTGGCATGCATGATGCACGGACTCACCTATGGACAACATGGGAAGCAGGAGGCTTTCAAAGGAGGGAGAGTTATGAATTGTGCACGATGTAATGGTCTGATGGTGGTTGATGATTGCCTGGATGTGAAAGGAGGTATGGGAGAGCTCTGGATTCGAGCCTACCGTTGTATCATGTGCGGTAATCTGATGGATCCGGTCATCAATCGGCATCGGACGACACCAGTTCAGGCCCAGGTTCTTCCGTTTCGAAAGCGGCTTCGGAGAGCTCCTCGAACTCCGGTTGCTCGGCTAACCGCGTAGTACAGGCGCCTGACTATCAGGCACTCGAAAAATTTGATTGTCTCAGCGGCAAAGTCTGTCTGAAGGTCGGATGCTTGTGAGACAAAATTTGGGGACTCTGTCAAAATTGTGATGATTCTTTTGGCTCTTCTGACATTTCTTAAGCGAGTTCGCTAGCCTTCACAACCCTTGTTGAAGGGGGTGTGTACTGGTTTGACCTCTTCACAGTATTTTTTTCTTTTCTCCAATGTACGTTTGAGTTTGCCTTCCGAACCTGGTTAAATCACAGACGTGATTCTTCCTGAAACCCTGGCCAGGATGCTCCGCCACGTTTTTCCCTATTCATTCTCTTTCCTAAACTAACGCTGAGCAAAGGATGTTACCAGCTGGTGACCGCTGACCAAATTTTTCTGATAAGCCTCCTGGGCATTCTCGTGGCGTTCTTTGTCTGGGAACGATGGCGATACGATCTTGTCGCGCTAGCCGGCCTCTTAATAGCCACACTTTTTGGACTCATCCCAGCCGATGAAGCGTTTTTGGGATTTGGCCACCCGGCCGTGGTCACAGTGGCCGCCGTGCTCATTATCAGCCGTGGATTGAGTAATGCGGGGGCCGTAGAATTTTTTACTCGCGCTATTAAGGGCGCGGCTTTCTCCCCCACCTTACATGTCGTCGTATTGTCGTCTATCGGGGGATTGATTTCCACGGTGATGAACAATGTCGGAGCCCTGGCTCTCCTGATGCCGGTGGCCATTCAATCTTCTCTCGAGGCGAAACGCTCACCAGCAATTGTTTTGATGCCCTTAGCATTTGGCACAATATTAGGTGGCATGGCCACCTTAATTGGGACACCTCCCAATATCATCATTGCCAATTACCGGGCAGAAATGACCGGACAAGCCTTTGGCATGTTCGATTTTTCTCCAGTTGGTGGAGTCGTGGCAGTTACCGGCATTATTTTTGTGGCACTCGTCGGTTGGCATTTGATTCCCATGGCTCGGCGATCAAAAAATGCCCCTCAGGACCTATTCCATATCCAGGAATACCTTACCGAAGTCAAAGTTCCCGAAAATTCTAAGGCCATAGGCAAATCTTTGTCGGAGTTAGAATCAGCCACGGAGGATTCCGATACATTAATTATAAGCTTGATTCGAGGGGAACAATCCATTCGAGGTGCGGCCTGGCGCGAAAAGATTCAGGTCGGCGACGTGTTAGTTTTGGAGGCAGGCCATCAAGGGATCAATAAATTTGTATCGAAATTAGGCTTGGAATTAAGCGGGACTCAGTCAAAAGAAGAAGTAGGAGAGTTAGAGTCTCAAACGAAGACCCCAGACGGGATTTTATTAGAAGCTGTAGTGCCTCCTGACCGTTCTTGGCTAGTGGGTCGATTGGCCGGGACATTAAAGCTCCAAAGCCGGTTTGGTGTCTCTCTGTTGGGAGTCTCCCGCCAGGGGACACCCTATCGTGGGCGGTTAAAAGAATTTCGGTTTAAGGCGGGAGATGTGCTGCTTTTACAAGGGGACAAGGAACAAGTTTTGGATGTCATCGGATCGTTGGGATGTTTGCCTTTGGCCGAACGCGGGATTCAATTGGGGAAATCTGGGCAAGCCTGGCGTGTGGGTGGACTTTTCATTGTAGCATTGGCGAGTGCGCTAACAGGGATCGTGTCGTTACCGATAGCCTTAATGGGGGCTGCCTTAGGCATGGTCCTTCTGACGGTGGTGGCTCCGAGAGATGTGTATCAGACGATTGATTGGCCTGTGCTGGTGTTGCTTGGGTCCATGATTCCACTTGGTCGAGCACTTGAGCAGAGCGGGGCCACCACCGTTTTAGCCCAATATTTGGTCAACGTCACGAGCGGGTATTCACCAATTATTGTATTGGGCGTGATCATGGTATTGACGATGCTGCTATCGGATATCATGAACAATGCGGCCACCGCCGTGGTCATGGCTCCGTTCAGTGTTGCGGTTGCTCAAAACCTTGGGGTCCATGCCGACCCGTTTCTGATGGCTGTGGCCATTGGGGCGTCTTGTGCGTTTCTCACGCCTATTGGTCATCAAAATAATTTATTAGTCATGGGACCGGGTGGCTATCGATTTGGCGATTACTGGCGAATGGGGTTACCCTTGGAACTTTTGATTCTTGCCGTGTCTCTTCCAGTGCTTGTCATGTTCTGGCCGCTCACAGGATAGATTGTATGCGGATTCACGACGACCCTCACTTTTATGGCTTTTCCCTTTAAAACGCGATCAACCCCTCAATCCGCTCTATTTTTAAGGCGTGTGGTGTATACGCCTTCGGACTTGGACCCAGTTCGCACCTTGTTGATCAGACTGGGGATGGTCATTTTCCTGTTTACCATGTTGATCGGCGTTCTGTGGCTGGATCGTGAGGGGTTGCAGGATTATAGCGATGGCTACATGTCACTGACGGATGTGGTCTATTTCACCATGGTGACGGTGACGACGGTCGGTTATGGCGACATTGTGCCGGTCACTCCGCGGGCCAGGATGATTGATGCTCTGGTCGTGACGCCCGTCAGAATTTTCATCTGGATTATTTTTTTAGGAACAGCCTATCAATTGGCGCTGAGACAATTTACTGAGGTATTTCGTATGGCAAAACTCCAATCGAACCTGGATCAACATGTCGTGGTCTGTGGCTTTGGGCACACCGGCTATTCCACCGTCAAAGAATTATTGGCGAAGGGAACCAAGCCCGAACATATTGTCGTGATTGATCCCCGAGATGACCGAGTCCGGACGGCTGTAGAATTAGGGGTCGTGGCACTCAAAGGCGATGCCACTCAAGAAGGACTGTTGCAACATGCGGCGTTCTTGAGTCAGGCGAAGGCGGTCATTATAGCCGCGGGCCGCGATGATACCAGTGCGCTCATTTTATTAACGGTCCGTAATCTCAATTCGAAATGCCGGGTGATCGTAAGTGCAAAAGAAGAAGAAAATGTCAAACTTTTTCGCCAAGGTGGAGCCCAAACAATTATTTCTCCTGCCACGTATGGAGGCTATATGTTGGCAGCCGCAGTGGATCAGCAGTACTTGGCTGATTATTTAGAAGACTTCCTCACCGCTGGTGGAAAAGTCAATATTGTAGAGAAAACGGTTGAGAGGGGCGATGTTGGAAAAACGACCAATGACTTACAGCCAGATGTCTTACTCAGAGTCTATCGACAGGGCACGATTTTATCGCCGTGGGAATTTCAAAACGGGCAGCGTCTCGAATCAGGCGATGTGATGTTACTCTTTCGCCCTGTTCCAGATGAAAGCCCTCAAGGTTAACGAGTTTCATAAGAGGAAATGCCTGCCATTGTCTATGATTAACCCCAAGCCAATTGCCCCAATCAGGATTGCCACACACCGTCTTAAATCATGAGAGGAAATTGATCGAGTCACGCGAGACCCAAAGACCAAACCCAGCACGCTGCCGAGTAACACCAACCCCGTTAAGAAAAAATCTAAGGACGCGAGATTTAAATGTCCAACTACCCCACCGATGGAAATTAGGGCAATAACCAAAAACGATGTGCCCATGGCGAGGCGGATGGGAAATCCCAAGAGGAACATTAAAGCCGGTACAATCAGAAATCCTCCACCAATTCCAAAAAACCCCGTCAGCAGACCAACGCCCCAACCAATGGCAGAAGCCTTGAACGCACACGGCCAGGAAAAATGCTTGGCGCACCCTGTGGCCACATCGCTTCCCTGAGTGTTATGCGGTTGCCAAAACGTCCACAGACTCATAAACAGCAATAAATTGCCGAACGAAAACAATACGACGGTTCCAGAAACCAGTTGGTGCCCCTGGGCACCGATCCATGCGCCAATGACCCCGGTCAAACTGAACACCAAGGCCGTAGGGATGTGGACTTGTTTATGCCGGCTTTCCTGCCATGCCCCGAACAGAGCCGAATAGCCAACGACAATCAGCGACATGGCACTGGCCTCTTGAACGGGGATTCCCACCACATAGACCAATAAGGGTATCGCGACCAAGGACCCTCCGCCCCCGGTAGCCCCGAGCAGAAGCCCGACCAATCCGCCCGACAATAGCGCGAACAACAAGGCAACATCCATTAGATGAGCAGGCGTCCCAATCTAGAAGGAAAGAAAATGCCACGGCACACAAGGAAGGACAGATGACTCAATGACCGGGGAACTCCTTTAAAGTGATTGGCCGTTATTCCAATTGCGTGAAGAAAGAAGCCGGTAGGGATGGATAGAATGATGGCCCGAAGAAAGGGTAGAGGGAACCCTTTTACTTCGGCAAGCCATCGAGCAACACACCAACCAATTTTCTTGTCCTATTGTATTAGTGAATCTCGTTTAATTTGATCCAGACGAATGTCCCGTTCCTTCTCATCAATTTTTTTATCTTTAAAATCCTCCTCAACCTGTTTTTTCTGATTATTCAGGTGAAATTCGTACCCACCGGCACCAGCGGCGGCTCCACCGAGCGCTCCCAAGCCCGCACTGCCTCCTGTGCTTTCGCAAGCCGTAAGACTCATCATGGCAAAACCGACAATCAACGCTGAAAAGGTGTTTCTCATACAGACCTCCTGGGTAATTGAATGAATAAAGCGGAGAGGAAGGGGATACTGGAGAATATTGTATGGGGAAGATTGCCAAAGAGACAAGGGCGAAGGCGGGATGATTATGAAAGAACCCAAGAAATACGAGAATAAATTTTTTGCAAACGAAGGTGGAATTTTTCGAGACAAGGCCGAACGCTTATTTTATGGAAGATTTCTGAGTAAAACTTTTCACGTACGAAAAGACATCTAAGATCTCCTGCTCGGATAAACTCCCTTTCCAGGAGGGCATGGCTGTTCCAGGGCGACCATCCTGGATAGTTGTAAGAAGTTCCCGGTCAGATTTTTCCTCAATGACCGTTAAGTTTGCGGCTGGTGGAATTAACATCGTTCCTATTGGTCCATCACCTTTTCCCATTCGCCCGTGGCAGTTGAGGCAATGAGTCGTATACACCGATTGTCCTTTGTCCAGGCTATCGTGATTGTTGAGGGATGGAGATGGTGCCTTGTGCAAATGAGGAGTGCTGGAGGCGGGAGGGGATATCTCATTCTGGTGAGTCAGGTACTCTGCCAAGAGGGCAATGGTGTCATCAGGGATCGGACAACCAAACGCGAGTTTCATTTTCTTGATGATTTCGGTCCACGTTGTTGTTGAATGTGTTGGCTGCGTATAAATGTAATCGGCGGAATGGCAAATGACACAATACGTGTTGGCGATTTCCTGTCCAGTGCCAGTCTGAAAGGAAAACGGATCCGTTGGAAATGTGATGCTTCGGGTAGGGACGGCAACCTCACCGGCCAAAACTCCCGTATCGAAACTCATCAAGAGGATTCCTGTAATAAGGAAAAAACGTAACATTTTGCCTATCATGGATGAGTTAGCCTTGCGTCCTTACATGAATGGTCTCAACTGCATTACGCAAATATCCGTTTGGATTCCATTTAGCATGAAGCTGTTGGGATTCCCCGATTCGGTTGATAGCCAAAGATTGAAAGCGATAGGACTGCCCAGGTTTTAGGGGAATCAGTATTTCCCACGGGCGAAAGCTGAAATCTCCGTAGTCTTTTCCTAGTTGGGCAGCTTCCCAATGCTGGCCAGCATCGGAGGAAAAAAGCACCTGATCAATGCCATATCCCTGATCGAAGGCAATGCCTTTGACTTGAATTGACGAATCAGTTGGCAATGCCACTCCATCTTCCACATTCGTGATGAAAGAGCGAACCGGCATGGTTGACAAAGGAACGGTACTTGTGGGCTTTTGGCCTGGCTCTAAGCACCCGCAGGCATTGTCAGGAATGCGATAAGCCGGGTCCATCCAGAAATTGTGATCATCTTGGTTGAGGACTTTGATATCATTCAGCATCTTCACCCAATACGTAGCATACCAGCCAGGAACGACTAAACGCAGGGGAAAACCATTGAGAAAGGGAAGTGGCTCACCATTCATGGAATAGGCGACGAGCACATGGTCGGCCATGGCATTGTCCAAGGGGAGCGATTTCAGAAAATCAGGAGTGGCATCGGCAACAGGTCGATCCAATCCGTCGAACCGAACATGCTTGGCATCTTTTTCCAATCCAGCTTTTTCCAGTAAATCTCGTAATCGCACTCCTTTCCACAGGGCATTGCCCATCGCGCCATGTCCCCACTGCCCTCCAGAGACTCGAGGATCAGAAAAACCTCGACTATTTCCCGAACATTGGCACACTGCCGCAATCTCTATTGGCTCAAATTGTTTGTGTAAATCTGTGAGGCTGAATGACATGGATTGGTGGACTCGACCCCGAAGGGTTAAGCGAAATGCTTGCAGATCAACAGAGGTGGGAATATTGGCTAAATGCCAGCGAACAAAGAAGGCGTCGTTGGGAGTAAACACCGATTCGTTGAACACCGGAAACGGTGTCTCTAACTGTGGAGGCCTGGTGGTCATCACCATCAAAGGACGTTTTTCAGGAAAGGCTGCCAGCGGGCGTCTTCCTCGTGCAAAGGGAAGGGTGACACTTGATGACGGTTCTGCACCAACCGGAAAATTTCCCAATGCGGAGAGCCCTCCAACGATAAGGCTTGTTTGAAGCAACCGCCGCCGGGTGAGGCCATCGGATGAATGAAGGGGAGGATGGTCCATGAAGAAATCCCACGAAGATTTCATGAAGTGATTTCCTTCTGTTATAAGTGAACCCGCGTCTTCGGTTGAGAGGACTGAGAGGGCGCGCTTTGTGAAATGGGAAGCCGGATATGAAACGTTGTCCCCTTCCCCTCTTCGCTTTCCACGCGAATCTGACCATGGTGTAGATCAATAGCGTCCTTGACGATTTTGGTACCGAGCCCGGTTCCAGTTTTTTTGGTACTAATGGCCTGGGGGGTAAAGAGCCGATCACGAATCTCCGGCGCCATGCCTCGTCCGGTGTCCGCCACAGCCAACCCGACTGTATCGGAACCCGGTCCCGAATATCCGCTTACTGTGACTGATCCTCCACGTGGCACTTCAGGGATTGCATTGTTGATGAGATTGTACAAGGCATTGAACAGTCGACGTTCATCCGCATCGATAACAGGGAGAGAATCAAGACCATCGATCAGGAGGGTAATGCCTTTTTCTGCAGCGTATGTGCGAAGAGTTTCGAGCACTCCATCCACAATATCTCCTATGCGACAGGGAGTAAAATGTGGAGGACTGGTGCCACCTTTCACTGCATCTGCAATTTCCCGAACACGGTCATGAATGCGTCGGGCATTGGTGACAATCATGTGAATCAGCTCCAGACTGTTGGCATAACCAGTCTCGGCTCCTATGACCTTTTCCCGGATTAAAGGGGGAAACTGTTCGTCCAATTCATCCTTTAGTAAATCAGCGCCCGACAGCACAGGCATCAACATATTTTTGATATCGTGCCCGATATCCCCAAGGACTCTGGTGACTTCCGCCAATTTGGCTTCCTCTAAGAATTGAGCGGCCAAACGTTTCTTCTCAGTGATGTCCTGAAACGTAACCACTGCTCCTGCTAATGTTCCCTCCTCATCCCAAATTGGGGTGCTTGTATATTGAGCCGGAAAGCTTGTCCCATCTTTTTTCCAGAATACCTCGTCGTCACCCTGGTGAATCAGTCCATCCTTATACGCTTTATAGATAGGGCATTCTTGGGCAGGATAAGGGGAACCATCTGGTTTGGTATGGTGCCAAGTAATGTGACTGGGTTTTCCTAGCAATTCGCCGGCTTCATACCCCAATAACTTGTTAGCGGCCGGATTCACGAACGTATGGTTTCCTTGAAGGTCTAATCCGAAAATGCCCTCGCCCGCAGCCTGTAAAATCATATCGGTGTGTCGACGAAACTGTTCGAGAGCTTTTTCACATTGCCGACGATAGGTAATATCTCGAAATGTCACCACGGAGCCAACGAGGGCTCCTTGCTCATCCCGCATCGGTGTGCTGATATATTCGGCTGGATAGCTTGTGCCATCTTTACGCCAAAAAACTTCGGTATCCCCGTGATGCAGATGTCCATCTATATAGGCTCCGCAAATCGGGCAGTCTTCTTTGGGGTATGGGCTGCCATCGGCTTTGTTGTGGTGCCAGAGCGAATGACTGGGTTGGCCGATCAATTCCTCAGGTTCGTAGCCGAGCATCTTAGCTGCGGCGGGATTCACAAAGGTATGGCGCCCCTCCAGGTCCAATCCAAAGATGCCTTCGCCTGCCGCTTCTAAAATAAGCGCATTTTGACGTTCAAGTTTTTTAACGGTCTTTTGAATTTCTTGATCTTCGCTGTGGGTGTTTTTCAGGTCTTGAGACATAACAGTCCTTTTAAAAGCTTCCCTTCTGACCAGGCAAAAGGTACCGCTCCTGGAAATGATGATTGAATTCTAACGGGGAGAATAATATTCTCATTGAGCCAGAGTCCGGATGTACTGAATGAGTTGCCACACCTGTTCATCAGGCAATCCGGCAAAGGCCATCATTCCCGTTCCAATCGATCCGTTTTTGATGATCCAATACAGTTGCCCGTCAGAAATATCTTTCATCGTTTCTCCACAGGTAAAGTTTCGAGGATGTGGATTCAACGCCGCGCCCATTGGCCCTTGTCCGTCCCCCTTATCGCCATGACATTGCGTACAGGCCAACGGTTGAGCAGTTTCGTGATATAGCTTTTCTCCCGCTTTGATGTGCTCTTGGGAAGCGGGTAACGGACTGGTCAGATTGCGAAATTTTCCAGGTGCCTGCTTGGTGTTGCGTGGCTGTGGGCATACTCCTGAAGGTCCGCCTGATGGTGAAGCCGTGCTAGCCACCTCTGGTGCACCCTTAAACCTGGCCTTCAAATAGGCAATGACATCAGATACGCCTTCTGTCCCCCCAATGGTCAGTCCCCAATACGGCATCAGGGGAGATTTCCCAACAGCTTTCCCCCCATAGTAGATCACGTTATACAGATAATCGAGAGGAATTTTTTCAAAGGGAATATTGGCATGAACCGCTGGTTTAGGTTCTAAGCCTGACGCCGCCGGCCCATCACCTTTCCCATCAGCACCGTGACATTGTGCACAGTATTCTTTATATATTTTTGCCCCGTTTTCGACATTCGGATGATCGAAGTCGGGGCTCTTCCATGGTTCATAGTATGGGAAATCCTCATTCCCTCTGGTCGCAATAAATCCCGTCACATATCGCAGCCCGAGTGCACTCACATCCCCAACAAATTCTCCACTGTGGGGTACAAAGTCAGGCGGATTGGAGTTAAAGCGATAAATCCAATCAGCCTTCAGCCTTTTCCCCGAGTTAAAGAACGAGGTGCTTTGTGGTCCTCCAGTCTTTTTTCCATCCACCATAATCTGATGACAGCCAATGCAGGAATGTTGGGTAAATATTTCCTCTCCAAACTTCGCCTCCTGCTTACTAAACGTCGCCATATCAATGGACCCTGGCTTCACTCGCGAATCCTGAAGGTGTGTCTCGAAATAGTCGGCGAGGCCTTCAGCTTCCTGTTGAGAGACGGTCATGTGCTGCTCAGGTTGTTGAGTCTGATCCCATCGGTAACCCTTGGCATACAGCATTGGCTCTTTCCCTGTCAGCCATCGAATCAACCAATCTCGTTGATACTTGCTCCCTCCCCACATCAGATCCGGCGCTTTCAGGTTGAATCGGCTCTCTCCCTTCCCCTTAAATTTATGACAAGTGGAGCAGTTGTTGTTAATAACGGCTTCTGCGTGTGTTAAATCTCCTGCCCAACTGAAGGTAGGCCCTGTAAGGAGAAGACAAACAAAACTGAACCCGATTGTTAATTGAGACATTTTTTGGAAAACGATTGACAATAATGGACACATTTTAATTCCTCCAAAAGATAAAGACTCATGACATATATTAAAGAGAATTTTCTTGGCTCAGGTTTTATAGATACGATGACAAGCCACACATGCATGTAGTGTTTGTTCTAAGTGTGGGAGAATCAGTTTTAGGTTGCGAGACAGCATCGCGTGAGCGAGATTTTCTGCTGTTCGATGATGAGCCATGGCCAGGTCGTGATACTCTGGAGGAAAATTCTCAGGTTTCTGTCGCTGCATGGCTTCTCGATGTTTGGTAAATCCCAACTGGCTTTCGGTAATTTTTTTGGCCTGGTCGAACTCTTCAAGGGCTAAGGCCGCCACAATTTGATAAATTGTTTCAAAATGTTCCTGCATGACAGCCTCATGGGCTTTCTTGTCTTCTGGGCTAAGGTCTAGTGAAACCCTTTGATCAACATAAGGTTGCCGCATATCTTCGGTTTGGTGCCCCACACCCTCCTTGTGATGGAGATGTGGATCACCTCCTGAACATGATACGGAAATATTAAGAGGGCAACCAACGAAAATGTAGTGTTTAGCGTCTTAAGGCACATGAGTCCAGCCCTTTGTTTCTTTTCGCCTGAATGTAGTTTCGAGCCGAGCATTTAGGTCTTTGGCATTCTTTTTGTAACCCGTCCGTGGAGCAGGAGAGGGGCTGTGTTCATCATGGTGAGGGTGCCTCACTTTTGGGAATAAAATAGTCGACTTGGGTCAGTTCCACGATGGGGAGAATCATGCCCTCGCCTTCTTGTTTCGTTGAAAAATCATACATGAGCGATTCTTCAGGGACCAGTGTTCCGCGATACAAGATCATGATCGCCACTTCCTCTGTTTGTGAGCGTTTCTTCTTTAAGGCTTCGAATAACTCGGGGGGAGGCATGGCGGTCATTGCACGCGGCTCATTGGCGAGTTTGAAGCGCACGATGCCCCATGACGTTTGAATTTGCCGAGGTCCTATCGAAACGGCGAATCCAGATTTATCATCTCGTACCCTGGTCAAGAAACCATCCCAGAGAAAGGCGATGGGTTGTGTGAGATTCGGGTTGCCTATTCGGAGTGCATCGCGTTTTTCTGACTCATCAAACAGCCGATCATACCGTTCATCGACGTTCTTCCCATACAGATATGTCCAATCTGGCGGATGCTTTTCTAGCTTTGTCAGGAATTGTTCTGTGGTCTTGGGCTCATTGAGAAACATCAAGCCTGAAGGGATCACCGTGTGGATGGGCTCCTCCAGTACGATTAATGGTCGAATTCCCTCAGGAGCATCCTGGCCATACGCCATTGGAGCAACCCAGACACATGCAAGGATAAAAATGACATGAAATCTATGCACTAATCTTCCCCCTTCATTCAGGACCATGGATACTTTTCTAAGTTTATTCTGGCAACGTGGGAAATTCAAACGGAATTTCTTCACCTTTCAAGGCCTTCAAAAAAACAAGGAGATGTGTTTTTTCTTCTTGGGTTAAACCCAAAGGCTTCATCAGGGGACACAGGTGAGGATTCTTCCCGCCACCATTGTCCAGAAAATCAACGACTTCTTCTAACGTGTTGAAAGCGCCATCATGCATATAGGGTGCTGTTTCGACAATGCTTCGAAGCGTGGGGGTTTTAAATGCGCCTGTATCTTCAGGGCGACGAGTCACATAGTATCGGCCAAGATCCTCTTTCATGGGCCCAACCTGTGGCACTCCAAGGTTATGAAACTGATTATCCGTAAAGTTGGGGCCGTTATGACACAGGATGCAACGGGCTTTACCTTTGAATAGGGACATTCCCTGTTGAGCATCATCGCTCATTGCCGTCGTATCACCTAAGACAAATTGATCGAAGGCCGAATTCGTCGAAATGATCGTTCGTTCTTATGCCGCAATGGCTTCGGCAATGCCTTGTATACTGACACCGGTTCCAAACACCGTTTGAAATTCCTCAACGTATCCCTTGATTTTGCTTAACTTATTAACGACGTTCTCATGAGTCTCCGCCATTTCCACAGGATTGACGATGGGCCCGATGGCTTGTTCTTCGAGCGATCCTGCGCGGCCATCCCAAAATTGCACAGGGTTAAACGCCGTATTATAGACTGTCGGGGCCTGACGCCCGCCGCGTTTTCCCCTAACGCCAACGGAAACCTGTTTGGGGTCGGCAAACCCTAATCCTGGCGTATGACAAAAGGCGCAGGAAACCGCCCCGTTCTGGGATAATCGGCCATCAAAGTACAACCGCTCTCCTAACTTGACCTTGGTAGCTGAGATTGGTTGCCGGAATGGGACCAGCTGTTGGGAGCGGCCCGATGCCTGGAACCCGCATTCCAGCCACCTCAATGGTTCCTTTGCCAGGCATAGAAGGAACTGTTTCCTGTTGTGCGATACCATATCTCCAATACACAAATATCACACCAAAAAGGATAAGCAGAACAACAAGGAAATTTTTTTTTGCTTGTTCATCATGTCTACCTTTCGAATCATTCCAGAGCAGATCACTCAAGTCTGTCCCGGAATGGCTTCATTGTGGTTCTCCTGTTGCCTAATCCCTCTTTCGATACTTCCGTCAAGGGCAGTGTTGAACGTTTCAAGGTATTTGTATGATTTGGGAATAAATAATTATTTTCGTTAGTTTTTTTTCAGTGCTCTTGTCGGGGCAAAGGCTGCTTGATGCTGACTGCTCCCCGAAGATCTCCGGACTGGTATCCCGTGGCTCCATCGAAGGGTTAGTGCTTGGTCAAGACATTCTGGATGGACTCTGGAATGGTTTCGTCGGCCCATGACACAACAGACACTTGGGTTGAACAGCAATCGGTTTCATGAATCGAAAGTATTGCCCCCCAGGCTCTGATACCACTTCGCTGTGGGCCATGTTGTCAAAGGCTTCACCTTTGGCGGCACGTGCGGCAAACTCTCCAAGGATTTTCTGCTCCCACGCATCCGGCATCCCGAGTAAGGGATTCCGGACTCGGGTACCCACACGCGTGACTCGCCATCCATTTTCTCGTGACAACCGGTTGGCAATTTCCGGAGCCAATTCTCCACAGTTAATGGCTTCTAATGGCCCTCCTTTGCCCATTTCCCGGTTCATCGCCGCACTCAATTCTTGCAGGAAGGCTCCTGTGACTTTTCCGGCAGCCTGTTCGCGTTGGTGAAGTCGGCCAGTGCTTTACCTCCAGTCAGCGCGGTGACTATTCCCACCGCACTCACAACGATTCTCATAGAAACCGAAATATTCTTGAGTGTCATCTCAGGACCTCCTCTGCACAGGGATTTTCAATAAAAGCAGTCTATGCCGGTATTACGGTTCCATTGGCGGTCTTCTGCATGGATGATTTCTCTTCCCCATGACACCGCTCCCTTGCCGATCAGTTCCGAAGGGTCGTATCCGCATAACGCGTTTGCACCTTCACTCACAAAGCTCATGGTCCAATCAGGATCCCATCGACATCGGTAGGCCATGCCAGGGAGGTTGTGCATCAGGGAGCGAAGAATGCCCATGAGTTGGGCTTCATCGAATGAAGGATTGTTGGGGTCACTCATACCTGGCGCTTTTGATTAAATTTCAGATATCTTAAATGAGAAGAGAGGGTTGCTGGGCGATGACCTATCTGGTGTTTCTCACCATACGATGGTTTCATGAGTTCGGGCCTGCGGAAAGCCAAACAAGCCGGTGGGACAAGGAAACCTTTGACCGAATGCCTTGTCAAGGACAGCGCCATAAACCATTGGCATTCCAGATTTTCCAAAAAATAACTCCTTTAAGCCTGGTATGTCGAATCATTCAATGATCTTCTCGTAAATCCCCCTGCCTTAGCTTGTCAGTGGTATCCATCGCCTGAAAATTGTAGATAGTTGTTCCTTATTGCCGAATGTCCTGTCGCTAAATACCTCAAATGATTGTGTTCTGGTCACGGATCCTCAAGGAAAAGTTCCGCAAAACCAGGAAGTTTTCCGAATGGTCCTGAATTTGCTTTGGGGACTATTCACCACTAAGAAGAGAAAGCAAACGAATGCTTTTCGGGGTTTCCGTTTTGCTGAAAGTAAAGATCATGATCGAGGGAAGAAAATATGGCAAAGGTCGCGATGTACTTACTTGATGACTGGGATATGGATTCGGTCAGGAGCAATGTCGCTTCTGTTTTCTATTAAAGGAAGAATGTCATGATACATTCAAAGGCTCTTTTAAGTGTCCTTGCAATCAGTGTGGGTTTGTCTTTCGGCATGGTTGACCTGGGATTATCCCAAGATCAGAAACAGGACCGGGATCGTCTTCACATCCAAGATCCGCTCAAAAATCAGGATCAGGAAAGGCTCAAGGAATAATAACAGCTTCAGAAACAGCTTCGAGAGAAGGCAATGTAGCAGGAACGTGTGGAGAAAGGCATCAGATCCCAGGGTCGTTCCCAAGCCCCCAAGTCTTCCTCCGGATAGGGGAGGTGGAAAGCGTGGAGGAATGGGAGGGCGTGGTCGGTAGTTGAAATCTACGGCACTTTCCCGTTCGCTACTGGATGTAAAACCCTACATTTGTTCTTGGAATCTTTTTGTCAGGGAAATCTTGGGAAACCAATTGGTAGGGTCAGAGAGACATCTGTTTCGGTCGGTCCCGTGAAAACGAGAGGCCGGCGGAAAGCGTTACGGGATAGCGAAAGATGTTTGTGCGAAACGTATAGCTGATAAACCTAATTACCTTTAAGAAAGGCTATGTACAAAAATACTATGCCATCTCGACTTTTCCCTTCAAAAATTCTTTGTTGGTTCGCCTTGCTTCTTTGGGTTGTTGGTGCAGGTGTGTTGGGCTGGTTTTTTATGACGGGCATTACTGCTCCCGGTGATGACGGTCGAACCGCTATTCAACTGAAAGAGGCTGAACACGCTTTCATCCTCAAGGAAATGCGACAACTGTTGCAGAGCGTAGATGGCGTCATAAGGGGCCTGAGTGATCCAGATACGTCGCAAGGACGAACGCAGGCGGCGACAGCGGCCCGTTCTGGTGGAATGGGGATGGCAGCAGATGCCAATCTGGCTCTGATGCTCAAACTTCCGCTGCCCTTTAAGCAGATGGGCCTATCCGTTCATAAGGATTTCGACAGACTTGCCGATGCGATCACCGAGGGAATCACCTCGCAGCAAATGCTCAGCCAGCTTTCAAGTATTACGAGTCGCTGTACAGCCTGTCACGAAATGTTTCAACTTACAGCATCATGACTATGCATGCTTCAAGTAGTCATTGGTCGAGGTGCCAGTAGCAGATTTCTCAATAAATATCCTTCGCGAACCCTGTTCAATTTCAATCACCAAGATCCTGCAAGGGTTAGTTGTCGTCTGTTCCCTTCACCTTTCGGTGTCGAAGACGAAGCCTCGATCCTCTCTTAGCTTTCCTCGATCTCCGTCAGTCCTCGAATAAACTTACAGAAAATTCAAGGGTAGTCCTGTCTTCAGGAAAAAATACGACTCCGATTTCATATCCCACCCAAATTTTTTTGGAAGTGAGGTATATTTCCCCACCTGTCGTTTTGGCTCCTGTGGCTAAATTTCCCAGGGGATGAGATTTTGAAATGGTGCACCATTTCAAATGCCCCGTTAAAAAAAGAAATTTCCTGGATGGTATTAAACTTGAAAGAGTTAGGAAAAAGGACATCAGAAAGAATGAAACAAAAAGAACTGAGCATGTTTCCAGAGCTCAAAAATTCATCACGAATAATGATGTGATCGTTCATTTAATCGACAGGTCTCCATTCTTGAGTTTATAGAAAGGGAATGCCATGAGGCACCAAAACACCGTAAAAGGAGGCCGTTGGTCAGTGATATTGGCAGGAGGAGAAGGAGAGCGAACGCGTGAGTTTATTGAACAGTGGTTGGGGTATCACAAACCCAAGCAGTATTGTACGTTTGTGGGAAATCGTTCGATGTTGCAACACACGTGGGATCGCGCAGATCACCTGACGGATGCCAAACAGAAGGTGACAGTTATTGCTCAAAACCACTTTCCCGAGATGTTGACTCAATCGGAGCATCGAGTATCAGGCCAAGTGATCGGACAACCTCAGAACTGTGATACGGATGCCGGAATTTTCCTTCCCTTAATGTATATTCGGGCGCAGAACCCTCATGCGACCGCGGTTGTCTATCCGGCAGACCATTTTGTGTTCCCTGAAACCCGTTTGATGGATACGGTTGAGGCAGCGATTCAGGCAACCACCATATTACAGGATCGAATCATGCTCCTTGGTGTCCGGCCGACGTCTCTTGAACTCGAATATGGATGGATCGAACCAGGAGGGCCGTTGGGGTGGAGTGGCGGATGGTGTGTGAGGCGGGTGCATGGCTTTCTGGAAAAGCCAAACGCCAATCAGGGCTTAGCGGCTTGGGCCAATGGGGCACTTTGGAATACCTTTATCATGGCCGCCAAGGTGGAGACTTTGTGGCGATTGGGCTGGAAATGCGTGCCCGAGGTCATGGAACGGTTTGAACAATTGGAAAAGGTGATCGGCACCTCTCAGGAAGGTTCCATGCTTCGTGAGATTTATCAGGATATGCCACGGCGGAACTTTTCATCCGATCTTTTAAGTTGTTCCCATGAATCCATTGCAGTGATTGAACTGAAAGACGTCCTGTGGAGCGATTGGGGTCGGCCCGAACGGATCGTGGACTCCTTACAAGCCATTCGAAAAACACCCAATTTTTCATCGGAACGCGTGACGGAACTGCGTCGTGCTTTCGGTGAGAAACATTTGATGGAGGTCTCGTGATGCTCACAACTCAACAGGCAGGTGGCAGTGAACCAAAAAACACAGGTTCTTCATCGGAATCAGGAAAAGCCGTCTTGATAAAAAAAGAAGCTCCAAGTCCTCAAGGTCTCCTGTCCCAGATCTCGGCGCCGTGGCCTATGCTGATTCTTCTGAACAGAGAGAATTATCAGAAGGCGAGGACCGCGAGGCTCCGATTGCTCTTTGAGTGTATGAACTCTACAGGCAGGGAGGAGGCTGTCATGGGGAGGGTCAAGCTGACTGGTTCGAAGCCGAACGTCAGATATTGTCTATACCTGAGAACGCTTGAGCCTCATCTTTTCCCAGAAAAAGTAGGAAAGAACATATCCCTGACGCCCGTCTAACATTGCTTGTGTTGGGAATGGATTGGGGAATTTGAAGGAACCATACACTGAAATCGAAAATTGCATTCACACACAAGGAGATCAACATGACAGTTAGCACATTCAATAAACTTGAGACCGCGGGGCAGATCATGGCCACTAAGACAACGCGAACAACACAACAGGAAGTTTGTAGGAAAGACATTAACGTGCTTTCTGACGAAGAAACAATGAAGAAAGATCGAATGCCCGACTCCCCTTCTGTCTCACTGAAGGAGGGGTCTGAAATCATGGAAAAGCATCCTTTGATGAATCTGCTGGTAGAGAAAAGTGGGCTCCTACCCAAAACCACCATACGCCTAGATCTTTTGCGGATCTTGTTGTGAATCGGTGTTGGAATAGAATTTTTGAGGGAAGATCCGAATGGCTCCGTTTGGGGGCACGGATTGTGTTTTCATATTTTATCAAGGAGGTTGCCATGTTTCGTTTTATTCGAAGTGTTGGACTGATGAGTATCTTGAGTGTAGTCATGATTGGGGGGCTGTCTATCCCAGCGATGAGCGGGGCCCCCGGCCCAGCAGATGGTTATGATCTTCACGTGCAAGCCCCGCATCTTATGGCCAATGGAGAGATTGGTGGTCCTTTCCACCATTTCTGTAAGGGTATTTCCGATACTATTTTTCAGTGTCTGTTGTTTGAAACCACTGATGCCAATGCTCCGTTAGTCGCCGTCGAATATTTTGTGGCGAAGACTGCCTCGCGGAAACTTCCGCTAATCCAATGGCATCGGTACTTCCATGATCATCAGGAGGAGATTGATACGGGTCGGTTATATATCCTCGATGTCGACGATGAGAGCAAGAAGCAGGAGATCGCTGAGGCGGCTGGTAAAACCGATGGGGTGATTTATCATCTGTGGCAAAAGGGCCAAGAGTTTCCGGACGGAACCGTGACTTTCCCTCAATCGATTGGCGTTCAATTCCCTCAACCAAACTAGGGAATCGATGAACAGAGAGGCAAGTAATAGGTATGACGTTATTGTGAAGAATCATGACTTCAAATATACAAGGAGGCAATCATGACAGTTCAAGGTATTCCAGTGGGCGGATTGAAAACAGTGGGGCAAATTGTGCCAACCAACGAAGTAAAATTTCGGGAGAACGTCAACGGGATGGAAGTAGCTGTGGAATTGTTGTCTAGGCATACCCCTGGAGGGGCAGTCGTTGATGAAAACAATCATTTTGTCGGATTTATAAGTGAATTTGATGTGTTGCGTGCACTAGAAGCCGAAAAGGACTTAACGAAACTCACGGCCAAGGACATCATGGCGAAAGAACGGATCAGCATCATCGATTCCACTTCTGTCAAGGATGCCGTCAAAATCATGGAAGAGAAACGATTGCTCAGCTTGCCAGTTGAACGCAATGGCGAAGTCGCGTATACCGTGACGAGACACGACCTATTACGAGCCTGGATTGGATTGGGCTTAGGCGGGGAGTTTAGGGGAGAAGATTAGGGAAGCGAGCGGTGTTTTGTTTGGCTGAACACATCGTGTTCGGCCTTTACAAAGGAACGAAACTGTATGCATGCATGTGGTCGAAAATTTTTTCGTGAAATTTTAGGTGGGCTTGTGGTGTTCATCCTTACCAGTATGCTTGTCTGGGCGGGAGTCCCTGCGGATCTCAAGCCTCGCGTACCTCCGGAACACCTGGAGAAAGCTCAATCGGTTCAAAATCCCTTCACTCCTTCTGCCGATATTGTGGCCAAGGGAAAGAAACTCTATGAAAGTAAGGCGTTTTGTTCAGCTTGTCACGGATTAGAAGGAGGCGGGGGACCCAGTGGCGTTCTTACACCACATGGCGGGCAACCACCAACCAACCTCGCCGATGCCGCCTGGCAGGCTGCTCGGGCAGACGGGGAAATTTTCTGGGTCCTCATGCACGGCAGTCATGGCACGGACATGGCGCCCTACATGCCGCTGTATTTAACGGAAGAACAGGTCTGGCAGATTGTTACCTATATTCGGATGTTTGGGAAAACGTAAACGAATGGCGTTCGGTCGAAAGAAAAGTGAATGAATCAGAACAACGATTGTATTACCAAGGAAGTCAAAATGAGTCAGATTTCTTTTTTTCAACAACACAAGATTTGGCTGATGGGTTTGGCGGTGGTATCGGGCTGTAGTCACTAAGGTGATCACGGTCATGGGCCATATTCCAAAATGGTCAAAGCGACGATAAAGGGCTGTACAGACTCGAACATTACTGAAACCGCCACTCTTAAAGAACGGGAATCCCCTGAGGGGGTCACAAGCTAGTGGATATCAGGATGGAGGTCAAAGGCCTAAAGGACGGGAAGCACACGCCGTCCATATTCATGAAGTGGCTTCCTGTCAGCCATGCGGTGCGACCAAAGGCCATTATGATCCTGGGCCGTTTGGTAAATCCACACCCGATGCCCCGGATTTTAATCATCCCTATCACATGGGGGATTTAGTGAATATCGATGCGGTGAACGGGGTAGGCAAAGTGCACATGGCTACCAGCCGTGTGACGCTCTCGAGTAGTCGCTTGAGCGTCTTTGATGAAAACCGCAGTGCCTTCATCATTCACACCAATGAAGATCTGTATTGCGGCCAGGATGTGAACTGAACAAGGGATGTGCGGGGGGATCACGCGATGCCTGCGGCATTATTGAGCCGATGCCGACCTCGTAAAAGGAAAGATTGCATTTTTGGAATGTCCGAGTTCGAAGCCATGTCTGTGAAGAAGGAACATCAGATCAAAAGAAGGGAAAAATCATGAAGAGCGCCATTCGATGGTCAACCGGACTCATGTTGTCACTGGTCATTGGTATGCCGATGGTATTCGCGCAACAACAGCATGGAAATCAGCGGATGATGATGCCACGAGTGCCAGCTGACAAAGTAGAAGAAGCCAGAGCGCTGACGAGTCCTTTGTCGCCATCTCCTGAAATCGTGGAACAAGGCAAAGTGATCTATGAAGGGAAGGGCACCTGGATCAATTGTCATGGGGCCAAGGGCCGCGGGGACGGACCAGGTGCGGTAAGCCTCAACCCGCCGCCACGCGTTTTCCGGTCCCACGGGTTTTGGAAACACCGGTCGGAAGGCGAAGTCTTTTGGGTCATTAAGTACGGATCCCCAGGGACCGCCATGATTCCTTTTGGGGGGCTCCTGTCTGATGAAGAGATCTGGACCGTGATGCAATATGAACGCAGTTTTGCCGGTGGACATGTCTCCGGAGGTGGTCAGGATGGAATGTCTGGCATGAAAGGGAGCCAAGAACAGTCTGGGCATTCCGGAGAAGGCCATGGGAAACAAGCAGGTTCAGGTTGCCAGGGCAAACAGAAAGGTCAGTCCGGACATGGGAGTGGTGGAGGTGAACAAGGCCATGAGAAAGAAGGTTGCAAAAAGGGAGGAAAGGAGCAGCACGGAACGCACCACGAGAATCCACTCAAGCAAGCTGAACAGATCGCAGGTGCAGCTATCAATATTCACCAAGCCATTAAGGCTGCGACCGACGAGGTCACCGGAATCGCTATTGAAGCTGAATTTGAGACGGAAGAGGGTAAAGCTTTCTGGGAAATCAACATTGTTTCTGAGGATGGCAAGGTCTTGAAAGTCCAAATAGACAGTGAAAGTGGGAATGTGCTCTCGGTTAAAGAAAAAAGCTACGAGAAAAAGCACAAACAAAAGCACATGCGGAAACGCAAAGGGAAAATGGAGAAGCATGACGGTGATCACGAGTGTTGCTCAAAGGAGGAAATTGGCAACGATGGCGAACACCATAAAGAACACTAAGGGAGGATGATGGATCCCGAATCCAAAAAGTCGGTAACTGTGAGAGTCCATGAAGGCCACGATCCCGGTGAGTGGGAACTCTTTGCACCGGATGGAACGCTGATTGAGGGGTGGCATGACCTTTCCGTGGGGCGTGATCATTCTGGGAGGTACTCGTTGCATGTGACCTTCGATCAATTTGAATGCGTCAATCCTGAGGGCCAACCCGTGGAAGTGCATCTGACCTGTCCGACCGCGAAACACCACGAAGAGTTGCCACCTCTCCCCAGTGCCCGCATGCACAGGCGTCCTCATAAATGAACAACCTGTCAAAAAACGGTGACGAGTGATAAATAAAAATTGGTAAAAACGACATACTTGGTTAATGACCCCTAAAACAAATAGAGAGGAAATGGAGGGTTTCATGAACAGAAAACATTTTGTGGGATTCATCGTGCTGACGATGGTGTCGGGCCTGATGGGAGGGTTTCTTGCCAGTTATGTGTTCCTCAGTGGAAACGTCATTGCTCAAGAGCCTTATCAACCGCAAAAAATCGTGACGGCCGAGGAATTCCGTCTGGTGACCAAGGATGGGAAGCCCCGCGCCACGCTTCTTCTTTGGAATGGCGACCTTCCAGCGCTGACTCTCGCGGATGAGACATGTCATAGCCGCGTGTTTTTGGGAGTGTTTAATGAGGCCCAGCCAGCGTTGATTCTGAACGATAAAGGCTGTAAGCGACGGGCTTCTTTGGACCTCCAACCGGATGGGTTGCCTTCTCTCACTCTCAGAGATAAGGACGACGTTCCACGCGCACGGCTTCGTGTATTGCTGGATGGCAGTCCAGTTCTCAGACTTTATGATCAAAATGGCCAAGAATCCTGGTCCGCACCAACGTCTCTTACCCCGGGAGGAAAGGGGTAAATCTGAATTGGTAATTCGTCCCCAATATTTGAAAAGGAGAGCCATCATGGCAGAAGAAATTGTCCATCACACCTTATACACTGGTTGGCGGGAGCTTTATGAATTTCCCGGCACGGGAGAAGTTAAAGTCCTTCGTGAAGAATCCAATCGTGGGGCCAAAACTATCGTGGTCCGATTACCAGCAGGAGGACAGATCCTCCCGCATAACCATCTAGGAGTTGTCCAACATTTTGTAATCGAGGGACAATACGAGACTCAAGGCAAAACCTTTGAGACCGGCTCTTACCGCCTTATTCCCAAAAATGCGGAAGTCGACCAAATTTCCACGAAAAATGGTGTGACCATCATGATGATTTATGATCCGGTAAAGGTAGAGACAAAAAATTAGAAGAGGTTGAATGTTAATGATGCAACGCTCTAAATATACCTCTATGACCGAAGCCCTCAAGGGGCTTAAGGCGCGAGGCTTCACCACGAATTTTGAGTTTCTGAATAATACCTTTTGCGTCGTTGACAGCGGGAGAACTTTCAAAGCCGAGGAACTTTCTATTCTGGAACATCATCGCTTTGAGGGTGTCAGCGATCCAGATGATGAGTCTATTCTCTATGCGATCGAAACCAGTGATGGAATACGTGGAGCCATTGCTGATGCCTACGGTGTCTATTCCAATCCCGAACTTGAAGCATTTATGGAAAAGGTCAAAATCTGTGATGCGCAATAGCTAGCTGCTAGAGGACATAGTCTTACCTACTACAACGAATGAATGAAAGGGCGGTTGGGTTGGTTGGTAGTTGAGGACTGAAGTGATGAGGTGATCTCTTAATATTAAGGGATAAAAGGATGAAAAAGCTGAATGGAATTGCTTGATTTTATTGAGACATAATGGGTGCTCAGTTTTCTACCGCTCTCACCGCCAGTTTACTCGCGGGGCTCGTCACGACGATCGGCATCTATGTCATCCGGCATTTCGAGGCATGGGGTCGGAAGAATACCACCTACTTCTCGTGTTTCGCGGCTGGAGTCCTGATCTCCGTCTCGTTCTTGCATATCATCCCCAAATCATTCGACATGAATGACCATGCCCCTTGGTACCTTCTAGGCGGCTATTTGGCCTTGCATTTTTTTAATCGATTCATCACGGTGTTTGTGTGTGATAAAAACCCCGAGTCGGCAATAGGCCTCGTCCCCTTGCTGGGAATCGGCTTTCACTCTCTCATTGATGGGGTGGTCTATTCCATCACTTTCAGTGTCAGCGTCTTCACTGGGGTGCTGACAGCCATTGGGATGGTCCTGCACGAGTTTCCTGAGGGGATTGTCACCTATGTGCTGTTGATTCGTGGTGGGTTTACGAAAAAGAAGGCATCTGTGTTAGCTTTTCTCGCTGCGGCCCTCACGACACCCTTAGGGACTCTTATTTCATTTCCCCTGATTAGCCAAATCGATAAGCCGATGCTCGGCGCGATGTTGTCGACCTCGGCGGGAGCCTTGGTCTATGTCGGCGCCACTCACCTGCTCCCGCATGCGGAACACGAACCACAGAAATACAGTCTGGTCGCGTTCCTGGGAGGAATTCTGGTTGCCGTGGGCATTGTTTTGAGCAAGACCTAGTTTTCCTCTCGCGAAATAACATCTTGGAAGATCAGGTGTTAATAAGTTGGGACACTTTAAAAAAAATGGCGGCACTTTGGAGGGCCCCAATCTATGCGAATCCAAATACCTTCCTTCTGCTCTTGATAAGGCCATGGATCCAGACAAAGGAGAAGTTATTGCCAAATCAATGCTTGGGACAATGTCAGTGCCAGAGTTCCAAATTAGGACTTTTGTTGTTTTAAGTCGTTTCAGATGCTTCAGCCTGATAAGACACGGACAATCCTGGTATAAAGGACACTGAATCCCTGATCAATCAAGGTTGAACGGTCACGTGAATGACCTGTTCAGCGTTTTATCTTCATGAAGTTTGGCAACACTGCGAGTTGAGTTTATTGCCCATACGTCTTTCCTCCTCTTCCTCACCCAATACCAATTTTATATAGTAAACACAGGATTAGAATTTACTTGAGAGGCCAGACTCCAGCACGACGAGAACGCCTCGCATGATGGGATGAAACGTACAGTGGTAGGGATAAGAGCCTGGTGTTAAATAATCTATTCGGAATGTTTGGTTGGGGGACCAATGGGTCCAGAATCAAAGGCGCATCGTTGACCGGTGGTACACCCAATGTGCGTGATGGAATGGAGAGTGGTCGTTGAGTTTACCCAGGACATTAGCGTGCCCGTTCCGATGTGTACTAATTCTGGCGAAAAGTGCGGAGAGAACGTGCCAATTGTGATCCATAGCGTCGGGGGGCTGCTGAGGCAAAAGATCCCAGCAAAAACGTGCTCACCATCAGGAGAAGGAGCCCAGGTATTTTCAAAGGCTCATAGACCAGAGTCCATTTCCGCATCATCCTCTTTGGTTTGATCTCATTCTTTGTCACCGGCATGATCATTTTACCTCTGGTTATTGAGCCTCGTTCAGGTATTGTTCCAGATCATGCTGCGGATTAATCACCGCTACGGTTTTCGTCTGTTCATCGGCAATCAAGTAAGGAGCGTGGCCAGACAACTCAGATAATCTTGTTTAAGAAACATGGTGCTTCTTCTTCATGATGCTATGTCTGCCTTTTGGCAGACGTGGTGGGTGTACCTCGAAGGGATCATATCTAAGAACGGCCCAAGCAAAAGCAGTTCTAATGCGAAGAGCGTGAAGATTTGTGATACAAGTTCCACGGGTAGATCTCCGTCTTGATTATGGGTTGGATTTGGTTCGACAGGTATTCATGCCAAAGACGGTCCATGCCGGACAGTACCCCACTATTCCAGTGAGTAAGGCGACCATCCCAACCACACTCAACGTGGCCGTGCCCCAAGTGGGAAGATCTAAAAAAAATGCCCCCAACACCAAATACCCTCCTACCACCAACCGAATAACTTTTTCGGTTCCTCCAACATTCCTTACCATGTTGTCCTCCTTGCTTATGGGTTGCGTTTGTTATGACAATTATTTGAGCAAGGGCAATGCCAGACTTCAAATCAGGGATATGTCTTGTTTTTTACTTTTAAGAACAAGGAGTTGTGAAAAGGCTAACGAGCCTGGAGGTCAGGCGGACATGAAAAGCGTTAAGGCGGAAACGTTATTTGTTAAGGAGAACTTAACGGTGATGTTAATGATAAAAATAGGATTCCATATTCGTAGATTTTCTTCTACAGCGTGACACGGCCCACCCCTACTTCCTTTGCCGCCCGCTCTTGATGTCCGCCGGTGGAGCAAGGCTTCAAGGGGCTATTCATTCTCTTTTGCATGTTCCCAGTTCCTGATTCGCTGGGAATCAATTTTTTGAAACAGGCGAAGGATAACTCAAATTACCTCCTGTCAGATTAAAGACGTTCGTAAAGCCACCTTGAAGAAGAATTCTAGAGGCGAGGTAGCCACGTAATCCTACGCGGCAATAGACGACGGTTTCTTGAGCGGGATCGAGTTCTTGGAGATGGTCTCTGAGTTCGTTCACAGGAACCAGGCGAGTAAGGAAAATAGATAAGTAAATCATATTTTTCGAGCTACTCCTCATGGTCATTTTGTGTTTGATAAATTTATACCTTTGATAGAATAGTGGTAATGCTGGACTCCAAAAATATGGCTTGTTAGGATCTGCGCTCATGGGAAAAATATCTCAAAAGGTCGCGCCCATCTGCAAAGAAATTTCTCATCCAGGATCCTCCATGGATAGGGGCGAAGGTATGGACGTCTATTTTTCTGCTGACATTGAGACAGACGGTCCTATCCCTGGCCCCTTCTCTCTTCTTTCGTTCGCCATGGTCTACGCGGGTCGATTTGATGGGCAGAAATTTGAATCTCCTGAGAAGCTTGATCAAACGTACTATTGTGAATTAAAGCCAATTTCCGATTCTTTCGAATCAGAAGCGCTACGTGTAAATCAGCTTGATCGTGATCGTCTTAGTCGCGAAGGGAAGGATCCAGTAGATGCCATGACTGAGGCTAGTCGATGGGTTCGAGATATTGCGGGTCCCTACAGACCAATCCTTGTAGCTTACCCATTAAGCTTTGATTGGACTTGGTTATATTGGTATTTTATTCGCTTTTCCTCTGAGGGTTCGCCCTTCAACCATTCAGGTTGTTTTGACATTAAGACGGCTTATGCCGTCAAAGCCAAAGTGCCTGTTGCAGCGGCAGGCCGGTCGAATCTTGAAGATTGGCTTCGGCCACATCATGTCCACTCCCATCATGCGCTTGAAGATGCCATTGAGCAGGCAGAGATCTTTGCAAACTTGTTCAGGTGGGAAGGTAAATCTGATGAACTTTCTCCAAAATCGTCTTAAGACCTCTAAATCCCGTCTAAAAGAACTCACAAAAAAACTGGAAAAGGCTGGCAAGCTTGCTGAAGGCAAGGCCTGCGTATATTTAATAGGGTCCTATGGTCGTGGAGAGGCCAACGACTATAGTGATCTAGACTTGTTCATTGTTGGGAGTGGAACGAAAGAAGAGCGCGATCTCAAGAATCTTGATGAAATATTGATTAAAGCCGAATTAATAGAGGCTACCAGAAAACTACATTTTCCGGAATTCTCCGGCGATGGAGAGTATCTTAAACATTATACCGTCGATGACCTTGTCGAAACTCTAGGAACACGTGATGACGATAAGACCAACACTTTCACAGCGCGGTTGCTTCTGCTTTTGGAGAGCCAACCGCTTTTAGAAGATGCAATCTACTCAAATGTAATTTCAAAAGTTATTGCCGCTTACTGGGAAGATTACGAGGGCCATGAATCTGAGTTCGTCCCTGCGTTTCTTGTAAATGATATTCTCCGCCTTTGGCGAACTTTTTGTGCGAATTACGAGGCGGGAACTAAGAATGAAAACGAAACAGCAGAACAGAAGGCTAAACGGAAGCTCAAGAATTACAAGCTTAAGCACAGCAGGCTTTTAACCTGTTATTCTGCTCTTGTGTATCTCATGGCAGTTATGGCTGAAAAAGGCACGGTTAGCCCAGAAAATGCGAAGCATATGATTTCCCTTTCTCCCACAAAACGTCTTGAGTGGTTAAAAGACCAGACCAAGCTTGTAAAGCATCCAAATCGTATAGATACAATTCTTTCCCTGTATGAAAAGTTTTTGAAAAAAACAGAAGCTCCTAAGATGGACTTAATCCAAATGTTCGAGGACCAAAAAGAAAGCGATGAAGCTCGTCAGGAAGCCAAAGAGTTTGGTGATCAGGTATATGAACTGGTTTGTTTAATAGGTCAGGACAACAAGATTTTTCGATTCCTTGTTGTCTAGGAAAAAACCTCAGGGTTAACGGCTTTAGGCCCCCGTCAAGATTTAAATTTTTTCTTTGTCCGAAAAAAAACTCAAAAACCCACCGGTGAGGTTGTAGACGTTCGTGAAGCCATGTTGGAGGAGAATGCGTGCGGCGAGGTAGCCGCGTAATCCGACGCGGCAATAGACGACGGTTTCTTGGGTAGGGTTGAGTTCCTGAAGGTGGTCTCTGAGCTCGTTCACGGGAATGAGGCGGGCTTGGGGGAGATGGTTTTCTTGATATTCATCTGAGGTTCGGACATCTAATAACTGAAGAGCGGGGTTGGTCTTCAGTTTCAGTTGTAACCCCGCTCCCGTGATCGTCTGTACTTCTCCGCGTAAGGTATTGGCGGCCACGAAGCCTGCCATGTTGACTGGACCCTTGGCCGAATTAAATTGCGGGGCATACGCCAAATCCAGTTGTTCTAAATCCTGGACTTTCATGTTGGCATGTAATGCGGTTGCTAACACATCAATTCGTTTATCGACTCCCTGTTCGCCCACAATTTGGGCTCCCAAAAGTTTCCCCGAATCCTCCTCCTCCACCACTAACTTGATATGGAGGGCAGTATTTTCCAATCCAGACATGAGCCTGAACGAAGATGTCGAATGGTGATTTGGCTCAGGCGGTGAGTTGTTGGGTTTTGTTCATGAGTTGAAACAGTTTTGTTCGAGCCTCGTTGAGAAGTTTGGCGGCCTCATTATCGCGGGATTGGGCGGCAATTGCATCCAGTTGCTTGAAGATTATTCCCGGGTGGAGAGTGCTATCCGCATCGGTCAATGAACGGAGCTTCTCGTAGGGCGTCATCACGTCCTGGTCACGATATCGCTTGCGTATCCGCCCTTTTTTGTCCGTATATTCGATGGGGAAGTGGCACGGACGGTGGTAGTTCAGGTAGGGCGTCAGCACCTCGGTCGTGAACGTATTCACACGACTGGCGTAGCGTCCTGGGATGTGGCTGTCGCCCAGGTGCTTGCGCACAGTCGAAGCGTTCTTGCTCTCTACCCGCGCATTATCGTTGCACTGGCGCGACCGTGATTTCGTCTGCTCGATGCGCAGTTTTTCCAGCAGCTTTGCCACTTGACGGTTGATGTACTCCGAACCGTTATCCGAGTGGAAACCGCGAATGGTAAACGGAAAAGCCCCCATCATCGTTTCCAGTCCCGGCAATAAGAACCGCTCGCTGATGCGCTCGACGGCGCAGACCACCTGGAACTGGGTGACCTCATCGACGGCATTGATCAGAGAGACTCCCTTGATTCCATCCCGATCGCCCTGATGCACGCTATCCACTCGGAGATAACCCTGACGCCCATCAGGTGCCGGCTTGCGCCGCTCACCGATATTGACCGTGGTCGGGCGAGTCTTGTCGAACGACCCGCGCACGCGCTGATAGGCTCGGTGTGGCCGCAGGTTGTACAGATGCCCGTTGGAAATACCTGCCAGCCGCTCGAAGCTGGCCTCCCCGTGCATCTTGAACGCTCGCTCACAGAGTTTGCGTGTGATGGAACCCGATAGCGTGCCATGCCACGCGTCCACCTGCGCCAAGAGGCGGATGTCCTCTGCGGTATAGTGCCGCTTAAACGGCACGGCAGGCGCATGGCGCCGGTCCTGGATGTTCCCGCAAGCGACAAACTGGGTAATGCCGCGAGTAACCTGCGCACGGGAGAACCCGGTTACCTTGGCCAGATACTGTCGCAGCGTGCCCCGGTCGGCCCGGTTGCCGCGCACATAGCTGAAATGCCTGAGCGTGTCGGCCATCCAGCCATAGGCCGCATGGCGATCGGTCAAAGTAAACGAAACGGGTTCGTTGCCTTCCACAAAGGCGCGTATTTGCGCCAGTGTCTGTAGTCCTTGGGTATGTACAGTCACGATCATGCCTCCATGATCCCAACTTTCGCCCCGCCAGGCTCATCTCACGGTGGAAACACGACCCTTCGTTCAGGCTCATTTGTCATTGGATAAGGCTAGGGCTTCCGCGCCGGGATAATATTCGGCATGATCTAATGGGTGAGTGACCGAGACGAAAGACTTCAGGCCATGAATCTGAGCTTCCTGTTCGGTCAAACCTGTTTTGGCAGCGGTGATTCCCATACATTCGACAATGGCAGTTCCCAGAGCGCCATTGAACTGTAAATCGCCTCCCGCGGCATTCGCACCCGCGACTCTGCCCTGTTTATTCGCGGGTCCGGCTAAGGGAATGCGTGTTCGTTTACCCGTGACCAAGTGAGTGGATTCAACGGCATCCCCGGCCGCATAGATATCGGGATCGGAGGTCTGTTGGCGTTTGTTCACGGCAATGCCGCCGGACGATCCAATTTCCAGGCCGGCGTCTCGCGCAAGTTTTAATTCCGGACGCACACCAATCGAAGGAATCGCAAGGTCCATGGGGAGGCGTTTTCCGCTTTCCAGCTCTGCTTCTTGTGCTAATTCTCCATGTTGATGAAATCCCGCAATGCCATCGTCCGTGATAATCGTGAGACCTTTCTCTTCTATGTGATGGGCAACCAACCTTGCCATATCTGCATCAAAGGGCGGCAGAATGTGCGGAGCTTTTTCGATAATGGTCACCGTCAGTCCTCGATGCGCCAAGGCTTCAGCCGTTTCCAGTCCGATAAAGCCCCCACCAATGATCAGGGCTTTTTTGGAAGGATGATCGTGAAGAAAAGATTTAATTTTATCGGAATCAGGAACAGTTTTAACCGAAAAAATATTATTGGAATGGATGCCAGGGATGTTGGGGACGATGGCCCCGGCTCCAGGTGCCAAAATTAATGTGTCATAGGGATGGGACGTCATGACTCCCGAGATTACGTTTTTGACCTGGACACATTTTTGGGTTCGTTCAATTTTGAGTACTTCGTAAAGAACGTTGACACGAACCCGGAATCGTTTCCAAAATCGTTCGGGTGTTTGAAGCAGGAGGTCGTCGCGATCCGTGATGGTTTCTCCTACATAATAGGGAAGTCCACAGTTGGCAAAGGACACATACGGCCCTTTTTCAAAAATAGTAATTTCGGCTGATTCGTTCGTGCGACGAGCTTTGGCGGCCGCACTCGCCCCGCCCGCGACTCCTCCAATGATGACGATTTTTGTGGACATGCGTATTGTCTTCTTCTGGCGTGGATTCACACAACCAAATGGACTTTGATTAAATTGGTACCGAGGGAATGACCCAGGTGCTCCCCGGTCACGATGACCATGAGCTGACCTTCGATAATCAGCCCTAGTTTCTTGAGGTGATCTTGTGCGGCGTTGATCCGTTCATCGGTATCATCAATTTGGGGAAAGACAAAAGAGACCAGGCCCCACACCAACGCTAATTGACGGGTGACGGATGGGGAAGGCGTGAGGGCCAAAATTGGAACAGTTGGACGATGTTGGGCCACTAACATGGCGGTATGGCCAGACTCGGTAAACACGACAATGGCTTGGGCCCCAACTAAACGTGCAAGAGAAACGGCTGTCTCGCAAACGGCTTCCGGAGTGGAGAGAAGAGTTGGAGTGGTAGAGTCGATCGTTTGTCGTGGAGTGAGAATTTCTTTTTCAGTCTGCCGAATAATTCGATCCATGACTTCGACGGCATCGACTGGATAGCTTCCAGAGGAGGTTTCGGCAGACAGCATGACCGCATCGGTGCCATCCAACACCGCATTCGCCACATCTGAGGCTTCCGCACGAGTTGGTGAGGGGTTTCTTGTCATGGATTCAAGCATTTGAGTGGCTGTGATGACCGGCTTTCCTCTTTGATTGGCTTGCGCGATAATTCGCTTTTGCAAAAGCGGCACTTCCTCTGGACTTAACTCTAAGGCTAAGTCACCTCTGGCGATCATGATCCCATCAGCCATATCGAGTATCTCATCCAAACATGTTAAGGCTTCGGGCCTTTCAATTTTGGCAATGACGGGAATAGTCGCTGATCTTTCAGCAAGCGCGCTTTGGACGGATCTGATATCTTGCGGACTACGCACAAAAGACAGCGCCAGATAGTCTACCTGTGCCTCTATCGCTACCTGCAGATCTTCAGCATCTTTTTGAGTAAATCCTGGTATCTCGAGCCGCACTCCAGGGAAATTGACCCCTTTCCGTGAGGTCACCGTTCCCCCAACAAGAACGGTACAGATCAATCGATCAGATTGTATGGTTTCTACCTGAAGAGAAATGTTCCCATCATCGATTAGCACGATCTGTCCAGGCTTAATGTCTTGGGGGAATGCTGCGAGGTCAATCGACAGTTCGTGGTCGATAGGGTGCGCGGGCTTAGATGTCGGAGGCGAAGGGTGTTTTGGAACCAAGATCACTTTCTGATCGCGAACAAATAGCTTTCCCTCTTGAGGTAGATCTCCAACGCGAACTTTTGGGCCGGACAAATCTACCAGGATGGCGACTTGAGCCTGCTTCTTTTGAGAGACCTGTCGAAGCCGTTGCATCGTGGTCCGGTGCCAATCTGCTGTCCCATGCGACATATTGAATCTCGCGACATTGATGCCGGCATTGACGAGGCGTTCCAAATTTTCAAGTGAAGAAGTGGCTGGGCCAATTGTGGCTACGATTTTGACTTGGCGCATCAAAAGCCTAGGAGGAAATAGTAGGGAAGAAGGGCGACGAGTACGATAGCGATGGCCGGATCTATTCGAACATGTCGGGGGTTTTCATAGCTGCCCTTAAGGGTAACGTCAGGGGCAAAAAAATAGTGAGGGGCACTGCTTTTTCCCTTCGGCTCGAAGATTTCATGTGCTAACAAGGCTGGCCATTGAAGACACAGGGTTTGTATCGGGATACATCAAACTCGATTTTTTCCTGATAGACCAGTTCATTCCCGTTTACCCCATCCAGTTGTGGATCGTTAAACATCGTATGGTTCCACCAATAAAAGATCGGATGCTCCGGCAGATAGTAGACTGGATTGCCATAGCTACTGCGAATGTGGTTTTCCACGGTTCGACCGGTGACGTAATCGACTGTTCCATTGCCGCTTAAGGAATACAGAGAAAGAAAGAGGCGTGACTCTTGATCGTAGATTTCGTCGATGCGTGTCGTTTCATCGGGTTCCGGGGGCAATGAATGCAAGGTGGGGGTAGCGATTTGGACAGAAGCAAGCACGAGCCAGCTTGAAAAGACGAGAAGGGTCAAGCCTGTCATGGGTAGTCCTCCTAACAAATCTTAATTGCCGAATGACCTCACGTATAATAACACATGCCAGGCCTCGTCTTCAGTTAACACAAGTGGGATAAACGACGCCATATCCGTTCCGGGACTGCCATTTTTCAAGATCCAAAACAATTCCCCATCCGTTCTGGCCGCTTGCCAGGTTTTGTCCGTAAAATCTCGAGGGAGTTTGCCGCGTAGCCCTGGAATATTTCCAAGACCTTTTCCATCTCTCCCATGACAGGTCACACAAAAAGCTTTCGAATGAAATATTGTTTGGCCTTTCTCAATATTTTCCGGCGTCGCGGGGAAGGGGTTTGTCCAGGACCGAGCTTCTTCAATTTGAGTTGCGGGGACCCGTGTTTGCAAAACAGATTGGTCTGCCGCAAAAGTCGTGGCGGTGTTGTTCACGCCCCAAAGGGCTAATCCACACATCACCATCTTGATTGCCATTCGGTGTTCACGCATGCCGCTTTTCCTTATAAAGAACGGGGGATCCGACCGATCCCCCGTTCCTGTTCCCCGTCCATCTATTCCGGTTGATTAAAAATGTGGCCAAGCGATTGTGGGAAGGTGACTGTCCCATCAGGAAAATCTTTACCTTTTTGCCAGAGGTGATAAATCACACCATCTGTTTTAGAGGCAGCTTCCGCGATAGCTTTCACTTTCTCTGGATCGTCGATGTCCAAAATTTGTACGCGGCCTGTGGCAATTTCCTGTTTATGATCATGGAAAAACCGATGCCATTGGATTAACGGCAACGTTCGGGAGAGTTCCTTGGCCACGAAATATTCAATGGCCACGAGAGGTGCATTGGCTTCCGTGGTTTCAAACAGGAGACATTGCAAAATCTTGTCATTAATCCCCTTGCAATAATGGTGATATGGCCCACCTGGCGTGCCATCCGGCATCAAGTGCGGTGCTTGCACATGGATGTCATATCCCTGTGCCGGTCCTGGAGCAGGGGCGCCTCCCTCGCTCATGGCCAGGGTGGTCATACACCCCATGGCCACAAAACTCAAAGCCCCGATAAATACGACTGAACGAATTGAACGCTGCATAACGACCTCCTTGTTAGTATTGCGTGAAAGAGCTTACGAAATCCTGATTACCGAAGGGAAAAATTATAGTGCTTCTATCGTGTGATAGCCAAGGGGCTTCTGTTGTCTGACCAACTCGTTGATTTTGAACGGTCCGGCATCCCTTTCTCTTTCTGCTGTATTCGATTTTGGAGAATCATGGAGTCAAAGTTTTCGCCACAGTTGAGACAGCGCCATATCGACAAGACATATATGGCTTCATCCGAGTTATAGACTTGATCGCTCATCAATAAACCTTCGCATCGTGGACAATTCATGATGCACCTCCTTTTTTCTTCCCGTTAGGTGATCGGGAATTTGTGATTCGGTTCATGGGTAGCTTGGACAACACCATGCCCATCAAACATGAATCGGTTAATCCGGCGTGCAGGAGCCCAGCGCCGACGATGGCAGGGAGGATAAAGAACCCACTATGAACCATGAAACCCAATGCGACTCCTATCAGGATCAGCCCCCCTGCTATGGCTCTAACCTGACCTTCCAATGAGATGTGTTTTTGTCCTTTGATCACCGGGTTGCCTTGATCAGCCCATGCTGTGATGCCGCCATCCAGGATTTCACAATTTGTTAGCCCATTGTTGGTCAAATATTCATAGGCGATCTTCACCCGGTTCTGTGTTCGACACACCAACATGATGGGTCGTTCCCGAGAGAGGGCTTTCAGTTCATCCACATAGCGATGTAAGTCCGGCAGTGGAATATTTCGAGCTCCAGCAATATGCACGCTCTCAAATTCTTGCGGCGTCCTGACATCGATATAGACAGGGCCAATCGAGGTATGCTCGAATTTCTGGTTGCCGTGTGTTTTTTCTGCTTGGTGTTCTTGATCGAGTACGGTGGTGTTCATATGTTCTCCTTCATTCACCAATTTATTTTGCGCAACTGGTGGTGCATTCAGATTGAAGTTTGTGTTTGGGATGTCCCCATGTCGCGATCCACGCGTCATAGCCTCCAATTAAATCCATGAACTGCGTTCGTCCAGCTTGCTCCAAAATTCCAAGGGCGGCTGAAGATCGATAGCCGCTCGCGCAATGCACCACCACCGGAGTATCTTCAGGAATTCTCTGAACCTGTTCGGCGAGATGGGGAAGAGGAATGTTGAGACTCCGATCAATATGTCCTGCTTTCCATTCCTTTTCAGTGCGCACATCCACGACGGTGGGTGGATGGTTCGTGCTCAACAGTTCGGCGAGCATTTGCGCTGAGATCCGTTGGCCTTTTTGAAGAAGATCAAGCCTGTTCAGTAGGGCCTGCATCCCGCCATCTAGATAGCCCACAACCTGATCAAAGCCGATTCGGCCTAGGCGTTCAATGGCTTCTTTTTCCATTCCTGGTTCCGTGACCAGGACCACGGGGCGTTTTGGGTCCAACAGCGTGCCGGCCCACGTGGCGAATTTCCCCATTAATCCAATATTGAGGCTGCCTTTCAGATGTCCCCCGGCATAGTACACGGCTTTTCTCACATCAAGGATATGGGCACCGTCTTGTTGAAGCTCCAAAGCCTCTTCCAACGTGAGAGGGGTTAAACTGTTCTTTACCACCGCGTCCAACGTTTGGTGGGCTTCACGATTCATCTGGGCGTCATATCCAAAATAGGCAGGGGCTTCCGGCTGATCGGCCGTGACCAATCCGATAAACTCTTGTTTCGTCATGGGTTGCAACACGTAATTTTCCCACCGCTGTTTGCCTAGGGTAGAGACCGTCTCACTACTGAGATTTTTGCCGCACATGGAGCCTGCTCCGTGGGCGGGATAGACCAGGGTTTCATCTGGAAGGGTCATCAGTTTGTTATGAAGAGAATCAAACAATTGGCTGCCTAATTCTTCGGCGGTGGTTCCCACTGAAGCCATCAGATCTGGCCGTCCCACATCGCCGATGAACAAGGTGTCGCCTGTTAGTACGCAATGGGGACGTTCGGAACTGGTAACGAGGTCGTAGACAGCCAATGAAATACTCTCTGGCGTATGGCCAGGCGTTTCTAAGACCTTGATCCTAACGTTTCCAAATTCCAGGACCTCTCCATCTTTGTAGGAGGTCATCGGAAAATCAGTTTGGGCTTTGGATCCCATGCAGATGTCGGCACCGGTTTGTTTGTAGAGTTCCAGATGCCCAGCTAAAAAGTCAGCATGGAAATGGGTGAGGAAGACAGAACGAATGCGCCATCCGTGGGCACGAGCTTCCTGAAGGTATTGATCGATATCGCGCTGGGGATCGACGACGACGGCTGTTTTGGTCTCTTCGTCAGCAATCATATAAGAGGCATGCGCTAAACATTGTAAGTAGAATTGCTTCACAATCATGGCACGACTCCTTTCTGGTTTTATCCCGCGTCCAAGCTTTGTTATTTCTACCTTCATTATCTACAGCAACGCCTATGCCATTATACTCAATTTAATTTAATTCATTAAAATTTCAATAAAACCAATATCTTATGGATTATAATTATGGCGTAATGCCATCGAACGTTTCCCTGTGACGGGAAATGAGGAACAGAAAAGGTTAGCTGTTAACTTAACAAGTTAACGGCTGGGGGGAAGTTTAGATGGCTAGGCAGAGGCCGGCGATTGAAGGTCAAGAAATTTGAGTTTTTTCCAGAGCGTGACTCGGCTCACTCCAAGAAGCTTGGCCGCTTCCGTCTTGTTACCGTGCGCTTGGTGTAGGGCCTCTCGAATGCGGATTTCTTCGGTCGTGTCCAGAGGGGAAGAAGAGGCGGAAGGGGACGAGGTCTTTAGAGATGGGCGCTGAACTTCGGGTGGAAGATCCCAAAGCGTGATACAGTTGTCTGCCACGGTGACAAAGGCATGCTCAATGGCATTTTTCAATTCTCGGACATTCCCAGGCCAAGTATATTCTTGAAGGCGTTGCAACGCATCTTGCGCGATTTCGTTGATCTCCCGATGGAAGACTTTGGTGTTGTCTTCCATGAAATGATGAACCAAGAGTGGGATATCTGCGCGGCGTTCTCGAAGGGGCGGCAGGATAATTTCGAAGACATGAATACGATAATAAAAGTCTTCCCGCAATGTTCCTTCGGCCATCAGGTTTTGAAGGTTGCGATTGGTGGCTGTAATCAGGCGAACATTCACCTTCATCGCGCGATCATCCCCCACCCGCCGGATCTCGCTTTCCTGCAACACCCGCAGCAGTTTGAGTTGAAGCAAGGGGCTGGTGTCTCCGATTTCATCCAGAAATAACGTGCCGCCGTCCGCCGCTTGAAATACTCCGATCTTGTCTCGAATGGCACCAGTGAATGCCCCTTTCACGTGGCCAAATAATTCGCTTTCCAATAAAGTTTCAGGAATAGCTGAACAGTTAATCGCAAAAAATGGTTTGTCCTTACGGTCACTCAGAGCATGGATGGCTCGTGCGGCTAACTCTTTACCAGTGCCGGATTCTCCAGTGAGCAACACCGTAACATCGCTTTGGGCAGCCAGCCGCAAGCGACGAAAGACTTCTTGCATGGCCGGGCTTTTGCCTATGAGTTGTTGAAAAGCTTCGCGTGATTTGGTCTGCTCTTCCAGAACGGCGATTTTTTGGTTGCTGAGAATAAACGAGGTAAGATCGGTAAAGGTTCCCACCGCGCCTGCGACGTGGCCTTGTTCATCTCTTAATATCGAGACGTTGCCGAAGAGGTAAAGTTCTCTCCCGTCTTTGCCTAGGACCTTACATTCCTGATTGCAGATACCCCACGGATAGGGCGAGGGATTGTCGAGGAATTCAGTGAGGACTCGAAAGCCCTTACAATTCTGGCCTTCTAAAATGTGGCAGGATTGGCCAATGACATCATTGCTGGAATAGCCGGTGATTCGTGCCGCTCCGGTGCTCCAGGCCACAATATGGCCCTTGGCGTTGACGGTGAAGACGCCGTCAGCCATCACGTCCAGCATGTTACTCAAGATGGCGGGATTTTTTCGAAAATCCAATTCCATGAGATAAAAGCGAAAAGACCTGCAAAAAGGCAGTGAAAGAGAAGGGCCAACAGCGAAAATTCAACCGTGAGGGCAATAATCCGAGAGGAAGAAATGATGCCTGGTTTCTTCGAGCTCCTGACTCCTCACGAGCCCTTCTCGTTCTTCTCCATCCCTAATTGAGTTGCCGATAACGATTTGAAGGTAGGGTCGGCTTTGACGATTCCCTTGAGCGTATCGTTCTCCAGCATATAAGCCCAACCTTGTGGGGTTGCGCCTGGAATCTTTTCGTACCAATCTTTGGCCTGATGTAAGAGGTCCAGCATGGCGGGATTATCACGTGGCACCTGAAACGCAAGGCTATACGCCATCGCATAGGCGGCAGTGAATTTATTCAAGGGATCTTTGGTCAGATCAAAGGCTTTCTTGGCCGAATCATAACCTTTGTGAATATCAGGGTCGTCGAAATGGCGATTCCAGGCCACTTTCCCAATGCGAGCCCAAGCCAATTCTAGTAGGACTTCGGCACGCACTTCTTCTTGTTCCACCGGCACTGCCGTGAGCAATTCTTGGGGTGCGGAAAGGGCGGCCATTTGGTCGTTGGTCCAGCGATACGTTGATGTCAGGTGTAAACGATTTTGAAAATCTCCAGGTTCAGTTGAAGCGAGGGCTTCCATGACCGGAACCATACGATATAAATAGTCTGCAGGGGTTGGTTCCGACTTTCCTCCGATTTCCATGCCCAATGCAAGGTCAAAGCGATCCGTTTGAGATTGGACCGTCCAATATAATTCATTGAATCGCTGAGCCAATCGAGCATTATCGATGGGAATGCTATTCAGGCGGCCCCCATAGTTCAGGAGCCCCTGGTAGAGTTGATCGGCAAAGACACTCAGGACTTCTTTGTTGTTTGGCGCAATCATTAAGGCACGATTGAGTTGCATGAGGGCTTCTAGGGAGGTTGAAGCGGCTTGTGCCTTCTGGACGGCTGCCAAAGCCGCTTCGTTTTGATCGTCCGGCCCAAACCATTGAGTAGATTGGGGGACGTAGCCTCCCGCATCGACCACAAAGGGAATCGTCGTTCCATGAGGCCCTTCAAGGGGAAGATCCAGCACGGCTCGATCAACGGGAAATCCCAATCGTTTGAGATCTGAAAGCACCACCCATTTCACCTTCACCGATTGAATGACGCGTTGCAATTTTTTGTAGGGCACGACCCAATCCTCCGCGCCAGGACCATTGGAAACAGGTGCCGTCAGAGGATTCGGATAGGAAATGAGGGTAGTCAGATAGGACGTGGGGGCTGCATGAACGGAGCTTTCATCAGGAGACGGGAAAGAAGCATGGGGCAGGGTTCCTGATTCCAGGGCTGTAATCGTAAAGGGATGATCGGGCTCAAGCCGGGCAATGTCGTGCATGACAAAAAATGAAGGGGCTAATTGATGGCTACTAGTTTCCGCAATATAAAACCGTTGAAAATCGTCAAAATCCACCAACTTCCCTGGACCCGGCCAAATATTGTCTAATCCCCGGTCGTGTTGATTCAGGACCCGTGCATGCGCGGCGGTTCGGCGCTGAGCACACCATTCATAGATGGGGCTCAAGGCATCAGGAAAGTTTCCGTCGACCAACAATTGCTGTTGAGCCATTTTCAACAAACACACAAAATCTCGTTGTCCTGCTTCCACCCGATCACCTTTGCCAACGGCATCGGCATATTCAGTGATGGTTGTGAGCATTGCTTCCTGGTTGCCGGAAGCGGATTCGCCACCCCAGGCGATAGTCGCGGGCATCACGAGAAAGGTACAGAGAATGATGAACCACTTAGTGGTGGAGATTTCACGTGGACGTTGAAGAACGGGAACAGAATCGGCCCCGTATTGTAGGGTATTGTTCACGATTAATTGATGACAAACTGTACTCATGGAACCCAACTCCTCCTCACAAACATGTTGAATATAAAGTGACTGTTGATTTGCTGGGGTCATTTACCCCTCGGACAAGGCGCCTACTGTACCATACCGGGAATCTCACGCACCACGATGGTACCTCGCATCACATGGCCTGGTAAATCGCAAAAATAGGGATAGGTACCAGGACGAACCGGCGTAAACTCAATTTCGGTTTGGCCTCGGGTTGGAAGCAGCACCCGCACAAACCCCTCTTTGTCAAATTGCGGAGCCCCATTGCCACTCACAGCCACATGGGAGTCAGCTAATAACCCTACAGGCACAAAAGCATGCAGTTCAGAATCTAAATTTTTCAAAATTAATCGGGTCTTTTGACCCATCGCGATGGTCAATGAACCAGGCGAAAACTCACGGGAGCGGATATTGATGTTGACTTCGAGCGCTTCCAGATTAGGAGTGGAGGCAAGGCTGGTCGGAGTGGCACTCCAAGCTGGATAAACCGAAATCGCATACATGAGGATGTTCACCAACCCAAGAATAAACACGAGCCTATGGCGAGGAAGGGAAATGGGGATGTTCGGTATTATATTCATGCTTCATTATACTGGGTACCTCATCCGAGACGAAAGTTTTGAAGAATGGCTGAGGGAGCGTGATGTCGAAATGTTTAATATTATACGTAGAAAAAATTACTTAGAAAAGAAAGAGATCCGGGATTTGATGAGAAAATTTCAAGAAATTGAGGAACTGGCCGAAAACACTAGTGATAGAAGGAAATACAACGTATGAACTCCATTGCGGCTATTATTGGAAACGATACCCCTTCCATGGTTCTGGGAGCGGTGCTCGTCATGGGGGTGTTGGTCTATGCCTGGTTTGATTATCGACGAGCCTCCCGCTTGCCTCACTTGGGAACCGTCATGGTCAAGAACCGATTAAAGCGTTTGAATTAGGCTTCCCAACTTTTCTCTTCCGCCTCTTGACCCTTCTGCCTTTCACGGCTGGTTCATAACCCGTTAAAGTTGTTAGAAACGCCTAAGACGGTTTCAGGCAGTCTTACTTCCACAATGCTGGAAAAACAGGCGAAGCCCAAATAGGCCATGAAAGGAAAGATCAGTGGTGGCTTGGAATATAGCTGGAACGAACTGACGACGCGACTGGTTTCCCAATCAGACTTGGACTGTACGTACGGCGAAGCCCGAGTGCATGATCCCGGCAAATGCCATGAGATACGTGATCGGATGGACCGTTTTGGCTTGGCTTGGGAATTCCTTGTTGGCCTTCTTGCTGACACCATGCACACATCCAAGTCATATGCTGCTCCAATCTCATGCTATGTTATTGAACCATGTACACGATACAAAGATAAATAAGCAAAAACAGGGCCACCATTTACCCAAGTAAAATCCCAAAAAACACCAGGGTTTTATAGTTTTCCAACCAAGTTAATCCTGTTTCGTGAGACAAAGCGACACACAATTGAATCGAAAGAGATACATAGGGCGGTCACCCATTCATGGCAAACGATTCCCAGCTGCCTCAGATGATGATGGCTGGGTCTCAGAGAGGGTGGTGTGGAGCACGAGGTGAAACGGTCAACGAACCGTACGCGTGGTGGTTCTAGGGCTGGATGAGTAACTGTTTAATTTGTGAGCCGTTTTTATCGAAGGAGTTTTTCAAGGTGATTAAGTGATCGGTGATAGCCTGGGCTTCATCAGTTGGCATGGTACGAAAGACAGACATTTCCTTTTTATGCCCAGTTTCGGAGGAAATGTATGCGCTAATTTCTCCTGGGCTTTTTTTCGTAAGGATAATGGCCGGAACCCCACCAAAAAGGGTTCCTGTTCCCTTCAGGCCATGACACTCGGCACAATGATAGTTAAACCGTTGTTCTCCTGTGGTGAGGTTGGGATGATCATGCTGATCTTGTGAACACCCAGTGACGCTCATAACCATCACACCCATTAGCAAGAAATAATTCAGGCGTTTCCCAGGAATTTTGGCAGGTTGAGACATAATTTCTCAAAGGATAGGCCTGCTTCCACGGACTTTCCTTCAAGGGCAGCATTCCCTTTTCTAACCATAACACGCAACATGGGCACCAGCTAGATGACGCCACAGCTTGTGGAAGGACGGGTTACCGGGGATAATACCAAGATGAATACACTCGAAAAACTGACCTTTGACAATACCTATGCCGCATTGCCCGACGTGTTTTCTGAGCGAGTAAAGCCCACCCCGTTTCCCAAGCCGTATGTCGTGAGTGTGAATCCTCAGGCTGCCGAGCTGCTGAATTTAGATCCTGGCGAATTCACACGACCTGACTTTGCGGAATATTTTTGTGGAGCCAAATTGCTGCCTGGGAGTGATCCGATTGCCATGCTCTATTCGGGGCACCAGTTCGGACATTATGTTCCCCAGCTCGGCGATGGACGAGCGATTATGCTGGGTGAGGTCAGGAATGAACAGGGGGAACCGTGGGAATTGCAACTCAAAGGAGCAGGACTCACGCGGTTTTCGCGCGATGGGGATGGGCGGGCTGTCCTACGTTCCACAATCCGGGAATATCTGTGTGGGGAAGCCATGCATGCCCTGGGCATTCCCACGACACGGAGTTTGTGTATTGTGGCCGGTGAAGAAATCGTCTGGCGTGAAAAGCCGGAACCTGGAGCGATGCTATTGCGTATGGCTCCCTCCCATGTCCGGTTTGGATCGTTTGAAGTCTTTTTTTATCGACGCCAGCATGAATACCTAAAACTCTTAGCCGACTATGTGATCGACCAGCATTATCCCCATGTCCGAGAGTCGGATCATCCCTACGCCCGCCTGTTGCATGAAGTGGCGAGGCGAACGGGCCATCTGGTGGCCCAATGGCAGGCGGTGGGTTGGGCGCATGGCGTACTGAATACCGACAACATGTCTATTTTAGGCTTAACGATGGATTATGGCCCGTATGGGTTCATGGAACGCTATGATCCCACTTTTATCTGTAACCATTCCGATCATCAAGGCCGGTATGCGTTTCAACACCAGCCGGATATCGGCTATTGGAATATTCGAGCGCTGGGCCAGACCTTGTCTCTCTTAATAGATGAAGAGGCCCTGAAAATGGCGCCGCAACTGTATGAACAGGCCATGCTTGAGAAATATGCGGAATTGATGCGAGCCAAGCTTGGATTGGCCGAAGGCCATGCGGGCGATGACAAATTGGTGACGGATCTCTTGAACCTGATGGATTCCAGCAGAACGGATTACACCACATTCTTTCGAGCCTTGGGGGATTTTCAGCAGGAGGCTCCCGCCGTCAATTCAACCATTCGTGATTTTTTTCTCCATCGGGAGGCGTTTGATGATTGGGCTGGCCGATATCGTGAACGATTGCTGGCTGAAAAAAGTCAGGATGACGAACGGAAGGTTCGCATGGATCAGGTGAATCCAAAATATGTACTACGAAATCATCTGGCAGAACGCGCGATTCAGCTGGCAACACGAGAAAAAGACTATTCTGAGATCGACCGACTATTGGAGTTGCTGAGTCATCCTTTTACGGAACAGTCAGGAATGGAGGCTTATGCCATGCCAGCCCCGGATGATAGCCCCCCAATTGTTGTCAGTTGTTCTTCTTGACCGGAGCTGTTGAAAAAGCATCCTCTGAGTAAAATCGAAGGGTCCGCCAGCGGCGTTCCCATCTCTGGGCCGCACCCTGTCCATTCTTGAATCCTGTATCGCGCAAACTTTCTCCTTCTTGCTTTTGACGAGTATCCTTCTATATGCGACTGATCTTCATCTCCATCATTTTGATAGCGCTGGTGCTAGGTCCCCAGTTGTGGGTGTGGTGGGTGTTCCGGCAATACCGGCAACCGCGTGAAGATTGGCCTGGAACGGGCGGTGAACTGGCACGCCATTTACTGAATCGATTTGGGCTGCAAGAGGTGCGCGTCGAACCGACGCCCATGGGCGATCATTACAATCCTGAAACCAAACTCGTGGGCCTGCTGCCGCAGCATTACAATGGCAAATCCTTGACCGCTGCGGTCATCGCGGCCCATGAAGTGGGGCATGCCTTGCAAGATCATGATGGATATGCGCTTCTGAAAGACCGGACACACTTAATCAAATTTGCCCAGAAAGCGGAAAAAGCGGGATCCTACTTGATGTTGGGCATGCCCATCTTGGCGGGGATTACGCGCATTCCTGCGGTGGGTCTTGCCGTGTTGGTGGTGGCCATTGGCACCATGAGTGTGTCGGCCCTGGTCCATCTCATCACACTCCCAGTGGAATGGAATGCCAGCTTCCGTCGGGCATTACCAATTCTTGAAGAAGGTGGATATTTGGCCCCTACGGATATGGAGGGCGCCAGACGCATTCTCAAAGCGGCCGCGTTGACCTATGTTGCCTCTTCACTGTTTAGCCTGGTCAATATGTGGCGCTGGATTCGTTTGGTCCGCCGCTAATTGAAACCCCGTGCCAATTCTTGCAGCCGGTGAATGATTTGACTCACATTGGACTCCCCTTTCCAAGTTTTGTATGCTTACCCTCTGTATCTCTGATGAGCCGCGTGCGTGAGAAAACGGATGAGCGAAATGGAATGGCGATAACAATAACTTGGAGAATTCAGATATGAAACGAATCACGTTCTTTATCGTTCTACTCTGCACATTCTTACTTCCAAATTTGGCATCAGCCAATCTCGAAGCAGTGCGAGCCTGCTTATCCTCCTGGCCAGACCATCCCTTCGATACGAATAATCCTTCGTATCGATCGGTGTCTGGGGGGGTGAAGATCTTTGGGATTGGTGATGACATCAATGAATCCGTTCCCACCGAAAAACCGGAACTGGTATTGATCCATCCAAATGTCAGTATCATGACCGGGTCCAGCATGACCTTGATGAACCCCAACGGCTGGTACTGTTTGATTTCCAAGGTGAATGTGATGGCTTCCACTACCATCAATCTGCACTGCAAGGCGCATCTGGCATCGAGTAAAGAAGGTACCACCGTATTGGGGGGTGGCGATGATCAGGGGGTGACAGTGATGGGGAAAGCGACGATTAATCGCCAAGGTTGTGAATAAAGAATCTTTCGAGCCTACTCCGCATTCACTCCGCCAGTTTCCGTCGAACGTTGCTGCCAATTCTTGAAGAAGTGTGTTAATTGCCACCTATGGCAATCTACCTTGACGTCCCAATCACCTGCTCACTCTAGATTTACTGGCCACACCAGCCGGTACGTGTCATGATTTAGACATGCTCATATGTTTTGGTACCTCACTGTTCATGAGTGCTGAAACCTTTTCTTCTCTCCATCTTTCTGTTTCTTTCATGAAATCAATCAGTTACCAGCATTGGGGTAGGCAGTCCGAGTCGAGTGAATACATGGCATTAAGGTTGCTCTCACATGAACCAAGAGCAAGAAGGGAACGACTCAAGAACAAGGAGAAAGCCATCATGGACTTCGCCCAATTGAGTATCGGAACTCTGCCAGCTTGTTAAGGACTCCTCGCCATTCATCGTTAAAAACACATGGAGGATCGTCATGCAACAACTCAATCGACTTTTAACCTATGATGAAAAAAAAGCTGCAGAAGCAGCCTTTAAAGGATCCCCAATTGACCCTAAATGGTCAGAGTCAGCGCGAAAAGTCTATATAGGTCTTTCTTCGGCAATGGCGAACCAACGGAATGAAGCCTTCCAAGAAGTGCGCCTTTTGCAGGTGACGACTATTGCCAAGCGAGCAGTGCCCGAATCCAAGGAGATGTCAGAAATGATTTGCAGAGAGGAACACTGATCATCAGGTTGTCAGTGGGATGGAATGCCAGTCTCCGTCTGGGAGGGGCTTCTTATCCCAGTACCATCCTAACCGTGCTGATGATACACCACAAGGATGCGGGCTCCTTTATCCTTCGATACTCACCCAAAAATGACACCAGGTCCCAACATCAGTAGAGGAATAGTTTTCAGAGCCCAGAATGAGGTCCTTTGCTAATAAAGACTGGCCCCTAAGGTTCTGTCCGTGGGAAATTTGAGACAGAATCAAAGTCTCGTGACGAGGCAATGAGCCACAATGGCAGGGTCGTATGCAAGGCCAGGGGAAAGCTCCATTGAGAACAATGAATTCCTCGCCTCTACCCGTGGGTTCCACCGACGCACAACAAACCGAACTAGCTGACCACTGGGGCGAACGAGCTCCGCAATGTTGCATTGCAAGACCCGATCCCCTGTCCGCCTTTTTTTTGGTGGAAGATGTAATTAAAAATGATTCGACTCCGTGGCAAGGTAACTATTTGTGCAATAGCCTCATGAATTCCAATCTGCATGGAATAGTCCTGGTTAATCTACCAAAGATGGGCCCTAACACCCCATTGAATAACATTTACAAACAGGCCTCATCGCCAAGTGCTACGGCCACACACGCGAGCTTTGTCGTTATTGCCGGTCTTCAACGCTCTCTCGGCGCTCGTGTTCGATCATGGTGAGCTTGGACGAAAAGCGAGATAATACTCACACAGACGGGTTCGCAATGCTTGGTCAAAAGACCTTCCTGATTCTAGCAATCCTACCTTCAACCAGATTTCATTACTCTTTTTTTTCACTTTACTCTTTTTTGGTCCCTTGCCGTCACTGAATATTTTTTGTTTCTGAACCATGAAGCGCCACAATTAGAGGGGGTCCATTGCGCTAAATAGTGAACGTGAAATGCCAGTTAACTTCGCAAAGGTAAAACATATATCCTTAGCTAACACTATTGCAGATGTATTGGTTCCCCCTATGCCGATTGATGGAAATGCAGAATTCCCAAGGAATGCACAGTGAATATATGCAGCCGTTATATGCCGAAGAACATCGCAAGCGCCGTCACGATTTCGAATTAGCCTTCCTATTAACTCTAAAAGTTCCTCAAAATAAGGCGGATCAAGAGGCTCATTCGATCCGGTCACTAGTTGCAGCAATTCAAAAAATTTTTCCTTCTCTTTTAATCCAAGACCCCCGCCGTATAGATAGAGCCGAACATACTTCCGTATGTCGGCGGCACCAAGCCCTTCAACGTATGTCGCAATTTCCAAGAGACAATGTGCAAACCTTTCTGATCCGATGTAGGCAAGTAGAATGTGTTTGGGGTCTAGTGGCCTCAATGAATCAGCTATGTCCTGAAATAACTCAACGATCTGGAGAAGGTTTCGGTGAAATTCCGTTGACCAATAACGATATGATAAATAGGAGTAGACCTTCTTCAGTTTCAGTTGCTCTTTGCTTGGTTTGTCGCCTTTAGCGACTCCAATTCCCCACATTTCTTCAATAGACTTATAAGTTGACAAGTCCGCAAAAGGAATTTGCAGACTATCCACTCCGATGGTTTTTTCAAGAACGCCAAGCTCAGACTCGTTTAGGGTCCGCAGGCCTAGCTTTGGAGCAATCGTACGGGCATGTATGTCAATTTGAGGACGTATGTAGTAACCCAGATCCGCGCCAAAATAATCCTTCACGCCCTTCAACCAAAATACTCTTCCTATATCTGAAACAGTCTTACCACTCTTGCAATCTCCTACTATACGATGTCGGACAAACAATTGATCAAAGCGAATGCCGAGCACATCAAGATCGGTGAGCGGAAGGCGCTTCACACCCTTGGCCTGAGGTTCAAAATGACTGAGTTCAACCTCGATTGGACTCCAGTAACCCTGGCAAAACAATATCCGTCTGAGGCGAAGCTTTAATTCTATGTCACGGTCCATACTGCCCATTATGTGGTTATCCCTCTTGCGAGATTTGCCATTTGGCGAATTATTTCGGTCCGAGTTTCTTTTGATACATTTATTTCCTTGATTATTTTTGGTCTTGCTGATACTGGACTTAAATAGCCGGTTGGCCACATCAATTCATTCTCAGCCTCAGGGTCAAGATGAGCTGAAGGTGTTGCGCCATACTCGATCATTTCAATTGCCACTTGGAGAGCCTTCATGTTCTCTGTAGTATCATCAATGTGGAAATTCCATTTTCCATCTGCTTCCTGAACTGGATGGCCGATTAGTTTCTCAACGAGTAAACCATATTGGTCAAAGAGATCGGGGTGACCCTTCTTGAATTTTTTCCTGTCTTTAAGCGTTTCCAAAATTCGTCTTGGATAAAGTATTTTTCTAGATGCTGCGTAGGTCTGACCGTATCGAACACAGGAAACTATTGCCCGACCCTTATCCAAAATAACTCGTTGTTCTGGGGTGAGTCCTCCTTGGGGTGCAAAAACGAAACTACGTAGGGCTTGCTGAAAAAAGCATTTTCCATGATTCGCTCAAACTCCCGCAAGGAA
>JBBDSY010000001.1:0-14054 GCA_040904705.1 Nitrospirales bacterium | reverse complement strand
CACAGCCTCAAGCCCTCTAATCATTACCCACAAATTCTTCAGAGGAGCCTAAAAATTACGGATGTGGTTCGGTTTGAGATTCCTGGGAAGACGTTCGCGCTTGCAAGGCCTCGACATCAAGGTTCCCTCGACGGGCTGCCGGCGACAGATCAGCCCAGATGGCTTTGCGTGCATCCTCCACATCACCCTCCTTAAGGCCGGCCTCCATCAGTTCGGCTTGATGAGCGTCAACCCGCAACGATTGGACATGGTGAACAATGTCCCAGATTTCCTCCGGCTTGAGGTGTTCTTCGAACACCGGCATCGGCGTTCCCCCGATGCCAGTCATGGCGGTTTTGAAAATATGTTCACTATTATGTCCAAGCTTCACCCCGCCCGACACTCCGGCCGGCAACGTAAAATTGGCCGGAACCACCGGCTCACCCCAGACATCCTTTAAGGCCGGGAGCATCGGGCCATCTCCTTCACCGTTTTTTCCATGGCAAATCATACAATTGGCAGTAAAGAGAGTCTGTCCCTTCTCCAAGGACTCTGCCGTAATTGGCGGTTCAGGAGGCATGGCAATGGGACGTCCAACTGCTTCCTTTTCCCAGCGATCCGAAAACGTCTTGACATATTGAATCACCGCCAGGCGTTCGTTGGCGGAAATTTCCTGCCAGGACGGCATCGCCGTTCCCCATAATCCGTGGGTAATCGTACTATATAAATCCACATCGGTGGGCAACGAATCCTTGCCCGGGGTTGACCGGAACTTGAAAATCCCCTTGGTGAAGTCACGGGGTAATGGGTTCATGAACCGCGCAGCCGGACCTTTGCCATCTCCATTTTCACCGTGACAGCCGATACAGCGCCGCTCATAGACGGTCTTTCCGAGCGTGAGTAGGTCTTCCCGCGCCTGGGGGCTGACATTGAGAGCCTGTCCCGACGCGATTGGCGTGGACACGAACCCTTCCCGCCAATCGCCAATGCCCGTTCCCAACTTTTGAACGTATGCGACAAGGGCTTTGCCGTCTTTATTGAGCTCAGGGGCCTCGCCGTCTTCCGGTTCCTCGAAAAGCCAGGGAAACGACGGCATAATCGAGTCCGGAACGACTTCCTGCGGCGACCAGTAATGAGCGGCATGCCAGTCATCGCCATACTTACGCCCCACACGGGTAAGATCCGGCCCGATTCGCCTCGTGCTGAACAGATGGGGACGATCATGGGCATATTCTCCCGCCTGCGACACCGGCCCCCAGCGAAACGATTCGCCCGTGACCGGCCGCACATACTGCGAATGGCAATACCAGCACCCCTCACGGATATACACCTGACGCCCATGAAGTTCATCCGACGTATAGTCCGCAACCTGGATCTCTTTTCCGGTCACGACATCCTCCACCAGACTCGTCCGTGTTTCGGCCATAAGCCAAGGTGTCACCCCCTGAACACCGACGGCTAGGAAGAAAAATCCGAACCCGGCGACCAGAAGCACCGTAGAGGGGCTCTCGATCCAACTCCCCTTGGCGACGACCTGGATCGGCGTATCTGCGGGCCTGGATGCCTCGAACACCTCCTTCTCCAATGGCTCCCCCTCACGCGCGGTTTTATAGAAATTAATGAGCATCAACAAGAGCGCCAGATCCATGACGACACCGCTCACCGTTCGAAGCACCCACCAAGGCTTCATCGCCTTGACGGTATCCACAAAGTTGGCCCCGTGTTCCAGCATCGAACCCTGGACGAAGCCGGCTCCAGAAAGTCCCACCGCCATGACCGTAAATCCGCCGATGGTCAGCCAGAGGTGCCAGCTCGCCAGCTTGTCGCTCCACAATTTCCGTCCGGTCACCCGTGGCCACACGTAGTAGGCGGAACCGACCGCCCATACGATGAACGTCCCGAAGACGGTGAGATGGGAATGGGCAATCACAAAATCATTGAAATGGGTCAGCTCCTGCATCCGGCGTAGCGCTTCGATGGAGCCCTGGAAGCAACCCAGAAGATAATAAACCGCCCCGAGCATAAGAAACTTGGCGGCATAATTGTCGGCACCACCACCACCGGCCACCGCTCCCCAGCGCCCCATCATCGTGCCGAAAAAATTCACGACTACTGTCCAGACCGGAATGATCAGCAACATGCTGGTCACAATCGAAATCGTCTGTGTCCAGTGAGGAATCGGGCTGTAGAGATAATGATGGGTGCCGACAAAGGGATAAAAGAACGCCAGGCCCCAGAATCCTAACAACGACAGCTTATGGCTGAAGAGCGCATTTTTGGCGCTCAGCGGTAAGAAGTAATAAATCAAGGCCAGGCCGCTCGGGGTAATCCACAGGCCGACGATATAATGGATATACAAACCGTGCATGGCCGCGCTGTTGACCCCGGCGATGTCATCGGCATAGGGAAGAAGGGCATTGCCGAGAATCAAATTCATGGCTGTCCAGATGAGGGCAGCGGTGGTGTACCACAAGGAGACATAGAATCGTTGCTCCTGCCTCCGGAAGACCGTGACTAGCACCTGCATCGTGATCAGTCCCAGAATGATGAACCGCAGGATGTTCAGGGGCCATTCGAATTCCGCCGCTTCAAGCCCCAGGTTGTAGCCCATCAGCAGGGATAGGGAGGAAACGATCAGGAGCGCATTCCACGCCCAGAGTAATCCCCAGCCCCATTCTTCCTTGTACATCCGGACTCCGCACAGACGGGGAACGATGTAATACAGCATGCCAAGGAAAACCGTCGAGAAGGACCCGAAGATCACGCCGTTGACGTGAACCGGCCGTATCCGGCCAAACGTCAGCCAGGGAATCCCGTCCAGAAAACCGGGATTGTGAAATTTAATGGAGACCAAGACCCCGACGATCGGGAACAACGTCAACCAGATAAGTGCCCACCAGATCCAGGCTTTCACCAAAGGCCGGTTGACCAATTCACCGTCTGCCATACGAAACCTCCTCTCCATCCATACCGGCTACCCGATTGTACGCCCTGGATGCATTCGGTTCGCAGGTTCTTTTCGATAAACTCTGACGCGGAAGCAACCGTCTTGTCCTGAACATCACTTCCCGGTTGAATGTCATTCGACAACACCCAACTGTTCAGCCCGGCCGGTATCGAAGAAAAAATTTTCCTCCTTCGCGATTTCCAGCAACAGCGAGTTCATTGAGATCGTTTTTTCCGGCCTTTTAACAGCACAATGACGCCGATCACACCGATAATGATCGCCAATCCGCCCAGCAATACTAAAGCATCCATGTGTGACCTCCCCGGTAGATGACATTTCCCCGCCCCCATTCTTTATTTGGAAAAGATGCGGGGTTGAATATGGCCGTCCTTTGAATAGCCAGACATTCACGAAGATCTGAGATTGGCGTACCTTCGTGCGCTCCGCATCAGCCTTCATAACACCGGAATGGCAGAAGAGCTGCGTGTATCCAGGCTATCGTTTGTTGATCATCAGTCGTGAAACCAGACAGGCAGCCCCTCCACACGATCAATTCAAAAACTCTCTCTCCATGCTATGCGAGAAATTCAAATGTCCCGCTGAGTGAAAGACTGTCTCCCTCAGGGGCCTGAGTCGCAAATTGAAAAGAGCCTTCGATTTTGGCTCCGGCTAGCTTTTCTCCATCTTCGGGAAAAATATCCAACGTCAGGGTTCCCTCCGTATTGGACCCAAAGGCGACGGGCTTGCCGTCTACTGTACCCTCAATCCGCACTTCAAATTTTTCTCCCAGCTCCATTGGATCGACCGTCACTAATTGATAGGTCCCAGCCTTGGTTCCAGCAGGGATTCTGAAGGTAATCAATAATTCAGTTGTTCCGCGGGCATTGGCAATCAAATAATATCCGGGACGAACGCCGTCAATCGTATCTTGCGGAGGAAGGTATGTCGCAACACCCGGTCCTGATATTTCGCCGCTCACAGCACCCGATACATTTCCCGTGAACCCCGGCTGCTCGACAACGGGGGCTTTGGAAACAGAATCAGTGGATGAATCGGAGCACGCTGGGATCAACAGCAGCAGCAACCCTGCCATGATATGTACGATCTTGTATGATGACGCCATGTTTTGGTCCCCTGTATATTGTTGTGAATAACTCGAACAATGCACCGGTTGATGGCCCACCCGGCAGAGCCGGCCTTCATAGTTTCGGGTGTGATCCAATGGTGGCAGAACTCCGGGGAACTATTCCCCAGGCTTGCCCTGCCAGATTATCCACCAGACAGAAACTACCCAACTACCCAGGAGACACGCCCCTTTCCTGCACCGACCCGATTTGCAAACGCGGCGGTTGTATTCAGCTCATAATATAGCCGGGACTCAACTATCCCTACCTGTGCAATGATCAATGCCACCCCACGCCGGCCATCCAGCAGGCGGCAAAGTAGCGTGAACGAATCAAAACGAGGCACACAGAGCCAGTCAATCGCGCCATCCAACCTGACCAGGGCAGCCTTCACGCCTTCTTCGATCAGTCCGTGATCCTCGATGGGTGGATAGCCGTTCATGACTTCATCAGGCTTGAATTCCGTCATGTCGATCATTGCCATTCATGATAGGCAGATGAGATTTTTTTTCTGCCTTGGCTTTAAATACCAATTCTACAATTCTTTGATCATCGACCGGGACAGCGACGAGACACATCTCGTTGACCATACGTCACTGCATGATCAGAGCTCGCTCGTTGAACCGGCATAAGCTCTCGTGTCCATCAGTTAACCAGTATGCCAAATGCAAGGGGAATAGGGGAAATCCTGACAAACACACATCACGCAGTGCCAAGGCTTCTCTTCCCTGATGCCGAAGGGGGCAGGCCTTACATATGCCATCCATGTCCTATTGTTTTAGTCTGCGATACGTTCCAATACACACAGAGGATGCACGGATGGCAAGACCTTTACGCATTGAATTTGCCGGGGCGCTGTATCATGTGACAGCACGTGGAAACGCTCGGGGAGCGATCTATAGCAATGCTACAGATCGTCAACAATTTTTGATGGTGTTGCAGAATACGGTCCATCGCTATGACTGGTATTGTCATGCCTATTGCCTGATGGATAATTACTATCATCTGTTGATTGAAACCAGTAAGCCAACCCTGTCCAAGGGGATGAAGTATCTCAACGGCACGTACAAGCAATATTTCAACCGTCAGCATCAGCGCGTTGGGCACGTATTGCAAGGTCGATTCAAAGCCATCTTGGTGCAGAAAGATACCTACCTGCTGGAATTGGCGCGTTACATTGCCTTGAATCCTGTACGGGCACATATGGTGCGCAGTGCCGGAGAGTGGCGCTGGAGCAGCTATCGCGCAACAGCCGGCTATGAGAAACGCGATGCCTGCTTCACAACGGAATGGATACTTGCCGGATTTGCCAACACAAAAAACGTCGCACAGCAACGCTACCGGGATTTCGTTCAAGGCCGGTCGAGGGCACCCTTCCCCTTGGCAACAGTTGAAGAACCGGATTGAGTTGGGTAACGATGACGTTGCCATGACATGCAACGCAAGCTCAATCCTGAACAATCACTCAAGGACATACCCAAAAAGCAAAAACAGTCCCCCGTAAAACCGTTGCGCCACTTTGTTGGACGAGATAAAATCCGAGACGAAAGCATGGCTCAGGCGTATTGGAGTGGGCACTATACCTTGACTCAAGTGGGTGAGCATTTTGGGGTGAGCTATGCGACCGTGAGCCGGGCAGTGAAACAGGCTGAAGGGAGAAGACAAAATGTCAAACGTAAGGCCTGACCCTCTCTATGTTGATCGAGATAAGACCCGTGACCAAAGCATGAGTGGGCACATACGCTAAATCAAGTGAGTGAGCATTGAGAGGTGAGCTATGCGAGCGTGAGCCGTGCAGTGAAACGGACTGATGGGAGAAGGTAAGCAGGTCAAATGTTAAGCCTGACCTTATCCGCGATGCAGCCCGATTTTGGCGGTCCGGACCTTCCGTCGGCTTGGCAACCAGTTCGCCGGCCATTGTGTAACTATTTGTTGAGTACCTCGAGGAACTGATCTACGGTGAGCCCCGCCATGGAAATGAGTCCCCGAAGAGTTCCCCGCGCGACTTCAGAATGTTCGGGTATCGAAAGAGTCGCGATATGGCCCGGTTTAGTCATAATAATGTGACTACCCGTTGACGAGCGACATCCCACCCCAGTTTTCGAAAGATTTTGACAACTTCGGCAGGTCGGAGAACCGGAACCGGGGCATTACACGATGACTTCAACCTGACGCGTTGTCACCGTCAAGGGCATTCCCTTCTCTGATCGCACTTCCAGACATTGCTTGATCGCATCTTGAATATTTCTCTGGACTTCTTCTTCAGTTTTGCCCTGACTCATGCAGCCTGGAATGGCGGGGCAGTCAGCAATATACATATCGTCTTCGTCTCGCGTAATGGTTATTGTGAATTGCATCGGTTTCCTCCGTACCTCCAATATCCGATATCCAAAGAAAAAAAGCAAATCTTGTTACTTTCGTTCTCTTGTTGATCACGTCGGATCGTTCAGATACCATTTCCCTTTGAAGGCTTGAGCGTTAGAGCGCTGAACCTTCCACTTCTGTTCACACAGGCCGAGTTTTTCACCTCAAAGTTCATGTCGCTGTTGCACGGGGATCGATCCTGTACTTGAAATGGTGGAGACAACGTTCCACCGACTGCGCCGCCACTGACGACGATGCCGATATCTAGAAACACGGAATATGCCTCGTCCCCACGATCCATTCTTTCCGGAGCCTTCCCGACTGTAATCCTTATGACAGTACTGTGGTGGGTCCTGACCGGCGGCCATACAGGTTCATGGATCGTCGGGATTCCCGTGATCCTGCTCGCCACGGGAGCAAGTTTGCTTTTAAAGGCCCATGACCTCTGGCGGTGGCGCTTGCTGGGACTCGCCCGATTCTTGCCTCTGTTCCTCTGGTCCTCATGGCGTGCAGGATTTGAGGTCGCGGTTCCGGCGTTTCATCCCAGGCGCCCGCTTGCGCCAAGCCTGGTCGTGTACCCCCTGCGGTTGCCCGACGGACCTGCCAGGATTTTTTTCACGAATGCGACCAGCCTGTCGCCAGGCACGTTTGCCGCGGACCTGGACGGCGACCGGTTGACGATTCATGTCCTTGATGCACGCCGTCCCATCATGAAAGATTTGCAAAACCTGGAATCCCTGGTAGCTCGACTCTTCGGCATTCAGCTCTCAGGGAAACCTCCTTCAGGGGAGAGCGCTCATGAGTAATTGGTATTTGGGGCTGGAAATATTTCTGGTCTTGAATCTGATCGCGGGCCTCGTCCGCATCCATCGCGGACCGACTCCTGCCGATTCTATGCTGGCGGTACAATTGTTCGGCACAACGTCAGTAGCCATCCTGATATTGTTCGCCCAAGCCCTCAACCGGCCCGCCCTTCGGGATGTGGCCTTGATCTTTGCGCTCCTGGCCACAGTCTCTACCGTGGCGTTCGTTCGGCGCGTCTGGGGCGGGGCCGCCGATGAGGATCAGGAGGAACGTCAGTGACACTTGTTGATTGGGTAGCGTTGATCCTCACGTTCGTGGGTGCGATGTTTTTTTTCGCCGGCACTCTCGGGTTATTGCGATTTCCGGATGTGTATACCCGGTTGCACGCCTTGACCAAGGCCGACAACGTCGGGCTGGGGTTTCTGGCGGCAGGGCTGGCGCTGGAGGCCGAGTCGGTCGCTGCCGCATTACAACTGCTGCTGATTTGGCTGTTGGCGCTGCTCGCCAGCGCCACCACCTGCCATCTGATCGCGCGAACCGCGCTTCGCGCCGGAATCCGGCCATGGAGACAGAAATGAACGAACAGGCATGGCTACTCGACTGGATCCTGGCGATCACATTGGTCTTGCTGGCTTGGCAAGTCCTGTCCATCACCGACCTGTTCAAGGCCATTGTCCTATTTATTACCACCGGCCTGATCATGGCGTTCACGTGGGTCCGGCTGGAAGCCGTGGATATCGCGCTGGCCGAAGCCGCCATTGGCGCCGGTCTGACCGGTGTCTTGTTTTTGACCACGCTCAGCCACCTGAGTTCGCCACGCGGCTCGGGTCATCAGCCGGACCCCACTCACACGCAGGAGAACCAGGACAATGAGCCAAGATAAGCCATGGTGGGTTTTTCTTCCTCGATTCCTGATATTCCTCCTTACGCTTGCCCTGACTCTTACGTTGGGAGTAACTGTACTTTCCCTCCCCGCCGCCCCAACCCATCTGGTGGAGGCCATTCACCGGAACATGGCCGAAACCGGGGTGACCAATCCCATCACCGGCGTCCTTTTGAATTTTCGCGGATACGACACGTTGCTGGAAATCGGAGTTCTGCTTGTCGCGGCTTTGGGCATGAAAACCCTGCCCCATCCTCCTCATTTCCGTCCGGGCTCCATTCCTGCTCCCGGACCGATTTTGCAGGCGCTGGTTCGTCTCGTCGTGCCTTTGATGGTGTTGACCGCCGGCTATTTGCTGTGGGCCGGTTCCCATGCCCCCGGGGGTGCCTTTCAAGGCGGAGCCATTCTTGGTGCGGCAGCCGTCCTGGTTTTCTTAGCAGGGCTGCCTCTCTCCGGCTGGTTCCAGGGAACGTGGTTTCGTGTGGTCCTGATTTTCGGCTTTGCACTATTCCTGAGCGTGGGAATCTGGGGGATCGCGATGGGGGGACACTTTCTTGAATATCCTCGCGACCAGGCAGGCATACTGATTCTGTTGATCGAAGCCGCCCTCACGGTCTCCATTGGGTTGATTTTGGCCACGTTATTCCTCGGCACTTCCCCTTCCCAATCTCCAAACATCCTCGCGAGGAAGGATCCGTGAGTCAATTCCAATTATTCGGGTTGACGGGGGTCATGTTGTTCGGACTAGGTCTCTATGCCTTCATCGCGCGTCCACATCTCCTTCGAAAAATTCTCGCGTTCAACATTATGGGAAGCGGGACCTTTCTGGTGTTGGTGGCCATCGCGTTACGCGCCCCAGGGCCGACTCCTGATCCGATCCCGCATGCCTTGGTGCTGACGGGCATTGTGGTCTCCGTCAGCGCTACCGCCCTCTCTCTGGCTCTGATCCGACGAATTCATACCGAAACCGGTCGAACGTCCTTTCCCGGCGAAGGAAGGCCTCCACAAGACTGTCACGAGTCTGCCCAGCCGGGAGACGATTCCCTATGACCTGGACTGCCGGAGCCATCCTGGTCCCGTTGATTGCGGCCTGCCTTTCCATTCTGTCGAGTACCCGCCGTATGCCATGGGTCATAGCCCTGGGGTGCGGAGCGATCCTCCTCCCTGTGAGTGGACTCACTCATCACGTGTGGGTCCACGGGCCTTTTCGGTATCCACTGGGCGGCTGGGGCGCCCCATTGGGCATCGATTGGTATGCGGACGGTCTCTCGGTCCTGCTGGTGATCATGAGCACTACCGTGATGATTCCGACCAGCGTGTATGCCTGGCATTATCTGAATCATCAATGGAAGACTGCAGACACCGGGTCCGGCCGAATGACGGTCACGCATAAACGCTTTTGGCCCCTTTGGTTCTTTCTGTGGGCATCGCTCCATGCACTGTTTTTGTCGGCGGACCTGTTCAACCTGTATGTCACGCTGGAACTGCTCAGCCTGTCGGGCGCCATGCTCATGACGTTGACCAACCGGTCCGGGGCTCTCATCGCCGGAATGCGGTATCTGCTGGTCTCCTTTTTCGGGTCACTCATGTATTTGCTGAGCGTGGGATTATTATACGCCACTTATGGGACGCTCGATCTGGCTGCACTGAGTCGGGTCATCACCTCCGGTCCTCACACCTGGATACCCATGACCCTCATGACCGTCGGTCTCCTGTTCAAGACCGGACTGTTCCCATTGCACGGCTGGCTGCCGCCCGCTCAGGCGAACGCCCTCTCTCCCGTCAGCGCCATCCTCTCGGGGCTGGTGGAGAAAGCGCCCTTTTATCTTATTCTCCGGCTCTGGTTCCAGGTATTCGACCCTCATGTGTCTCCCTCAGCCGGCCAATTACTGGGGGTTCTGGGGGCGGGAGCCATTGTCTGGGGATCGTTACAGGCATTCCGCCAGGAACGGCTGAAATTGTTGGTGGCCTATTCCACGGTGGCCCAAATCGGCTATCTCTTCCTGCTGTTTCCACTAACCGAAATGGCCAGTGTCGCAGAAACGGCCTGGAGTGGCGGGATTTATCATGCCCTGGCCCACGGATTCGCCAAAGCCTCCATGTTTCTGGCCGCAGGAAATATCATGCTGGCACTGGGGCACGATCGTCTCAGCGAATTGGATGGCATCGCGCAAGCTCTCCCCATGAGCCTGTTTGCATTTGGGCTAAGCGGAATCAGCCTGATGGGCCTGCCGCCGAGTGGAGGATTTGTGGCCAAATGGCTGCTGCTGACTGCTGCATGGGAGGGCGAGTACTGGTGGTGGGCCGGCATCATTCTTGGTGGTGGCTTGTTGACGGCGGGATATACCTTTATCGTTTTGAAGCGTGCATTTGCCACACCCACCACACACACCACCATTCAATCCGTCCCGTTCAGTATGGAATGCGCCCCATTATTATTGGCCGTCTTTGCCATCCTGCTCGGACTGACCGCCACGTTTCCGTTATCCCTGTTGCATATCGGCAATCCCTTTCCATTGACGTCTATGACGGGCATACGATGACTGGAGATGACTGGCTTCCTCTTCTGGTGGTCCTGAGTTCTCTGGTGACCGGTCTGGCAATTTTCTTCCTGAAAGAGGAACAGTTCCGCCTGCGTACCGTACTGAATTTGACCGGGGCGATAGTGAAGCTCGTGCTGGTGAGCATCATGCTTCGAGGGGTGTTTCTTTCTCGTCAATACGAAACCCGGCTTCCCTTCCTGCCGGAACTGGACCTGGTCTTGCGCGCCGATGCTCTGGCCTTATTATTTGTGACATTATCCGCCGGGCTGTGGTTTCTCACCACCATTTACGCCATCGGGTATCTGGAGGAATCACCTAACCGGAGCAGATTCTTCGGGTTCTTTAGTCTCTGCGTTACGGCTACCATGGGCATCGCCCTGGCCGGAAACCTGCTGACGTTTTTTGTGTTCTATGAGATGCTGACTCTCGCGACATATCCGTTGGTCATCCATCGGGGCACGGCGGCAGCCTTGCGTGCCGGTCAGATCTATTTGTTCTATACCCTGATCGGCGGGGCCATTCTGTTGGCGGGAATCGCCTGGCTGACCGTTCTGGCGGGACCGGTGGAGTTCACCCAGGGGGGCGCCTTACCGAACCCGACAGATCAGAATACAGCCGCCTTGCGAATCATCTTTGTCCTCTTGATTGCCGGACTTGGCGTCAAGGCGGCCCTGGTGCCGCTTCATGGATGGCTTCCAGTGGCCATGGTTGCTCCGGCTCCAGTCAGCGCGTTGCTCCATGCGGTGGCGGTGGTCAAGGCCGGGGCGTTTGGTATCGTGCGCATGGTCTATGATGTGTTCGGCATTCGCCTGGTTGCGGACCTCGGGTTGCTCACGCCCCTGGCCATGGCTGCGGCGTTAACCATCCTGTACGGATCGTTCCGTGCTCTGGCGCAAGACGATCTGAAACGGCGCCTGGCCTTCTCAACCATCAGCCAGGTGTCATACATTGTGCTCGGAGTCGGACTGTTGAGTCCGCTCGCGCTTATCGGGGGAGTCGTGCATCTCGTGCACCAGGGCATCATGAAGATCACGATGTTTTTCTGCGCCGGGAATCTGGCCGAGACCCTGGGCATTCACCGCATCAGCGAGATGAACGGAGTAGGCCGACGCATGCCGTGGACCATGGCGGCTTTCTCGTTGGCGGCGTTAGGGATGATCGGTGTGCCGCCGCTGGCCGGATTTATCAGTAAATGGTATCTGGGTCTCGGGGCATTGGAAGCGGACCAGTCGTGGGCATTGCTTATCCTCACAGGAAGCGCCCTCTTGAACGCCGCCTACTTTCTGCCGATCCTTCATACGGCATGGTTCAAGCCTCCCCTAGTCGACGCCTGGACGGACCTTCATAAGAATGAGCGGTTTGAAACCAAACTCAGTCTGCTGGCTCCAGCGGTACTTATGGCGCTGTTCACTCTCGGCGTCGGCCTATTTGCGGGCACCTTGCTCAGTCCTTTGGAATGGGCCAAATTGATCGCCGAACGGGAATTTCCACCATGACCCCTCATTCACTTATCCCATCGACCGTCCCATGATCATGATCGTCATTCTTACTCTGCCTCTTTTGTTGGCACTGGGAGGACTCTATCCCCGGCTGCGCTCGATGGTGATATCGTACGCGCCGTGGTCGGCATTACCCGCTCTGGTGTTGGCCCTGTGGAATCCGCCTCATACCGCACTTGATGTCTCCTGGTTGTTTATCGGCATACGCCTGGGTTTGGACGATGTGGGACAAAGCGTGATGATCGTCACGGCTTTGGTGTGGACACTGGCAGGGGTTTCGGCCCGTGCGTCCTTCATCGCCGGCTCGAACTCTCACCGTTTGTTCTTCATGTACCTGGTCACGTTGACGGGAATCCTGGGATTAATCATGGCTCAGGATCTGCCGACCTTCAATCTGTTTTATGCCCTCATGACATTTGCGGCCTATGCCCTCATCATTGTCGATAACACAACCGCCGCGAAACGCGCCGGGCGGATCTATCTCATCCTGGCTGTCACCGCCGAGGCGCTGTTGCTTGAAGCCGTTCTGCTCATCACCGCAATTTCAGGAAACCAGGACATCTCACAGATTCCGGCAGCCGTGGCGGTGGCGGCGGCACCGGAACGCAATCTGATTATCGGATTACTGTTAGCCGGATTCGGTATCAAGATGGGGCTGTTCCCGCTTCATGCATGGATCCCGCTTGCCTACACCGCCGCGCCAACCGCGATCGGTGCGGTCTTAAGCGGATCGATGCTGATGGCCGGTTTTCTGGGATGGCTCCGGTTTCTTCCACTAGGGGGAGAGGTCCTGCCCGAATGGGGCCTCGCCTGGATCATCGCCGGCATCGTGACCCTCTTATACGGAGTTGTCGTCGGATTAACACAACACAATCCACGAACCATCCTGGCCTATACCACGATCAGCCAGGCCGGATTGATGACCACGGGTATCGGGATGGGAATGGTCATGCCGGACGTCTGGCTGCGTATCGAACACTTGCTGGTGCTCTACGCTCTGCACCACGCGCTGGTGATGGGCGGTCTTTTTCTCGGGGTGGGCGTGGCAAGAAAAGCGACAGGCCCGGACTGGCAATACCGGTTGGTAGCCTTCGGGCTGACGATGCCGGCCCTGGCTCTAGCCGGAGCGCCGTTCAGCAGCGGGACACTGGTCAACGCTATCTTCGAAGCCACGCCATCCATGGCACCCTGGACTGGGCCATTAACCTGGATGCCGGCGCTGGGCGCATTCGGGACCACTCTCCTGATGGGACGCTTTCTCCTTGAGACCTGGCCGCGGAGACAAGGCACAGGCTTTCAACCGGTGGACCGGTTGCCTATAGGCATCTGGCTGCCCTGGGCAGTCCTCCTGCTTTGTGGTGGACTATTGGCGTGGATCGTGCGGTTGCAGTTGATCACCGACACAGGCAATCTCCCCTTTTCATCAATATCGATCTGGACAAGTTCCTGGCCAATACTCATTGGTGGGCTTTTGGTATGGGGAGTCACACGGAACTCCGACCGCATCCCCGTCCCCTCCATTCCTCCCGGAGATCTCATTGTGGGAATCGAGTGGCTGGCCCATCGCACGAAGGAACATTGGGATGGCATCACAGGAGAAGCATGGCAAACGTGGCGATCCGGGTTGGCTTCACATCCGCTTCTTCACAAAAGTCGAACATGGACCATCTCGTTCCTGGAAGAGGTGGAAGGATGGATGGGTCAATGGAAAACCCTTGGGACCGCGTTTTTATTGCTTGCCGCAATGCTTTTCATCTTGTTGCTTGTCACCTGATTCAGGCAATCGACAGCAGAAGATCTTTGCGTCATCAGGCGAAGAAGGGTGTTCAACCCCGCTCTGCGGAGAGCCGGGGTTGAACCCCATAAGCGCTAACTTAAAAATTGAATAGCCTCTCCGGGCATGCTAGTCTC